>DASZHW010000065.1:0-143387 GCA_035937515.1 Terriglobales bacterium | reverse complement strand
CGGAACTGCCCATGAGACCGATCGATTGGTATCTCCGGTCTGCGCTGAGCGTCCGCACGTTCAATCTTGCATTGATCGCGGCATTTGGTGTGACGTCTCTGTTGTTGGCAATTACGGGCATCTATGCGGTCCTGTCTTATTCCCTTACGCTGCGGACTAACCACGTTTGAGCTTTCGCCGCATCATCGGTCTGTGATCGCATTGCATTCGCCTGATGGAGCGCTGAAAGGGGGACTGTGCGTGTGGCCTCCAGAGAAAAGCGCCAGAAAACTTGCCCGCGGGCTTCGACGGGACACTTTCTCCGGTACGGTTTGAAGGCAAGACCTGCGAAATTGCGGCGATTTTCACCGATTCTTGCAGTAATACAGACTAATTTCTCCGCGGCTCAGACTGTGTGGCGGAGAGAGTGGGATTCGAACCCACGTTACCCTTTCGAGTAAACACGCTTTCCAAGCGTGCGCCTTCAGCCACTCGGCCATCTCTCCGGAAGGGGATTGCTGCGGCAAGCGCGGGACAGCTGCGCGGTCAGAGCGATCATCGTGCGGCGCCCCAATTCCTGCTCTCCGATTCTATGGCCCACGACCGCATACCGCAACCCGGCCACGCAATTCAGCCATCTGTAACTCGGCCATCTGTAACCCGGCGCCCGCGACCCGGCCCTCCGGATAAGTCCTGACCACTCGAACTCCGGGAACGGAGGTCCAAGACAAGGTCCGACAACAGAGGTCCAAGAGCCGAAATGCTAAGAGCAGAGATCTGAGAGCGGAAATTCAAAAGCAGAGATCTAAGAGCAGAAGTGGGATCCTCGAGGTCTAAGGTCCGAGGTCCGAAGGCCCGACGCCTGGGCTAGTTGGTGACTTTTACCGAAGTTTCGATGGCTGCAGGAGTGATGCCGGCGGGGCTGCCATTCGACGGCGACGGCGACGGCGCTGGTGCCGGCGCCGGTGGCACCTTCGCGTTGCCGTCCAGAACCCGATTGTGCAGGCAAAACAGAGCCAGCTCAAGCCGGTCGGCTACGCCGAGTTTGTCATACACCTTGCGCAGATAATTCTTTACTACTTGTTCGGTCGTGCCCACGCGCAGCGCAATTTCCTTGTTTTTCATGCCCTGGGTTACGCAGGAAACGATCAGCGATTCCTTCGGCGTGAGCTGCACCCTCGGCCGGGGCGTGACGGGTCGTATGGCCTGGGTGCGGTAGGCCTCGAGCACCCACTGGGTGCCGCGGGCGTCCAGCCAGGGATGGCCCTCGGCGACTTTGCGGAGGCAGTCCACCAGCAGTTCCGGCTCCACGTCGCGCGCCACAATTGCGTGCGCCCCCCGGCGTAGAAGTTCCAGGGTGAGTTCTTCGTCAGGCTGCGCTGTTACCACCACCAGACGCAGGCCCGGAGTCTGCCGCAGCAGATCCGTCACCGCCTCGGCTGGATTCGCGGCCAGGGCAGCTTCGAGGATCAGGATGTCAGCGCTGAATTTCTTGGCGGCGGAGAGTGTCTGGGCCAACGTCTCCGACTGTCCCACCACGCGGATGTTGTCTTCGAGAGCAAAAATCTTGCGCAGTCCAGCGCGGAAAATCGCCTGGCCGTCCGCCACAATTACGCGGATGAACCGGCCGTCGGCTTCCAGCGGCTGTTCGGCGTTACTCTCCATGCTGGCGGGAATGCTTGCCATCTGTTTCCTTGCGCTCAACGGCGCTCAAAACGATATTCGTCGATGACCACGCCCACACCGCGGCGGCCATCTTCCTCAATGTTCCGTACCACCCGGCCACGGCAATCGAGTTGCACGCTGGCGTCCGCTCCCACCACGTCCGCAGGCAGCAGAATGGTGAAGTCCACCAGCGATCCCACCAGCATTTCCGAGTCCACTTCGAACAGAACTCCGTTGGCGGAAATGTTCTGGGTCTCGGCCGGATTGGCTCCGGATTTCGACTTCAGCGAAACCGGTAGCTTGATGGGGAAGCGCACTGCGCTCTGCATGTCCGAGTAGCGCGCGCGATCGCTCTTCTTTTGTCTGGGCTCTGGGTTCACAGCTTGAGGAGTCACCGATGTCGAGTTTTCTTTCCGAGCTTCTGCGCCGGCACTGGGACCTCCGCCTTCCGCAAATTGCCCATTGTTCGACATTACGTGAGGCAGATTACACCGTGGAACCAGCCGGCAAAAGTTACGGAAGTCATGGAACTAGTAGGGGTAACCCCTTGCGGGTCATGGAATTGCGAGGGGATTGGGGTACTGCTTAGGCTGGGGCTAGCTATCAGCGGTCGGCAGCTGTCACCATTTCGGGCCGAAAGCGACCGTGGTACGTGACAGGTGATCTCTGACACATAGATCGGCTGACGCATCGGATCTTTGGATCTCTGGGGATCCGAAACGGCTGGAATCCACGGTGTTGTTGAAGGCTGACGGCTGAGAGCTGACAGCTGCTTCTAAAACTTCGTTACTTCCGTGAAGTTAAACTCCCGAACCTTCATCGCGGGCACGACCATGTCGAAGGACTCTTCTCCGCTGGCCCGCACCGGCGTGCCCATGCCATCCACGTTCGAGAGCATCTGAATCAGGCTTTCGTTGAAGCGGAAGTTGCGCACTCCATAGCGGACCTTGCCGTCTTCTACGTAGAAAGTTCCGTCCCGGGTCATGCCGGTAAGAATCTTCTCGTAGGGATCGACTTCGCGGATGTACCACAGCCGCGTGACCAGCATGCCTTGCTCGGTGGATGCGATCATCTGCTCCACCGTTTTCGGATTCCTCGGTGGCCCGAAGACGATGTTCATGGGTGCTTCCCCCATCTCATTGGGCAACGGAAAGCCGTGCCCCGTCGCCTGCACCGGGCCCACCTTATCTTGATGCTCCGAGCGCTTCATCTTTTCCGCGGTAGCCCGCGCATACACCAGACGCTTGACCACGCCCTTTTCCACCAGTTGCACCCGCTGCCGGGAGACGCCTTCGCCATCGAACGGGCTCCCGGATTGCAAGGGGTGGGCCACGTCGTCCCGGATATCGATCTCCTCGGCGAAGACTCTTGTGCCCACCCGGTTATTCAGAAACGATCGCTGATCCAGAATGGAGAGCCCGCCGAAATCGAAAAACATGAAGCCCACCATGTCGAGGACGGCGGCCGGTTCCAGAATGACGGTGTATTTTCCCGCTGGAATTTCCCGCGGACGGGCCGAGGCGATGGCTTTGCGCGCCGCAATTTCCGCCAGCTTCGCTGGATCCAGCTGGCTGACGTCGGGACAGTTTGCCTTCTGCCATCCTGAGGAATCGACGGCCAGCATGGTGACAGAGATCTCCGACGAGGTCTGGGTATGCCATGCGGTTAACCCGCGCGAGTTGAAAATTCCCTCGACTGATTCTGAGCAGGAGAAGATCCCAGCTGCGGTGAGCTGGTGCTGGTCGGCCACAGCCACGATTTTCTTTACGCCCTCCGCGCGCAGCTCGGGAGTCAGTTCGGCGGTCTGGGCAAAATGGCGGTTGGGTATCACTGGTGGGTCACCGGCGCTGCCCGCGTCCGGCATGGGCAGCAAATCCGGGTCGGAATGCTGAACTTTGGCTAGAGTCTCCGAGGCCTGTACGACTCGCTGGAGACTCTCGTTGTCGAATTTGTTGGTGGTGGCCCGTGCCGTGCGGCCATCGAATGCCGTCCGCACCGACAGGCCGTAATTCTCTTCCGCCACATTCTGATGGATGACATTATTGGCGAAGCGCGTGAGCGCGCTCTTGCCTCCGTAGAAGAGCACTTCCACTTCGTCGGCGGTGGAGTGTCGCTTGATACGCTCGAAAATCTTGCCAGCTTGGTCTCTTGTCAGCATGCAGCTTTCAGTGGCCGGCGCCAGCCCGTCACTCCAGAAACCTGAGAGACAGGAACGGGGTGCCCACTCATTTCACGTTCCCTTGTACGCCGTGCCCACCTTCACGTTCTGAAATCTAGCCGGCGCCGCTCCGTGTCCGGTTCCCATCACCTGCTGCGGCTGGCCTTTCCCGCAGTGTGGCGTTCCCCACAGCACCCATTCCTCCCGCGAACAGATTGCGTCCATCGAGTTCCAGAATTCTGTGGTGATGCCTGAGTACGATGGGTTCTTCAGCATACGGGTACGTTTACCGTTCTTGATTTCCCATCCGGCTTCGCAGCCGAACTGAAAGTTGTAGCGCTTGTCGTCGATCGACCACGAGCGGTTCGTCTCCATGTAGATGCCGCGGCCGGTGGCTGCAACCAGCTGTTCCTGAGTCAGCGGCTTCTCTCCGGGCAGAATGCTGATGTTGGTCATGCGGATAATCGGCAGCCGGTTCCAGGCTTCGGCCCGCAGCGTTCCTCCTGAACGATTCGCTCCGATGGTGTGCGCCGTCTCCCGCGAGCTCAGATATCCGGTGAACAATCCGCGGGTGATGATGGGCGTGCATTGCGCGGGCACGCCTTCATCGTCGAATGCGAACGTACCCAGCCCGGGGCCATGCTCCTGGCGGGCGTCGGCCACCACGTTCACCAGTTCGCTTCCGTAGCGGAGCGTGCGCAGCTTGTCTAATGTCAGAAAGGATGTTCCGGCAAAATTTGCCTCCATGCCCAGCACCCGGTCGAGCTCAATGGGATGCCCCACCGACTCGTGGATCTGCAGTCCCAGCTGCGAGCTGTCCAGAATGATATTGAACACACCCTCGGGACATTTGTCCGCCTTCAACAGGGCCACCGCCTCTTCGCCGACCCGGCGCGCGTTCTCCACCAGTTTCAATTCTTCCACCAGTTCGTAGCCTTTGTTTTGCCACTGCCCGCCGTAAGAATTCGGATACGACCGCTTCTGAATTTCGTTGCCGGCGAAAGCGTAGGCCGCATAGCCCACTCCGGTGGTGTATTTGGTCTGATGGATGTCGGAGCCTTCGGACGAATAGAACCACTGCTCGTCGCGCCGGAAATTCAGGTTGGTCTCAGCTAGGGTGACGCCCTCAACCGACCGCAACTCGGTATCGATCTTCAACAGCAGGTCGATATTCTGTTCGACCGAGGTGGTGAAGGGATCGATCTGAAACGGCGACATCCACTCCGCGGTCGCTGCCTTCTCTGGCGCCAGGCGGATGTCCTGCTGCTTTACCTGCGCCGACGCTCTGGCGATCCCCACCGCGCGCGCGGCCGTGGCCTCAACCGCCGCCCGGCTAAGGTCGTCCGACGCGGCGAAGCCCCAGGCGCCATCGGCGATGACTCGCACCCCGAAGCCCAACGACTCCGAAACCGAAGCGCTGCCGACCTTTCCATTTTTTGTGGACAGTGCGCGGCTGCGATCCTCGGCCAGACGAACGTCAGCGTAGGACGCTCCGCGGAGCGCGGCCGTGTTCAGAGCCCAGGAAGCAACGTCTTTCATGGTTGTTTGTGAATTTACCACAGCGGAAAGGAAACAATTCGACGCGGTGCGAACAGGCAGTGCGGTGTATCTGTCCCATCAATCGCAAGGCACTTGCGGACCTGCGCCCCGCACAGCGGACGGTCCGGTCGGCAACACGCAGTCCTGGGCGCGCGCATTGTAAATGCCGGCCAGCACCTCTTCCTCACCATTGATCAGGTAGATCTTGCCCTTGCCCTGAATTCGAACCTGGATCTCGCGGCCAGCTTTCCAGGCGGAAGGATAGAAACCGGTAAGGCTTTCGTAGCGGACGACGTACTTCTTCTGGCCGATTAAGAGAGTGATGTCATAGAGAGGATAGCCGTCATAGATGGGAGTCCTGCCCTCCCAGAACGCGATGCGCCCGTTTTCGTGGGCTTTCACGGCCAGCACCCTGGCGGTTTGCAGATCGTCCGCCGAGGAGAAAGAAGTTACAAGAAGCAGAATCACCATCGAGATCACAGCACGCCCCATGACTGGTTAGATGCGGGATCACCTCCGACGGGTACCCAGGCGGGGGTGCCCCAGGTCTCGCCGTTCTTGCGAGAGCTGGGAAAATCCACCATGTTCATCGGTCACAGACCTGCATCAGTCCCGCCCGATACCCTTCCTCCACCATGCCTCGCAACCTGCACCGTTTCTATGGCTCGGGCGACTTGCACTTTCTCACATTCAGCTGCTATCAGCGAAGGCCTCTCCTCGACACCGCGCGCCACCGTGACCTGTTCCTTCAGGTTCTTGAAAAACATTCGTCGCCGCTACCGTTTTGTCGTCCTGGGATACGTGGTCATGCCCGAGCACGTTCATCTGCTGGTAAGCGAACCGCAGCGCGAGACGCTTTCCACGGTTGTCCAGGCCCTCAAGCTCGGTTTTTCCCGACGCCTCACCGGTTCGTCGTGCTTGCTCTGGCCGGGCTCCGTCTCAAGGCACATCTGGCAGGCCCGCTTCTATGACTTCAATGTCTGGACTGAGCAGAAAAGAATCGAGAAGCTGCGCTACATTCACCGGAATCCGGTCAACAGAGGACTCGTCGCTTCATCTGAGCAGTGGCCGTGGAGCAGCTTCCGTTCGTACTTTTACGGAGAGCCGGGCCTGGTGCGCATCAATGACACCGGGATTTTGGTGATGAAGATTCGTTCCTGTCCGGTTTGATTAACAGAAGAAGCTCTTTTGGTTTCCCAGGTCTCGCAAAAGCGGCGAGACCTGGGGCACGTCATTCGAGATCCCCATTCGAGACCTGGGGCACCCTCTGCGAGACGTGGGACTCACTGAAACTGCCCTACGTTCCTTCTGACCAGCCCGCCAGGTACTCTTCCTGCTCCAGTGTCAGCTTATCGATTTTGATTCCCACCGACTCCAGCTTCAGTTTTGCCACCCGTTTGTCGATTTCTTCGGGAACCTTGTAGACCCGCTTTTCCAGCGTCTTGTAGTTTTTCACCACGTAGTCCAGCGAGAGCGCCTGATCGGCGAAGCTCATATCCATCACCGATGGCGGATGTCCCTCCGCGGCAGCCAGGTTGATCAGTCGGCCTTCGCCCAGCAGGTTGATCTTGCGGCCGTCGCGCAGCGAATACTCTTCCACGAAGCTGCGCGTGGTCCGCTTTGACGACGACATTTTCTCCAGCGCCGGAATATCAATCTCCACATTAAAGTGCCCGGAGTTGGAGATAATCGCGCCATCTTTCATGACGTCAAAATGTTCCTTGGTCAGAACGCTCTTGTTGCCGGTGACGGTGCAGAACACGTCGCCGATGCGCGCCGCTTCGTTCATCGACATGACACGGAAACCGTCCATCATGGCTTCGAGCGCCTTGGTCGGATCCACTTCGGTCACGATCACTTCGGCTCCGGCGCCGCGCGCCCGGCTGGCCAGCCCGCGTCCGCACCAGCCGTAGCCCGCCACCACGAACTTCGATCCGGCCAGCAGATAATTGGTGGCGCGGATGATGCCGTCAATGGTGGACTGGCCGGTGCCGTAGCGGTTGTCGAACAGGTGTTTGGTGTCGGCGTCGTTCACGGCCACGATGGGAAAACGCAGCACGCCCTGTTTTGCCATGGCACGCAGGCGGATCACGCCGGTGGTGGTCTCCTCGGTCCCTCCGATCACGCCTTCGAGCGCGTCCTGGCGCTTGGTGTGGAGCAGGGTCACCAGGTCGGCGCCGTCGTCCATGGTGATGTGGGGCTTGTGGTCGATCGCGGCCAGGATGTGGTTGTAGTAAGTGTCGTTGTCCTCGCCCTTGATGGCGAACACCGGGATTCCGTGATCGCGCACCAGGCTGGCGGCCACGTCGTCCTGTGTGGACAAAGGATTGGAGGCGCATAACACCATTTCGGCGCCGCCGTCGCGCAGACAGATAGCCAGATTCGCGGTCTCGGCGGTCACGTGCAGGCAGGCCGAAACCCGGATGCCCTTCAAGGGCTGGTTCTTGATGAACTCCTTGCGGATGATCTGCAGAACCTTCATCGACTGGTTGGCCCAGTCAATGCGCTTTTTGCCGAGATCGGCGAAGTCCAGGGTCTTGACATCACTATTCATTGGCGGAGTCGTGGTCGACATGCTTCTCCTGTGGCGCGTGGGTGGTTGAACTGACTGAACCTTGTGGCTAAAGCGATTACTTGTGAGCACCTTGCCCGGCCGGCTCGCGCAAGCCCGCGTCGCTGGCCAGTGCGGCGGCCTTGTTGGTCGCTTCCCAGGTGAAGTCGGGATCGTTGCGGCCAAAGTGCCCGTAGGCCGCGGTCTTGCAATAAATCGGCCGGCGCAATCTCAGCGAGTCGATGATGCCCTTGGGGGTCAGCTTGAAGTGCGCCCGCACCAGGTCCGGAATGATCTCTGGGTCCACCTTGTGGGTGCCGAAAGTGTCGACCAGGATGCTTACTGGGTCGGCTACGCCGATGGCGTACGCCAGTTGCACTTCGCACTTCTCAGCCAGCCCACCGGCCACAATATTTTTGGCGATGTGTCGCGCCATGTAGGCGGCCGAGCGGTCCACTTTGGTCGGATCTTTGCCGCTGAAGGCGCCGCCGCCGTGACGCCCCATGCCGCCGTAGGTGTCCACGATAATCTTGCGTCCGGTCAGGCCGGTGTCTCCCATGGGACCGCCAATCACAAAACGTCCGGTGGGATTGATGTGGTACTTGGTGTCTTCATCGAGCAGATGGGCGGGGATGGTGGCCTGGATGACGTGCTTCAGGATGTCGGAGCGCAGTTCGTCGTTGGTAACGGTTTCCGAATGCTGGGTGGAGATCACTACCGCGTCGACCCGCTTGAGTTTGCGATGCTCGTCGTATTCCACCGTCACCTGGGATTTGCCGTCCGGCCGCAGATAAGGCAGCCGCCCATGTTTCCGTACTTCCGCCAGGCGCATGGTCAGCTTGTGGGCCAGCGAAATCGGGGTCGGCATCAGCTCTGCATTCTCGTTGCAGGCATAGCCAAACATCATTCCCTGGTCGCCGGCGCCGCCGGTATCCACGCCCATGGCGATGTCACCGGACTGCTTGTTGATGGTGGAGATCACGGCGCAGGTGTTGGAGTCGAAGCCGTACAGGGCATTGTTGTATCCGATGGAGGAAATGGTGCCCCGAACCAGGGACTGGAAATCCACATACGCCTTGGTCGTAATCTCGCCGGCGATCACTACCAGACCGGTGGCGGTGAGCGTCTCGCACGCCACCCGGCTAAGGGGATCTTCGGAAAGGCAGGCGTCGAGAATGGCGTCGGAAATCTGGTCGGCAATCTTGTCGGGGTGGCCTTCGGTCACCGACTCGGAAGTAAAAAGATAGCGATTCTTGGATGACAAGCAGCTTCTCCTTCAAGCCATCTGGGCGTCAGTCTCTGGAGGGAAATTCAGAACACAAAAGCCTATAAATGAGCGTTTTGCGGCCTCTCAAAAAGTAACAGAGAAGGGGCCGGGACGCAATGATCTTAGGCCCGCCCGAGGCTTCCCGGCAGCCATTGGGGATTCCACGCCTTCCAGTGTCGATTGCAGGAACTGAACGGAGTTTCATTGGGGACGCGTGCTTCCGGGGTGGAGTCCATTGGAGTCGAAAGTGAGAGTCCTGACCTGGCTGAAATTGCCCTGTGGCGGGAGTTGCTTTCCGTTGAACAGAATATCCAGCGCACCGACGTTTCCAGTCTTGAGGATGACCTGGCTGTGAGCCTCGATGGACTTCTCGGCCGACGCCGAAAGGATCTGCTCCATCACCGGCTTGCCGTCGGCAACGATGGAGACCCAGGAATCCTCGCGGGCTTTAACCTGCACCAGAAAAGAACCCGGAATTGACCCAGGCACAGGTGGTGGGGCGGCCGCCGCTACCGCGGGTACAGATGTGGTGGATCCGGGTGTGCCAGGTTCTGGTGCAGCGGATTGGGGTGACGCGGATTGAGGTGGTGCCGATACAGGCGCTGCGGGTTCCGGCGCCGGTCCTGCATCGGAAAGGCCTGCAGCGGGTTGGGACGATGCGCTGGCCATCTCCGGCGGGGAGGGCTTACTCAGCGCATCAGGCGTGACATTTGCGGGAGCCGGGGTGGAAGCCTTGGGGAGCGGGGAGGGAGCCCGAGCCGGCCTGGCCGTCTTTTCCCGTGAATAGAAACCCCAGACCGCGAAGCTGAAGGCAACGATCAAGAGAGCCAGGGCAAAGGCTCCCCAGGGGATTCCGCCCGTGCTGCGGTCAGTCTTCTTCGATTGCGCCGCCATCGCCGCCAGATCAATGGTTTCCTCCGGCCGGCTCTCGGGCAGAGTTTCGGCGCTGGCGGCGACGTAGTCAGCGACGGCCTGAGTCTCGTCAATGCCAAGATAGCGCGCGTAGGCACGGACGAAGCTCTTGTTGAAGATTCCTCCGGGAAGACGGTCGAACTGCTCTTCCTCAAGGGCGGCCAGGAAGCGGGCGCCGATCTTGGTGGAGAGCGCAATATCGTCGAGCGTGATTTTGCGCTGTTCGCGCTCCCGCTTGAGCCGTGCTCCGAAGGATTCCACCCGCATGCTCCTGTTGGCTTTATTGTGCCGACTCCTGATGTGGGACCGCGGCCGGTTTCGTCAAAAGCGTGGCGAAACCAGGACGCAGGTCCCGTCCACATAGAAAACCAAGGATCAATATATGTTAATCAGCGGGCGCGGATTGGGGAAATTCAGAGTGTAAGCGAACCGGGATGTTAAACCGGGTCCAGGCCCGGCGGCGACGTCAGAAACTGTACGATATCCCGGCCAGGGGCACGACGTTGGCCCGCAGGCCGCTGTCGTTCAACTTAAACAGCACGTTTCCGGTAGCCACCAGATGTTTGAACAAGCGGAATTTCGCGCCCAGCGATGCGTCAATAATGTTCAGGTCTGTTTTCTGGTTGATGTCGATGGTCGGGTGGGACGTGCCTGGGGTCACGACCGCGCAGTTTGCATCGTTGCATGCGCCGAAATCCGTAAATTGGGCAGACAGCAGTTCTGACGCTCCGTACAGGCGCTGGCCATAGAGGTCGAAGGCAACGGTGATGCGCTTGGTGGGCGCAAAATCCGCGCCTGCGACATACAAGAAACGGGAAGGAAGCGCGCTTTTCACATTGTTTGGAGTCTCGGCCGTAGCCACAAAGTTACCGTACAGGATGGAACTTCCATTCATTTCGTATCCTACCGACACGTGCGGCGAGATCCGGCTCTTGTAGGAAAAGACCGCGAACGGCTTGAGGCCGACAGCTCCGGAACCCGTGAAGTTTTCTTCATCTCCCGTGGGCAAACGGGCTTCCAGGCCAATTGAGAACCCGGCTCTCTCTCCTTCATAGACCTGATACTTCTCGCGCAGAACCAGGTCTCCGATGCCGGTGAAGCTCCGGGAGTCGGAAAACACCGCGTTAAAACAGGGCGCGGCCGGACAATTCGGAACCGCTACGTGGGGCGGAGGCGCGGCGTTGGCGATGGAAGGATTGAAGAAGTTGAACCGGTTCAGAAGAAACGGCGGCTGGGGGGCAAACGAATTGGGCACAATCGTGGCCTGGGTCACGACGCTCATGGACACGTTGGAAACAGGCAGCGCGAGGGACACTTCCAGCCGATCCGTGACCCCATACGTTACATAGAAGCCATACTGGTGGACTCGCACATTGATGTTGAAATTGGCTTCAAAAAAGTCGCGTACAAAACACGGGCTGCCATCGTAGGCCGCGGGGAAGCCGGCGGTGTTACAGGCGGGCACCATGAAGGCGGGCGGAAAAGCGGACGCCGGCACCGGAGCCGGCTGAAACGTAATGGGAATGTTGTCCAGATTATGCCCGTCGACGGTATCGAACTTGAAGTATTGATAGCTGAACCCGAAAAACAGCTTGTGCGGGCCGATGGTGCCGGCGCGCTCTCCGAAAATGGGGCCGAGGCTCTCGTCGGTCGAGGGCGAGAATGTCTTCAAGGCGGGGTCGTAGACGAAGCTGATGCCGGAAGACGGGGAAGCGATGGGCAGCTGGGACAGCCGGGTGCCCACGGCTTGGGTAATCGGAGTGATCTTCGGAAACGGCCGGGTAACGCCAAGCAGTCCGTAGTTAAAGCCGGATGCCCCAAGCGCCTGAGGAAGCATGCAAATCAGCTTGAGGCTGCCCGTACCGTTCAACGGGCAAACCGCCTGGGCCCAGGTCAGACCCGGAGCCGCGATCAACAGTACGAGGGCGCCAAGCAGGTTGCGCTTAGACATAAAAGACCCCTCCCGAGCGGTCTTACGAGATGCGGTTGAGCCGTGCTTGCGGGCTCTTGGGCACGACAGCCGGGGAATTGTCCGCCGGGAGCGAGTTGGGAGTCAAGAGGGAAAAGCGGCGCGGCCAGCCGCCAGCGGGGCACTCCCGCTAAACATCGTTGCCGGGCACAACGAGAGCCTGACTAACCCCCTGTAGGCCTTCGCAGGCTAGTCGGGCAATGGGATGCGGTAGATATTCCGCCGCGTGTTTTCGCGCGTGTAGGAATAAAGATTCGGTCCGGCGGCGGAATCAATCAGTTGCGGGATCACGACAACTCGTTTATCGGCCTTCAAGTCATCTCTTGAAGCCACGCCTCCCGGCGGGAGACCCGGAATACCGCGAGCCGGGTTCACCGGCAGTGCGTAGGTATTCGAGTCACCCGCGCCGTTGAAGGTGAGATAGAGGAACTTCCCGCTGATGTCCCAACGGGCTCCGCAAAATGAGTTGCAAACGCGCACGGGTGCACCGCCGTCAAGCGGGAAGGCAGTGACGGCGACCGACTGCTCGGCGTCCCTTACCTTAGCCGTAGCCACAACCCAACGGCCATCGGGAGAGATTGTGTTCAGGTCGACAATCGGGTCGGGAGTGATCTTGCGCCGTTCGGTACCATCCTGGCGGGAGCGGTACAAGAAATTCTCCCCATCTTCAGTGGCACGCAACACCAGGTCGCCGTTGGGCAGGAAAAGCGGCGAGTCCTGACTGGCGGCAGATGCTACCTGGCGCGGTGACGACCGGTGATCGGTGGGCGAAAGCCAGATCCGCGAAAAGCCCTTCTGGTCTTGCAAGCAGAACGCAACCTGCTTGCCGTCCGTAGAGACGCTGTAAAATTCCATCGTGGAACCGGGCTGGACGGCGGTGCCTGACACCACCCGCTCGGTCTTGCCGGAGCTCAGCTCTCTGGACCAAATCTCGATCCCACTCTGCCCGCTCTGCATCAGGTAATAGAGCTTGCTTCCATCCTGGGAGAAGGTAGTCCAGAACGTGCTTCCTTCCGACGAAAGCTGACGGTCCCCGCCCGCGTCATGGATCCAGACGGTGGCGTCGCGAACCCCCACCGAGGTGAGAAGTGATTTCCCGTCTGGGCCCATGGCGATACCTTCTTCTTCCGTGGTCCCAGAAGTCACTTGTTGGGGGGGGCCGTCGGGAAACCTCTGCCGCCAGATGTGGAACGGACCACTCTGGTTGGAATTGACATAGACCCATTTGCCGTCCGGCGACCAGGCTCCAGCAGTACAAGTCGCCTGGGGAGGCCCCACAACCCGCGCGCCTCCGCTGCCATCGAATGGAACCACCTGGCACGGCATCAACTCGCCCCGAGTGTCCATCGCGACCAGCAGGACCCAGTGGCCATCAGGAGAAAGGTAGGAGTGATGGACCATGCTGCGTTCTCCAGGAGGAACATAGACGTCACGGCTTTGCCCACGCGCCTCATCGGTGGTGACCAGCGCCATGTGCAGCCCTTGCTTGATTTCGGAAAAGAGGAGGTGCTTACCACCGTCGATCCAGGTAAGCGATGAGGCATTTCGCAGGAGGATGTCTGGCTGCCCTCCCAGGACCGGGACTACCCAGGTGTCCCACGGACCCACCGTCCCGTAAGCAATGCGCGAGCCATCGGGAGAGAACACGGGACTTAGTTTGGCCACCGGATCATGCGTAAGTTGAACCGCGTCCCCGGAAGGAAGCAGCTTGACGTAAAGATCCCCTCGGCCAAAAAAAGAGTTGTCCCCTCGAATGAATGCCAGCATGCGCCCGTCGGGAGAAAGCGCGGGGTACACGACGGAGTCCGTGAAAAATGTCATCTGCTCCCAGTTCGTGGGGCCCGCCGGGGTCCCATGTCCCAGATAGCGATACAGTTCAATGATCGCCGCAACCAAAAGCACCGTCAGAAACCCGGCAACCCAAGTCCACCGGGGAAAATTCCGCCGAGGCGGAGGGGCTACCGCGATCGTGCCGGACTCGCTGTCACGTTTCACCCGCTGCAGATCAGTCCTGAGTTCGGCAGCGGACTGGTAACGCAGATTACGATCCTTTTCCAGTGCCTTGCTGACCACCTCGTTCAATCTCTGGGGCAGGATGGGATTCCGCTGAACCAGCGGGGCCGGTGTCTCATCCAAAATGGCTTTGAAAACGACTGCTGAAGTCTTGCCGTGGAAAGCAGGTTTTCCAGTTGCCATCTCGTAAAGCACGGCGCCAAAGGAAAAAATGTCTGTCCGCTGATCGAGCGCCTCGCCGCGGGCCTGCTCCGGGGACATATAGGCGATGGTGCCAACGGCGGTGCCGGTCATGGTCAGGGCGGCCGTAACGGTTTCGGCGGCAGGCTCGGGCGCGGCTGTGCTCACCAGCTTTGCCAATCCGAAATCCAGCACTTTGCACGCGCCGTGCGCCGTAAGAAAGATGTTGCCGGGCTTCAGGTCGCGGTGCACGATTCCGCGCCGGTGCGCCGCATCCAGCGCATCGGTGACTTCTGTCGCGCACCGCAACAGGTCGGTGAGCGGGAGCGGACCTCGGGCCAGACGGTCGGCCAGGGTTTCACCCTCCAGGTACTCCAGGACCAGGTAGCTGATCGTGTCCTGAGCGCCCACGTCATAAAGCTGGCAGATATTGGGGTGATTGAGCGAGGCGATGGCACGCGCCTCGCGCTCGAAGCGTTCCCGCGCGTCTGCCTGATCGGAACGATGTGGGGGAAGGACTTTTAGCGCGACAGTGCGGTCCAGCCGTGTGTCGCGAGCGTTATAAACCTCTCCCATCCCACCGGCGCCCAGCAGGACGATAATCTCGTACGGACCAAGCCGAGTACCTGTTGCGAGGGGCATGGATGGCGTGATTATACCGCTCAAGAGCGGCGGGGCAGCCAGTCAGGGAATGGCCGCCGCCCACATGAGTTCATCCTAAAAAAACGACACAGCCCCGGACCGGAGGGTCGGAGGCCGTGTGGCGGACTGTAACCTGGGTCAGGCCAGGTCGAACAGCAGGACTTCGGCGTCGGCATTGCCTTTGATCTTCAGCAATTTTTCTTCACTTACGGCCGCTCCGTCGCCCTGATTCAGAGTCTCACCGTTCAATTCCACCGCGCCCTTCGCCACCTGCAGCCAGGCGTGACGTCCCTTGCCGAGTTCGTGCTTCACTTCCTGGCCCGGTATGAGTAGAGTCGCGTAAAGCCGGGCGTCCTGGTTTATGGTGACCGAACCGTCCCGGCCATCAGGACTGGCGATCAGGCGCAACTTGCCGCGCTTCTCGGCTTCTGGAAACGCCTTCTGCTCGTAGCCCGGTGTGTGGCCCTTGCGGTCGGGCAGAATCCATATCTGCAGCAGGTGCGCTTCGTCGGACGTCGAGGGATTGACCTCGCTGTGCCGCACGCCGCTGCCGGCGCTCATGCGCTGTCCGTCACCGGGACGAATGATGGAACCGTTGCCCATGCTGTCCTTATGCTCGATGGCGCCGTCCAGCAGGTAGGTGATGATCTCCATGTCGCGATGCGGGTGCATGGGAAAACCGTGTCCGGCCTGAACCCGGTCCTCGTTGATCACGCGCAGGGAGCGGAATCCCATGAAGCCTGGATCGTAGAACTGGTCGAAGGAAAAGGTGAATTTGGTGTTGAGCCAGCCGAAGTCGCCTCCGCCGCGCTCGTGACTGCGTCTGATGGTGATCATAGGGTCTAGTCCTCAATAGTCGTTATAACGAGTAATTAGATGTGCCGGCCCGTCAAAACGATTCAAGGGCGCAGTTTGGGCCGGGAACCAGACCCCGCCGTTCTTATGGTTAAAATGACCCTGTGTCCTTAGACGAGTACAAGCGCAAACGGCGCTTCGAACAAACCCCCGAGCCCCCGCCCAAACTGGAGAAGAAGTCAGGGCATCGGTTCGTGGTCCAAAAGCACCGGGCCACGCGGCTGCACTACGATTTCCGGCTGGAGATGGAGGGCGTGCTGAAGTCCTGGGCCGTGCCCAAGGGGCCTTCGCTCGATCCCGCGGACAAGCGCCTGGCCATGCTGGTGGAGGATCATCCGGTTTCCTATTTTGATTTCGAGGGCACGATTCCGGAGGGGAACTATGGCGCGGGCACGGTCATGGTCTGGGACGTGGGCACGTGGGAGCCGCTTTCGCCGGAGCCGGTGAAGGGGAAGTTTGTTCCCGGGACCGACGCGGAAGCCTCAGCCATGCTCAAGAAGGGGGATTTCAAGATCCGGCTGCACGGCAAGAAACTGAACGGCGATTTCGCGCTGATTCACATGCGCTCGCGGCGTCCCGGCACCAAAGGTACGGAGTGGTTGTTGATCAAGAAGCAGGACGATGCAGCGGTGAATGGTTATGACATCGAGCAGTATGACGAGTCGGCGCTGACCGGCCGTAGCATGGCGCAGATCGCGGGAGATGATGGCTCGGCGCAATGGACGAGCAGCCGTCCGGCGTCACGCGGAGCGGTGAAGGCGCCGTGGCTGGCGGAGGCAATTGCGAAATTTGATAAGAAGAAGAGTAAGACAAGATCAACCACCCTTCGACTGCGCTCAGGGCAGGCTCAGGACACAGAGGATCACGGAGTAAAAAAAAACAAAAAAACTGAAAAAGCTAAGACCGAGAGCAAATCCCAACCACGGGCTGGGGTAGAGAAGAATTCCTCCGTGTCCTCTGGGATTAAGGATCTGGACGGCGCCGTCAAGCGTCCGATGCCCACCGCGATCCATCCCATGCTGGCGACGACGGTCGAGAAGGCGTTTGACGATCCGGACTGGCTCTTTGAAATCAAGTGGGACGGGTACAGGGCAGTGGCTTTCGTTAAAGACGGGAGAGTCCGGCTGGTGTCGCGCAATCAGAACGATCTCACGGCGCAATATCCCGAGCTGCAAAGCCTGCCCGGCTTCATCAAGGCGGAGAGCGCAATTCTCGACGGCGAAATTGCAGCGCTCGACGAGCAGGGCCGTTCATCCTTCAGCCTGATGCAGCAGCGAACGGGAATCCGCGAAGGCGGACGGCGCGCCGACATTCCTGTGCTGTACTACGTCTTCGATCTGCTGTACCTGGACGGCTACGACTTACGCCGAGTCAGTCTCGAGCAACGCAAGGGGCTGCTGAATCGAATCATTGACGGGAACGGGCCGGGGCGCTACTCCGATCACTTTCCCAGCGGCACTGCGTTGTTCGCCGCCGCGAAGCAACAGGGGCTGGAGGGAATCCTGGCCAAGCGGCGAAGCAGCGTCTATGAAGAGCGCCGCACCCGCGAGTGGCTCAAAATCAAGATCACGCAAACCCTCGACTGCGTAGTCGGCGGGTATACCGATCCCGAGGGAAGCCGCCAATACTTCGGATCCCTGGTACTGGGTCTCTATGACAAGAAAGGGCAGCTGATTCATGTGGGACAGGCCGGGACTGGTTTCGACCAGATGACGCTGAAGCAGGTCTGGCAAGAACTGAAGAAACTGGAGACCAAGCAAACTCCCTTTACCGGCGATGTGGATGCGCTCCGAAAAGTGCACTGGGTAAAACCACAGCTGGTGGCGGAGATTAAGTTTTCGGAGTGGACCCATGAAACCGAGGAGGGTGGCTCCAAGTTACGCGCGCCCGTTTATTTGGGACTGCGAAAGGATAAAGACCCGAAGGAATGTGGTTTTCAGCAATAGGGCCGGTTCGGCGGGCCTCGAGCGCCTGAATAAATGCCCGCAGCTACTTGATATCCTTCATGGCCAGCATCGATCCGTAGTCGCGCCCCGAGGGTTCCACAGCACGCACCACAATCCCGGCAAAGCCATCGCGGAACTCGGGATACTTTCCCAGCAGCGCTTTCATCACGGCCAGATTGTTCTGAAACGTCAGCCCGCTGTCTGAGACATCCGTGGCCTGGTACTTGGCCACCAGATCGAAATCGTGGCCGACTGGCACGGGAAACAGGTCGGTGAGTTTATAAGTCTTCCCGGTCGCAGTCAGGTCGAGGGGAGGTGCATCGCTGGGTTTGACCACCTGCATCTCATCGTAGAGTTTGTCGGTAGTCGCGGTGGCCACGAAGGGAACCGGGACCAGGAGTTCGCGGGCCTCGCCGAAATAGAACCAGGCGTTGCGCACCTGTCCTTTAGCTCTGAATTCGCGCGCCCGGTCGGCGAACCAGTTGCCGTCGTGACCGGCGATCTGCGCGGGTTTGGCGTAGAAGCCGCCCAGCTTCCAGTCACCCGCCTGCTGTTGCAGAACAAAAGACACGGTGTAGGCGCCGTCCGTGGTGGTCAGGTCCAGAGTGACCACACTGTAATTTCCCGGGGGCAGGTTGGGGAGGACGAACACAGCGCTGTCCCGGGTTTGCCCCTGTGCCCCGAAGACGCCGCACAGGAACTCGGCCCGGGCCAGGGGCGCGGAGCCCTCCGCTTTGAGCAGAAAAGGCGGACGCGCCACCGCCTGGGCCCCAGCCAGGTTGGCCTGGCTGCCCTTGACGGCACCTTCGATGCCGGAGAAATTTGAGGCCAGACTGGCAATCGCATTGCGCTGCAGGGAAGCCGCGTCACCGTGCGCCGCCATGTCGTAGAAGCGCTGCGCTGTGGACACCAGCGCCGCCCGGGTCGGTTCGTCCATGTCGCCTGCGGTGAGGCAGGTTTGGGCCATCCCCGGGGCGGTGGCCAGGGAAATCCACAACACCGGCAGACATCTCGCGATGCATCTCAGGCGGGTAATATTCACTTCGAGATCATCTTAAACCAAGCGCCGCCCACGGGGGATAGGCGGTCTTTACGGGCGCTGAACCTGCCGGCGTTTGCGCCCGATGACGCCGTGTGCTACCGTCGGCCCTGTCGCCATTCCGCGCGAAGGGAGACCCCCATGACTCTCATCTTCCTGGGCATTCTGGTTGTCATCGCAGTCGTTCTGGTTGGGATGTACAACAGCCTGGTCCAGTTGCGTGTCCGCTGCGATAACGCCTGGTCGGATATTGACGTCCAGCTCAAACGGCGGCACGATCTCATCCCCAACCTGGTGGAGACGGTCAAAGGCTACGCCACGCACGAGAAAAGCACGTTCGAGAACATTGCCAAGTTCCGCTCCCAGGCGATGCAGGCCACGACTCCCGGAGACAAGGCACAGGCCGAGAACCAGCTCAGCGGCGCGCTCAAGAGCTTGTTTGCCGTGGCTGAGAACTATCCTCAACTGAAGGCTTCGGAGGAGTTCACGCAGCTGCAGGGGTCGCTGAGTCAGACGGAAGACACGATCCAGAATTCTCGCCGCTACTACAACGCGGTAGTGCGTGATCTGAACACCAAAATACAGTCCTTCCCGACCAACATTCTGGCCGGGATGTTCGGTTTCCAGCAGCGCCAGTTCTTTGAGGTTGCGTCCGCCGACCGGGAGCCGGTGGCGGTGAAGTTCTAAGATGAACCGCAGCGGGCAAAAGCTCCTTTGCCTGATTTGTGTTTTTGTTTCGACCTCGCCGCTTTTCGCCCAGAACTGGCGGATCGCGGATTTCCAGGACACCATCCTGATCGGGGGCGACGGGTCCGCTCTGGTGAAAGAGCGGATCGGCCTGGTCTTTGTGGGGACCTGGCATGGCATCCATCGAACGATTCCGGTGGAATATCCGGGGCCGCGGGGAACGAACTACACGCTGTTTCTGGATGTCATCGGCGTCACCGACGGGGCGGGACAGAAGCTCAAATACGAAGCCACGAATTCCAGCGGCTACCGCAATCTGAAGATCTACATCCCGGACGCGGTGGACACGACCCGCACCGTCGAAATCGACTGCCTGGTACGCAACGGCATCCGCTACTTCGAGGATCACGACGAGTTCTACTGGAATGTGACCGGCAATGACTGGCCGGTGCCGATCGACCATGCCGAGGCCCATGTCTACCTGCCCGAGAAAGCCGCCGGAATGCTCCGGGCGCAGGCGTTTACGGGCGCCTATGGCTCGGCGCAGCGCGACGCCACTTCCGAGGTCAACGGTGCGAACGTAACCTTTGAGACGAGCAATCCAATGCCCATGCGCGGCGGCATGACCATTGACATCTTCATTCCCAAGGGCGTTCTGAAGGAGCCGGGCGCCATCACGCGCGCCTTCTGGTTCCTGGGCGGCAATCCCATTGTGTTCCTGCCGCTGGTGACTTTCTGTGTAACGTTCGGACTGTGGTATTTCAAAGGCCGCGATCCGGATCCGGGGCGCTCGGTCGCGCCCATGTACGAACCGCCGCCGGGAATGTCACCGGCCGAATCCGGCGCCCTGATCGATGACACCATCCATCCTCGCGATATCACCTCCACGATTGTGGACCTGGCGGTGCGCGGCTACGTGAAGATTGAAGAAACGGTGGACACGACGCTTCTGGTTTTTCATTCCAAGGACTACATTTTTCACTCGCTCAAGCCGGCCACGGAATGGCAAGGGCTGGCGCCGCATGAACGGGTGATGATGGAGAATATTTTCGCGGGCGGACAGCAGACCCGACTGTCCAGCCTGAAGAACCGCTTCTACACGGCGATCCCGGTCATTCAGCAGGATATCAAGTCGGCGTTGCGCAACAAGGGCATGTACCTGCTCGATCCGGACTCGGCCAATGCCTATAGCATCGGTGCCGTGCTGGTGATCGTGGCGCCGTTTCTGATCTCGCAGTTCACCGGATATAAGGAAGTATTCAATTCCGTCGTGCCGGCAATCATCTCCGTGCTGATTTCGGCGGTTGTGTGGTGGCTGTTCGCGCGGGAGATGTCGGCGAAGACAGTGCAGGGCGGGCGTACCCGCGTCGCCATCCTTGGATTCCAGGAGTTCATGAACCGCGTCGACGCCGACCGGCTGAAGCGCATGCCGCCGGACACGTTTGAAAAATATCTGCCCTACGCGATGGCGCTGGGCGTGGAGCACCACTGGGCCCAGGCCTTCGCCGGAATCGTGCAGAACCCGCCGAGCTGGTACGTTTCTCCCCACGGAATGACCGGCTTCAATCCGATATTTTTCTCCAGTTCGATGCACAACATGGCGTCGGACATGCATCAGGTCTTCGTCTCCGCACCACGAGCCAGTTCCGGCGGGTCGGGATTTGGCGGCGGGGGCGGCGGCGGCTTTTCAGGCGGCGGATTCGGGGGCGGGGGCGGAGGCGCGTTCTGATTTGAATTCCTTTGCGTCCTCTGCGGTTAGAGCTTTTGACCGCAAAGACCGCAAAGGACTCCGCAAAGTTCGCAAAGAGAGATCCCGGTGGAATACTGATTACGGTAGCGAGAGTTGACGGGCGAGGACGCCCGTCGCTCCATCGGATCGTCGGCTCACTTGCAGCCAGGCTTCCTCGCGGCTGCGCGACAGGCGATCGAACCATCCCAGACCGGGAAGCCCGGCGATGGTGGTATCGATTCGCCGCGCGATTTCCGCGCCCTGAGAGTCGCCCAGAATGAACGACAGGATCCAATCCACTTCGCTGTCCGGTTTCACTCCTCCGCCCACCGGCAGCCAGAAATAACGGATGATGAAGCTGGTCAATCGTTGCGCGTTGCGCGGCTGCAACTGCAGACGGGCCTTGTTGTAATAGAACGAGAAGTGCCGGCGTTCGTCCTTGGCCAGACGGCGAACGATTTCCGCCAGAATCGGGTTCCGCGTACGGCGGGCAAGGACGCCGTAGCCTTCCAGGGTCGAGAGCTCCGAGATGGCGCCGTAGGTCAGGTAAGCGGCGTGGAAGTGGGATGAAAAGCGGCACAGGACCGACGATCCCAGTTCCTTCAACCACTCCAAGAAAGATGTGGCCCTCTGAACTTCGGCGATGCGCGTGGCCGAGATCGGCACTCCAACCGCATTGAGAAACTGGCGCAGGGTATGGCCGTGAAAGAATTCCTCGTAGGCCCAACAGCTCAAAAAGGCAGTGGTCTGCGGGTCCTCGACCGCGCAGGTATTCAGGATGGCGCGCAGGTAGACGATAGTATGCGACTCGATGTCGGTCATGTAGGTGAGAGCGCGGATCTCCTCGTCACTAACCGGATAGCGCGCGGCCTGGGCCAGGTCGAGGTCGCTGATGTCCACTTTCCTGGACAGCCGCACATAGCGCTCGACGTCGAATTGCAGCGGTTGGCGAAGGGTCTCGGGCATGGCTCGTTTCCGCTCTGTGGCTGCTTTTAATACGGGAAAAGTGCAGTTTTGGATTTACCGAGTGAATGGATCCGAGGAGCGTTCACGGCGCGGGATGGGGTCGGCTCTCCTGGGAAAGCTGGCAAACGGCGTACCGAAACGAAGGTACGGGGTGTGGGGGAACCTAGTTGCTACCGTTACTATAGGAGGTATCTGGCTTTTGCGGGGGGTGTAATCCATGATATAACCGCCCCAAGCAGACCATTCAAGGGCTCCAGTTCAGGATTGGTCATGGAGCTGCATTTGGCCGGGAAAAACGGGCGGGAGCGAGGAGGCCTTGTGTCCGACGCGCGGACGGGGAAGCGATTTCCCCTGGAACTACCGATCAAGATCCATAAGTCGGAGGAGGGCGGCGAGCACAGCGGAGTCACGGGCAATCTGAGCGCTGCGGGAGTGTACATCCGGGCCGATGCGGCGCTGGATGTGGGCTCGGCCGTGGAATTCGAGATCACCCTGCCGCCGGAAATGACGGGAGCCAAGGAAGGCGTAGTCATTCATTGCCGGGGGCGTGTAGTGCGCGCCGACGAGTCCGCCGGGGGCTCCGCAGATGCACGCGGAGTGGCCTGTGTGATTGACTCCTACGATTTCATTCGCCACTAAGGCGAGGAGCTGAACCGATGCTCAAATTGATTCTGGCCGACAACCAAGCCATCTTCCGGGCAGGAATCGCCAAAGTGCTGGCGGTGGAAGACGAAATGCGCATCGTGGCGCAAGCGCAGACCCAGGAACAGATGTTCATGGCCCTGGACAAATTTCGCGCGGCCGTGCTGGTGGTGGCGGGGGGATTTCATTCCGATTTTCCCGGTGTGCTGCAAGCTGCCAACAAAGCGAAAACCCGCGTGGTGGTGCTGGCCGATACCGGAGAAAGCGCGCAACGCTATATGGGCGCAGGGGCTCACGGCGTGGTCTACCGCAACGTGACCAGCGCCGCGTTGGTGGATTGCGTCCGCAAGGTGGCCCGTGGTGAAAACTGGGTGCAGGACATCGCGGTCCCAAGCGAGTTGACCGAGAACGATATGGTGGGCCTGCGGGTGCGCGATCGCCTCACCGCGAAAGAACTGCGGATTGTGGCGCTCATTGTTCAGGGCTACAAGAACAAGGAAATCGCATCCCAACTGGGCACCACCGAGCAGGTGATCAAGAACTACCTGCGCAACGTTTATGACAAAATCGGAGTCTCTGACCGGCTGGAACTGGCGCTGTTCACCATCCATCACCGCATTCTGAACGAAGCAGCAGCGGCGACCGCAGCGGCGGCTACGCCACAAGCCGGGGCCGGAGTCACGTCCTAGAAGATTCTCGTTGATGCTGAAAAGGCCGCCTGCGGGCGGCCGTTTTGTTTCACGGCGCCTCAAAATCCAGTGCGTAAACTTCCTGCGAGCTGATATCGCGTACCAGCAAGGGCGAGCCATCGGGGGTCACGCCGCTCCAGGGGATCCACGCATTAACGGTGCGGCGCAGGCCTTTTAAGTCTGCCACGCGTTCGATTTTTCGGTCGGACACTCGCACTCGATGAACGCCCGGATTGGCACTCAATCCGGTATCGAAATACACGTACTTCCCATCTCTCGACCAGTCCGTGAATCCCACGTTCATCTTTGCCAGCTCGGACCATTTCTGCGTGCTGAAGTCGAACAGCATGAGCTTCTGGCCGTCGATGCTGGTTGCGGAGACGTAGCGTCCGTCAGGGGAAGCGACTGGGGCAAATATCTCACTCGAGTCGGGCATGGTCGAGACTTGCGCGGTTTTCAGTTCAACTACCTTGAGCAGGCTGCCTCCTCCGCTTCCAGATGAGTCATGGAACAGGATGGAATTGCCGCCCGGCATCCAACTGGGGCGGATTGCGGAGAACTTTGCGACCGGAACGGTGGTCGGGGTGCCGCCGTCGGCGGAAACCACGTAAAGCTGCCAGGGATGCTCGATGTCCCCGGCGGAAAACGCAATCTGCTTGCCGTCCGGTGACCAGCGCGGAAAGAAAGCAATCAGCGGACTGGATGTCAACTGCAACTTTTGGGTTCCGTCGCTTCGGCTGCGCCAGATGGTGCCATCTGGAATCGTTGAATAGGCGACCCACTGGCCGTCCGGCGAGAAGCTCACATCTGTGACTGAAGCGCCGCCCAGGTAAGGAACGAACTGACCCGACTTGGCATCGTCGCGGACAAGCTCGGCGCGCGGCTGTTCGCCAACCGCGTAAATTTTCGTGGCGTCGCCGTTAGGTTGTGGGGAAATGAAGTTCAGCGGCCCTGAGGTCAGCCGCACGGGCGCGTGGTTAACTTTGTCGAACAAATCGGCCTTCTCGCGAATCGCCCACAGGTCAATGTGAGTCTGATGAGCCACCTGAAACAGGAAATACTTTCCATCGGCAGTCCACGTGCCTTGCGAGTTTGTCGTGGTAGACCACTGGGGCAGCATGCGATGCAAATTACTACCGTCAGATGCTATCTCCCAGGTGGCGTTGGCGCCTATCAAAGGGCTCCTGGTAAAGCGGAGGGCCCGTCCATCGGGGGACCAGCGGAACCAGTAGGAGAGGTCGGGAACGGATGCGAATTTGCGTGTGCCGCCGGGTCCAATCTCCACAACTTCATCGTTGCGTGCGATCAGGAGATTCCCGTTTGGCATCCAGGAGCCATCCCATGCGGGCAGATCGGTCACGCGGCGTGGAGACCCGCCAAGGACGGGTAAGGCCCACAGCGACTGGGCAAGCTGCACTCCGGTGAAGCTGCCAATCAACAGCTCGGACTTGTCCGGAGAAATATTCAGCAGCGAAACATTGGGTAACTGCGTGGCGATAGGAACTGTTTCTCCGCCGGAGGCCGACACCTGGGCAATGACAAAGCGTCCGTCGATATTCTCCTGAACATACAGGCGTGGACCATCGGTGAGGACGGTGGTCGCAACCTGGCCACCAAAAGATTTCTGTTGCGTCATGCGTAATCTGCGTATAGCCCGTGATGCGGGGTGGAGGCAGCGTGGGACGGAACAGGTACGCAATTCCCGTGAGAAGAATCACAGCTGCGGCCGCGCCGAGGGCGTAGAGCTTGCGTCGGGAACGACTCTTGGCGGCCGAGCCGGAGGGTGGGTCGGCAGTAACGGCCACCACCGAGCTGTAACCCGAGACCGAACTGGTCCGGCCGGAATCGATCTCGCGACGCAAGCGCTTCAGGTCCACCGTCATCTCGGACGCACTCTGATAGCGCAGCTTGCGGTCCTTTTCCAGCGCCTTTCCGACGATGCGCTCCAGTTCCGCCGGCACGTCGGGATTCAGGCGTACGGGAGAAGCCGGCGCCTTGTGCAGAATGGCGTCGAAGACCATGGCCGAGGTATTTCCGGAGAAGGCCGAGCGCGCGGGGCCATCTCGTAGAGCACAGCGCCGAATGAAAACAGATCGGTGCGCGGGTCCAACTCTTCCCCGGCAGCCTGTTCGGGCGGACATGTAGGCGACCGTCCCGATGGCCGTGCCCGGGCTGGTGAGGTGAACCTCGCTGACTACAGTTGCGCCCTGCGGTTCGGCGGGCTGGGAATGTGCCGGGGCCAGTTTGGCCAGGCCAAAGTCGAGGATCTTGGCGTGTCCGATCTTGGTCACGAAGATGTTGGCGGGTTTGATGTCGCGATGAATGATGCCCTTGGCGTGAGCGGCTTCGAGAGCTCCGGCAATATCAATCGCCAGTTCGAGCAGTTGGTCCAGAGGTAAGGGCTTGCCCAGGATGCATTCGCGCAGGGTTTGCCCTTCGAGCAGTTCCATCACGATGAAGAACTTGCCATCCTGCTGGCCGATTTCGTGGATGGTGCAGATGTTGGGGTGATTCAGAGCCGACGCGGCACGTGCCTCGCGCTGAAACCGGTCCAGGGCTGCCGCATCGGAGCCCAGCTCGGGAGGGAGAAACTTCAAGGCGACGTGACGGCCCAAGGTTTCGTCCTGGGCTTCGTAGACCACACCCATCCCCCCGCCGCCGAGTTTCTGCAGCACGCGGTAATGGGAGATGGTCTGGCCGATCATCGTTTGGCCGGTCATGGTTGGGCGCATTAGAAATACGTTAGAGAAAGCCGATCAGTTGCCGGAGCAGAATGTTATGCGGCGAAGGGGTGTGAGTCAAACGTCCGTCAGCTGCGCTCACCAGCATGGTTAAGTCCTGAATGGCGCGGCATCGTTTCATCCCCTCAATAACGGGAATCGGTTTTTTGCGTTGGACTTGGCCGCGGCCTGCTGGCACAGTAGCAGTGTCCGGTAGCTCGCGGCAAACACGTTGCAAGCTCAGGTACTGCGAACTATGAAGTTCGTTTTCTCGCCCCTGTTGTTCCGGCCCGTCGGTTCCTGACCTCGTCGTCCCCATACAAATCGAGCGAGCACGCACATTGGGCGTGAGCGCTGGTGTGTCTGCTCTCCACAACCCACAAAGGAGATGAGGTCATGAAATCGATTCGCATCGCTTCACTGCTCAAGGTTTGGATTCTGCTGGTTGCCGGACTGGGGGTGGCGGCCGGTTCCGCGCAGGCGCAGGCGGCCGCCAGCGGGACATTCACTCTTACCCGCGAGACTCATTGGGGTGGCGCGGTTTTGCCCCCGGGCGACTATGCATTTTCACTGGCGTCTCCCAATTGGCCGTCGCAACTGGTGGTTCGCAAGGCCTCCGGCCCCCACGTGGCCATCGTGATGCCGCAGCGGATCACGCAGGAAAGGGTCACTCCCGCCAGCAATCTGACGCTGCAACGCGAACAGGATGGCGAGGCATTCGTGACCACACTTTACCTGGGAGACTTGGGTCTGGCGCTCCACTATCCTTTACCCAAGGCGCCGGTGGCGGCTTCGGAAACAGCCAGGTTGGGTCCGGTACCGGATTCTCAACCTGTCCGGTAAAACCAAATGCGGAGGCGGGCACAGGTTCACGCCCGCTTCCGCGTTTGGGGCCGACTCGAGCACTACCGGCCTTCGTGTGACCGTCAGTTCGGCCTCAGTTGGTTCGGGAGCCGCGCCGCAACTCGTCGGTGAGGACCACTGCTTCGGCAACTTCTCTCATGGATTTCCGCTTTTGGCGGCTCTGCCGCTGCAAGGCCAGATAAGCCTGCTCTTCGTCCAGCGACAGATCGCGCTGCAGTATTCCCTTGGCGCGTTCCACGATTTTCCGGGTTTCGAGTTGCTGCGACAGATTGGAATTTTCCATTTCCAAACGGGCCATTTCGATTTCCGCCCCCACCAGGAAGCCGGCAGTAGAGATGAGCCGGATTTCCTTCTGGTTGTGAACGTGGGGAAGGCGATGCTGCAGGTTGATCACGCCCACCACGCGGCCGCGCGACACCAGCGGCACCGACAGGAACGCCTCATAGGCATCCTCGGGCAACTCGTGGAACACCTGAAAGCGCGGATCCTGGGCAGCGTTCTTGGGAATCACCACCGGTTCGCGATGCTCGGCAACCCAGCCGGTGATGCCTTGTCCAATCTGAAGTTTCAACCGGTCCACCACTTCCGGATGAGGATTCTTTGAAGCGCGCAGGAGTAGTTCCTCGTTTTCGAGTACGTAGATCAGGCAGGAATCGCACTTTATGAGTGCCGACGCAAAATCCACCACTCTTGCCAGAACCTCGTGCAGAGCGTCTGCCGAGGCCATCTGACTGCTCAGTTGATGTAAGAGATCGACAGAAGGATCGTCCAACTGCAATGACGTAGCCATGGTTCAACGATAGGAGGCGGAGTTGGGCTTGTCCAATTGCAATTTTCGATTGAGGGGATAAAACCTTTTCGTGGCCTTTACGAGAAATTAATGAATCTTTGGCCTGAGACTTTGCTCACACCGGCGAGTATCGTGTTACAGCGCAGTTACAACTACCTTTGCCCAGCGTCCTGAGATCAGATCTTTTCCCCCACCGCTTTACCCTGCGTGAACAGATACAAATAGTCGGGGCCACCGGATTTGGAGTCGGTGCCTGACATGTTGAATCCGCCGAAGGGATGCGCGCCGACGGTAGCGCCGGTGCACTTGCGATTGATGTACAGGTTGCCTACGTGAAACTCCTGGATGGCGCGGGCGATCTTCTCTTTTGATTTGGTATAAACCGCGCCAGTGAGGCCGAATTCAGTGTCGTTGGCGATTTCCAACGCGTGATCGTAGTTCCTGGACTTGATCACGGCCAGCAGAGGGCCAAATACTTCTTCCTGTTCCAGCCGCGACTTGGGCGGGATGTCAGCGATCACGGTGGGCTGCAGGAAATATCCTTCGCCGGCGTTCTTTGCGGGACCGCCGCCGGTGATGACGCGTCCATCTTTTTTGCCGACTTCGATGTAATCCAGAATCGACTTCATCGAGCTTTCGTTAATGACCGCGCCCATGTTGGCATTTTCAGCGGGATCGCCGACTGTGATCTTCTCCACCCGGGCCTTCAGCCTTTCCAGGAAAACATCGTAGATGCGCTCGTCCACGATGGCGCGGGAACAGGCGGAACACTTCTGGCCCTGGAAGCCGAATGCGGCCTGGGCCACGCCCTCGACGGCAGAGTCGACGTCGGCGTCGGCATCCACGATGATGGCATCCTTGCCGCCCATCTCCAGGACGGTGCGCTTGATCCAGACCTGCCCGGGAGCCTGGGTAGCGGCACTCTTGTTGATGTCGAGACCGACCTCGCGGGAGCCGGTGAAGGCGATGTAGCGGGTTTTGGGATGTCCCACGACCGCGTTGCCGAAGCTGGCGCCGGCGCCGGGGCAGAAATTCACCACGCCCTCGGGCATGCCACACTCTTCCAGCAGTTCCACAAATTTCGCCGCGATGGTGGGCGAGTCGCTCGAAGGCTTCACAATGACGGTGTTGCCGCTGACGATGGATGCCAGGGTCATGCCGGCCATGATGGCGCAAGGAAAGTTCCAGGGCGGAATCACCGCGCCCACGCCCAGCGGAACGTACATGAGAGTGTCACGCTCCCCGGGCATCTGCACCGGGAGTTCTGTGCGGGACAGCCGCAGCGCTTCACGCGCGTAGTACTCACAGAAGTCGATGGTCTCGGCGATATCGGCGTCGGCTTCGGCCCAGTTCTTGCTGACTTCGAAAACCAGCCAGGCGCAGAATTCAAACTTGCGTTCGCGCAACACGTCTCCGGTGTGGAAGAGCAGGCTGGCGCGCTCCTCGAACGAGGTGCGGCTCCAGCTTTCAAAGGCTGCGAGCGCAGCCTGCATGGCGGGTTCGACGTGCTCCTTGCCTGCCTTCTGGTGAAGCCCGACCACCTGGGACGGCCGGGCCGGATTGATGGACTTGATCTTGTCTTTGGTCTTGACCCGTTTGCCGCCGATGATCAGGTCGTACTCCCGGCCCAGTTGAGTGCGCACTTTGTCGAGGGCGGCGCGCATCCTGCGCGCATTTTCGTCTTTCGTGAAATCAGTGAGCGGCTCGTTTACGAAAGGCCCGGTGTGAAGGCGAGTCTGTGGGCGAGTGGGAGCTTCGACGGTTGCCATCATTGCACCTCAGAGAGATATCGATGCTGGAGGGTCGATCTAAGACTCCTCATTGTAGCACCGGGAAACGGCCTGAGCCTGGGCCGGCGGGGACCTCCTTCCTTTAATGAGGACCGGTGCCGCCCTACCCGGAGCCGGCTACTTTGCGAGGAAAGCGGCGATGGTTGCGCTCAATTTTGCCTCCTCACAGCCCGGCGCCAGATGGCCGCAATTGTCGCGCAACTCCAGGACCTCGGCATGCAGCAGCCTGGCAAATTCCAGCGCCGGCCCGGGCGTGACCATGTGGTCGGTAATCGACGGCACAACAAGAACTTTGGCTTTGACGGCAGCGGCGGCGCGCTCCATGGAACCGCCGAAAGGGGCGGAAACGTCGTGAGCCATCATCGCCTGCGACTGGCGGATGTGGTTGTTGGCGTCAAACTCTGCGACATGCTTTTTGGTGTCGGCGATCCACTCCGGCAGTTTTTCGCGGGTGGTGTCGGCGTTGAACTTGTCTGGAGTCTCGATGGCAAGTCCTTCAAACGCGGCCAGCAGGGTCAGCGCGGGTTGTTCGGTGTATTCCCCGTTCTTCCAGGTGGCATCGCTCATGATGGCATCGTTTTCGGCCTGCCAGAGCAGGAGGTCAAACGGAGCCAGCCGGGGGGAGCCGACAATAGGCATCGCTTTGTCGATAAAGTCAGGATAAGAAACCATCCACTGAAAAGTCTGCATGCCGCCCATCGAGATGCCGGTCACCGCTTTCAGGTGGTTGATATGCATCACCTGGGTCAGCATCTGGTGCTGGCTGTTCACCATGTCGCGGATGCCGAACCTGGGGAACTTCATGCGGGGTTGCAGTTGGCTGTTGGAGGGCGAAGTGGAAACGCCATTCCCCAGCGCGTCCACAAGAATTACGTAGTACTTGGTGCTGTCCATCACCTTCCCGGGGCCGGCCCATTCGACCAGTTGTGCGGTGGTTCCGGTAAACCAGGTTGGAAACAAGATGGCATTGGATTTATCCGCGTTGATCTGCCCGAAGGTGCGGTAGCCGATCCGGCAGTCGCGAATGACGTCGCCACTTTCCAACTTGAAATCACCCAGGGCGGCGAATTGTTGCTGGCCGTCTTGTGCGAGGGCGGCAAGGTTGAAGAAAATCAGGAGCAGGATGACGCGGGAAAGACTCTTCATGGTGGGGAATTGTACGCCAAAAGCCGAGGCTGTAGCGGTCGACAGGATGGTTACGAAACCTTCACCGACTCGTGGTTTTCCGCGGGCTGGTAGCTCATGGCGGCGGTGCGTTCGAGCTTGTCCCAGGCGAAACTTCGCCCTTCGGCGGCGCGCTTCAGGGTTTTCAGCAGCACCAGGGAGAACAGCTGGCGATAGGCGAAACGCTGCAGCCAGACCTGGCTGAGCAACCAGGTGTCCTCGGGGGCGCTCGCATGGCGGCGCTCCAGGACAAAGGCAATGGCGGACGCGATGAAGTCCATGATCAGAAACACGAAAAAGAAAATGAGCAGCCGCTGGAAGCTGGCCGGATCGGTCGATTCTGGATGGAAGAATCTCTGCTCGAAGTAAAGCAGCGTGCCGACCACGAAACCCACATCAATCAGAGGCGAAACCAGGGGCAGCAGAACCTGAAAGATGACGATGTTGGGCAGGGCCACCCAGCCCAGCACTCCCTTGCGGGCAAATACGCCGCGATGCTTCCACACCGACTGCAGGATGCCGAACGACCAGCGAAAACGCTGGCGCATCAGTCCACTCGCATTGACCGGGGCTTCGGTGTAGGCCAGGGCAAGGTCTTCGTACTCGACCCGGTAGCCGCGCCGCAACAGAGCCATGGTGAGGTCGGCATCCTCGGCTACGGTGTCGGTGTGGAAGCCGCCGGCCTCGCGCACTGCAGAAACCCGCCAGGCTCCGATGGCGCCCGGCACCACGCTGACTGCGCCCATGGTGTTGAGGGCGCGGCGCTCGAAGTTCTGGCTGGTGATGTATTCCAGCGCCTGCCAGCGCGTCCAAAGATTGATGCGATTGCCGACCTTGGCATTGCCCGCCACCGCGCCCACCCTGGGATTGAGAAAATGAGGCACCAGGCGCTCGATCGCGTCGGGCGCCACCACAGTGTCGGCGTCGATGCCGACAAAGATCTCCTCGTCGCGCAGATGCTGCAGACCGAAGTTCAGGGCTTCCGCTTTTCCAGAATTGGGCTTGGCCAGGATAAGGACTCTGCCCAGCTTTTCCTCCCGGCCGAACGCGGACCGCGCCACTTCAAGCGTCTTGTCATTGGAGCCGTCGTCAATCACGATGACGCGCAAGTCCGGATAAGTAGAAACCAGCGCGGAACGGATGGTCCGCTCGATGACTTTTTCCTCGTTGTAGGCGGGGATCAGCACCGCAACCTTGGGAAGATAGGAATCCGCGCCAGGAGGAACTGGGCGCGACCGCAGGCGGTCAAAGAGGGCAAATGCGCCGATGAACAGCAGGCGTCCCGTCATCAGTATGTCGCCCGCGAAGAAGACCCATGTAATCGCGCCGAAGGCCAGCGGAAAGAGAGTAAAGCCGAAGAGGTTCAGGCGCGCGGTCCAGCGTTGATTGGCGGGAATCGGGGGCATGACGTCCGCCCTGGCCTTGCCCAGCAACTGGTAAAGAGGGACGATCTGCAGACCCTTTTCGCGCACCCCTTCAATGATCCTGGGCAGGGCCAACACAGTCTGCTCGCGATCGCCTCCGCCGTCGTGCAACAGGATGATGTTGCCGCAGCGAGTATTGTTGGCGGCGCACGGGGGGAGATGCGCCAGCACGTCGGCGGCGATCTGGTCGGCGCTGCGGCGGGGATTGTCGCGCCAGTCATTGGGATCAATCTTGTCGCCCACGGTGACGTAGCCCATGTCCTGCGTGATCTCGAGCGGACGAACCTGATCCTCGGTGTCGGGTTCGGCGTCAATGGAATAGGGCGGGCGGAACAGAATCGTGCGCATCCCCAGCAGGCTGGCAAAAAGCTGCTCGGTGAGATTCAGTTCGACGGCCCGCATGAAGCCCCGGGAAATGTTGCTGATGTCGGGATGAGTAAAAGTATGGTTCCCGATTTCGTGGCCTTCGCGATAAATGCGCTTGGTCACGTCGGAAAACTTGTCGGCCTGGATTCCAATGAGAAAAAAGGCGGCCGGGGCCTGTTCGCGCTTGAGCACGTCCAGAATCTTTGGCGTCCATTCCGGGTCGGGACCGTCGTCGAAGGTGATAGCGACCTTATCGGGACTGGATCCGTATCGGGCCACGCGATAGGGTTCGGGCAGGGAATCGAAGCTGGCGTCAGTGATCAAACTGGTCCCTGGATCCAGGGTAAGCGCCCGTTTTCCGTCAGCGGGGCGAGCCTCGATGCGGAGGATCTCGCCATCGCCTTCCATGTCCACATCCTGGCCCGGAGGAACATCCTTCAATTTATTCTCCGCCCCGGCTTCGCCCGGGACGTCCCACACGCGCCACAGGGAGCGGTCTTCGGAGCCCAGCCGCCACAGGGCGAAAGTCTTGATCCCCAAGGCCTGAGCGGCTCGCATCTGGTTCAGCGCGGTCACCGCATCCAGAAACCAGACATCATGCTGCAGGTTGTGCTCGTCCAGGTAGCTGATGTGGGGATTGAGGCTGTCGCCGTCGAAGTCGACATCGGTTTCCGAATCCCGTGCCGTCAACCAAGCATCCTGGACCGAAACGTTGATGTCTTTCACGCCCGGCGGCAGCGTTCCGTGGCTGGGCTTGCGCACCCAGTCGTATCCATAGTTGCCGATGGCGGAGATCAGCTTGTCTTGCGGGATCACTTTTTTGGCCAGCTTCAGGTTCTCGATGAACCAATCCTGCGAAGCCACCGGGCCGGCGGTCCCGGGTGAAGGATAGTGTTCGTCGTAGTTCATCGACACCACGCCGTCAACGTTGGCGGCCATGGCTGCGTAATCGTATTCCGGGTTGCGGGCCTGGATGCTGACGTACAGCTTCATTCCCCGCGCATGCAGATCGCCCGAGAGTTCCTTGAGCAGGGCGGTATAGCCCGCCTGTCCTTTGCGGGCAAGGGTTTCGAAGTCCACCATCAGTCCGCGATATTTGTCGGTGGCGAGGAATGCGGCAATCTGCTGCCGGAAATGGTTCCGCGCTTCGCCATCATTCAGAAAAGCGCTGATGTCCACCCAGTCAACCCCGTCAAAGTTGTTGACCATGGGGAAGACTTCCATGCCAGTGTCCTCGGCCTTCAGAAAGGGCATGACTTTGTCGTCCACGGAATGGACCGCGGAGTCCGAGACCACGTCGAAAAACTTATTGGTTTGCTCGTCGATGCCCTGAAGCCGGCCGTCGGGGGTGATGGTGTGCAGCCAATCCGGGAAAAGCAGGTCAATCTGAGGCGCGTATTCGCGCAAGGAAGAAAAGCTGGCGGCATCGTAGGGCACGTAAAAGGCTGCCCGGATTCCTTCGTCGGAATTCAGCTTCACCTGCGAGGGCGCCGACCGGCGGGTGTGAGCACCCCGCCGCGCAGCTGCCAACTTTCGCCGCTCCCTCGCCTTTTCCTTCTCTTTTTCTTTTAAGGCGTGATAAGGGCGCTTTTGCGGAGGAAGTAAAAGGTCGGGCAGGGGCTCGCTGCGCAGGGCCGTATAGGCGAAGAAAATGACCAGCAACGTGATGCTGAGGCCGATGACGTCAAACAACAGCCGAAGCCGCTTCCAACGGGCCCGGCGGGGATCGTAAAAGACAGGTTTCGCCATGAAGGTGTATCAATTCATCCTAAGCTGAGGCGTAGAGTCGGTCAAACGGAGGATGGGGCCCAATCGGGTTGCGTGAAGCGGTACAAGTTGGCTGGGGTATATTCTTAACCGTGCGGCAATTTGTGCGCCAAAATCTTCGCTTTTTTCTGCTGGCTACACTGGCCGCGGTGGGGCTGCGTCTTCTGCTCATTTTCCGTTTCCCCGGAGTCACCAACGACTCCTTCGTGTACGGGGACATTGCCAAGAACTGGCTGCAGCACGGAATCTACGGCCTGAGCGGGCCGGACGAGATTTCCCCTACCTACATCCGCCTGCCCGGATATCCGGCATTTCTGGCGGCGGTGTTTGCCGTCTTCGGGATGGAGCACTATCGCGCGGCGTTGCTGCTGCAGATGCTGGTGGATACGGCTACCTGTTTCCTGATTGCCGATATGGCGCGGCGACTGATTTCGGACCGGGGGGCAAAGGCCGCTTTTCTGCTGGCGGCGGTTTGCCCGTTTCTGGCCAGCTACGCGGGCGCTGCTCTGACCGAGACGCTGGAGATTTTCTTTACCGCGCTGGCGCTGGATTTTGCTATTGCAGGATTGCAGGCACTGGACGAGAGGCGAATGGGTCCGTTGCTGGGATGCGGACTTGCCATCGGCGCTGCGGTTCTGTTGCGTCCTGACGGCGGCTTGCTGCTGATTGCGCTCGAGCTGTATTTGCTGGTGCTGCTGGGGCGGGCAAGGAAAAATGGATCGCGGGCGAGGGCGGCCGCGCCATACTTGTTTCGGGCAGGCTTGATCGTGGCCGTCGTAGCCCTGGCCCCGCTGGTTCCCTGGGCCTGGCGGAACTGGCATACCTTCCATCGTTTCCAGCCGCTGGCGCCACGCTACGCCAACGAAGAAGATGAATTCGTTCCTGCGGGATTCAATCGCTGGGTGAAGACCTGGATCGCCGATTACGCGTCGGTGGAGGAAATCTACTGGTCGGTTCCGGGAGAAGTCGTGGATGCCGGCAAGCTTCCAGGCCGGGCCTTCGATTCCGACGCGCAACGCCTGCAGACCACGGAGTTGCTGGCCGACTATAACCAGCAACTTCATGTCACGCCGGAACTGGACGGGCGATTTGCGGCCCTGGCCGAGGAGCGCGTCCGCGACGCGCCTCTGCGCTATTACATTTGGCTGCCACTCTTGCGTATTGGCGATATGTGGCTGCGTCCTCGCACGGAGACTCTGCCTTCCGATACCCGCTGGTGGGAATTTAACGACGACCCCAAGTGGTCAGCCCTGGCGGTGACGATGGGGATCATCGGCCTGGCTTATATGAGCCTGGCGGCGGCAGGGCTGGCGAAAGCATCGGGAATACCATATCTTGCATTGCTGCTGACGTTTGTGATTCTGCGCACCCTCTTCCTGGGCACCCTGGAAAATCCCGAGCCGCGCTACACGCTGGAGTGTTATCCGGTGGTGATTCTTCTGGCCGGCAGTCTGTTTCGATAGAGATTCGAGACAGAGCCTGACCAGAACGAGGCCGCTGCGAAATTCCGAAGCCTAACGACTGACTGGCTGGGCCACATTGCCGGCGAGGGATCGCTCGCGAACCGCGTCCGCACTGCGACCCAGTTGCTCGTAGGCGTCGGCCAGGAAAAGGTGGGCCTCGCGCGAATCCGGTTGCACCTGCACCGCTTTCTCCAGGTTGGTCAGCGCGGCGAGAGGATTGCCCTGGAGAGAAAGAAGCCGGCCGCGCAACAGATTGGCGCGGTAGTGATCGGGGCTGAGGCCAATCGTGTTGTCGAGTTCGGTCATGGCCTCCGGCACGCGATCAATGCGGGCATAAACTGCTGCCAGCGAAAAGTGCGCGTCGGCCCAGCGCGGGGCCCGCTCTACCGCGGCTTCGAATTCGGGCGCAGCTCCTTTCCAGTCTCCGGTCTCAAACAGCGCCAGCCCCAGTTCGTAATGTCCCATGCCGTTGTCCGGCTGCAGAGTCACCGCTTTCCGCAAGGGCGCGACCGCTTTGTCGAAATGCCTGAGCCGTCCCTGCGCCATTCCATACTGCATATTGGCCACCGGCATATCGGGCTGCGCCTGGAGCACGCGCTCGAGCATCGGGATGGCCTGTTCATAGCGCGCGTCCTCGACGTCGAACATGGCATCATGCAACAGGTTGGCCACTTCGATCTGGGTCTTGGGATCAAGCCCGGTGAGCTTTTTCTCATCCTGCTGCGCTGAACTGGTGTCGGAACCGACATATCCCAGTGCCTGCAGCTTCTGCAATTTCTCCGGATCGAGTTTACCCAGCTCAACCAGCGACTGGCTGGTCTGGTTGCGAAATTCGGCAAGCTGCGAGGCCAGAGTGTCAGCCACCGCCTTTGAACTCACAGCCAGATTGTGGGCGGCTTCGGGATCGCCGGATTGGTTGTAGAGTTCCCGCTCCGGCGCCTGGATATAGAGGTATTTTCCCGTGCGCAAGGCGCGCAATGCGCTCCAGCCAAAGGCGCGATGAGGATAGTCGGTCTCGGCGTAGGACGGCCGGTCTGGCGGCACACTCCCGGCCGGCGAACCGTCCGCGCTCGGGTTCGGCGAGGCTCTGAGAGACTCAAGCAACGATTGTCCCTGCATCTCCGAAGGAGGAGTTAAGCCGGCGGCGGCCAGGAGGGTAGGAGCGACGTCCACCAGGCTAGCGCGAGTTTCGATCCGCTTTCCGGCTGCGCGGTTGAGCGGCAGCTTGAGCAGCAGGGGCACGTGCAGGGTCTCATCGTAGAGGAACACGCCGTGGGTACTCTCGCCGTGGGCTCCGAGCGACTCGCCGTGGTCGGCCATCACGGCGATCATGGTTTCATCATAGAGCCCGTGTTTGCGCAGTTCGTCGAACAGCTTGCCCACGCAGGCGTCGGCGTAGGCGATCTCTCCGTCGTAGGGTTGGGAAGCAAAGCGTTCCTTGTAGGGCGGGGGCGGATCGTAAGGATCGTGCGCGTCATACAAGTGCACCCACAGGAAGAACGGCGCGTTGGGCACGTGGCTGAGCCAGCCCAGGGCGTGATCGACGACTACTTCGGCGCGCCGCTCGACGGTCGCATAGCGGTCAGCGCCGTGGCGGCGCAGGCGAAAGCCCGCGTCGTAGATGTCGAAGCCACGATCAAAGCCGGGCGCGGTGCCATCGAGCGGATCGAGCACCAGCGATCCCACAAAAGCCCCGGTCTGGTATCCGCGGTGATGCAGGAGGTCGGGCAAATACGGGAGCTTCGCGGAAAGCGGGACGCCAAAGTCATTGACGTGATTGAACTGCGGATACGTTCCCGTCAGGATCGTGGTGTGCGAGGCGGTGGTCAGGGGGACGTGCGAATAGGCGCGGGTGAAGACGACGCTTTGCTGCGCCATCGCGTCCAGGTTGGGAGTCAGCTTCCGCGTAGATCCCAAAAAACCCATGCGGTCGGCGCGGGTGGTGTCAAGCGTGATGAGGATGATGTTGGGATAGGGCGCGGGGGCGCGGTGGGGTGAAGACGCTTTCTGGCTTTGGGTTCTGCCGGCGGTCTGGGCCCGGTTCACTTTCTCGGACTGCCGGGCGCTCAGCAGGGGGATGGCAACCAGGGAACAGAGCAGGAAGGATAGCGCGCGGCGCTGGACTGCCATAGAAGGCAAAATGGGAGTCTAGCACGCCAGACTCCCGGAAGATAAGCCGAAACCCCGCGCTAGAAAATGATCTTCAGACTGAAGTTCATGTTTCTCGGCCCGCCCTGAGCGATCACCGGATTGCCGGAAGCAACATCCGGCGTCTCGGTTAGAGTCCCCAAGAACGAACTGTTAGCCGTGTTGTTAAGGCTGAAGATGGAGAAGTTCGCAGCGATTGAGAACGTTATACACTTCCCATCGAATCTCGAAGCTCAGTTTTTCGTTGATCTTGGTGTTCTTGATCAGCGACATGTCCCACTGGCCCAAGCCTGGCCCGGTCAGGATATTGCGGCGTGCGTCCACAGAGGGGCCGGTTATGCCAGAGGAGAATCGCTCATGCGGAAGCGGGTGCGAACATGTTCGGAAAGCAGTTCGATAGCGCCACGGTTGGCCACGGGATCGGCCTGGGCCAGATATTTCATCGCTTCCACCAGCAGACGCTGGCCGTCGACATAACGCGGATCGGGCGTGCGCTCGCGGCGCTTGCGTCCAATCTTGGGAGGAACCGGGATCGTGAAAACCTTGGCCATGGATTAGGGTGCCGGGGTGTGCCTCTGTGGTTTCTCCGTAAGGTGACGCCCCAGCAGTATACCGTCCCCCGGCGGGTTTTTCAGCCTCAATCTTAGGGGCTTGCGGGTGGTTCTCCCGTTGCTCACCCCTGCGGCGACACGAATTTCGTCTTGCCGGTGGTCTTGAGTTTGAAAGTAGCGTCGGGAATTTTCTCGTTTATCTTGATGTCGGAGTACTTGGCCAGCCGATAGTCGCCAGAATTTCCGAAGAAAAACTGCTGCTGCACTGAAATCCCGCGGGCGGCCTCAATCCATAACACGATCCGGTCCACGTTGTTGCGGATCCTGGCGGCCTTGGGAACCAGTTCCAGTTGCGCGGTATCGGTGGCGTCGACTTTCTCGCGACCCAGATATTTCACGTTGAAGGACTTCAACATGTCGTGCCCGCGGCCGCCGAACCCGAGCACCAGAAAGCTCTCGAATTCCTCCCGGTTCTTGCCGGTGTTGTAAACCGTGACCTGTTCAATTCTGGGCTGGTAGACCTGCACCTTGGAGCCCGTGAACAGCACATATTTCCGGTCGGGCTCGGTGAAATCCGCCGCCATCTGAATTTCGTTGCCGGCCCGGCGGAAATAGACTTTGCCTTTTTGGGTGTCGCGCTCGTCCACAACTTTTTGGTACTGATCCCAGACCACGCTGGCCTCGGTGGTGCGGAAGTTGGCTGCGGCGCCGTCCATCTGGCTGAGAACCCGCTCCAGATCGGGATCGGGACGGGAGTCGCCCGGCGCTTGAGCAGCCGGGAGCGGAGCCAGACCAGCGATGGTGAGAACCAGCCAGCAGAGGGACCGAGCGAATTTCATTTTCCGCCTCGCCGAGCAGGATTGGTCACGAACCGGGACCCTACTCCTTGTGGACCCACACCTTATAGCTCAGCACCTGTCCCATACGATCACGTACCACTTCGTACCTGGTGATGCTCACCTCGCCCGCAATGGGCTCCACGATTCGCAGCAGTTGCTCGCGCACGGCAGCATCACTCTTGCCAGAGATGGCAGCGCCTTCAATCTGAAAGATAAATCCGCCATCCGCGTCCGGGGTGACGACTACTCCGCTTGGATGCGGATTGCGCTCCACCGGTTTGTCATGGAAGTTGATCCAGTAAGGGGAAAGAAAGACGAACAGCAGAATCAGGGTCACCATGACGTCATACTGCAAAGTGCCGCGCTCGTAGGACCAAAGAATGAAGTCGCGAATTGTGCGCCAGATCCTGGTCATGGGTGCCGGGGGCGCGTCCGCAATGCTCGTTGCCATCGTGGTTCCGGACAAGTCTAGGCTCAGTCTCTTCGCCTTGCAAACTGCGGCTCTGCTGGGGCAGGCCAGCCCCGCGATTCATGACGCAAATCAAGTGAACCACGAAGGGCACGAAGTAACACGAAGGCGATGAGTCTCGGGTTTTCTTCGTGTACCTTTGTGACCTTTGTGGTTAATGCTCTTACAGCCGGAAGCCGCCCCGCCGAGTCCGGTCTAAATCACAACTTCCTCGGTAGGATGCGATCGACGCCCATTGCCGGCCGCAGGGCTTCGGGAATCAGCACGCTGCCGTCCGCTTGCTGGAAATTCTCGACAATCGCCACCCAGGTGCGCCCGATGGCCAGAGCGCTGCCGTTGAGAGTGTGCACCAGTTCGCTCTTGTTTTTCCCCTCGGGACGGTAGCGGATATTGGCGCGCCGCGCCTGGAACGATTCGAAATTCGAACAGGACGAAATCTCGCGAAACAGTTGCTGGCCCGGCAGCCATACCTCGATGTCATAGGTCTTTGCGGAAGAAAATCCAAGGTCGGCGGTGCAGAGCGCGACCACCCGGTAGTGCAATCCGAGTTTCTGCAGGACCACCTCGGCGTCGCGAGTGAGCTTCTCCAATTGCGCGTAAGAGTCATCAGGTTGCGCGAACTTCACCAGTTCGACTTTCTGGAACTGATGCTGGCGGATGATTCCGCGCACATCCTTGCCGTAGGAACCCGCTTCGCTGCGGAAGCAGGGAGTGTAGGCGGTCAGCGAGACCGGCAGGCGGGAAGCCTCCAGCACTTCGTCGCGGTAAAGATTGGTGACTGGAACTTCCGCAGTGGGAATCAGCCAGAGATCTTTCTCCCCGTGAGGGACGCGGAAGAGGTCGGAGGCGAACTTGGGCAGATTCCCCGTGCCATACAGTGATTCGGAATTTACCAGGTAGGGTGGCAGCACTTCGGTGTAGCCGTGCTCACGGGTGTGCAGATCCAGCATGAAGCTGGCCAGCACCCGTTCCAGCTTTGCGCCCAGGTCCCAATACACGGCGAAGCGCGCGCCCGAGAGTTTGGTGGCGCGTTCCAGATCAAGAATGCCGAGCTGTTCCCCGAGTTCCCAATGCGGCCGCGGAGTGAAGTCGAACTTGGGAGGAGTGCCCCACCTTCGCACTTCGACGTTGTCATCGGCGGTTTTGCCTACCGGCACGCTCTCGTGGGGCAAATTGGGGATCCCGGAAAGAAGTTCTCGTAACCGGGCTTCGAGTTCTGCCGCCACTTTTTCGCGCTGCTGGATCTGCTCGCGCAGTTCCTTGGTCTCGGACATCTGCGCGGTGGCATCCTGCCCGCTCTTCTTGAGCCTGGCAATGTCTTCGGAAGCGCGGTTCCGGCGCGCCTTCATGGTCTCGGCCTCGGTGATGGCATGACGGCGCTGGGCATCGATCTCGTGGTAATTCTTCAGCACCTCGCCGGGATCCAGACCGCGCTGGCGCAGTTTTTCCTCGACCAACGGCAGATTGTCGCGCACCAGGTTGAGATCAAGCATGAGCAACTACTGTATCGAAAAAGAGGGGGAAAGTGCAGATGAGTGTCCGTTGCTCTTGGTTCGGCGTCTCCCAGGCTGTAAACTACCCCGCGATGAAACCCCTTCCCCGCGCCGCGTTGGTCATCGGAATGCTTCTCTGTGTTGGCGTCAGCAGCGCAGCCTTCGGCTCGGCTTACAACGCCCGTCCCAAACTGGTCGTCGTCATCGTGATCGACCAGTTTCGAGGCGATTATCTGGAGCGTTACCGCGATCAGTGGGGCGAAGGCGGCTTCCGTCTTCTGCTCGACCATGGCGCTGATTTCACCGACTGCAACTATGAATACGCCAATACGCGCACCGCGCCCGGGCATGCGACCCTGCTCACCGGAGCGTATACGAACGGCCACGGCATCATGGCCAACGAATGGTGGGACCCGCAGAAAAAGGCGATGGTGGCGGCGGCGGATGATGACGGGACCAAACTGGTCGGAGTCCCAGGCAGTACGCCCGGAGCGTCACCTCACTACCTGCTGGCCGACACCCTCGGGGACGAGCTTAAGCTGGCCACCCAGGGCAAGGCTCGGGTCTTCGGTATCGCGCTCAAGGACCGGGCTTCTGTCATTCCAGCCGGCTTTGCGGCCGATGGCGCCTACTGGATCGACCGGGTAACCGGCGCCTGGATCACCTCCACTTACTATCGCAGCGCGCTTCCCAAGTGGGCGCAGGACTTTAATGAGAGCAAGCGAGCCGAAAAGTACCTGAATCAGGAATGGAAAGACAGCAACGGCAACGTCCTGCGCACCACCAAACCTGTGGAAGGGAAGGCAGGCAATTACTACGAGCTTGTGGGTTCCACACCTTTCGCCAATGATTACGAACTTGAATTCGCCCGGGAGCTGATTACCTACGAAAAGCTGGGTAATGGGCCAGCCACCGACCTGCTGATCGTGAGCTTGTCGGCCAACGATATTCTCGGCCACAACGCAGGTCCCGATGCTCCCGAGATGCAGGCCATGGCGCTGGCCATGGACCGGCAACTGGCTGGTTTCTTCGATTTTCTGGGACACCAGATTGGCCTGGCCAACGTATGGATTGCGCTTTCGGCCGATCACGGAATCGCTCCCCTGCCCAAGGTTGCAGTGGGAATGCACCTTCCAGCGGCAACTCTTCCGGGCGACAAAATGCGCGTGCAGTTGAATGGCGTGCTCTCGACCCGGCTCTCCCACCCAGCCGAATACCTGAAGGGTGTGGACTACCCCGTGGCCTGGTTAAACTCGGACGCTTTTGCGTCCCTGAAGATGAAGGAAGAAGACGCGGAGCGCGATGTGGGAGAAGCGATGACGCAGGCTGGCCTGCGCGCTTACTACACCCGCTCGCAGTTGGCTCGGGGCGATGCCCCCAATACTGAAATCGGGCTAAAGTATCTGCATAGCTATTCCCCGATCGGCGGATGGTACGTGCTGGGGGTTCCGGCTCCCTACACGATCGGCTTTCCGGGCGGGACCGATCACGCCACTCCGTATACCTACGACACCCATGTGCCGCTTGCTTTTTACGGTATTCCCTTCCAGCCTGGAACCTACCGCACCCACGCCGAACCTGTAGACCTGGCTGTGACTCTGGCTTCGCTGCTGGGTATCAATGCCCCCACTCATGCCATAGGCCGGGTTCTGGTCGAGGCTCTGGCGCCGCCGCGCCGCTTGGGTAATTCGGCACATCATGAAGGCGATCGGGCGAAGCCTGGTTCTCCGGGCGGGGAAGATGGCGGCGCAAGTCCGAGCTCAGTCAAGATTCAGCCGGCGGGTTGGACGGGCGAGACACGGGAACGCAATCCCGCGATGGCCGGGGGCGGGCGATGACTTCCTCCGCCGGCCCGGATTTCCGCAGTCCTGACCTCAGAGTCAGCGTGGCCGGGATCGCGTTGAAAAACCCCGTGATCGCGGCCAGCGGCACCTTCGGTTACGGCCTCGAATTCGACGATGTAGTCCATCTCAACAAGCTGGGCGGCTTCGTGGTGAAAGGACTCTCGGCGGAGCCGATGGCGGGGAATCCGCCCCCGCGCCTTTATGAGACCCCCGCCGGGATGCTGAACGCCATCGGGCTGCAAAATATCGGCGCGCGCGCCTTCGTTGAGGAGAAGCTGCCCCGGCTGCGGAAGATGAAAGACATTGTGGTGTTGGCCAATGTGTTCGGCTACAGCCGGGAGGAGTACGAGCGAGCTATTCATATCCTCAATGAGGGTGAAGGGATCGCGGCCTATGAGCTGAACTTGTCCTGCCCCAATACGGTCAGCGGCGGCATCCAGTTTGGCGGAGATGCCCGAGCTCTGGACGAAGTGGTGAACACCGCCAAGCGGATCTCGCGACGGCCGCTGATTGTGAAGCTTTCTCCCAACGTCACCAGCATCGCGCAGATGGCGCGCGTGGCCCAGGAGGCGGGCGCGGATGCCATTTCTCTGGTGAATACGTTCGTGGCCATGGCCATCGACCCGGACACGCGTAAACCCCGCATCGCCAACGTGACCGCCGGACTGTCGGGTCCGGCTATCAAGCCCATCGCCCTGCGCATGGTCTATGACGCTGCGAAGGCGGTCAGCATTCCAGTGATCGGCATGGGCGGAATCTCGACCGCCGCCGATATCGTGGAATTCATGCTGGCCGGCGCTAGCGCAATTCAGATCGGAACCGCCAGCTACTGGGATCCGGTGGCCACCGAGAAAATCGCCGGCGAACTGGAAACCTGGTGCGTGGAACACCGGGTGCCGCGCGTGGCGGAGCTGACGGGTGGAATGGTAATGGAGTAGAGCAGGACCTCAGACTCTACTGCCATACTCCCAGAATCGCTCCCATCGCCAGGTAGCAGACCAATTGGTAGCCTGTATTGATCAAATAGAGCTTGGTGGACTGGTTGCCGAAGAGCTTGGCCGTGAGTTGGACAGTAGTCACAAAGCCCAGCCAGACAGCGAAGCCGGCTTTCATTCCATAGAGCGGCGTGTCGATGCTCAGCCCCCTGATGACTTTGCCCAGGACGAAAGCGGAGACCAGACTGGCGACGAAAGAGATGGCATAGCTTTGCCCTGCACTCTTCTGCATGGCCTCGGTTTTCGCCTTGTCCTCGGGATCGTAACCCATGGCCACGATCCAGGGACGCGCGAAGAGCATGGGCGAATACCAGAGAAAGCCCAAAACCATGGTGGCCACGGCAGCCACCAGTACAGCCAGCAGGTTCACATGCATGAAAGTCATGGAAGGTTCTCCGTGCAAACGAATTTGAGGCCAGCCATGGTATGCCGAATCCAGGGGCTTGAAAACGAGAAAAGGAGCTCCGGCTTGCTACTTTCCGCTCTCCAGTTCATCAAATAAGTGCCGCGATAATGTTGACCCAACATTAATCTACCTAAGGAGTCTTGTTCTCATGGCCAAAGCCACCTTTGCCGCAGGCTGTTTTTGGGGAGTCGAAGCCACCTTCCGCCAGTTGCCGGGCGTGACTGCCACCCGCGTGGGCTACACCGGGGGCCATTTCAACGATCCCACCTATAAGGACGTTTGTACCGACCGCACCGGCCATGCCGAGGCGGTGGAAGTGGATTATGATCCCGCGAAGCTTTCCTATGAGAAGCTGCTGGAGGTGTTCTGGGAAAATCACGATCCCACCCAGCTTAACCGGCAGGGTCCGGACTACGGATCGCAGTACCGTTCGGCCATCTTCTTTCATTCTCCGGAGCAGGAGAGCGAAGCCAAGGTTTCCAAGGAACGGCTGGAGAAGTCCGGACCCTTCAAGAAACCGATTGTGACTCAGATCGTTCCGGCCGTGACTTTCTATCCGGCCGAGGACTATCACCAGCAATACCTGGAAAAGCGCGGACTGGCCACCTGCCACATCAAATGACCAGACCGAAGTAGGCGCAAGCGCCACGATGGCAAAGTGAGCGAGATGCTTGCCCCTTGGCTCTTTTCAACTGCATTTTGCTACGGTGCCACTTTGCGACCCATGAGGAAGGCAATGCCCAGATTTCTCCTGTGTGCAATCGCGACATTCTCATTCATGTTCACCATTCCTGCGGCACAGTCTTATGCGGACAACGCGGACTTCCACAATGCTCCCGATTCCGCGAAGCAGTTGACCAATCCTTACGAGGGCTCGGCAGAAGGCGTTCAGGCAGGCAAGCCTCTCTACCATTTGCGCTGCGCCCGCTGTCATGGGGAAAACGGTGAAGGGTCGGGAAATATTCCCGCGCTGCGAGCTCGCGCCGTCAGGAATGTGACCTCGGGAGAGATCTTCTGGTTTATTACCAAGGGTGACGTGCCCCATGAAATGCCATCGTGGCGGAAGCTCCCGGCCGAGCAGCGCTGGAAGATTGTCACTTATGTGAAGACGCTCAGCATGGCATCGAGTGCAAGGGCTAGCCTTACGACGGCCGCGACCACCAGGCTGAATCTGCCAGCCCCGAAACCGCCCCTTACCGATTTTCGCTACGAAGAACCCGGCAAGGTTCGAAAAATCACGGTTGCGGATCTTCCCCAGCCTTACGCTACGACCTCGGCGGAAAATAGTCCGCGGCTGGTGGCCAGGCCTCTGGATGTGTGGCCCAAAGCTCCCGCCGGATTCAAAGTCGAACTGTACGCGGCTGGACTCGACAATCCCCGCCTGCTGCGCACTGCGCCGAATGGCGACATCTTTGTGGCGGAAAGCGATCCCGGGCGCATTCGCGTGTTTCGAGGACTGACCGGCGACAGTAAGCCGGAACAGACGCAAGTCTTTGCCAGCGGCCTGAAGCGCCCGTATGGCATCGCGTTCTACCCTCCCGGACCCGATCCAGAGTGGCTCTACATCGGCAGCGAGAACCAGGTGGTCCGCTTCCCCTATAAGAATGGCGACATGACGGCGCGGGGACAGCCCGAACACCTGATCGACCTGCCGACGGGCGGTCACTGGACCCGATCCATTCAGTTCACTCCGGATGGAAAGAAGCTTTTTGTCGCGGTTGGCTCGGACTCGAACGTCGCCGACCCAGACACCACTCCCGGAGAGAAGAACCGCGCCGACATTCTGGAATTCAATCCAGACGGTTCAGCTCTGCGGGTTTATGCCTCTGGAATCCGTAACGCCGGAGGAGGACTCGCGATCAGCCCCAAGACGGGCGAATTGTGGTGCTCCGTAAATGAGCGCGACGCGCTGGGAGACAACCTCGTTCCTGACTACATCACGCACGTCCAGGATGGCGGGTTCTACGGATGGCCCTGGTGGTATATGGGCGCGCATCAGGACCCTCGGCACGCTGGGAAGCATCCGGAGCTGCGGAATAAAGCTATCGTCCCCGACGTGCTGCTGCAGCCGCACAACGCTTCTCTGGAACTAACGTTCTACGATGGAAAACAATTTCCCGCCGAATATCAGGGAGACATCTTTTCCTCTCAGCATGGCTCCTGGAACAAAGCGGCGCGGAGCGGCTACGAAGTGATCCGGGTGCCACTTCACCAGACCGGAAACGCAACCGGGGAGTACGAAGATTTTCTCACCGGCTTTGTCCTGAACAACGGAGATGTGTGGGGCCGGCCAGTGGGCGTAACCGTGGCGCCTGACGGATCGTTGCTGGTCAGCGACGATGGCACAAATTCCATTTGGCGAGTCAGCTATACCGGCAAGTGACGCGGCCAGTTTTGTGAGGGCGACGCGAGGTGAAGGCACCGGGGTATAATTCCGCGTTTGCCAAGGAGCTTCTTGACACTGTCAGGCCATGTTGCGCTGGTGACGGGTGCGTCCCAAGGAATCGGCCGCGCGTGCGCGCTCAAACTGGCCCAATCCGGGGCCAGCCTGGCCCTGGCCGCCCGCAGCCAGGAAAAGTTGAATGAGGTGGCGAGTGAAATCGCCGCCGCCGGAGGGAAGGCTGCTGTCTTTCCCCTGGACGTCAGCGACGAAGAGCAAATCAAAGCTGCTTTCAAGGGGGCGCTCGCCCACTTCGGCAAGATCGATATTCTGGTGAACAACGCCGGCATCACTCGCGACCAGCTGGTCATGCGCATGAAGCGCGCCGACTGGGACAACGTGCTCAACACCAATCTGACGTCGGCGTATCTCTGTACCCAGCAGGCCATCGGCTCGATGCTCAAGCAGCGTTGGGGCAGGATCATTAATATCACTTCGATTTTCGGCCAGATGGGACAGGCGGGACAGGCGAATTACGCGGCCTCCAAAGCGGGCCTGATTGGATTGACCCTGGCCATTGCGCGTGAGGTTGCCTCGCGCAACATTACCTGTAACGCGGTCGCTCCGGGCTTTATCGAGACGGCCATGACCTCCGGTCTGGCTGAAGATTTCAGGCAGAATGCGGTGAAGATGATCCCGCTGGGACGCGTGGGTGCGGTGGAGGACGTGGCGAATGCAGTGGCGTTTCTGGCGTCGGAAGAATCCTCCTACATCACCGGCCACGTGCTCAACGTGAATGGCGGCATGTTGATGGGCTAGGGTGCGCCAGTTGACCACAGAGGACGCCGAGCCATGGCTCCAGGGCTCACGATTGCAGACGCGGAGTCGGTAACACAGATCACCCAGGCGCGCGAACTCTTCCTGGAGTATGCGCAGTCTCTCGGGTTCAGTCTGTGTTTTCAAAGCTTCGACCAGGAGCTCGCCGGCCTGCCGGGAGATTACGCGGCGCCGGCGGGCCGGCTGCTGCTGGCCGAGTATGATGGGCAGTTGGCGGGTTGTGTCGCCCTGCACCGGTTGGGACCGGAAATCTGCGAGATGAAAAGGCTTTATCTTCGCCCGCAATTTCGGGGCAAGGGCGTGGGCCGGGCCCTCGCGGAAAAGGTCATCGGAGAAGCCCGATGCATCGGCTACCGGAAAATGCGGCTGGACACGGTCGAGCCCATCATGAAGGATGCGGTAGCCATGTACCGCCGCCTGGGATTCAGGGAGATCGAACCGTATCGCCTCAATCCGATTGCCGGGGCGATGTACATGGAATTGGAGTTGTAAGAGAGGGTCGCCATGAAAACAATGTTTCTGCTCGCTCTCGTTTTTCTTTTCGTCATTCCCACCTTCGCGGCCACTGGCAAGACGGTCTCCTACAAGAGCGGTGATGAAAACGTGCAGGGGATGCTCTACGCCCCGGAAGGCAAAGGGCCGTTTCCGGCACTGGTGGTTATCCACGAGTGGTGGGGACTGAATGACTGGGTGAAAGATCAGGCGTCGAAACTTGCCGATCAGGGATACGTGACCCTGGCGGTGGACCTCTATCGCGGCAAAGTCGCGACCACGCCCGACGAGGCCCATGAGATCATGCGCGGAGTTCCCGAGGACCGCGCCGCTCGCGACCTGCACGCGGCGGTGGAATATTTGAAAGCGCAATCGAACGTAAAAAAGGACCGCATCGGCTCCATCGGATGGTGCATGGGCGGCGGTTATTCTCTCAATGTTGCGCTGCAGGAGCCCACGCTTGCCGCCGCGGTGATCAACTACGGGCATCTGGCGACCGACGCCGATTCTCTCCAGAAAATCAACGCCGCCATGCTGGGCATTTTCGGCGGCCAGGACCGCGGGATTCCGGTCGAGGATGTGAAAAAGTTCGAGCAGACCCTTAAACAGCAGGGCAAGAAAGTAGAGATCGTGATCTATCCCGATGCCGGGCATGCCTTCGAGAATCCCAACAACAAGACCGGGTATCGCGCCGACGACGCCGCGGACGCCTGGAAGCGCACCACCACTTTTCTCGACGGCACGCTGAAAAAGTAACTCGAATTCGGTCTGAAAAGTGGAAGTCGGGCATTCATCGAGGCGGGGGGGGAATTGGGCAACCGGCACGGTTGGCGGCGGGCCGAGTGTTTACTCTGTCACCATTTCTGGTGCAACTAAATTCCTCTTGCCAGAAGTTACTACTCTGGTTACTATGCACCTCATCCTTGGGAGATTCCGTTGGCTGCTTTGTCTATGAATATCGGTGAGACCATCCGGAACTACCGGCTGGGAAAGGGTATGTCCCAGGGTGACATCGAGAAGCGTACGGGACTGCTGCGCTGCTACCTTTCGCGGGTCGAAAACGGGCATACCATCCCGTCGCTGGACACGCTGGCCAAGATTGCTGGCGCCATGGAACTGCCGCTTTCGCAGTTTTTCTCCGAGTCAGGACACAGCAACGGATCCAAGAATCTGCCCCAGCTTTCCGACGACGAAGTCCGCTTCCTGAGCCAGATTCGCCGCTACGCCGTCAGTCTGAATGACAGCGACCGCAAGCTGGTGCTGGCCATGGTCAAGAAGATGGCGGCGAAGTAAGCGGTCAGCTATCAGCTTTCAGCGCTCAGCTAACTTCCGTGCGATTCAGGGACCTCCTACTTCTCTCCTCATGGGAAGGCCTCGAGTTCGAGCACAGGCTTTCTGACAGCTGACGGCTGCCTTGGGTACTTTCGTTCCATCCCTTGCGTGACCGGGGGGAATCTCGTGTCACGGCCCTTGATCTCCTACACTGTCGGCTGGGAGATTCCTGGGTGACCATTGACGAGGAATTGAGCGTACTAGACTCGCTTCTCCGCCGGCTGAAGATCGAGTACGAAATCTTCTTCAGTAATCCCACCAAGCGGCCGCCTGCCGATATTGAGTGGAAAGTGCTCGCCCTGCTGCGCAAGTTCAGTGACGGCAACCGGATGAGCTTTTCGCAGCGTTTCCGTTATAACGAAATGGCGCAGCGCTACGCCATCTATAGCGATCTGTGGCGCAAGAAGAGCCGCATTCGCGAAGAAGGCTATCGCCGTCCTCAGGATGCTCTTCTGTCCGTGCAAGGAGTGCGCGAGGCTGAACATGAGCCCGAGCACAAGGTCTATGGGTTGAGCCACGGGGCCGAATCGGGAGCCACAGCCGCCGCCGCTGCGCCTGCGGCCGAAGAAAAGCCGTTCAAGGTGTATTGCGCCGATGCGCGCGCGGAAAAAGACCAGGTGAAGAAGCTGTATAACGCACTCATTGAAGCCAAGAAGAAGTCGGGTGAAGCGGTGTCCGGCAACCTCGACAGTTTTGCCTCCTTTGTGCAGAAGAAAACCGAGCAGATCCGCAAACAGTATGGCTGCGAAGCCGTCGAGTACACCGTCGACGTGCAGGACGGCCAGGTAAAACTGAAGGCCAAGGCAAAAACTTAGTCGTTGGTCATTGGTCATTGGCCGTTGCCTCTGACTGCACATTTTCCTGCTAATCTTCGTTCACTGAGTTCGATCCAACCAAAGCAGGGCCTCGGGATAATCACGAAAATTTCCGTCTTAGGCCAACGACCAACGACCAAGGGCCAACGACTGCTGTTAGAATTTCCCTGCCTTTCCCAGGCACATCCTGTCGCACTCGAGGCCTGTCATGCCCCAGACCAAGATTCAGCGCGCCATCCTTAGCGTGACCGACAAGACTGGACTGGTGGAATTCGCCCGCCAGCTTGCGGGCATGGGTGTGGAACTGATTTCGACCGGAGGCACTGCCAAGCGGCTGCGCGATTCCGGCGTCGAAGTGAAAGATATTTCCGAGCTGACCGGGTTCCCTGAAATGCTCGATGGCCGGGTGAAAACGCTGCATCCCAAGGTGCACGGGGGCATTCTGCACCGGCGGGAAAACGCGTCGCATCGCAGCGCGGTCGCCGAGCATGGCATTCAGCCCATTGACATGGTTGTAGTCAATCTTTACGCATTCGAAAAGACAGCGTCGCGGCCGGGGGTACCCTTTGAGGAACTGATCGAGAACATCGACATTGGCGGACCGTCGATGATCCGCTCCGCAGCCAAGAATTTCCAGGATGTGGCGGTGGTGACCTCTCCCGCCGACTACAGCGCGATTGCCGAAGAAATGGCGCGCTCGGCCGGAGCTCTTTCCGCGGCCACCAAATGGCATCTGGCACAAAAAGCGTTTGCCACCACAGCGGCCTACGATTCGGCTATCGCGTCTACCCTCGAGAGGGTCAGCGCCAACGGTCGCTTCGAGTTCCACCCCGACGCCGGGTTCCCGCAGACCTTGCGCCTTTCCTTCAGCAAAATCATGGACCTGCGCTATGGCGAAAACCCGCACCAGAAGGCGGCCATGTACAGCGACGGCTCGGGCGCGGGAGTGGCCAACGGCCGCCAGCTTCAGGGCAAGGAGCTTTCCTACAACAATATCGTGGATTTGCAAGCGGCCTGGGAACTGGCGCAGGAATTTGACGAAACGGTTTGCGCCATCATCAAGCACACCAATCCCTGTGGAACCGCGACCGGCAAGACTCTCCTGGAGGCCTATCAGAAGGCTCTGGCATGCGATCCGGTTTCCGCCTTCGGTGGCGTGATTGGCGTGAACCGCACGGTGGATGGCGAAGCTGCGGAAGAAATGGCCAAGCTTTTTCTGGAAGTGATTGCCGCGCCCGCTTTCGACGAGTCTGCCCGGGCAAAGTTCGCCGGCAAGAAAAACCTGCGCCTGGTGCAAATCAGCCACGCGGCCCAGAAGTGGGTGCTGAAAAACGTTTCCGGCGGAATCCTGGTGCAGGATTCAGACTCGCGTCCGCTGCAGGAAGACGACCTGAAAGTGGTCACAAAACGCCAGCCCACAGCGGAAGAGAAGCGCGCCCTGTTATTCGCCTGGAAAGTGTGCAAGCACGTGAAGTCGAATGCGATTCTCTATGCCCGCGACGGACAAACGGTGGGCGTGGGCGCGGGCCAGATGAGCCGGGTGGATTCCTGCAAGATCGGAGCTATGAAGGCGGTGCTTCCACTCCAGGGAACGGTGGCCGCGTCGGACGCATTTTTTCCCTTTCCCGATGGGGTGGAGGAGATCGCGCGTGTGGGAGCCACCGCCATTATTCAGCCGGGCGGATCGGTTCGCGACCAGGAAGTCATTGAAGCCGCGGACCGGTTGGGGCTGGCCATGATCTTTACCGGGGTGAGGCACTTCAGACATTAGGATTTCCGAACCGTTTTTCCGAGCCGTTTTTCCGAACCACCGGCGCGGATTCCCGATTTGCCCGGATTTAACAGTTCTTTACAATTCGTCTATGCGGGATTTGCCTATCCTGGTTCTGCAATCGTCAATCCTGGTAGTCCCTGTACTTCTGATCGTTGCTTCCTCGGTTCCGTGACTTCCTTTTTCGCCATGCCGTGCCATTGCAGTTTACAATGTGAATAAGCACCCGCCAGCAGCGGTTCGGCATCCAATCGCTATGGTTCAGGGAAGCCGTAAGGACTCGATGAAAAGTATTTATTGCGCTCTCATTCTGCTGCTGGTTACCGCTGTCCCTTTGAGCGCCCAGACGCCGGCGGCGGATTCCAAGCCGCTCGCCGCGACTGCGCCCCGCAAAGTGGATAAGGCCGCCGCCTATTACCACTACACCCTCGCGCACATGTATGAAGAGCAGGTGGCAGTGTATGGCCGCAGTGAACTGGCCAACAAGGCGATCGAGGAATACCGGCAGGCGATCGATGCCGATCCCACCTCCGAGTACCTGACTTCCGCGCTGGCCGAGCTCTATGCCAAGACCGGGCGCATCCGGGATGCGGTGATGGAAGCGCAGGACATTCTGAAGCGCGATCCCACCAACCTGGAAGCCCACAAGCTGCTGGGCCGCATTTATCTGCGTTCTCTGGGAGATGTTCAGGCCGGGCAAGGATCGCAGAATGTTCTGAAGCTGGCTATCGACCAGTACGAGCAGATCACCCGCATCGAACCGAACAGCGTGGACGATCACCTTCTGCTCGGACGTCTCTACCGCCTGAACAATGACCTGCAGAAGGCGGAAAACGAGTTCAAGACCGCGGTGAAGCTAGAGCCTGATTCGGAAGAGGCGGTCACCACGCTGGCTTACCTGTACAACGAGGAAGGCGATACCGCGCGAGCCGGCGAGGTTCTGAGTTCCGTCCCGGACGCGGCCCGCTCGGCCAAACTGTATTCCGCCCTGGGCTACACCTACGAGCAACAGAAACAATATAAGAACGCCATCAATGCCTACCGCAAGGCGATCGAACTGGATCGGGACAATCTGGACGCCATTCGCGGCCTGGCCCAGAACCTGGTGAACGACGGCCAGACTGATGCCGCCCTGGAGCAGTACAAGATCATCGCCGACGCCAATCCGGAAGATCCGGACACGTACCGGCGCATTGCGGAGATTTACCGCAAGAGCGGCAAGTTCGACCAGGCGCTGGAGAGTCTGAAAAAAGCCGGCTCCATCGCGCCAGACTCGATCGAGGTGCCTTACAACGTCGCCGCAGTCTACCAGTCGCAGGGCCGGTACGACGAAGCCATTCAAGTACTGCAGGACCTGCTCAAGAAAACGGAGAAGGCCGACAGCGCCTACACCCAGGCGGACAAGAACAATCGCTCGGTCTTTCTGGAGCGACTGGGCACTATCTATCGTGATAATAACAACAGCCCGCAGGCGCTGGAGACGTTCAGAAAAATGCTGGTGTTAGGCGACGAGAACGCCGAGCGCGGCTACCAGCAGATCATCGATAGTTATCGCGAAAGCAAACAGTGGCAGCAGGCCACGGACGCGGCCAAGGAAGCGACCCAGAAACTCCCCAATAACCGCAGCCTGAAAATGGTGTACGCGGCCCAGCTTTCCGACACGGGCCAGGCCGATGCCGGATTGCAGCAGGTCAAGGCTTTGCTCAAGGGCGCTCCCGAAGACCGGGAGGTTTACATCACCCTGTCCCAGATGTACAGCCGGCTGAAACGCTGGCCGGAAGCGGAAGACGCTCTGGACAAGGCGGAGAAGCTCTCCACCAAGGATGAAGACAGGGAATACATCTACTTCCTGCGCGGCTCGACCTACGAGCGCCAGAAAAAATATGAGCCGGCGGAGGAAATGTTCCGCAAAGTGCTGGGCGGCGATCCCCAGAACGCCACCGCCCTCAACTATCTGGGATACATGCTGGCCGATCGCGGCGTAAAGCTGGAGGAGGCGCTGGATTTCATCAAGAAGGCGGTCGATCTGGATCCGGCCAATGGGGCCTACCTCGACTCGCTGGGCTGGGCCTATTTCAAACTGGGCAAGTACGAGATGGCGGAAGACAGCCTGATCAAGGCTTCTCAGAGAATTGGGACCGATCCCACAGTGCAGGACCACCTTGGCGACCTCTATCAGAAGACGGGCCGGCTCAAGCTGGCGGCCACGCATTGGGAACAGGCGCTGACCGAGTGGAATCGGACGGTAGCGGCTGAGGTCGACCAGAACGATGTGTCCCGTGTGCAGAAGAAACTGGAATCGGCCAAGATGAAATTGGCCAAGGAAAGTTCGGAGAACAAGTAGCGGTACCGGGTAGCCAGTACCGGGTAAATCAGCCGAGCCTAGAGCTCGGCTTTCTTTTTTGCCCATCCCTGATACATATTTATCTTCGAGGTCCGGCAGAGATGATGAGCCACGAGGTGCAAATCCGGGAAGCTACGGCGGGCGATGTGGGCCATCTGGTCCGCCACCGACGCGGTATGTATGAAGACATGGGCTACGACGATACAGCGGCCCTCTCCAACATGGTCTCGACCTGTGAGCCGTATCTTGCCCAGGCACTGGCGAATGGCACGCTGCACGGCTGGCTGGCGCAGGCCGGGGATCGGGTAGTGGCGGGAGGGTTCGTGCTGATTAGCCCCTGGCCCAGCCATCCTTATGACGGCCAGTGCCGCCGTGCCACCATCCTCAATATGTACACGGACCCCGAATTTCGCCGCCAGGGAATCGCCCGCCGGCTCATGCATACCATGATCGAATGGTGCCGCAAACAGGGGCTTGTCCACGTCACCCTGCACGCCAGCGACAAGGGAAGGCCGCTCTACCAGAGTCTGGGTTTCGTACCCACGAACGAGATGAGATTGGATCTCAGGACCAACCGGTGAAGCGTCCTGAGGCAGAACAGGATGGCAGTGTCTAGTTCATCTTCCCGCAATACTTCTCATACTGCTCATAGATGAAGTTGTCCGTCATGCCTGCGATGTAGTCGCAGACTACGCGCGCCAGCGGTTCCTGCCCGGCCTTGTCGCGGTAGCTGGGCGGCAAGCTTTCCGGCTTGGCCATCCAGAACTCAAACAGCTGGCTGATGACTCGCTCGGCGTCGTTCTTTTCGGGATCGAGGGCCGCACTGAAATAGAGATTCTTGTAGAGGAATTCCTTGGCGCCGTGTCTTTCCCGCTCGACCTCGGGACTGAACGTGGCCAGCCGTCGCGGGCAGGCGCGAACATCTTCCAGATTGCGAATGCCTTCCTCTTTGATCTGGCTTTGCACGTTGACGATCAAATCGCCCACCATGCGGTCGAGCACGCGCTTCACCGCCTCATTGAACTTCAGTTTTTCGAGCGCATGGGGATACGCCAGCTCAGCCTCAAGATAGAAACGGTCAAACACGGGAATACCGGCGCGAATCTGCGGGAGGGTCAGCAGGTGGGCTTCGTAGCCGTCGTCGAGATCGGCGGTGTCATAAGCGATCTCGTCGGCCAGATCAATCAGTTGGGCTTCGAGCGGCGGCCGCTGGTCGAGTAAGTATTCGGCCAGTTCAGGGAACTGATCCCGCGGATAGTCGCGGGAGTGTTTGACGATGCCTTCCCGGACTTCAAAAGTCAGATTGAGCCCGCGAAAGGCGGCATAGCGCAGCTCGAAATCCTCGACGATGCGCAACGCGTGCAGGTTGTGATCGAAAAAATATCCGTGCTCACGCATGGCAGCGTCGAGCGCCTTTTCCCCGGCATGCCCAAAGGGAGGATGCCCGACGTCGTGTACCAGCGCCAGGGCTTCCACCAGGTCCAGGTTAAGACCAAGCGCGCTTGCGACAGTGCGGGCAATTTGCGCCACTTCAATGGTATGGGTCAGACGATTGCGGAAATGGTCAGAGAAGCGGCGGGTAAAAACCTGGGTCTTGGCTTCCAGGCGGCGAAAAGCGCGGGCATGGATGACGCGGTCGCGGTCCCGCTGGAAGTCATTGCGATAAGGATGCTGAGGTTCAGGAACCCGGCGTCCGCGGGATTGCTCTACCCGCACGGCGTAGTCGGCCAGCATGAGGGAAGTCTAGCACTGTCGAAGAGCGGCATCCGCGACAGAGGACACAAAGGAAATCTCAGTCACGATGATGGAGCCGGGAAAAATCTTTTTTTGGCCGCCTGGTATTGTTGGGCTGCTTACTTCTCCCAGGTCAGCCGATACACTACTCCGGCCGCATCGTCGCTGAGGTACATGGCGCCGTCCGTGCCCACGGCCAGGCCCACCGGGCGCCCCATCCACACGCCCCTTTTCTTTTCTCCCGGACGCAGCCAGCCGCTGATGAAAGCTTCGGGCGGGCCCTGGGGTTCGCCCTGCTCATTCACCTTGATGCGGACTACCTTGTATCCCGTAGGCACGTGGCGGTTCCAGGAACCATGAAAGGTCACGAACAGGTTCCCCTGATATTCGGCGGGGAACATTTTGCCTTCGTAGAAAAGCAATCCCAGGGGAGCGGAATGGGCCTGCATCTCCACCTTGGGCGCAATGGTCCTGGAGCAATCATAGTCTTTGCTCTGGGAGCGGTCCAGAATGCGGTTTCCGTAGCAATAGGGCCAGCCGAAGTTGCCGCCGTTGGGGCCGAGGTCGTTGACCTCCTCGGGAGGAAGGTCGTCGCCCAGCCAGTCGCGGCCATTGTCTGCGGCCCACAGGGTGTGAGTTCGGGGGTTGAAGGTCAACCCGACGGAGTTCCGTAAGCCTGAGGCGAAGATGCGTTCGCCGCTGCCATCTTCGTTGTACTCGATGACCGCCGCTCGCCGCTTTTCATCTTCGACGCAGACATTGCAACTCGATCCCACCGAAACGTACATCTTGCCGTTGGCAAAAACGACGGACCGGGTGGAATGCCCGCCGCCGCTGCCGGGAAGGTCCACGATTTTCTGCCCGTTGCCGGCGCGCAATTGCGATTCATCCCAGTCATAGCGCCGGACGGCGTTGATCTCCGCTACATAGAGCTTGCCGTTGTGGAAGGCGATACCATGCGGCGCGTTCAAATCGCTCAGCACGGTGATGGCTCGAATCGCATGGCCAGTGTGCCCGGGATCGGGGAAAGCCAGCACCTTGCCATCGCTCGTGTCGGTGACCAACAAAACGCCGCCGGGACTGAAAGCCAGCTGGCGCGCATGGGGCGCCTGGGCGAAGACAGCGATATGGAAGCCCGGGGGCATTTGCAGACGGTCGAGATCCAGCTTTTCAGTGTGAGTGCACGACATCAGGAACAAACAAAGCGGAATAGAAATCCAGGTTCGCACGGGAATCTTGGATTCCAGGAGCGCCGCGGGGATGCTTCTACGCCGGTTCATGCCGAATCTTTGTATGGCGGGACGCGGGTACGTTGACTTTCCTGATTACTGCAATTGTTTGCGTTTGAGACACGCAGTTTTTATATCAGGTTTCGCCAAAATTACCCTGCGCAGCAATTTTTTCGTCCTTGCCGGCCGGTTGGTGGCGTTACAATGTCTTACGGGACAAAGACTTAGCTTTCCCCTAGTTTGGCATTTGACCTGTTATATAGGTAAGCAGGCGTTGAGCAGTAGGGACGCCGATGCTTGAGTTTTCTGGCTTATGCGGCGTCCGCATAGGCCGGCACCGCGTAATCCGCGGGCTGGTTTTTGAGACGCAATCGAATCACACGCCAAATCGGCGTTTTGGAGCGGAGCCCCATGCTCCCCCTCGGAGGACGTAGAAATGAAGACTCGCCTATTCGTAGCGCTGCTTCTGGCTGCCGTGCTGGCTTTGCCGGCGATGGCGCAGCAGACCGGTTCCACCACTCAGGACCAACCCGCCGCCGCGCAGTCCACTGACCAGTCCGCGGCATCCACGACCGGCGCCAGCGGCAAGCCGGCATTGCAACCGGACACCCACGAGGGTTTCTGGGGCAAGATCAATCCCTTCGCCCGCAAGAAATATGTGCAGCGGCAAACTGCTCCTATCCGCGATCGGGTGAACGAACTGGATGAACTCACATCCTCGAACACCAAGATGATCAAGGACACCGACGCGCGCGCTCAGGAAGGCATTCGTCTGGCTTCAACCAAAGCCAACGAAGCCGACCAGCATGCCATCGAAGCGGGCAACAAGGCGCAAATGGCGCAGCAGACTGCGACCCAGGCCAACACCCGTTTGACCACGGTGGAGCAGGTGGTCGGCAACATCGACCAGTACAAGGCTTCCAACCAGACCGAGATTCGCTTCCGCCCCGGCCAGAGCGTGCTCAGCAAGAATGCCAAGGCTGCCCTGGATGACATGGCGACCCCGCTGAAAGACCAGCGCGGTTACATCATCGAAGTGCAGGGGTTTTCTTCGGGACACGGCCAGGCTGCGATCGCGACTTCGCAGAAGATGGCGGACGCTGTGGTTCGTTACCTCGTGCTCAACCATGAAATTCCGGTATACCGGATTTATGTGGTCGGCATGGGCAACGCTCCGGTACAGAGCGCCAGTGCGGACGACAAGACCAAGCGCACCAGCGGCGGCCGGGTTGAAATCAGCCTCCTGAAGAATGATCTGGAGCAGCTGGCTTCGACCTCGAGCTCACCCGCTCCGGCGACCCAGGACCAACAGGCGCCACCGAAATAGCAGGTTAGGAGACGCGGGCGCACTCTCTCCGCCCGCCGCCTCTTCTCCGCAATCAAGCCTCCTGCAAAATGCAGGAGGCTTTTTCATTTATTGAGCTTTTGCTTCCAGAAGCGCTTTCGCTGCTGCCATCAGGTTATCCAGAGTGAAGCCGAACTTCTGTTGCAACTCCTTGAGCGGGGCTGAGGCTCCGAAAGTCCTCATGCCCACTGAAACTCCACCGAGTCCGACGTATTGCGACCAGCCCAACGTCGACGCCTGTTCAACCGAGATGCGGGCGGTGAGGTCGGGGGGCAGCACGCTGTCCCGGTATTGCCTGTCCTGCTGCTCGAAGATCTCCCAGGAGGGCAGGCTTACGACGCGCGCTTTCACGCCCTGGGCGGAAAGCTTTTCGTAGGCCGCCACCGCGAGTGAGAGCTCGCTGCCAGTCGCCATCAAAACGATGGAGGGTTTTCCGTCGGGCGCGTCCGCCAGAATGTACCCGCCTCGCGCAACCCCGGACGCCGGGGCATATCGCGTGCGGTCCAGCGTGGGCAGGGCCTGGCGCGAAAGGACCAGCACGGCGGGCTTGTGACGCATTTGCATGATCACACGCCAGGATTCCACCACTTCATTGGCGTCGCCCGGCCTGAAAATGGTCAGGTGGGGGATGGCGCGCAGCGAGATCAGTTGCTCGATCGGCTGGTGCGTGGGCCCGTCTTCGCCCACCCCGATGGAATCGTGAGTGAAGATGTAGATGACAGGAAGCTCCATAATGGCAGCCAGCCGGATCGCGGGGCGCGAGTAGTCGCTGAAGATCAGAAAGCCGGACCCAAAGGGGCGGACCTTGGATAGCGACATGCCATTGAGGATCGAACCCATGGCGTGTTCGCGGATTCCGAAATGGAGATTGCGGCCACTATAGTCGGACGCGCTAAAGTCTCCGGCACCGTCAAAAGTGAGCCGGGTTTTAGTGGAGGGCGCCAGGTCGGCGGAACCGCCGATCAACCAGGGTATGTTGCGGGCCAGGAGGTTCAGAACTTTCGCGGAAGAATCCCGGCCGGCAACTCCTTTGGGGTCGGCAGGAAATGTGGGAAGATCGCGATCCCATCCATCGGGTAATTCGCGCCGTTGCATTTTGCTCAAGTGGGGAGCACGGTCAGGATGCGCCTTGCTGTACCGGTCGAACAGTTCCTGCCAGGCGAGCCGGGCTTTGGCTCCGCGCGCGCCGATGCCCTGGCGGAAATGGTCGATGACGCCGTCGGGCACGTAGAATTTTGCGTCCTCGGGCCAACCGTAGTTCTTTTTGGTCTGACGGATCTCATCTTCTCCCAGCGGTTCGCCATGGGCCGCGCTGGTGTCCTGTTTGTTGGGGGCGCCGTAGGCGATGTGGCTGTCGACAATGATCAGGGTCGGCCGGTCATTGCTCTTGAGAAAGGTATTGAAGGCGCGGGCCAGCATTTCCTGATCGTTGGCATCGCCCACGCGGGTGACGTTCCAGCCATAGGCGATAAAGCGGGTGGCGACATCCTCGCTGAAAGCCAGAGCGGTGTTGCCCTCGATGGTGATCTTGTTGTTGTCGTAAATCCAACAGAGGTTGGAGAGCTTGAGGTGTCCGGCGAGAGAGGCGGCCTCGCCGCTGACTCCTTCCATCATGCAGCCATCGCCGCACATGGCATACACCCGGTAGTTGAACAGGTCGAAGCCCGGGCGATTGAAATAGGCAGCCGTCCAGCGGCCGGCGATGGCCATGCCCACGCTGGTGGCGACGCCCTGGCCCAGCGGGCCGGTTGTAGTTTCTGCTCCGGAGGTCCAATGGTACTCGGGGTGGCCGGGACACTTGCTGTCCAACTGGCGAAAGCGCCGGATGTCATCGAGCTTGACCGACAATTCGCCGAGGTTTTCGTACTCTGCATCCACCGCCTTCACGCCGCAAAGGTGCAGGATGGAGTAGAGCAGCATGGAAGCGTGTCCCATGGAAAGGACAAAGCGGTCGCGATTGGGCCAAAGCGGATCTTCGGGATCAAAAGCAAGAAAGTTTTGCCACAAGCTGTAAAGCACCGGGGCCATCGCCATGGGAGTGCCCGGGTGGCCGGAATTGGCCTGCTGCACCGCGTCCATGGAAAGGGTGCGGATGGTGTTGACGCAAAGACGATCCAGATCCTGCTTGTTGGGAGCCGAAACCGCCAGGCTGGGGGCCATAGTAACCCTCCTCAAATTTTTTGGTTTCCGTCCGGTGAACGATTCGTCCCGTGACTGCTAAACGCTTTCGAGCTTCTTGCTGGACTGAACTGTCTCCTTGGTGCCCTTGACCCGATAGGCCACGAAATCGCCTTCGTGTTTGGTCTTGATGGTGACGCGCTCGGTGTCGGCCACCCTCCAGACACGCTCGTACATTTCGGGGCTGATTAGAACGTCGCCGCCGGCCGCCGCGGCGCAATAGCGCGCGGTGCGATTGACCACATCTCCGATCACGGTAAATTCCATGCGATCGGCGGTCCCGACAAAGCCATGCACAACCTCGCCGCAATGAATCCCAATGCCAAACTGGGGGCAGGCTTCGCCGCGACGCTGGCGGGCTTCATTGAGCTTGTTCACCGCTACCTGTATTTCTCCCGCGGCCAGGACGGCGTTTTGATGCTGGTCAGGATCGCTCTCGGGGCTGCCGAAGACCGCGAGAATGGCGTCCCCGATGTATTTGTCAATGGTTCCATTGCGGGCAAAAAGGACCGGCACGGCGGCGGCGAAATAGTCGTTCAGCAACTGCACCACGTCGTCGGGCTCCATGCCCCGGGCGAGGTTGGTGAAGCCGCGAATGTCGGCGTTCAAAATCGTGACTTCACTGCGCTCGCCGCCCAGGCGCAATCGGCCGCGGTTCACCATCAGCCGCTCCGCCACTTTGGGGGAGAACTGGCGCATCAGATTGGCCTTGGCCGTCCATTCCTTCTTGAGCGCCGCCTGCAAGCGGTGGGTGGCGACGGCCATGGAGGCATACTGCGCGACCACCACCAGCAAACGCAGATCCTGTTCGGTGAACGTGGTCAGACTGCTGAGCGCTCCGCCGCAGATCACGCCCATCACTTCGTCCTGCCAGAGCAGGGGAGCGTACATGCCCAGATCGATCGCGGCCTGCATGATGCTTCGGCTCACGTCCTGGGCCACGTTGCGCTGCCAGATGAATCCCTTTTGTTCGGTCATGGCGCGGCGGGCCAGGGTCTCACTCAGGTAAGGCTGACGCGCTGAGTTGTAGGCTTTCAGCAGGAGTTTGTCGGTATTGGCTTCGCGCAGTACCAGGGCCCAGCTCTCTCCCTTGGGAAACAGCTCGCACAGGCTTTCGACCACCGCGGGAAGCAGGGCCTCCAGATTCGCCTTGGAGGAAAACTTGAGGGGCAGATCGCAGATTAACCGGAGGCGGCGCGCAGTCTCATCTTCGGCGCCCTGGACGGGCCCGAGCTGCACTTTCGTCGCATCTACGTTGTGAGTGATGGAGACATTGACCGCGGAAGCCTTGTCCTGAACCGGGAGGGCGGCTCCGCTTTCGAGGTAGTTGGTCTCCACCAGGGCCGCGGGCGACTCCAGCGCTTCGATCCGCAGGGTGGTTTCCCCGACCTGGATCACGTCCTTAACCTGAAGCTGCTGCTTGCCCTTTCCCTTGATCTCGCGATCATTCAGGCGCGTGCCGTGGGAACTGTTGAGATCCTCGATCCACCAGTGATCGTTTTCGAACCAGATGCGGCCATGCAGACGGGACGCTTTGGCGTCAGGCGCGAGATCCAGGCCGATACGAAATTTCTCCTCCGCCCGACCAAACATGAATTCGGTCGTGGTCTCGTAGACCTTCTCTTTGCCGCGGTAGGAATATGTGATACGCATGGCGGATCAAAACGAAAACCGGCGCCGCAGAGACGGCGTTACGCGACCGGCCAAAGCACGACCTGTGCCTCGGCGGCGCAAGGACGCTTCAAGCAGATGGCATTGAAACCACGCCCCACGTCAGAAGGTGTACCCGAAACCCAACAAGGGAGCAGGTTTATAGCTCAGACCACCCTCATCCAGCCGTACCAGAACATTCGCCGTAACCACCAGCTTGGAAAGCTTGCCCAGCGGACGAAACTTGACGCCCATCGAGGCATTCGTGATGTTGTAGGAGCGGGGGCTGCCCAGTTGAAGGTTGTTGTGCGCCACAGTGGCGGGTGTCGGGTTCGCGGTGCATGCGTCGCACGGCGCCAGAAACGGTTGTGACACCACCGAAAGAGACTGAGTGCCGAAGACGTTCCCTCCAATGGTGGTGCTGGTCGAAGATATCCGCTGTCCGATCACGTCAAAGGACGCAGTGAGCCATTTTGTGATGGAGGCGTCGGCGCCGGCGCTATAAACGAAGTCATTAGGCACGCTGGCTTTTGTGCCGGTCACGAAATCACCTGCGGTAATCGACTTCCCATTCCACTCGTAGCCGATCAACACATGGGGCGACACCCGCGCGCGGTAGGAAAATATGCCGAATGGCTTTACGCCGTAGGTTCCGGAACCCAGGTAGTTCAATTCATCGCCGGTGGGGAGACGCAGGTCCAGTCCTGCGGCAATGCCGGCCCGTTCACCGTGCCACACGTTCCATTTCACTCGCGCCACAACGTCGCCTATTCCGGTTACTGAATTCGAGCCGCTGCTGCCTCCCTGGGCTAGACCCGTAGGATCTGGAAATACATGGTTCAAGCAGGACGGATCCAGTCCGGATGCTCCAATGGCGGGTTTCGGGACAGGGCAGTTCCCCCACAAATGGTTAAAGCGCGGCTGCTGTGTCGCGCTGTCAGGAGTGCCAGGCTTCGCAGTGTAGAATCCGTTCGACCCCAGGATGATCGTGTCGTCCGAGCGCAGTGACATACGGACATTTTCCACTGGAATCACCATCGAAAGATCGATGTGAGAGGTGAGCCCAAAAGTCACGTATGTGGTGTATTGATTGACCTTGAGATCGATCGAATTGACAGTCGATATCAGGTCGCGGACAAACGAGCAACCATTGAGGTTTGTGGCCGCGGTCACTGCTGCCGAGCACACCGTGGGGGCCGCGGGCGGGGGCAGTGAGTTGTCCACGCTATCGTCGGCGTGGACCAGCATCACCGGGAAATTGTGCAAATCCACACCGTCAATCTTATTGAAATTGAAAAACTGATAGCTGAAGCCAACAAACAGGCGATGGCGTCCGACCGTTTCAGCGCGCTCTCCCAGTATCGGGCCTAGACTATCCGTAACCGGAACCACCGTCTTCAGAGAAGTATCGTACGTATAAAGGATTCCGGATGAAGGCGAAGCCAGAGGCAAGAGGTTCGACTGGCGGCCGATCTCCGCCGTTACTGGACCCAGTACCTTGCCTATGCTGTTGTCAAAATGGCCCTCGTGCTCCTGACTGGCAAAGACTCCCTGGTTGGAAGCGGAGAACGGCTGGCCGTTCGGGCCGATGCCATATTCCAGCGGAATGACGCAGGCAAGCCGACTGCTGCCCGCTGGGCAAGGTCCAGCGCCAAAAGCGCTTGCGCTACCAAAAACGACGCCGAAAAGTACGGCCAGTACGGCTCGTTTGATCATCTTGGCTCTCCTTGCCATAAGGTGACCCGAATCCAAATTGCCCCAAAGGGGATGATACTCGCCGCTGTCCGCCCGATTCACGCGCGTAGAGAGGAAAGTGTACTAATGCTGCGTGGATTGTCAAGTTTGCGCCCCCCAACGGTTTAGCGAGCTACGCGCCTGTAACCGGCCTCTGGGCTTCGAGTTTCAACCAGAAGAGCAGCCACACGGCCGGCGATAGCGGCAATCCCTGGATGGAACCAAAGATCACCTATTGAACATCCTTGATCAGCCAAACTCCGTTGGATTTTTGCATCTGAAACACGGCCTTGTCCCGGTGGCTGATCATCTTTCCCTTTTTTGGCGTGTAATCCAGAAACAGAGATGCATTTACGGTCGCCGCTTCAGTGTCCGGGGTCACCTCGAGGCTGTCGATGTGGACGTTTACATGATAGGCGCTGGCCGAGTCAAAAGACGACTTGTACTTGTCATACCTCTTTCCGATGCCGGGCCAGATTCTAGCCAGCGCGTCTGCGTCTCTTTGTTCACAGGCCTGTTCGTATTGCTGAATCAGGCTGCTGATGGCTGTGCGCTCGTCGGTTTTTTGCGGCGGGGGCTGCACTTTGGGAACGGGTTGCAGAGGCGGTGTCGTTTCCTGGTTCAGCGACGCCAGTTTGGCGTTGATTTCACTGACGTAGCGACGCGCATCGGCGGCGTGGGTTCCGCCTCCCTGGGCGACAGACTGGAAACTGTTCCGCGCCGCTTCCAGGCTGTTCTTGTCGCTGGCCGCCTGGTATTTTTGCACCAACTGCTGGAAGTCAGCCTCGGATTTCTGGCGGGCCTCAGCTTGTTCAATTTCTGCGGAGAGAGATCCCGGGTCGCCGCCAGCCCGCTTGATCTGATCAACTTTCTGCCGGGCGGATGAAAAGTCTCCCTGCGCCAGATCGTGCTGCGCGCCACTCCGTAGGTCGGTAATCTGTTGCTGTTGCTGCTGCTGCTGGGCCAGGCTGGCGAGCCTGCCTTCCACCGTTTGGCGCAATTGCTCCGCCTCCGGTTTTCTCGGCCCGCCAAGCTGGATGACCTGGGCGAGCGTGTCGTCGGCCTGTTTAAGGCTGCTGGAATCGCTCTTCAACGAATCCTTCTTGGCTTGGGCCCACAAGGTTTCTTCCTGCTTGCGCTGAGGGATGACCTGGTCGCGATATTTCCTGGCATCGTCTTTTCTTAAGCCACCTTCAGGCATGGCCAATATGCTTCCCAGGGACTTCTCGGCGGAGCGGAAGTTGCCGGCGTCCACATCTTTCTTGGCGCTTTGCCAGGCCAGCTCCTCTTTCTGGCGCAGGGCGCCAAGGCGTGCATCGTTGATCTCCGCCTGAATCTCGGCCTGCTTCTTCTGAATGTCAGCGGTCAGCGGGCCGTTGAGCGCGGCGGCAGACTGCAGAAGTTGGGCAGCTCCGCTGAGGTCGCCGGAGGCGCGGCGCTGATCGGCCTGATCCATGGCCTCCTGCTGGCGCACTTCGAGCGGATTGGCCACAGGCTTCGTGGGCTGAGTGGTGACCGTCGGAGTGGGGTTGCTGGGATTCACCTTTTCGGTCGAGGGCTGGCGCAGGCCGAACCAGACAGCAGCAACCAGGACCGCAGCGATGACCCCAATCACGGCGGGCCGCTTCCAGGGGAGAACCACGCGCATAGGTTCCGGCCTTGGAGCCGGCGCAGTGACTACCGGAGGCAGCGGCCGAGCCCGGGCCGGAAGGGGCGCCGGGGGCGGAACGGCGTGCGGCGGGACATCGGACGCCGGAGGTGCGGGCCGGGAGGCCTTGCGCGGCGGTGCGGAAGGAGGCGCCACGGGTTCCGGAGGGGCAGGCGGCGTGAACTTGCGAGGCGGTGCGGGCGGAGGGGCCACGGGCTCCGCTGGAGCGGGCGGGGCCACCTTCTGCGGCGGCTGGGAAGGAGTCACCGGTGCAGGCCATTCCACCACCGGTGGTGCCTTCATCGGTGGCGCCGGCGCTTTGGGCGCAACGATGGGCGTGAGCGGTTTTATGGACGGAGGAGGCGCGGCCACGGGAGGCGCTTCCGGCGCAGCTGGCGCAACCGGGGAGACGGACATGGTCGGCGGAGCCGCCGAGCTTTGCGGTTCGGCCAGTTTGGCCTGAGCGCCGGCGTCCACGCCACCCAGGTCCTCGGGCGGCGGTCCCTCCCAGGCGTATTCCTTGGACAGTCCGGGCGGAGGACCAGAGTCCGGTTTCGAGGGCGAGGGCGCGCTGGTCTGGTTTCGGGCCTGATTAATTTCATCCGAGACCCGTTGCACCCGGGGATCGAAATTGACCAGCGTCTCGGCCGCGAGCGCTTCGTTCAAGGCCTGGGTGGCGCCGTCGAGCTGTCCCTGCTTGATCAACAGACGGATGGACTCGATTTCCCGCTCCTGCCTTCTCTTCTTCTCCCTGGCCGCAATTTCGACCTGGGCGGAATTCAGCAGTTGTGTGACCCCGGTGTCGGGACCAAGCGTGACCAGGGTTTCCCTCGCCATCTGCACCGCTTCGCTGAATTTCTGGCGGTTGATCTTGACCCGGATGTCGCGAATCCGCTGCTCGATGGCCTTGCGGGTCTGCAGCTTCTTCTCCTGCACTTCTGCCTGCTCGTGCAGTTGCAGGAGTTCCTTATTGCCCGGAAACGTCTTCAGGGCGTCTTTGGCTACCTTCGCGGCGTCCTGAAAACGGCTCTCGGAAAAGAGTGATTTGACGGCGTCACGGGTCTTTCGCAGCCGGACTTCCTGGTCCAGCTGAGCTTGTTGATCACGAGCGAACTCCACCAGGCGCAACAAATCGCTGTCGGCGGGGAAGTCGGCCAGCAGCAATTCCGCACGGGCGATGACGTCGGTGTACTTTTTCTCTCCGACCAGCGCCTTCAGCGTGTTCCATTCCCGCTGCAAGCGCGCCAGCTTGCTTTGCCGGTCCTGCTCCCCCTGCACCAGAACCAGAAGCTTTTGTACGGCGGGGTCATTGGGGTCGGTCTTGCGAAGCCCCTCCAATATCTCCAGCGCCTCTCCGGGAACTCCCGCTGCCAGGCGAGACCGGGCGGCCGCCAGTTTCTCCTGCTTTTGCCGCTCCGCCCGATCCTTACGGGCAATGTCGAGCAGTTTTGTGATCTCATCCTCGCGCGGAAAGCTCTCTTGCAAACTGGTGAGAAGGGTGATGACTTCTTCGTAACGCTTGTCCGCGAGCAGCTTGCGGGCCTCCGCCATGCGCTGTGACTTCAGCTGTTCCGACTGGTCGGCACGCAGGGTTTCGAGAAGGCGGGTAATCTCGTCATCGTCGGTGTATTGCTTTTGCAGGCGAGTCAGCAGGGCGAGGGATTCATCGTAGCGGCGGGAGGCGAGCAGGCTGCGGGCCTCGGCCAGGAGACGCAGCTTGTGTTGCTCAGCTTCTTCATCGCGCAGGGAAGCCAGCAACTGATTGACTTCGTCATCCGCGGGGAAGTCCTGTTGCAATTGCGACAGCAGCTTGCTGGATTCATCGTAGCGCCGGGCCGCAAGCAGCTTGCGGGCCTTCGCGATGCGTTGTTGCCGGTCCTGCTGGAGCTGGTCACCCCGCGCTGCTTCGAGCAACTTTTCGAGTTCCGGATCATCATGGAACTCCTTTTGCAGTGCGGCCAGTACCGACATGCACTCGTCGTAATGACGACCGGCGAAGAGGCGGCGGGCCTCGGCCAGACCCTGCAGGCGGCGCTGATTCGCTTCATCCTGGCGGGCGGCGTCCAGCAGTTCGACGATGGCGGGGTCGTTGGGAAACGCCTGCTGGACCTCACTCAACACCGCAATGCACTGCTCGTGCCGTCCGTCGGCCAACAGGATCTTGGCCTTTTCCAGGGTCTGCTGCTTGCGTTGTTCGGCAAGGTCTTCGCGCGCGGTATAGAGCAGCCGCAGAACCTCCTCTTCCTGAGGAAATTCCTCGGCCAGTCCGGTAAGAATTTCGATACATTCCTTGTAGTTTTGCAGGGTCCAGAGGCTGCGCGCCCGCTGCATGGTTTCCAGCAAACGGAGACGGCGCTCGCGCTGCGCTTTTTCAGTTGCGACCTGCAGCTGCAAATGCCGCGCGGTCTGATTGGAAGGCTCCAGCTCCAGCACCTTCTGGAGAAGTCCTTCTGCCATCTCCGGCAATCCTTCGGCCAGGCGCAACTTGGCAGCATCCAGGTGCTCGGCCACCAATTGAAACCGGTCTAACTCCTGCTGCACGCGCTCTTTCAACTGCTGGGCGGGCTCGAAGCTGGTGTCCAGCTTCAAGGCATTTTCCGCCTCGAGTCGAGCTTCCTGAACTTTTCCCTGGGCCAGCAGCTCCAGGCCTTTTTCCACGAACTGCTGGGCCTTGGGCCGGATCAGAACTCGCTTGAGCTCGGCATTGACCTTCTCCAGCAGACTGCGGGCCTGGGTATTGGTGGACTCGACTTGAAGAGCCTGCCGTAGCAGATCGCGCGCCTGGGAATAGTTTCCCTGCTTGACCAGGTCGCGTCCCTGATCGACCAGTTTGGCAACGGTCGCCGACTGCAGTCCTTTGCAGATCGGATCGAGCTCAAGCATCAGGTCTTCCATGGTCTGGAACCGTTCTGCGGGAGACTTCTGAAGTATTTTTTGCAGAACAGCTTCCAGTTCAGGGGGGCATTCGGGCGCAACCTGACGCAGCGAGGTCGGGTCCTTGTGGCAGATACTGTGCATCAGGCTGGCCGGATTCTCTCCGCCGAAAGGCTTCTGATAGGTCAGAAGTTCGAAAAGAAGAATGCCGAAGGACCAGATATCGGAGCGTTCGTCGGCGTGTTCGCCGTGATATTGCTCCGGCGACATGTAGGCGAAGGTTCCAATCAGCATGCCGGTCTGGGTCTTGGACGACTCCAGGACGCGGGCAATGCCGAAGTCCACGACTTTGACCGTTCCCTCCTTGCTCAACATCACATTGGCGGGCTTGATGTCGCGATGAACGATGCCCCGTTTGTGGGCGTAGTCGAAGGCGCGGCAGGCCTGGATCGCGTAAGTAAGTTTCAGGGAAAGCGGAAGATCGGGTCGTTCCGCAATCAACTGTTCCAGGGTCTCGCCCTCGATCAGCTCCATCGCGATATAGGGCGTCCCAGAGGCTTCCCCCATGTCGTAGATGGTCACGATATTGGGGTGCTGCAGGCCTCCGGCGGACTGGGCTTCGCGGTAGAAGCGTTCCAGCAGATTGGGATAGTCAGCCACTCCAGCGGTGATTGTCTTGAGCGCAACCAGGCGATTGATGATGGGGTCGCGGGCGCGATACACAATGCCCATGCCGCCGCGTCCCAGTTCGTGAATGAGCTCGTATTTGCCTAGTTTGGTCACGGTCTGAGCCCGCGATCGGGAAAGATTCCGCCCGGATTACTTCGCGGGGAGGAAGCGCACACTACCGCAGGCCCACAAGCAGCATGAGCCCGGCGAACCCGGGATTGAGCATTCTGAGAGCCCAGCACGATGGATGTTCGCGCAGTGCAGATGCCGGGGGGGACCTCTGCCCCTGGGTAGGTAGACATGTTCCCAAAACCTGCCATGTCGTGTCAATGAAATCAGGGCTGAATCATGCTGGCGAGCCGGTTTTCAGCGACCTTCGCCGACGAATTGCAGGTTCGACCCAACCGCCCGAAGCTGGCCCGCCAGCCTGCCAGCCCGGAGCCTGTGGACGGAGGCAGCGGGTCAGGAGCAAGGTGCGCCAGCGAACAGAGTCCGGCTCCCTGCGAGTCGAAGGAATAGCACTCCGGGGACTGCCTGCCAGGGTGGCGAGGCGCGCGTCTCGTTATTTTTTTCAAGAACACGGCTTGTGCTAGACAGCGCCGGAGGGAGTGCGATAAAGTTTGGGCGCGCTTTTTGGGGCAACCAGGGATGTGCCACGAAAAACGTGGCTCCTGCGCGAGTTGCGCAGTAGGGAAGCGTCTCGTCATGGTTCCAGAACTTCGTTCCATCCAGGAAAAATTCGGATACCTGCCCGCGGAACAGCTGGAAATGCTGGCTACCGAACTAGGGCTGCCCCTGAGTCAGATCCATGCCGTGGCCAGTTTCTATCCCCACTTCCATCTGACTCCCCCGGCGAGAATCGATGTCCGGGTCTGCACCGACATGTCATGTCATCTGGGCGGCGCCGACGAATTGCGCCACAACCTGGAACGTGCCTTTCGCGGCAGCAATCCACAAACATTGGCGATCCGGGACGTCTCCTGTCTGGGGCGGTGCGATCAGGCGCCCGCCCTCTGTGTGAACCAGGGGATTTACGGAAACATGGACGCGGCAAGCGCAGTTTCGCTGGTGCAGGACACCTTGACCGGCAGCCCGCTTCCGCCGGAACCGGCCGCTCCGGAGCGCGTCCAGGTGGCGATGGATCCCTACAAGGGCGTGCGCGGTTACAGTGTGGTCAAGCATTTTGTCGAGACCAAGAATGCGGAGGGCGTGATCTCGGTCCTGAAAGCGAGCGGATTGCGCGGCCTGGGCGGGGCTGGATTCCCTACCGGGACGAAGTGGGAGATTGTGCGTAATACCCCTGGGGACGAGAAATATATCGTGTGCAACGCCGATGAAAGCGAGCCCGGCACCATCAAGGACCGCTTCATCATGGAGAACGTCCCTTATCTGGTGATCGAGGGCATGATCACGGCCGGTCTGGTGACGGGCGCTAAAAAAGGGATTCTGTATATCCGGCATGAATATGAGAGGCCCAGGGAAATCCTGCAAAAAGAAATCACCAACTGTTACAACGAGGGATTGCTGGGGCCCAAGATTTTAGGCAGCGATCTGTCCTTCGATCTGGAGATTTTTGTCAGCCCCGGCGGTTATATCTGTGGTGAGGAGAGCGCGCTGCTGCAGGCCATCGAGGGCAAGCGGGCAGAACCGCGCAACAAGCCACCCTTCCCGGGTACTCACGGACTGTGGCAGAAGCCGACCGCCATCAATAATGTGGAGACCTTTGCTTTCGCGGTATCGATCCTGGCGCAGGGGGTGGACTGGTATAAAGCGCAGGGGCGGAACGGCTCGCTCGGGCTGAAATTCGTGGGAATCAGCGGCGATGTGGTGCGGCCGGGGGTCTTCGAAGTGCCGATGGGAATCAAGTACTCCGAACTCATCTACCAATATGCAGGTGGCATTCCGGGAAACAAGAAGTTGCTGGGTTTCGCGCCTTCGGGACCGTCCTCAGGATACCTGCCCGCTTCCATGGTCGATCTGCCGCTGGACTGGAAGGCGGTGGCGGACGTTGGCTCTATGGTGGGTTCGGGGGCCATCGTGGTCTGTGCAGAAGACCGCTGCATGGTCGACATGGCCTTGAATGCGGTGCGGTTCTTCCGCAATGAGTCGTGTGGCAAATGCGTTCCCTGCCGTATGGGCTCCCAAAAACTGGTGGATATGCTGACCGCATGGACTCACGGAAAAGCCGAGAGCGATGACCTGCAATTGCTGGGAGACCTCTCCCATGCGCTGAGGGTGACTTCGATTTGCGGGCTTGGGCAGGTGGTGCCGGCCCCAATCGTGTCAGTGCTCACGCACTTCCGGGATATGGTTGACCAGCATGTAATCCACAAGCAATGTCCGGCCAAGGTTTGTTTTCGTACCCGGGACGGTGCAGGACTGACATCGATCGCCAGGGCTGTGCCGGAAGGACTATCCGAGGCATGATGTGAAACCGAGACTCCTAGGGGCGTCGGGAGCGTTGCGCGAGAAGATTTTCTTTCTCGACCAGGAATCGCTGTCCATCGGCCGCGATCCGGCCAACCAGTTGTGCATCGACGACCCTGGCCTGTCGCGGCGGCACTGCATGGTCATTCACGAGGGCGATAGGTTCAAGGTCCGTGATCTCGACAGCCTGAACGGAACCTTCGTCAATCAGACGCGAATCAAAGAGCAGACGCTGAATCACGGAGATCAGATTTCCCTGGGCGATTCGGTCCTGATTTTCCAGTTTGAACGGCCGGAAGCGCAGGCCACGGTGATGATGACCCGGCCGCCTGCCTCCGTGGCCCAAACTTCTCCGGTTCCCCCGACGCTGTCGCCATCGGCTCCTGCGCCCGCGGTCGCTCCCCCACTTCCGCCTCCGGTAGTGCGTCCGCTTCCCCCGGGTATTCATCTCACCATCGATGGCCGGCAGATTTCCGTCCCGCCGGGCACGACTATCTTCGATGCGGCGCGCATGAACGGCATCCCCATACCCACACTTTGTCACCAGCAGAACGAAAGCCCGGTGGGAGTATGCCGAGTCTGCGCCGTGGACGTGGGTGCGAGGGTCTATGCCGCCTCGTGTATCCGGCAAGTCGAGCCCAACATGACGGTGAAGACGAACACAGAAGGCGTGCAGGCGGCGCGGCGCACTCTGGTGGAACTGTTGATGTCGGACCATCCGTCACCCTGCATGCGCCAGCGCAATTCCGGGGATTGCGAGTTGGAGACCCTGGCGTCTCAAGCCGGAATCACCCAGCCGCGCTTCGCCAAGCGCGTTGGGCCGCGCGGAAGAGATGACTCTTCGATGGTCATCGCAGTCGACCACGATGCCTGCATTCTGTGCGATCGCTGCGTTCGCGCCTGCAATGATATCCGCCACAACCTGGTGCTGGCCCGCCGCGGAAAAGGCTATCAGGCCGGGGTTGCCTTCGATAACAACCTGCCCATGGGTTCTTCCTCCTGCGTTTCGTGCGGGGAATGCATGGTGTCCTGCCCCACCGGGGCCCTGACGAACCGGATCGTGGTCAGGACCGACCTCGGTGTCGGCGAGCCCTTCCGGCCGGAAGAGTTGCAGCATCTGCCCGTGTTCAAGAACGTCTCGGGAACGTTTTTGCAGCTCAACCAGAAGGCTCTGGTAAAGCGGCGCTTCAAGGCCGGAGAAATCATCTGCCGCGAAGGGGACTTTGGCTCCACCGCCTTTTACATTCTGGAAGGGAAGGTCGAAATCTTCCTGGCCAGCCCCATGGCCCACGTCACCACCAAGGGAAGCAGCAAGGGGCTGCTCAGCAAGCTGTCCAGCAACCTGACCAAGCGCAGCCAGGACCACCGCAGCGAGGAAGGGAACCGGCCTTTCATTTCCATCGATGCTCCGGTGGATCTGCCCTACGACAGCCCCGTGGCTGAACTGGGGCCGGGCGAATTGTTCGGCGAGATGACCTGCATGAATTTTTACCCGCGCTCGGCTACGGTGCGGGCGGTCAGCGACTGCGTGATGGTGGAGATGTTGCGCAACGTTCTGGACATCATGCTGCGCAACAAGACGTTCCGGGCCCAGATGGAGCGGGCCTATCGCATGCGGGCGCTGGACTCCCACCTGCGATCAGTGCCCGTGTTCGCCACCCTGACCAACGATTTCATTGACCAGTTGCGCAACCGGGTGGAATTGGTGCGCTACGCGCCCGGGCAGGTGATCTGCAAACAAGGAGAGCCGGCTGACAGTTTCTATCTGGTCCGGATCGGATTCGTGAAGGTGTCGGAGGAGCGGCCCGGAGGACATCTGGTGCTGGCCTACCTGGCCAGAGGGGGCTACTTCGGGGAAATTGCGTTCCTGAGCGGGACGACGAGGACCGCAACCTGCTCCGCCCTGGACCACGTCGAGGTAGTGAAAATCCGCGGGGAAGACTTCAAGCAGATGTTGGAACGCTTCCCGGAAGTGCGGCGCGGGCTGCAGAGTGTCGCCCAGGAGCGAATCGAGAGCAATCGCATTCGGGCCGAGCGTATGGGCAGCGTGCCCATCGACCAGTTCCTGGGGCAGGGTTTGATGGAAGCGCAGAGCCTTCTGCTGCTGGACCTGGAGCGCTGCACCCGTTGTGACCAGTGCGTGCGAGCCTGTGCCGACGCACACCAGGGCGTAAGCCGTCTGGTGAGGGAAGGCCAGCGCTTCGATAAGTATCTGGTGGCGACATCTTGCCGGCAGTGCCGCGATCCCCTATGCATGGTCGGCTGCCCGGTGGGCTCCATCCGCCGTCGCAATTCTCTGGAAGTGATCATCGAAGACTGGTGTATCGGTTGCGGACTGTGCGCGAGTAACTGTCCCTACGGGAACATCAACATGCATCCCTTCCCGGTGCAACTGGACGACGCTGCGCACCCGGGACGTAAGGTAGCCACGGTGAAGGTCAAGGCGACTTCCTGCGATCTCTGCCACGACCACGCCGAGCCCAGTTGCGTCTATGCTTGTCCGCATGATGCCGCGCACCGGGTAAACCCGACGCAATTCTTTGCCAAGTTGATGCAGTCCCGCAGTCCGGCCAAGCGGTAGCATTCGTGGAAAACTGATGCTCATCGACCGTACACATCGAAAATGGTTTGCCGCCAGCGTCGTGATCCTGGGTGTGGCCACCCTGGTGTTCATCACCTATGCGGTGGCGACTCCGCAGGGGGTGAGCGGGCGCAGGGGATTTGGCCTGGTCTGCGGAATCGTCGGCTTCGCCTTCATCCTGGTGGCCGGCTTCCTGGGCGCGCGCAAGAAAGTACCCGTCTGGCGCGTGGGCCGGATGCAAACCTGGATGCGGGCGCATCTGTGGCTGGGTTTTCTGAGTTTCCCCCTGATTCTTTTTCACGCCAACTTCCATACCGGCGGGAGGCTTACCACCGTGCTGGTATGGCTCTTCGGCATCGTCTTCGTCAGCGGGATTTTCGGCGCCGCCATGCAACATCTGCTGCCGCACTTCTACACCACCCAGGTTCCGATGGAGACCATCTTCGAGCAGATCCCCCATGTTCGCCAGCAACTGGTGGCGGAGGCGGAGCAGTTGATTGAGGAGGCTGCCACTTCCCTGGAGGGAGATTTCGCGAAAGCCAGCGACCAGCAGCGGGCAGCGGCGGCCGGCGCCGGCACCATGGGAGATTTCAGCGTAGGGGTCGGCCTGGCGGCCGATGAACAGGCCGCATTCGAACTGCGGAAGTTCTTCCGCGAGGAATTAAAGCCCTTCCTGGAATCCAGCAGCTCCCGGAGCACGAGCTTGAGAGAAGGGGCGCAAGCCCAGGCCGCGTTCCGGCAGCTTCGCATCCTGGTCCCGCCCAGCCTGGAAACGACGTTGGCGGACCTGGAAAACATCTATGAAGAAACGCGGCAGCTGGAAATGCAGACCCGGCTGCACAAGGCGCTTCATCTCTGGCTTTTCGTGCATGTTCCCGTGTCGTACACGCTGTTGATTTTGGCGGCCATCCATGCGCTGGTCGCTTTACGTTACTGAAGAACGAGCAGACTGATGCTGCGACGCGTACGGACCACCAAGAATCTCGCCAAGCGGATTGACATGATGTACTTCTCGCGTCCGCATCCCTTCCGGCGCTGGCGCTTTCTGCTGTCAGTCGCGCTGCCGGTCATTGGCGTGGTCTGGCTTCTTTCCCATTGGGTAATCAGCCAGGAGCCATTCGCCAGCGGGCCGGTGTCGGCTTCGCACGCGGCGTTTGGACAGAAGTGCGCGGTTTGTCACACCGGCCAGGGCGGAGTGTACTTCAGGCCGGTTACCGAAAAGGCGTGCCTGGGCTGTCATGATGCTCCGCCTCACCACCCCAACAGCGTGCTGTTCACGGCCACCTGCGGCTCCTGCCACCAGGAACATCGCAGCCGCGCCCGCCTCATCGAGGTAAGAGATCAAGCCTGTGTAGAGTGCCATGCCACACTGAAGACCAAGAGCGGGTCCCCAACCTTGCTGGACGTCTCCAGCTTTGTGGGGACGAAACACCCGGAATTTTATGCCAAGCGGTCTGGCTTCAGCGACCCCAGCAAAATCAAGTTCAACCATCAGGTCCACATTGCTCTGGGAGGCTGCGATTCCTGCCATACTCCCGCGGGCCTGGCGGACGTCACGAAAGCAGACAGTGGAAGCAAAGTGGCGGCCGCCAAACTGGGGCCGGGGACGGCCGTCAACGCGATTGGCGGGGCCTACATGCTCCCCATCAAGTTTGCCGACCATTGCGCCAGCTGTCACGCAGACAAGCTGGAATTCGACAAGGCGATTTTGGAGAGTGTTCCGCATACCACACCCGCAGCCATCCACGCGGAGATCATGAAGCATGCTCCGGGCAAGGATGCGCAGGTCGCGACCCTGGAGCTGGCGCTATGGGAAAAGTGCAGTTTCTGCCACGTGCTGAAGGTTGCGGACAACGCGCTGCCGGAGGTAGCAAGTCCGGCGTTGAAAACGCGATGGTTTGAACGCGCGAACTTCAGTCACGAAGTGCACAGCCCGTTCAGTTGCCAGAGCTGCCACGCCGCCGCTGCCAACAGCACCAACGCCTCGGATGTGTTGTTGCCGGGAGTGGCGAAGTGTGAGAGCTGCCATCGCCCGAAGGGAGCGCGGTCCGGCTGCTTCGAGTGCCACTCTTACCATGATTGGACTACCCGGAAGCCGGTGCAGACTCCGATGGATATCGCCGGCGGGGCGCGAGAAAAGCCTGCCCTAGCCGGCGGATGGAACGAAACGCAGATCACCACCGCGCAGTAGAGGCTGCGCGGAGCCGCCCGAACGCGGTTACTTCCTCCAGCTTACTTCTTCAGGGTGCGAATGTAGGCCACGATGTCGGCGCCTTCCTTCTCCACCGTCATCCCGTTTACGGCCTTCATCTTGCCGACGCCTTCGATGCTTTCCTTGGCCAGCTGGGCATCGCTCTTGGCCTGCACTTCCGGATCGCTCAAGGGCCGGATTGCGACCCCCAGGGCCTTGGCCAGGCCGGGGTTGCCGACGCCATTGGCGCCGTGGCATTTAGCGCAGCCTTTTTGGTAAAGGGTTTTTCCGTTGGCGGCGTCTTGGCCTTGGCTGGTAGAAATCAGGACGAGCGGCAGGACCGACAACACAGCTATCGCAGCAAACATTTTCATAGTTTTTGCCTCTCAGAGATTTGCTTCAAGCGAAAGTTCGGATCGAGCAGACTACTTCTTCGGCCACTCGCCATCTTACAGCGAGAACATTCTACAGCTTGCGCTTTGAATGTCAACGCGACCCGCCAGCCGGCCGGCCAGCCTGCTGCCCGGAATCACCCGTGTTTCCCTGCTGGTCCTTGTGGCTGCCGTTGGACACCTTCAGAGTGCTGCCGTCGGTAGCGAACAGGATCCGGCGCAGTTCTTCCCCATTCAGCGGGCGCGATCCCATACGACTGGTAACAGAAATCTGGTTCCCGGACTCGTCGACATAACGGTCACGGCCCTGGCCGCGCGCGACCGAGACCATTTTGCCGCTACTGGGGTAGCTTGCAATCAGTTCAGGTTTCGGATCAGGGGCAAACCCCAGGTACCCGGGCGTGTCGGTGTCGATGAGCTTCACGATGCGCAGACCGTTATGGCCATCGGCAACGTAGGCGAAATAGCTGATGTTGGTGGACCCCACCGCCACATCATAAGCGTCATTGAGCGCGCCATTGGCGGTGAAGAAGATGGGAGCTTTCGGTCTCTCCGGATTCTGCACATCAATGATGGCCAATCCTTGCGAACCGGCGGCCACATAGGCGTAGGTACGAGACACGGTCAAGCCGCGGGCATCCGACAAAGCCACCGTGGCGTCCGGCACCAGCTTGGGTTGCTCGGGATGCGTGATGTCAAACACCTTCATTCCGTTGTGATCAAGCACGAAGGCGTAACGAAGCTGCAGTTCGATGGCGCGTGCGCCGTTCAAGTCGCCCGGCGCGCTCTGTCCGACCAGTTTCGGCTGGGTCGGATTGTCCACGTCAACCACGCTGATGCCGGTCTGTTCGGAGACCACAAAAGCGTAGTGTCCCCAGACCTTCACCATCATGGCGCCCGTCAGCTTGCCCTCGGGGTTAAAGACAACATCGCGGTGCATGTAGTTGTCCTGCGGGTTGTTGTCCTCGAGCGTGTTGATATCGATCAGGATCAATCCATCCTTACGGTCGGTTGCGAAGGCATAGCGATAGAGAGGATGAATGGGCTGTTCGCGATTCTCCGGACGCTGCGGGCGCCCAAGGTGGATCGGAACCGAGGTGGGAGTATAGAGGAACGTGGCATCCGGGCTGTGGATGACGGTACCTTCACCCAGAGGCGAATTCACCCGCTGCGCAATCCGCTGCGCGAATGCCTTGTTGTTAATGTTGGCGATATCGTAGACCTTGAATCCGGAGCTGCCTTCCGCGGTCAAAACATACTCGCCGCGTACGGTTACGGAGCGCACGTTGGGCGCCCGGCGACGGTAGGCGAGGCCGAGCTTGCGTCCTTTGGAGACGAAAGCCTGGTAAGCAGCGGGATCGAGCTGCTTCTGGAAGCTGCTGCCGATCACCGGCTGGGGTTCGTACCCGTCGGTGACTTTTACCGCAGTGACGGCTTTGCCCTGCTCCGCCACCAGTTCGTACTCACCGATGAAGTTGAGAGCATTTACACCAAAGCCAAGCGCCGAAGCGATGCGCGCGTTGTTGTCATTCTTCTCGCTCAAATGGCAATCGACGCACTGCCTGGTCTCGGTGGTGCGCACGGTGTGCGGAGGATGCGGGGTCATTCCCTCGTTGGTGAATCCCGGCGTTGATACCAGGGGCTGCTGGTGAACGATATTGTTGCGGCCCCGGTCCCACGCTGACACCACGACGCTGGTGGCGGAGCGGAAGGGCGAAACTTTACCGCCGTGGTTATAGGTACCGATGCCGAAGAAATACATGTCGGTGCGGATGACCTGCTCATAGTAAGGAGCGTAAGCGCGCGACTTGGTTCCCTCGTAGTGCAATTCCGCCGACTTTATGTTGAGATCCAGCGGCAAATGGCAGCCGGAGCAGGTGGTCTGCCAGGAGGAATGGCAGGTAAAGCACTCGATTTTCTCCGAGGGATGAGCGAGATTGACGGCCGAGGAAGTGCCCGAACCCACGCTGCCATCCTTCAGGATCAGTTTGGCCCGCGCCGCAGCCTCGTTATAGCTGGGGCTGGCGGGATTCAGGGAATCCACGACCTGCTTGACCACCCACTGCAGCTTGGGATCGGTCTTGGAGTGCTGGATGATGTTGCCGTCCTTCTCCTCGAACCAGGAGTCGCCGGACGGAGTGGTGACATCCTTGAGACTGTGGCCGCCGTTGAGGCCGCTGGTCATCAGCGTAGCGCGTTTGTCGATGCTGCCGTGGCAATCCTGGCAGCGGATCTCGATGCCATCGGTCATCTGAGCGTACATGTTGCCATCGCCGTGCATGTCCTGCGAGGTGTGGCAATCCACGCACTGCAAACCCTTTTCGAAGTGAATATCCTTCAGGTGCAGGGCCTTTTTGAATTTATCGGGATCGTCATCGCGCACGATGTTGTTCTTGGCGTCCAGTAATTCGCCCTTATCATCGCGCTTGTAAACCTTGGTGAAGTTCCACCCGTGCGCGTGGTAATCCTCGAACTGGACATGCTTCATCTCCGGATTGTGATCCCAGAGCTGAGGCTGACCGGGACCGTATTCGGGTTCGGCTTTGAGCTCTCTGACTTTATCGGCGTCGCTCTCGCGGTCCCACCAGATGGTACCGATGTAGGTATCCAGAGCTCCATTGCCCTGATGGTAGTGGCAACTCAAACACTGGTAGGCGGGAATGGCGCGGGTGAACTGGTGCTTGATGGGATAGCCGGATTTATCTTTGGGAATGTTCTTGTCGTCGCTGTAACTGAAGCCGGAGTGGCCGTACTTGGCGGTATCGCCGGCTGCTTCATCGCGAGTGTTGGCGTAGAGGACGTGGCAAGCGGCGCATCCGCTGCTGCGATAGTCGCCGGGCCAGGCATTCACCCCGAGCTGCCACAGGGTGGGGTCATTCAGGCGAGTCTTGAGAACGTTAAGATAGACCGCCGCGATCCGCCCTTCCGTGCCCGGGCCGCGATTGCCGAGCGTCGCGTTGTTAACTTCCGCAACCCGCAGGGGATCGCGAATCTTGGTGATCTCAAACTGGGGATGGGGATGGATTTGTAATAGCGCGCCCCGTGCCTGGGCTTCGGCGGTCGGAGGCGGATTCGGAATCAGGGCGGAAGGATGGCCGTGCGAGTCGAAGGCTTCGCCGTAGATCGCAATCTTCGAGTCAATCGCGCCGTTGTTGTAGAAAACGGCATTATGCACCATGGCGTTGGTGGCCATGACGGACTTGCGTGTGTTCTTCACCTGGTCGGCATGGCAGGAGCCGCAACTCTGGTCGGCCACCCGCAGGTCGCTGGGGTTCAGGAATCGGACGAACTCGGGAGACTCGAAATTCAGGCCCGACCAGGTAAGAAGCGGCCGGCCTCCAAACAGCGCTTTGTTGCGGGGCTGAACGTGGGCTTGCTCCTTGCTGGTCCCCTTGTCGTTGCCGCCATGGCAGTCAGTACAGGCCATGGGCAGGTCGGCATGCATGGACTCGATGCCGACGTGGCAAGTCTCGCAGGCGCTGGCCTGATCGGCGGCCCACGTACGATGCGATAGTCCCATCACGCAGAGCAGCAAAACCAACGCAAAGGCTGCCCAGCGCCAGGAACCTGCGGCAGGTCTTAACAAGATGTAGTTTGCTGTCATGGTCGATTCCAAGTCTGAAATCAAACTCTCAATAGACTAGCCGTAACGCCACAAAGGTTGAGTAAACCATCTTGTCGGTCTTGAATATATCCTGCAGGCCCTGCAGGGGATTCAACGCGGAGACGCCTAGATCCAGGACCACGTTCTGATTGATGGTGTGGAGAAATGGTTTGATGCGAAGAAACGCGTTGCCCTCGATGCCGGCGTCCTTGTGAAAGACGTTAAAGGTGTTGCCGGCATTGGCGAACGCGCCCAGAGTGTTGAACCGGGTGTAATTGGCGTTCAAGGCCAGCTGGAAACGAGGAGAGATGGTCACGTCCATGCCGCCGTTCAGGAGCTGCAAACCAGGGTTGACATAGTTGGCCTGGCCGTTGCCGCCGCGCAGTGATGGATAGAAGCTGTTGGCCCGGACAAGATCGCCCGCACCGAACTTGATGTCCTCACCGACGAAGTAGCTGATCGGTCCGCCGAACAATTGCACCGCGTCACTGATCGAGTCGAAACCCCTGTCCTTATTGTCGTTTGGATTGCCGTCACCGGAAACGTATGCATAGCCCAGACGAAACTTTACGAAGTCCAGGGGATACTGCAGATCCGCCAGTCCGGTGAAGGCCGAGACCGTGTGTTTGACCGGCGCCCCAGCCACCACGTGGTCGGCTTTACCCGCCACTCCATAGAATGCGGGATTGAAGATCCAGCGCCCCAGGTGGCCATTGAGAGTCCCGCCGTAATAGATGGTGTTCAGGCCCGCGATATGTCCCGTCACTGCAATGTCCCGCGGGTCGTAGTTGAAATGAACGCTCCACTCGCTGTTCCACCCCTTGACCAGAAAATCTTCGTAGGTAAACCGGAAAATTCCCACCTGATGGCGGCTGGGCTTGGAGAAGTCAATAAATCCTGAGACCGCGTTCTTCTGGAACAGCTTCAAGCCCACGATGTCATAGCGGATGCGGTTCTTCTTGAATTCGCCGAAGATACGGCCGCCCAGACCTTCGTCGTTGAAGATCAGTCCATGAAAGTCGGACTGGAAGGCTTGAATACCGGCGCGCAGGAAGGTGAGATCGAAGTTGTCATGGCCGGAGTCAAAAAGGCGAATGTCCATGAAGGCATCGAAGACGTGAAAATTGTCGGCGGTGCCGTTATTGACCGCATTCACGTCCTGCTTGTGGTCGAACACGCCGTCCAGGTGCAGCTTGAAGTTCGACGGGACGAACACGTCCTGATGATGCCGCAACTCGAATCCGAAAAAAGCGTCCTCGTTGAAAAAGTTATTGTGCGAGTGGAAGGTCGTCCCGGGAAGGGCGTTGCGAAAATCCAAATTGCTGCGCGACTTGTAGACCAGGTTGTTCAGCGCGTTGACCTGCACAAACCAGTCGCTGTTACCGATCGGATAGTCCGCTTTGAGCGTGTTCTGGTGATACGGATCAAACGGGTTGAAGGTGTATTCGGGATGGCCTGCCAGGTCGTAGGTGCCCCAGCGGCGGTGCACGTTCTTGATGGGCACAATCTCGTCCGGCGGCTTGGCTTCAGCAGCTGCCGCCGGGGTTGGAGCCTGTGCAGCCGGAGGGGAGGGCTGTTTGTCGGCGGCGGCAGGCGCGGAAGTTGATTGAGCCAGCGCGGCCGCCTGGGCCAGCGTCGCTGGATCGCTGTTGGCTGCGGCGGACGAATCTTCGCTGCCCGGGGTATCGGGCTGCGCAGACGGCGCGGCTACGTCCGCGTAGCCGGGAAGCGCTGATGGCTGCGCCTGCGCAAACACGCCAGCAGGCAAGCAGCACATAGCGAACGCTAACAGGAGATAGCCTACGCCTCTCGCTTCGAAGCCGCTTTCATCTCTCATCGGGGGCTCACCCGCTTTGTCGTTTGGTTACAGAAGGGCCGATGGGTGTTGGATTATACCCGAAGCTGGTATTCGCACAAGGGATAAAAACTAATTGGGAGATCATTCAAAAAACGGAATCGCGGCAGGACGAAAATGCCTCATGAATGGTGCATGTGTGCGCGCGGAACCGGTCCGCGGGAGTATTATGCCCGCTGACGAACACACGCCGGGACCAAGAATCCGCTGAGTCAGGCTGCAAGAAAAGGACTTTTTTGCCATGAAAATTGGCTTTGCACTTCCTAACATTGGTCCGGTCGCCACCAGGGAAGCCGTGGTCCAGGTGGCCCAGCGGGCCGAGGCTTTGGGGTATCACAGCCTGTGGACAATCGAACGCCTGCTTTGGCCGGTGAAGCCGCAGACGCCTTATCCGGCGACGCCGGATGGATTGCTGCCGGAATTTTACAAATACAGTCTGGATCCGCTGGATACGCTCACGTTTGCCGCCGCGCACACCAAGACGATCACCTTGGGCCAGAGCGTGCTCGACCTTCCCTACTACAATCCCGTAATGCTGGCGCGCCGGTTGACCACGATTGACTTTCTCTCCAATGGCCGGCTGCGGGTGGGTCTCGGACTGGGCTGGTCGAAGGACGAGATGGACGCGAGCGGCGCCGACATGCGCAAGCGTGGCGCCATGGCGGACGAATTTCTGCAGGTGTTGAAGGCGATCTGGACCACCAACCCGGTCGAGTTTCAGGGCAAGTTCTACAAAGTGCCGAAATCCTACATCAGTCGCAAGCCGGTGCAGAAGCCGCACCCGCCCATCTATATGGCGGCCTTTGCTCCGCCCGCGCTCAAACGGATCGCGACCTCGGCGGACGGGTGGAATCCCACGATGATTCCACTCGAAGGAATGAAGCAAATGTTCGCCGGCATCAAGCAAATGGCCAAGGAAGCGGGACGCGACCCGTCAAAGCTGGCCCTGGTGGTGCGCGCGAATCTGGAGATCAGTGACCAACCCTTACCGAAGGGGCGGGCCATTTTCGCGGGTACGCTGGAACAGATCAGGGAAGATGCTGCCGGATGCCGCGAGATCGGCGCGCACGAACTCATCTTTGATCCGACCTTCGGTGCACAGACCCTGGACCTCTGGCTGACCCACATGGAGCAGATGCGCAAGTTGGTGTAGGGAATCTTGAACTGCCAATTCGCGGGTGGGGTTGGACCGGGTGGGCGACCGGCGACGTCTCGGAGATCTGCAATCGTTCCATTCTTGACACCTGCAAACTGTTGACTTGTCCGGCTGGTCAGCCTAAGATGCACCCGCCGTCGAGAGAAGTGCGAAAAACTCAATGTTCTCCTTCCAATGCGGGGACCTGGCCAGGGGACGCGGAGAAATGAAAATCATCCGCTCCCGAGGCCGTGTTTCGTTCTGCGCCAGCGTTGTCATCCTACTGGTCCTGGCGCTGATTGGCGTCGCGGTCGCGAAGTCAGATAAGACTTCGCCCGACCAACCGGACGCTGTCGTCGCCATCGGCGACGTTCATGGTGACTTCGACGACTTCGTCACCATTCTGCAGCGAGCCGGACTCATCAATCAGGAGAGCCACTGGTCGGCAGGCAAGGCGACGTTCGTCCAGGTGGGAGACGAGATCGATCGCGGCCCCAAGCCGCGCCAGGTCATGGATTTGATGATGTCGCTGGAGAAGGAAGCGGCGCAAGCCGGTGGCCGCGTGATCAGCCTGCTGGGCAATCACGAAATGATGAACATCATGGGTGACCTGCGCTACGTTTCCGTCGAGAACTATTTAAGTTTCGCTGCGAGCGATTCCGAGGAACGCCGCAAGAACGCTTTTCAGGAATACATCAAGTGGCGCGGCAGCCATCTCGCGCTTCTGGCTGAACTGGCGCAGCCTATGGAACTCACGGAAGCGGAATGGATGGCCCGTCATCCTCCCGGGTTTATCGAGCAGCGCGAGGCTCTGAGTGCGGAAGGACAATACGGGAAATGGCTGCGCCAACACGTGGCCGTGGCCAAGGTCGGAGGAGTGGTCTTCCTGCACGGCGGACTGGCTCCCAGCATGACCCACATGAAAATCGACTCCATCAACGATCACGTCCGCGACGAAATCAAGACCTTCGATTCCGACAAAGACTATCTGCAGAAGCAGAAGGTGATCCTGCCATTTTTCAACCTTCAGGAAATGACAGCCGTAGTGCAGGCGGAACTGATGGCGGAACGCAAGTCGCGGGTGCCGACAGATGACCAGAGCCAGGCCCGGCTGATTCAGTTCTTGGGCTACGGGGAGTGGGTAAGCGTGAAGGCGGACGGCCCGCTTTGGTTTCGTGGTTACGACCAGTGGAGCGACAACGAAGGCGCGGGCCAGATCGGCAAGGTGATGGAGGCCTACAAGGCGGACCACATTGTGGTCGGGCATACGGTGCAGAAGGGCGGGCGCATTCGGCCCCGATTCGACAACAAGGTCCTCCTCATCGATACCGGCATGCTGAGCAGTTACTATCCCGGTGGGAGGGCATCCGCTCTGGAAATCTGCGGTGGAACTAAATTCACCGCCAAGTACCTGGACCAGCAGACAGTGATTCTGGATCCGGCCGGTTCTTCCGCCACCAGCGCAAGCCCGGCGGCGGCCGCACCGCCCGCAGGTGCCGCCAAGGCTCCGGAAACGCCTGCCGCCCTCCCGGCCAGCGGTGTCTGTACGGCAACTGCGACCGCAGCCCAGTGAGAGGGTTGTAAACGAAGGATTGGGCGGATGAAACGGTGGATTGAACGCGCTCTGAACATCCACCCCGGTGATCTGGGGCGCGGCAGTCTGTTGTGCTCCTGCCTGTTCCTCGCCATCACAACCTACAAAGTCGGCGGAGTGGCAGGTCCCGCCTTGTTCCTGTCGAGCTATGCGGCAAAGTATCTGGCCTATGCGGACATTGCCAGTTGTGTGCTGGTAGCCCTGGTGGTAGCGGGTTATGTCCACGTGGCCCGGCGCGTGCCTTTTCAGAACCTCCTGATGGGCAGCACCTTGTTTCTTGCCAGCAACTGCGCGCTGTTCTGGGGCCTGATCCACTCCCTTCATCTAGCCTGGTTGTTTCCGGTTTTCTACATCTGGGTAAAAGTGCTCGGGGTGCTGCTGCCCACCCAGATCTGGACTCTGGCGAATTATGTACTGACCACGCGAGAAGCCAAGCGGGTTTTCGGAATGGTGGGCGGGGGCGGCATTGCGGGTTGGATCTTCTCCGGCTATTTTTCCAAGACCATGGCCAAGCGCTTCGGCACAGAAAGCCTGCTGCTGGGCATGGTGTTGTTTCTACTGATTTGCGCGGGACTGGTTCTGGTGATCCGGCGCGGCGGCTGGGCGACCCGGGGCGGAGCCGATGAGGGGATCGGGGAATCGACCGAAGGCGGAAAGAGAAACCTGTTGGGCAGTATGCGCCTCGTGTTCTCTTCTTCCTATCTGAGGGCCATCGCCGGGGTGATTTGCATTGGATCTTTAGTGACCACGCTGACCGGCTGGCAGTTCCTGGCCATTGCGCAGCAGGTACTGGAAAAAAAGGACGCTCTGGCGGCTTTTTTTGGAGATTTCAACTTCTACGCCGGCATCCTTTCGCTGGCATTCCAGTTGCTAGTGACCCCGCGCTTCCTGCGCAGGTTCGGCATTGGCGCGTCATTGTTCGCGCTCCCCGCGACGGTATTTCTCGGTTCCGCGGGAGTGCTGGCCTTCGGGACGCTGAGTTCGGTGGTTGTGCTGAAGGCCTTCGATCAGGTACAGCGCTATTCGCTGGACACGTCGGCCAGGGAATTGCTCTATCTGCCGCTCTCGACCCGGATCAAGATACAGGTCAAGTGGTTTATCGATACTGTAATCTGGCGCATGGGGGACGGTTTGTCGGGGTTGACGGTGCTCATTTTTGTCAACACCCTCCACTTTTCACCGCGGCAAGTCAGTGCGATCGCGCTGGTGCTGATCAGCGGCTGGCTGGTGGCGGTTTCAGTGGCGCGGCGGCAATACGTGGAGACGCTGAAGGAAAGCATTACCCAACACCGGGTGGACGTGGAGCAGTTTTCCACCTCCGTTCTCGACCGTTCGACCGCCGATGTGCTGGCCACCAAGCTCTCCGCCTCCGATCCCCAGGAAATCCTCTATGCCCTGAGCCTGTTTGAAGTGGAGCGGCAAAGGGCGGCGCATCCGGTCATACGGAGTCTTTTGAGCCATTCCTCGCCCCAGGTGCGACAGAAGGCGATCCAGATTCTTTCGGATTCGGGCGACAAGTCGGTACGCCCCGAGATCGAGAAACTGCTCAAAGACCCGGAACTCAATGTCCGGACGGAGGCGTTGCTATACCTGACCCACCACGCGCATGTGGACCCGCTGGAGCTCATGCAGGACGAAAGTGACTTTGCCGACTTCTCGGTCAGCTCGGCGGTGGTGGCGTTTCTGGCGCGGCCGGGTGAGACCCAGATCCTGGAAGCGGCGCAGCAGATTCTTACCACCATGGTGGGTGATCCCGGAGCCGAGCGGCAGCGGCACCGGGTAGAGGCAGCGCGTTTGCTGGGTGAACTGCCGGACAGCTTCGACCCTCTGCTCTCAACCTTGCTGGCTGATCCCGACCCCGTGGTGGCCAGGGAAGCTATCCACGCCGTGGGAAGACTTCGCAAGCGAAGACTGGTGCCCGAGCTGCTGGACCGGCTGGGGCATGTGGATCTTCGGACTCAAGCGGCCGCGGCCCTGGGGGAATTCGGCGATTCGATCGTGGGATCTTTGCGCGACCACCTCGGTGACGAGAAAGTGTCGATCGAGGCGCGGCGGGAAATCCCTTCCATCATGGTGAAAATCGGGACGCCCTCGGCGGCCCATGTGCTGATGGACCACCTGCTGGAAAGAGACACCGCGTTGCGCTTCCGCATTATCAGCGCGCTCAACAAGCTTCACCGCCTTCACCCCGAGATCGAGGCGGATACGCAAACCCTGGAGACGGTGCTGGTGGCTGAGATTCTTGGCCACTACCGCTCCTACCAGATTCTCGACAAGCTGGGCAGCGGGGAGGGCAGTCAGGACCCGGTAGCGCGCGCCCTGAGCGAGGCCATCCAACAGGAACTGGAGCGGATCTTCCGTCTGCTGGCCCTGCTGCATCCCCATCTTGACGTGCACAGCGCCTATCTCGGTCTGCAATCCAAGAATGTATCGGTCCACGACAACGCGCTCGAATTTCTCGACAACGTTTTGAAGGCCCAAATGCGGGAGATGCTAGTGCCGCTTCTGGATGGCAAGGTGACGGTCAGCGAGCGCGCCCGTCTGGCGCAACGCGTGGTGCACACCAAGGTCGAGAACCGGGAAGAGGCGGTGGCGGCGCTGATCAGCAGCGACGATCCCTGGCTCCGGTCTTGCGGAGCCTATGCCGTGGGGGCGTTCGGAATGAAGTCTCTGGAACGTGAATTGGACCGCTGCCTGACTGACCCGGATCCCCTGCTGCGAGAGACCGCCCGCGCCGCCAAACAACGCCTGGAGACGCCGGCGACAAAAAGCTGAGGCGGCACAGACGCTGCGACCACGACACCCTATCTCGCAAAACAGGTGGTGCTGCGGTAGGCGGCGCAAGCGAAAATTTTGAGTTGCGGGGCCGGTGCCCGAGCGGGTAGATTCTTGGGCACTCTGCTTGGGGAGGATACTTCGATGCGCGGTTTTCAGCAGCGGTGGATTTGGGCCACGGTGGTAGTGGCGGCCTGTTTCCTTTGTCCGAGTTTCGTCCGCGGTGCGGATGACACCACGCCGAGCAAGGAACAGATCAAGACCTTCCTGCTCAAGGCGAAGGTCGTCGCCAGCAAACAGTCCGGCAAGGGCATCACCTCGCCGTGGCGGCTTACGCTCAGCGACGGTACCATCACCCACGATGCTTCATTCCAGGCTGTGGATGAACACAAGCCGATGGCGACACTGGCCAGCGGCCGAACCGAAATGAACTTCGTGGATTCCTACAAGTACAACATCGCGGCCTATGAAGTGGCAGAAATGGTGGGCTTCGACGACATGATGCCGGTGTATGTCGAGCCGTCGTGGCAAGGCAACCCAGGCTCGCTGAGTTGGTGGCTGCCGGTGAAGATGGATGAAGAGGAGCGCCGCAAGCAGAAGCTGGACCTGCCCGATCCCGATGCCTGGAACAATCAGATGTACAAGATACGGGTCTTCGATCAGCTGGTCTACGACGCCGATCCCAACCTCACGAATGTGCTCGTCGGCCAGGACTTCAAGCTCTGGCGAGTCGATTTCAGCCGTGCCTTCCGGCTCTACAAAGAGTTGCAGAACCCCGATGACCGATCGCATTGCGACCGCCAGTTATTCGAAAAACTGAAAGCACTGGACGCGAACGAAGTGACGGTGAAAACCAAGCGTTATCTCAACAAGAAGGATGAAGTCAAAGCATTGATGCCCAGAAGGGACAAGATTGTGGAGCACTTCCAGCAACTGATCGCTGCCAAGGGGGAGAAGGAAGTGCTGTATTGAGCCGCACAGTTTTCCGATCCTGAAGGCTTGGGCAACCGCGCAAACACTTGCTCTTTTCAGTCTCAAGGTCTATTGTTTGTTGCCACATATCACCGGTCTTCAGCGGTGAAACGGAGGAAGTGACATGGTCAAGAAGCTACTCACTCTGGTGTTTACGTCGGTACTTGCATTGCCGCTATCCACAATGGTCTTGGCTCCAATGGCGCCGGCCCAGGAGAAACAGTCGCGGGTTGAGGGTATCGTCGCGAGAACCAGCAAGGACAAATCCTCGATCACAGTTCGCACGAGGGGCGGGAACGTCGAGAAGATCGTGATGTACGACAGCTCGACCAAGTGGACCAGCCAGGAGCATGGCAGCAAGAAAGTCAACCCCATCGATTCCAGCCAGGTCGGCGACAACGATCGCGTAATCTGCCTGGGCAGCTGGGACAAGGACGGCGTCCTCCACGCCACGTTGATTTCCAAGCGGCTTACCAACTAGCGCCAACCCGCACGGGTCTGGCATGGCGGGAGCGAGAGCGGGAGATGAAGTGAGAATCCCGCTCTCGAGGGTCAGGTTCCCCCATCTACCCGGTGCTTTCCGATCTGACCCCTCCGGCTAACGCGCCGCTGAAGGTGACGCGGTGGGACCGCGCCGAAGCGTTGGTCCACCTGGGTCGACGCCAGGATATTCTTCCGTCGGCCTTGGGCTTTCGCTCCATCCCGGTCGAGAAAGGGCTTAGTCCTTCCCGCCGTGTCAAGTCTGGTCCCACAAGTTACTTTCGATCACAATTGGCATGGTCGGGCTCGTGGTCTAACCCATGATCCTGGCCTATAATGAGCTCAGTTTCCTCTCGCCAATCCCGCCCGTGTGCAATCCATGAATCAAAATCCGGGGCCCCAGAATTCAAGAACGGATACCGGTCGAAGGGTCGAATCCGGCCTCAATCTGCTGGTCGAACTGGAACCAGCCTACCGCGTGTTCTGGCAGAACCTGGGCGACCTGCTGGCGGCCAGGCGGACGCCGCCGGTAGCCACCACTCCCAGCTCGGGGACCCTTTGGAATGATGTATTTGTCGGCTCCAGGACGCCGTGGTGGCGATTTCTGGAGTCGATGCTTGGTCACCTGATCGCCGTGGCCATCATCATGAACGTGTCCCAGGAAGTGGCGTTGCAGCAGAAGATAGAACAGCGCCGGACCTTCCAGCACACCTCCATCACCTATTATCGGCCCGAACCGACCTTCCCAGCCCTGCGCAGCAATCCGGGACGGGTCCGAGGACGGTCGAAAGGTCAAACTGCTGCTCTGCAAGCAGCCACGATCCGGGTGGCGCCGGAGCACGCCCAGAGGCTGGTTGTCCCTCCGGACATCAAGATGAGCGGGGCGGCGCGGCCCGATATCTTGGTCCAGGATCCAGCCCTTCCTGCGGCGCCGTTAGCCGCCACCGGAGGGTCGCAACGAAGCGGCCCGCTCAGCGCGACTGCGGTGGTGGCTCCGCCTCCTGAGTTGCGGCAAGGCACGGGCCGCCGCCAGTCCGGTCTGCTGAAGGTTTCAGCGGTGGGTCCACCTTCGAACGTTGGAGGCCTTTTCTCGTTGCGGACCAGCAGCACGCCCAGCGCGACGGTGGTGGGGCCGGCGCCCGTAGTAGGTGGTGCGATACACAGAATCTCCGACCTCAACATTGGCCGGTCCGAGGCGGTGGCGCCGGCGCCGCGGCTGCCGATGCAGGAACAAAGCACTGTCTCTGGAAAGGCTCAGGGAATCCTGGGTCTCGCCGCCAGTGTGGTGGTTCCTCCTCCGCCTTCGGTTCCACGCTCCGGGACGCTCGCAGGCGGGCGCGGCATTGCGCCATCCGGTGCCGGTTTGCAGGTCGTACCACCGCCTCCGACGGTTCAGGACCCAGGCACTCCCGCGGGTGGCCGGGTGAACTGGGGTTCGGGCGCGGACATTCTGGTTGTGCCGCCGGTTCCGTCGGTGGAGGGGGCAGGCAGCACGCCCCGAGGCGGGGCCGTGAGTTCGCTCATTTCCGGCGTGCAAGTAGTGCCGCCCGCCCCATCGATCCAGGGCGCGGGTCGCGGAGTGGGCCGGGGAGGTTCGCTCGGCGCGGGGACACAGGTGGTTCCGCCCGCTCCGTCGGTGGACGGAACCGGCAGCGGCGCTGGAAATGGTCGCGGGAGTTCGCTCAGTGCTGACTTGCGGGCCGTGCCGCCGCCACCGTCGGTGGACGGCGCAGGCGGACCCAGGGGCGGCGAGATGAGTTCTCTGGGGAACGGTGGCGTGCAAGCTGGGGCGCCGGGTGCATCGGTGCAGAACGGGGCCAGTTCGGGAGCGCGCGCGATGGACGCCACCCAGCCGGCACCACCCGACGGTGATGACTCGCACGATGCCGCGACGGAAGAGATGCCCATTCGCATTATCGGACAGGCGCTGGCCTTGCCGAACTCGTCCTATTTTTCGAACTATGAGGTTTTCATCGCGGAAAGACGGCGTGGGAACGGTAAGACCCAGCTCATCAAACTGGTCTACGTGTCTTTGCCTTATCAGCGGAAGTTGTCGGAATACGGAGTGAACAGCGCAAAAATCTACAAGCTGCGGGTCACCCGGGATTCAAGTTGCGATGAGACGCTGCTGGAAATGACTTGGCCTCAAGCCGACCCATCGCATCCCGACGCCGCGAATCCGATTGGCCCGCCCTCCCTCGGCCCTCATGATACGAACGCCACGCTGCCCTGCTACCGCACTACCGCCGACGACTACCGCAAAGCGCTGTCCAAGTAGTAATGAATGTTGTCCGGCGAATACCGCCAAACCGACGCTGAGCAATCCATTGTGGGCAGTGGCGCGCAACAAACCGCATAGTTCAGCTGCCGGAAATTGTGCGATGATGGCTTTGCTCTGCAAGAATCAGCCGCAATTTCCAACGCAAGACAAGGGTATCTGTACACCCTTGATGGCTGGCGCGCAGTCGCTATTCTCGCCGTCCTCGTCGATCACGTTGCCACCTACGAATTTTCCAGCCACTCCACGTTATTGTCCTTCACCAGGGTCGGCGCGAACGGGGTCAGCCTGTTCTTTGCCATCAGCGGATTCCTGATTTGCTCGCGTCTTCTCGAGGAACAGGCTATGTTCGGCCGCACCAGCCTGAAAGGGTTTTACCTTCGCCGGGCTTGCCGCATTCTCCCGGCGGCGATGACGTACCTGCTGTTCATCGCGCTCGCCGCGGTGCTGGGGTTCATCTATCGTCGATCCGCGAGAGTGGCTGGCGACAGCGCTGTTCTAGCGAAACTACCTGCCCGACGATTGGATCCACCACGGCTGGGGTGGATATACGGTTCACTACTGGTCTCTGGCAGTGGAAGAACACTTCTATCTCATCTGGCCGGCGCTGCTCGTGTTCTCAGGAAAGCGGCGCGCGCAGGCCCTGGCCATCGTGCTCGCACTGCTAGTCGCAGTATGGCGCTGGTGGGACTTCCATCATCAGTGGGTGGCCGCGCTCCTGCCTGGCGTGATGTTCGCGGGGCGCACGGACGTCCGGCTGGACGGACTTCTGCTGGGCTGCGTCGTAGCCCTGTGGCTCGACAATCCCATCTGGCGGGCTCGTGCCCAGGTATTTCACCTTCATACCTTGGCTGCTGTGTGTGGTCGCCTATTCGCTTTTCACAATCATTCCCCGTCAGCACCTTTACACAGCATGGGAGTCGATGCTGTTGCCCATGATGGTTGCGGGCACTGTGCTCCATCCCGCCAGTTGGGTGGGCCGATTGCTGGAGCATCCCATACTGCGCTGATCGGACGCCTGTCGTACAGCCTCTATCTGTGGCAGCAGTTCTTTGTTCTCGGCAGCGCGCAGCGACTCTTCGGGCCGCTGCGGCACTTCCCTTTGAATGTGGTAATGATTTTCTTCTGCGCGTTTCTGAGTTATGAACTGATCGAGCGTCCGTTTATTCGGTGGGGTCATCGCCTGGCGCCGCCGCCCACTCCCGGGCGGACTGATGTGGAGGTGGAACAGGCCAGTAGCAATAAAGTCGAAGCGCGGGAAGCGAGCTCCGGCCGGAAACCAAACGAGGAGCAAGCCAACTAGCAACAGAAGACGCGGAGTCCGCGCAATTATTTGCCCTCGGCTACAGCGACCGGCCAGGGCTTGCCGTCAAAATAAGACGGCAGATCGAGGCCAAACATCTTCAGAACCGTGGGCGCGACATCCACGATCGCGGGCTTTTCGGTGGCGATCTTGCGGTTGCAAAACAGCACGCCGGGAACCAGGCGCGGATCGATGCAGTGATCGCCGCTCCAGGCTTTGACGTTGTCCTCGAAAATCTTGCCCGTCACTTGTCCCATCACCGAATCCCAGGAAGCGCGGAAACCCGCGCCATAGCCCACGATGAGGTCGGGCGCGTTGTCCACGTAGGGGCCGGCGTAAATGCCTTCGCAGTCGAACATGCCGGTAATCGCGACCGAGCCCGAGGCGGGATCGATCAATCCGTTCAGCTTGCTGCGCAGTTCCTCTTTTAGAGCTTCACTCCCGGTCCCGGCTTCGACGATGCCTTCCCGCTCACGACCCTTCAGATTCAGATAGAGGCCGTTCAGGCCCATGGTGTAGGCCCGGGTGCGGGACCAATCAACATCCTCGAACCAGTCTCCGCTTTCGCTCTTACCATCCTTCAGGACCAGGTAGCCGTTCTGGTGCAGCCAGGCGTTCAGATTCATGCAGCGGGCAAAGGACTTGAAGCCATGATCGGAGATCACCAGGAACAGAGTCTGATCATCAATCTGCTTGAGGACGCGCCCGATCAGGGCGTCCATGCGGGCGTAGAGGTCTTGAATGACCGGCGGCCGTTGGCCTCGAGGCACGTCTCTGGCGGCGGGATGATCGTCATCGAGATAGCGCCAGAACATGTGCTGCACCCGGTCGGTGGTATCGAAGACACAGGCGCAAAGGCCTTGCGGAGTCTTTTCCAGGGCGTCAAAAAACATGCGCTCGCGGTCCTCATGATTGCCATAGCACTGGGCCAGGAAAGCCTGGTCGTCGAGGACCTCTTCATTGAGTGCCCAGGTGTCTTCCGCCAGACCGAGAGTCGCATAAGGCCCGAACAGTTTGGCCAGATAGATGGAATAGGTTACGGGATGAGAAATGGGCAGGTCAGGACGCCCCGGATCAATGTTCACCGGGGTCACGTAGATTTCGACTTCCGGAGAGAGTTCCTTGAGGTAGAAGCGGCAAATGCCATGAGCGGTGAATCCCATGCCGGCTTTGAACTTCACGGGAATCCACTCGGAATACTCCCCGACTTTGAGCGTGAAAGTTTCGGAATCGATTTCGACGCGGGCTTGCTTCAGGCTGCGGTCGGGCCGAATCTTGAAAGCCGCCCGTAGTTCGCCGCCGGTGCCGAGAGGATTGTCAGGGCCGGGAATATAAGAATGGAAACCTGCTCCATTGCGTTCCACAGGAATCCGAATGCCGCCTTCGCGGAACTTCTCGCCGCCGGCACGAGTGGTGCAGAAACAGAATGTCCCCTGGCTTCCTTTCAAATCCGGGACGCACATGCCGGAGAGCAACACGCCGGGGAATTTCTCCGGCGGAAACGTCACGGGAACCCGGATGACCGAGCAGAAGACGCCGGCCTTGCCCAACCAGTGCCAGAAAGGAGTTCCGCGGCGCAGGCCCTTGATTTCGGGCTTGCCGAGGGGGATGGAGTACTTGCCAATCTTCAGGTGGCGCTTGGGCTCGCTGATCTGTGCCGAGGAGAGGAATGGAAGATAGTTGCGCAGGTCGCGGGCCAGGAAGTCGTAGATGTTGTGTTTGCCGGGATTGACTCCCGTCTGAAAGGTCGACCAGGCCACAGGAGAAATCGCCGGAAAAGTGGTGCGGAGCGGCCGAAAGGTGCCGCGCTCGCGCAGTTTGGCCAGGTTCGGCAGCCTTCCTTCGTCCATGAAGCGGGCGGCCAGTTCGGGGTCCATGCCGTCGAAGCCGACAATCACCACTCGCCGTACCTGGGCCTTGCCGTAGGCCTTGCGGCGGCGGAAGGAGCGCAGGAGCTGGCGGATGGGCCAGGTAACCAGCGCATAGAAGGAATAAAGGAACGCGACGAAGATGGTCCAGAAAGAAGACAGGACGGCAAATCCCGCGCCAGGGCCGGCATAGGCTTCTGCGCGCAAGGGCAACAAAAAGACCAGCCCGAGGATCAGGAGCGCAACCGCGATCCGGTCCAGCCGATTTTTGCGGGAAAATATCAACTCACACCTGAATTCCCAGGATCGTCTTGAAGAAGAACCCCGCAATCAACGAAACCACGAAGAACAAGACGATCCAGTTCCACTCCAACCACGCGAAGCGGATGATGCGTGGCTCGTAGGTCACAGCGATGGACTGAACCGGACCATTCCCGGCCAGCGGGGGCTCACCTGAAATCAACATGCGCTCCCAAAAATTGTCCTGCAAGCGGACGGGAGAAACCCGGGCGAGACCGGGCGAGACCACAACCTGTTTCATTGCCGTCTGGCCTGCGGTGGCAATGTTCACGTTGTAGTGTCCCGGGCTCTGGGCCACCAGACGCCAGACAACCTCCTGGTCGTGCGGAATGTGCACCGCGGGGGCTGAGGCGGACAATTGCGGAGGAAGTTGCAGCGTCACCTGGCTCAGGGCTTCTGGATCTGCGACGTGCGCCTCCACCAGAAAATTTTGTTGGGGACTGATCGGCATCCAGCCCAGATAGCGGTCGAGTTGGATGATCAGGAAAGTAACGGGCAAAATGGCGATGAGAAATGGAGTAAAGGAGAGGCGAAGATAGGTTCCAGTTCCTCTGAGAATGCGAGCATAAGCGCGGGTCACTACGGGCAACTGGTCTTGAAAGAGCCGAACCGCCAGCAAATTGGCCTTCAGGCGATCCTTGGCGCGACCAATTGCTTTTTGATCGGAAGCGTACCGGAATACCAGCACCATCAGCAGACCCACCACCACCGAAACCGCGAGAACCAGCAACAGCGGCGTGGCTGAAGGAGCGGTGGCTACGGCGAAGAAGCGTGGCACCGCGGTGGTCGCGAGTTGTGGGCGCGGGTTCATGCTATTCGATATAGCCCAATCCCTGCAGGCGCTTGGCTACTTTTTCCTTGGAGTCGCCGCCTGGCTCGGCAGGCAGCAGGCGCTTCACTTCCTTTTCAATCGTGTGCAGCACAAATTCATCGACCGAAGCATAGCCTGACGCTTCGGCGCACTGCTTGGCTTTTTCCAGCAAATCGCCTTCGAGTTTGATTTTTTGCGAGGACATGGAACTGTCTCCATTTGCCCGTCAACTTCTACTTCACTTGAGCACGGGTGGATGAAAAAACCGGATGTCCCATCATACCGTCCGGCTGGGGAATTCCAAATTGCGCGAAGATGGTGGGAGCGATGTCGGTGAGCGCGGGGGTGGTGGCGTCAATGGGACGATTGCTGAGCAACACGCCGGGAACCAGGGTGTAGTCGATGCAGTGATCGCCGCTCCAGGGATTGGTGTTGTTTTCGAAAATCTCAGCAGGGAAATTGCCCAGAATAGTTTGCCATCCGGCGCGGTAGCCGCGGTTGTAGCCGACGAGGAGATCGGGACCTTGCCGCGCGTAGGGTCCCTGATACACCTCGCTGGCGCGATCGACCCGGGTGACGGCGGCCACATCATTCTGCGGATCGCGCACGCTGAGGAGCTTGTCTTGGATCTCCCCCATAAGCGCATCGGCCGGAGCGCCGGGCTCGACCATTCCCTCGCGCTCGCGTCCGCGGAGATTCAGGTACAGGCCATTCAAGCCGAGACCATAGGCACGGGTTCGGCTCCAGTCCACATTGGCAAAGGCCTGGCTCTGGTCGGGATTCGGTGCGCTCCTCAAAGTGATGTAACCGTTGTTCAGCAGCCAGGTATTCAGGTTGAAGGAGCGGTTGTAGGGAGCGAATCCATGGTCGGAGAGGACCAGAAGCGTGGTGCGGTCGTCCAGATGCTGCAACACCTCTCCCAGCACCTGATCGATCTGCTGATAGAACTCCGGCAAGGCGGAGCCGTATTGGGTGGCTAGAGTGGCGTCATACTCCGGGTGTTGTGGGTCGATCAGCCGCCAGAACATGTGGGAATTGAGATCGAGACTGGAGAAATAGAAAAAGAAAACGCCGCGCCGGAATTTTGGAAATTCAGCATCAAAGATCTGCCGGTGCTCGGCCAGAACAGTTTTCGCTTGCTGCAGATATTCCTTGTCGTCAAGAACGCCGGCGGAGAGCGCTTTGGTGTCCTCGGAAATGCCCTGAGTGTAAAAGTCGCCGGTTTCCTCCACCAGTTCGCCCGAGTAATTCTTGGGCGTGGAAATCGGCAGCGCCGGGTCGGCGGGATCGATGTTGATGGGCGAGACATACAACTGGAATCGAGGATGCGCCTGCTTGAGGTAGAAGCGGCATATCCCGCGCACGTTTCCGATGAAGGGAATCAACTGAAATTCCACGTGAATCCAGTCGCTCCATTCGCCCTCGCGGAGGACGAATTTATTGTCCTGCACCGAGATTTTGGCGACGGCTTCCAGCGGATCGATGGCAACCGTAAAAGGCTCGACCGCGGGCGGAGATCCCTTGCGGAAGGTGTTGTCGGGGCCAATCAGTTTGGCATTCACCTGGGAACCTTCCACCTGGACGGGAATAATCTGGCCACCTTCCACAGTTCCCACGGCGGCCAGGGGGTCATCGGTATAAAAGGAGAACGTGCCGTAGCTGCCGCGCAGATCAGGTGTGCCCATCCCCGAAAGTGTGTTTCCCTTTGCCTGCACCGGAGGAAAGTTCGAAGGCATGCGAAAGATGCTGTTGGGCACGCCGTAGTCATCGAGAATTTCCCAGAAGGCTTTGCCCTGGCGGAGTTGCTCGGCGCTGCCGCCTCCCAGCGGAATGACCCAGCTTCCCAGATGAATTCCGTGTTTGGGCGGCTCGACTCGAGAGGCCGAGAAATAAGGCTGCAAGGTATGCGGGTCGCGATGAATGAAGTCAAAAATGCCGTGTCCGCCGGCGTTCATGCCCGTGATCAGGTTAGACCAGGCGACGGGACTCTGTGGCGGGATGCTGGTGGTGAGAAGCCGGAATGATCCCCGGGCGGCTAGCCCGGAAAAATTCGGCATCTTTCCCTCGGCCATGAATCGCTTGAGCAGTTGCGGATCCATGCCGTCGATGCCCAGGATGATGAGCTTTTCATCGCCCTGCCATTTGGGCTGGCGCCGGCAGGAGAAAAAAAACGCAGCCGTAGCGCACAACGTCAGGGCGAGGCAAAGTTTCCGGGTTCGCGTCTTCAAGAACTGGCTCCCGCGGTGCAGGACGGCGCAATCATCATAATCCGTGTAACTCATCCATTGAACCACAGAGGACACAGACTACGCAGAGAGGTAGACTGAATTTCATGTTTGCGCGGACTCTTTACCTGCGCTGGTTCGCGCCTGCGCTTTTGCTGCTGAGCCCGGTTCTTTCCCGGGCAGCGGCGAAGCCGAATATCGTCCTGATCACTCTGGATTCGGTCCGCGCCGACCGGATGGGGTTCCTGGGCTCAAGCGCAAGACTTTCGCCGAACCTCGACCGCTTGGCGGGTCAGAGCATTGTTTTTGAGCAGGCCTTCGCGCAGGCGCCGCTCACGGTGGCCTCGCATGCGACCATACTTTCGGGCACTTATCCTCAGACCAACCGAGCCGGGGAGTTGGGGACGAGGCTGGCGTCTTCGTTGCCGTTTGTTCCAGACCTGCTCCGGGCGGGTGGTGATCGAACGGCGGCGTTCGTGGGATCGATCGCGCTTGATCCGAAGAACGGTTTTGCCCCCGGCTTCGATCGCGGTTTCGCAGTCTATGACGCCGGATTTCACCAGCCTGAGAAAGCGCAAAGCGGTTCCGTAGGAAGGACGGCCGCGCAGGTCGTGGCTCGCGCCAGTGCCTGGCTGGCGCGCAATCCCAAAGGTCCATTCTTTCTATGGGTGCATTTGAATGATCCGGCGGCGGCCAGCGCTTCTTCCTACAATGCCGCGGTGAGCGCGGCGGATTCGGCGGTAGGGAAGCTGGTCGCAGCTCTTCGCGGCAGCAAGCTGTATGACGACGCGTTAATCGTCGTCGCTTCCGATCACGGCCAAGGCCTGGGCGCTCACGGCGAAGACACGCATGGTGTCTTTCTCTACGATGAAACTTTACACGTGCCCCTGCTCTTGAAATTGCCGCAAGGCCAGTCTGCGGGAAAGCGAGTGCGGGTCCATGCCCGGTTGGTGGACATCGCGCCCACCATACTCGAAATTGCGGGCGTCACGATTCCTTCGCAGATGCAGGGACAGTCGCTTCTGCGGATGGCGAAAGCGAATTCGAGTGCCGACCAGCCCGTCTATTCGATGACAGACTTTCCGCAGCGGGCTTTCGGATGGAGTCCGCTGGAATCGTGGCGCACCGGCAAATTCCTGTACATCCGGGCGCCGAGGCCGGAGTTGTATGACCTGTCCAGCGATCCGCGAGCGACGCGGAACCTGGCGGAGGGTTCCAGGGCCACGCTGGAGACGATCGCCTCACAACTGGACGCGTTCGACCGGCGATTCAGCGATCCGGGCAATTCTGCGGGCGGGCCGGAACTCACCTCCAGCGAGATGCAGAAGCTGGCCTCACTGGGATACGTGGGACTGCAAAAGCCGGCTGGCGGCACGCGGGCGGCGGTAAGCGGAGTGGATCCAAAAGACGGGATCGCAATCGCAAACAGGGTTCTGACTGCGAGCGCGCTACTCGACCAAGGGAAGCCGGACAAAGCTATGGCCACGCTGCAACCGGCCCTGGCCGTGGCGTCCAAGATGTATCTGGCGCAGTACGTGCTGGGGGTGGCGCTGGCACGACAGGGGCAGTACCCACAATCGATTGAGCGTCTGCGCGCTGCGATCGAGCTGCAGCCGGACTCGGCCTGGGCCCACTATGAGATGGGATCGAGTCTGTTGAAAACCGGCGACTTCGGGACGGCTGCCATTCATCTGGAGATTGCCGCCAGCCGTCTGCCGGACAATCCCGAAGTCCGCGCGCGTCTGGCAGAGGCGCATGAGCGCTCGGACAGGGCGAAGTGACGGTATCACTGACCGCTAACCACTAGCCATAAAGCTTCCTGACAGCACAATGCAAGAATGTCTATCATAGTACTAGACTAAAACCCGGTCTCATGGGTATACTGAGCCTCGATGACGAGAATCCACATTCTGTCCATATGTTGCCCGATGGCGAGCTGTTGCTGTACGTGTTGCAATTCGCGTGGGCCCGAGGATGGAATGTAGTCAGAGACAAACATTCAAATTCTCAATCGGCCCGCGATGATGAGATCGGCGGGCCGTTTGCTTTTTGAGCCCGCACGTTGGGCGAACCAGGACACTACAGACTCAGGCAGTGCGACTGCGAGTCACACAGGGGATGAAGGTGAAAAAAGTTCTTGTAGTTCTGGGCGTGATGCTGGCTCTGGCGGTTCCAGGCCCGGCGCAGTCCTTGCTGAATGTTTCCTACGATCCTACCCGCGAGTTATATCAGGACTTTAACCAGGCTTTCGTCAAATACTGGAACAGCAAGACGGGGCAGACAGTCACGATCGAGCAATCGCATGGAGGATCGAGCAAGCAGGCGCGCGCGGTGATTGACGGTTTGCAGGCCGATGTCGTGACCCTGGCGCTGGCCTACGATATCGACGCTATTTCGCAAAACGCCGGATTGCTTCCCGCCGACTGGCAAAAACGGTTGCCGCAGAACAGCACTCCCTACACTTCGACCATCGTGTTCCTGGTGCGTAAGGGGAATCCGAAACATATTAAGGATTGGGACGACCTGGTGAAGCCGGGCATTTCGGTGATCACGCCCAATCCCAAGACCTCGGGCGGCGCGCGCTGGAACTATCTGGGCGCCTGGGCTTTCGCGCTCAAGTCGCCTGGGGGGAATGACGACAAGGCGCGGGAATTTGTGAAGCAGCTATACAAGAACGTTCCCGTGCTGGACTCAGGCGCGCGCGGATCGACCACTACGTTCGTGCAGCGCGAAATCGGCGATGTGCTGATCGCGTGGGAGAACGAAGCGTTCCTCTCCATCAAGGAACTGGGTCCGGAGAAGGTTGAAATCGTGGTGCCTTCGCAGAGCATCCTGGCGGAACCGCCGGTCTCGATTGTGGACAAGGTGGTGGACAAGAAGGGCACGAGGGCCGTGGCCCAGGCGTATCTGGAATACCTGTACACACCCGAGGGGCAGGAAATCGCGGCCAAGAACTATTACCGGCCACGGCTGGAATCGGTGGCGAAGAAGTACGCAAGCACTTTTCCCAAGCTCACGTTGGTCACCATCGATGAAGTGTTCGGCGGATGGCAAAAAGCGCAGAAGACCCACTTTGCCGACGGAGGGGTGTTCGACCAGATTTACCAGCCGAACCAATAGCGAATGAAGCTTACTTTTAAAAAACGCAGCATCCTGCCGGGCTTCGGCCTCGCGCTGGGATACACGGTGCTCTATCTCAGCCTGATTGTGCTGATCCCGCTGGCCGCGACTTTCCTGAAGGCCTCGACGCTGAGTTGGGGCCAGTTCTGGCACACCGTCACTTCGCCGCGAGCCCTGGCTTCTTATCGCCTGACCTTTGGCGCCTCCCTGATCGGTGCCGTCGCGAACCTGTTTTTTGGAGTTCTGGTGGCGTGGGTGCTGGTGCGATACAGCTTTCCTGGAAAACGTCTGTGCGACTCGCTGGTCGACCTGCCATTTGCCCTGCCGACGGCGGTAGCCGGCATTGCCCTCACCACGATTTACGCCCCCAACGGCTGGCTGGGCCGGCCGCTGGCCTCGATTGGGATCAAGTCAGCCTATTCGCCATTGGGCGTGGCGATCGCGCTGACCTTTATCGGGTTGCCGTTCGTTGTCCGGAGTGTGCAACCGGTGCTCGAGGATCTCGACAAGGAACTTGAGGAAGCAGCCGCGAGCTTGGGAGCCGGCCGCTGGCAGACTTTCTCCCGAGTCGTGCTGCCTACCCTCCTCCCCGCTGCCCTGGCCGGTTTTGCCATGGCATTTGCCCGGGCGGTTGGAGAATACGGATCGGTGGTTTTCATTTCGGGCAATATGCCGATGCGAACTGAAATCACGCCGCTGTTGATCATCACCAAGCTGGACCAGTACGACTACGCGGGGGCCACTGCGATCGCGGTGGTCATGCTGGTGGTTTCGCTGGTCCTCCTGCTGCCGGTCAATCTGCTGCAAAAATGGAGCAGCAGCCGGGAAGAGCGCGTGCCTGAGGTTAACGAAGCGTAGCCGATCGTGGAAATTCGAGAAGCAGATTCCTCGCGGCGAAAGCCGTTGGGAATGACAAGCTAGAGAACGCAAGCGAGGTAGAGATGGCGGGAGCGATTCCATTGAGCGTACAGAGCCTGCCGGCGCCCCGGACGGCGACAGCGGCAACCACCGAGCCCGCCGTCGTCCGTTGGGCACTTATCGGTGCGGCCGTGTTGTTTCTGGGGATCTTCATCTTTTTGCCGCTCGGAGTGGTGTTCACGGAAGCGCTGCGCAAAGGTCTGGCCGCGTACTGGGCGAGCCTGCGCCAGCCGGACGCGTTGGCCGCAATCCGTCTCACCCTGCTGGCGGCGGGCATTGCGGTGCCCTTGAACCTTGTGTTCGGCGTGGCCGCGGCCTGGGCCATCGGCAAGTTCGAGTTCGCGGGCAAGAGCCTGCTGATCACGCTGATTGATCTGCCGTTTTCCGTCTCCCCGGTAGTTTCGGGCTTGATCTACGTGCTGCTGTTCGGCTTGCAGGGATGGCTTGGACCGTGGCTTGCCCGGCACGACCTGCAAATTATTTTTGCGGTGCCGGGAATTGTTCTGGCGACTATCTTTGTGACCTTTCCCTTCGTCGCCCGGGAGTTGATTCCGTTGCTGCAGGCGCAGGGACAGGAAGAGGAAGAAGCAGCCGTGGCGCTAGGCGCGAGCGGCTGGCAAACATTTTTCCGGGTAAGCCTGCCCAACATCAAATGGGGACTGCTTTACGGCGTGATTCTGTGCAATGCGCGCGCGATGGGTGAATTCGGCGCAGTCTCGGTGGTCTCCGGGCACATACGCGGACGCACCAACACCATGCCCCTGCACATTGAAATCCTGTATAACGAATACCAATTCGAGGCCGCTTTCGCAGTGGCCTCTCTGTTGGCGCTGCTGGCATTGGTCACGCTGGCGGTCAAGACCGTGGTGGAATGGAGAGCCCGTCGCCAGCTGGCCGAATCCGCCCGCTGGAACGGAGAAGAGCAAGCGGCATGAGCATCGAAGCACAAAATATCAGCAAGAAGTTCGGCCAGTTTACCGCGCTGGATCATGTGAATCTATTGATTCCATCCGGCGAATTGGTGGCCCTGCTGGGTCCATCCGGCTCGGGTAAGACCACCGTGTTGCGCATCGTCGCAGGGCTCGACTTCGCTGACTCCGGCAGTGTCCTCTTCGACGGCCAGGACATCACCCAGCGGGAGGCGCGCGATCGCCGGGTGGGATTCGTGTTTCAGCACTACGCCCTGTTCCGGCATATGACGGTGTTCGAGAACATCGCGTTCGGGTTGCGAGTCCGGCCACGCAGCCTGCGCCCGCCGGAAGAGAAAATTCGCGCCAAGGTGCAGGAGCTGCTGCAGTTGATCCAGCTGAAGAATCTGGCAAACCGCTATCCCTCCCAGCTTTCCGGGGGACAGCGGCAGCGGGTGGCCCTGGCGCGGGCGCTGGCGGTGGAGCCCAGCGTCCTGCTGCTGGACGAACCGTTTGGCTCGCTGGACGCCAAAGTGCGCCTGGAATTGCGCCGCTGGCTGCGCCAGTTGCATGATGAAGTTCACATTACCAGCGTGTTTGTCACCCACGATCAGGAAGAGGCCCTGGAAGTGGCGGACCGGATTGCAGTGATGAACGAGGGCCGGATCGAGCAGGTGGGCTCGCCCGACGAGGTCTATCACCATCCCGCCACACCCTTCGTCTATAACTTTCTGGGCAACGTGAACCTGTTTCATGGCCGTGTCGACGATGAAAAACAGACCACGATTCAGGAGACCGAGACGGGAGAATTTGTGTATGTGCGCCCCCATTTACTCGAGATCCAGCGCCTGGCCAACGGGGGAAGCCACTTTCGCGTCACCATCAAACACATCAATTCGGCCGGACCGGTGGTCAAGATCGAAGCCGTGTCCGAGTGGGGCGCGGCAGTGCAGGTAGAAATGCCGCAGGACCGGTTCCGGGAACTGCAGCTCAGGAAAAATGAGGAAGTATTCATCATCCCAAAAGAATTGAAGGTGTTTCAAAAAAGAGCAGGGTAGGCGCGGCGGAACCGCGCTCGACTGCCGCAGAAGTCCCTCCCGCAAGGAAACTTCCGTAACTTTCGCCTCGATTTTCCGGGTCTAGAATCTCTTTAGAGCGAGAGAACCCGGTCAATGAAATCTCAGGAATTTCCATCCGACGCCGAAAGCGCGCCTAAGACCCCTGCGATCCAGAAGTGGCAGATCGAAGGCCGCGAATGGTGGCTGTGGGGGCTGGCGGTACTGGTCACGCTGGTCTTGACCGCGGGAATCATTTCTCTCACCTTCTTCCAGATACACCCGCAATACGACGGCACTTACTGGGCTGATTTGAAAGAGTGGGTGCGCGGGCTGGCTTGCGTGGTGCTGCTGTTCGATATCTACACCCTTTACCAGCACATGCAATTGCAGCGCATGCGACGACAGCTGGCGGAGCGGGACCAGCTCTTTCAACTGATCACCGAGAATGCCGCGGACATGATCGCGGTGGTGGATGGAAGCGGCAAGAGAATCTACAACAGCCCGGCCTACGAGCGCATCCTGGGGTATTCGGCGGCGGAACTGCGATCGACTTCCTCGATTGAACAGATTCACCCTGAAGATCGCCAGCGCGTGATCGAGGCGGCCAAGAAAGCGCATTCAACCGGTACCGGCGAAAGGCTGGAATACCGGATCCGGCACAAGGACGGATCGTGGCGCATCCTGGAATCCACCGCAAGCGCGGTGAAAAACGTCAAAGGCGAGACCGAAAAACTGGTCATCGTCAACCGGGACATCAGCGAGCGCAAGCGGGCGGAAGAAAAGCTGGCGCACAACTCCTTTCACGACGGCCTCACCAATCTGCCCAACCGGGCGCTGTTTATCGAACGATTGCAGCGCGCGTTCGTGCTGGGCAAGCGGCACGCGGATTACAAGTTTGCCGTCCTCTTCATTGATATCGATGAATTCAAAGTATTCAACGACAGCCTGGGCCACAGTGTCGGGGATGAACTTCTGGTGCAAATCGGCCAGAGGCTTACCGCGTCGCTGCGGGAGTTGGACACGATTTCACGGGTGACCGATACCGGCAAGTCCACCTCCGACGACACGCTGGCCCGGCTCGGCGGCGATGAGTACACGGTTCTTCTGGAGGAGATCCGAAACGCCAGCGACGCGATTCGGGTGGCAGAGCGGTTACAGAGCAGGCTGGCGCCTGTGTTCACAGTGAACGGGCACGAAGTGGTGGTCACGGCCAGCATCGGAATCGCCTTGAGCACCGCCCAATGCGAGCATGGAGAAGACCTGCTGCGGGATGCCAACATCGCCATGTACCGGGCCAAGCGCCTGGGCAAGGCCCGTTGCGAAGTCTTTGACGCGGCCATGCACGCCAACGCGGTCCGGCGCCTGGAACTGGAAACCGAGCTTCGCAAGGGGCTGGAACTGCGTGAGTTCAGGACGCACTATCAGCCCATCATCTCCCTGCAAAACGGCCGCATCACCGGCTTCGAAGCCCTGACCCGGTGGCAGCGCAGGGAGCGGTTGCTTATGCCCGGTGAGTTCATCACCGTGGCGGACGAAACCGGCCTCATCATCCCCATGAACCGGGTGCTGCTGCAGGAAGCCTGCGAGCAGCTCCGCTCCTGGCATACTCAATTTCCGTCGCAGCCGCCGCTGACCATGAGCGTCAACATCACCTCGAAAGAGTTTGCCCATCCCGATCTGGCGAAAGGCATCGCGCAGACGCTGCAGGCGACCGGGCTCGACCCCAGTGTCCTGCAACTGGAGATCACGGAAACCATCGCCATGGGCGATCCGGAGAAAGCAGCCTCGGTGCTGGCAGAACTCAAGACGCTGGGGGTCCGCTTGAGCGTGGACGATTTCGGCACAGGCTACTCATCGCTCAGCCGTCTGCAACAGTTTCCGGTCGACTCACTGAAGATTGATCGCGCGTTCATCTCGCAGATGGATCGGGACGTGGAGATTCATAAGATTGTCCAGGTCATCATTATGCTGGCCCAGACTCTGGGTCTGGCGACCGTGGCCGAAGGGACTGAAACCGAGGCGCAAGTAAATCAGCTCAAAGAGCTGGCCTGCGGCTTTGCCCAGGGCTACTACTTCTCCAAGCCGGCGGACCCTGTGGTCATCACCGAGCTGTTGCTGAAGGTGAATGGGGCCAAGGTGCACAAAGCCGCAGCCGGAGCGTAAGTTCACCGGCTGCGCGAGGGCGAGTTTTCTTCCCCGCGTTACTTCCAACCGACCCTCCGTCAACTTTACTCATAGCTCTCCGGTATAATCGCGCTGTTTTGTGTCCGGCGCAGAGTTGCAGAAACCTCCGGAAACCACCCATGCTCACGATGGAACCAGCCTATGAGTAGAGCGTCACGCGCGGTGGCGTCTCCCCATGTGGTCAACATCCATGACTTCCGGCCCCTGGCCCAGCACCGGTTGCCCAAGCCGGTGTTCGACTACCTCGATGGCGGCGCCGACGGTGAAGTTACGTTGCGGGAGAACTGCCGCGTCTTTGATGACGTCACCTTCCGGCCGCGCCAGGCAGTGCCTGTGGCCAATTGCGATTTGCGGACCCGCGTCCTCGGTTTCGACCTATCGTTTCCAGCCTTGCTCGCCCCGGTCGGCTACAGCCGCTTGATGCATCCGGATGGTGAAGCGGGGGCAGCGCGGGCGGCCGGGGCGGCGGGCACGGCTTACGTTCTTTCCACCATCTCCGGACACCGGCTGGAAGATGTGAAGGCCGCATCCTCCGGGCCGGTGTGCTTTCAGCTTTATCTCATGGGTGGACGCGCGGCCTCCGAAGCTGTGATTGAACGGGCCCGGGGGGCCGGCTGTGCCGCGCTGTTCATCACGATCGATACGCCAGTGGCCGGTCTGCGCGAGCGGGATTATCGCAACGGCATGAGGGAACTGGTGGGAGGCAGCCTCTGGGCCAAGATTCCGTTTCTACCCCAGATTCTGGCGCGCCCCGAATGGCTGGCCCGCTTCCTGCTCGACGGCGGCATGGCCAAGCTGCCAAACGTAGTCCTCCCGGGGCAGGGACCGATGGAACTGGTGGATGTCAGCGCCGCCCTGGCTCGGGCAGCGGTGACCTGGAGTGATCTTAAGTGGATCCGCAATCTGTGGCCGGGCCCGATGGTGATCAAGGGCGTTCTCACCGGGGATGACGCGCGGCACGCCGTCGATGAAGGCGCTGCTGCGGTGGTGGTCTCCAATCATGGAGGACGTCAGCTCGATGGCGTATCGGCTTCGTTGCGGGCGCTTCCTGAAGTGGTGGCTGCGGTCAACGGTCAGGTCGAAGTGCTGATGGACGGAGGGGTTCGTCGCGGAAGCGACATTGTCAAGGCAGTCTGCCTGGGAGCTCGAGCCGTCCTTTGCGGGCGGGCTTACGCCTATGGCCTGGCCGCGGCCGGACACGCGGGGGTAGTACGCGCGCTTGAAATTCTACAGGCGGACGTAGAGCGGACGCTAAAGCTGCTCGGGTGCACGTCGGTGACTGCGCTGGATCGTTCCTATGTAGATGTTCCCGCGCACTGGCGGTGAATGAGGGGAGAAAGGTCTTGCTCTGGACCCAGGTCTATGACCCTTTCGGCCGCTGGTGGTTATCTACGCTGGTGGCCACGCTTCCCATCGTTGTCCTGTTCGGACTGCTGGTCGGACTGAAGATCAGGCCACACTGGTGCGCGATCTTCGGCGCGCTGACTGCAACGCTCGTAGCGGTCGTGTTTTTCGGCATGCCGCTTGCCCTCGCGGCCCTCAGTTTCGGTTACGGGGTGGCGTTCGGCTTGCTGAAAATAGCCTGGATCGTGCTCGCCGCTGTCTACCTGTACGACATTTCCGTCGAAACCGGGCAATTCGAGATCATGAAGGAATCGGTGGCGAGTATCACCGCCGATCGGCGCCTGCAGGTCCTGCTGGTCGCGTTCTGTTTCGGTGCGCTCATCGAGGGCGCAGCAGGTTTCGGTGCGCCAGTAGCGATTGCCGGCGCCTTCATGATCGGGCTGGGCTTTCGTCCCTTCCACGCCGCCGCGCTGAACCTGATTGCGAACACCGCGCCCGTGGCCTGGGGCGCGATTGGAACGCCGGTACACACGCTGGCGGCCGTTTGCGGGCTACCGGAATCCGATCTCAGCGCAACCATCGGACGCATCCTTCCCTTAACCGCTCTGATTGTCCCCTTCTGGCTGGTGCGAGTCATGGTGGGTTGGAAGGAAACATTCGAGGTCTGGCCCGCCATCGTGGTCGTGGGTTCCTCATTCGCGCTTACTCAGTTCCTCTGGTCGAACTATGTAGACAGCAACCTGGTCGACATCATGGGAGGCGCGATTTCACTGCTCGCCACAGTGGTGTTCCTGCGATTCTGGAAGCCGAAGACGATATGGCGCTTTGATTATGAGAGTACGGGAAGCGCTGCGCCGTCGCGGGCGGGAGTCATCGAGGACGATCTGGGTGGAGCGTGGGCGGCCGGAGACATTGGTGGCGGTGTTCCCGTCCGTTCCTATCCTCTGTCGACGGTTCTGAAAGCGTGGACCCCGTTCGCCATCCTGTCGGTGTTCGTACTAGTGTGGGGACTTCCTCCCGTGAAGTTGGCCCTGAACCAGGCGACAACTCCGGCGTTCAGGGTGATGCAGGCGGACGGCAAGCCCCGGCCTGGCCCGGCGGGCTGGGACGTTCCCTATTTGCACAACGCGGTCTACCGCGCCGCCCCGGTGGTGGCCAAGCCGGCGTCCGAAGCCGCACGCTTTGACTTCAACTGGCTCTCCGCGACCGGGTCGGGTTGCTTCCTGGCCGCGATTGCCTCAGGACTTCTGCTGGGCCTGTCTCCGCTCCGGCTGGCAAAGATTTTCGGACGCACCCTGGTGCGCATGCGGCTGGCGCTGGTGGCAATCTCATTCATGATGGGGCTGGGCTTTGTGACCCGCTATTCCGGCCTGGACGCCGTGCTGGGCCTGGCCTTTACGCGTACCGGCTGGACCTACCCTTTCTTCGGTACTTTCCTGGGATGGCTGGGAGTCGCACTCACCGGAAGCGACACATCGTCCAATGTGCTGTTCGGAAGTTTGCAGCGCATTACCTCGCAGCAGCTGGGCATTGATCCGGTGCTTATGTGTGCGGCCAACAGTGCGGGCGGAGTGATGGGCAAGATGGTGGACGCTCAATCGATCACCATCGCCACGGCCGCCACCAATCAGGTGGGCAACGAAGGGATGATTTTCCGCTTCGTGGTATGGCACTCCGTTGCTCTGGGCGCAATTGTAGGAATCATCGTCATGCTCTACGCGTATGTGCTTCCCCAGGTTGTGCCGCATGGGCTGACGTTCGTGCGATGAGGGAAGATTCTCCTTTCCTGATAATCTCAAGGCAGACTCCCAGGAGACCCCTAGCCGTTGCCGCCGATCATTAATGCACAGGGAATCTCGAAGGCCTTCGGAGCGAACCCGCTCTTTCAGAATGTGTCATTCACGGTGACCGAGGGTGACCGGATCGGGCTCATCGGTCCGAACGGTTCCGGCAAATCAACCTTATTGCGAATTTTGGCCGCCGACGAAACTCCGGATGAAGGAGAAATTGCGTTTCGGAAACGACTCCGGGTCAGCTTCGTGGAGCAAGACTCGAAATTCCGCCCCGGGGCAACGGCGCGGTCGGTGCTTGAAAATGCGATGGAGCGCGCAAACATTCACCCGACGGAGCGGGGAACCCGCCTGGCGGAGACCCTGGGTCGCGCCGGGTTTGACGATGTCGAAGCGGAAGCGGCCGCGCTGTCCGGTGGCTGGCAGAAGCGCCTGGCCATCGTCGAGGCATGGGTGCAAGCCCCGGATCTCCTGCTGCTGGATGAACCCACGAATCATCTGGATCTCGCGGGCATCGAGTGGCTGGAAGCGTTGCTGGTGGAAGCCGCATTCGCCAGCGTGATCGTAAGTCACGACCGCTATTTTCTGGAAAACGTCGCAACCGACATGGCCGAATTGAGCCGGATTTATCCGGACGGGATGCTCCGCGTGCGTGGGAATTACAGTACCTTCCTTGAAAAGAAGGAGGAATTTCTGCACGCGCAGTCGAAGCGCCAGGAAGCTCTGGAAAATCTGGTTCACAACGAGATTGAGTGGCTGCGTCGCGGAGCCAAAGCTAGGACCCGGAAGTCCAAGGCTCGTATCAGCAAGGCGAATGAACTCATCGTGGACCTCGCTGATCTGAACGCAAGAACGCGAACAGCCAGCGCGCAAATCGACTTTTCCGCGACCGATCGCAAAACCAAGCGGTTGATCGAACTCGAAGATGTTACTTACCGCATCGCGGCCCGCACCCTCTTCGAGAAGCTCAACTTCATCGTGACCGCCGGGATGCGAGTGGGGCTGGTGGGACCGAATGGAAGCGGAAAAACCACGCTGCTAAGGCTGCTTCGCGGAGAGCGGTCCCCAACCAGTGGGCAGGTCCGTCGCGCCGAGTGGCTGCGCATCGTGTATTTCGACCAGAGCCGCGAACTCGATTCCAATGTGACTTTGCGCCGCGCGCTGGCTCCCGAAGGCGATTCAGTCATTTATCAGGACCGGGTTATCCATGTGGCTTCGTGGGCGGCAAAATTTCTGTTCACAGGCGAACAGCTCAATCAGCCGGTGGAGCGGCTTTCCGGAGGTGAACGGGCGCGAGTTCTGATCGCGCAACTCATGCTCCAACCTGCCGACCTGTTGCTGCTCGATGAACCCACCAACGACCTCGATATTCCGACCTTGGAGATCCTGGAGGAAAACCTGCTGGAGTTTCGCGGTTCGCTGGTTCTGGTAACTCACGATCGCTACCTGCTCGATCGCCTGTCTACTGTCGTGCTTGGCCTCGATGGACAAGGGAGCGCGGAGAGTTTTGCGGACTTCTCGCAGTGGGAATTCTGGCAGGCCGAGCGCAGCGCGCGAGCGAACGCCAATGCCCGTGCCGAACCACAAGTGGCCTCTTACGTGGGATCGCGGATCAAGGCGAAACTTTCGTACCTGGAAGCGCGAGAATACGCCGGCATTGAACAGCGCGTGGCTGCCGCCGAGGAGTTGCTGCAAGCCAGGCGCGCCAAGCTCGAAGACCCGGCAATTGCCAGTGACGGGCCGCGCCTTCTAAACGCCCAAACGGAAATGGACGAGGCCCAGGCGAAGGTAGACGAGCTTTACCGGCGCTGGAGTGAGCTTGAAAGGAAGAAGATCTGAGCTGGCTATAGGCGGCACATCGATTGGCCGCGCGCCAGTGCGAAGGCAATGATCGTTTCGCCACCGGCGCCTTTCGTTTTCCGGAGCTCCTCCAAAAGAGCAGCCTCCAGATTCTCTGGGTCCGGTTTCATTTCACAGGCGGCAATTTCTGCGTCGGTCGCCCCTTCAAAGCACAATTCGCAGACCCCGAGCCCGCCGTCAGCCATGAGCGGCGGCCCGAAGCTGCGACAAGTAACCGGTCGATATTCGTAGAGATCACAGGTTCCGCTTTGAGGGTCAAGCACGGGACAGGGTTCGTCGTTCCCGAAGTCGTCCCAGCGCTGGCAGGCTTCGTCTGAGGTGTCTTCCTCGATCACACCGGTGCGGAGGTCGCCGGGAAAATCAGGCGACAGGCGGACCACGGAGGCGCGGGCACGCTCGCGGATACGAGCGGCGCGGGCTGGATCTTCCTGCTCAAGCTGCGCCAGCCCGTTCCGCAGGCGAAGAGCATCCAGCTGATTGATGGCGAAGACTCCCATGCAGCACTGCGAACATCCGGGGCGGCAGGCCAGCCACTTTCCGCTGCGCCGGGCGCTGTCGGCGAGGGCCGCGTCAACAATCTGGATCAGTTGCTGATCCCCGCAGGCTGGCGAGTGGCACGACATGGCACAAGGCTAACATGGGCGGCCGAAAACGAGGCCTGCCTGACCCCAGACTACGCAGAGGAACCCCCGTCCGCCGCCGATGGTGAAGGTTCGCCTTCCTCGCTTGGCCTCGTGATATTCTTGATACAGAAGCTGCGTCCCGCCTTTTGGGCAATTTCCCGCAGTTCCAGTAAAGAGCCAATGATTTCAGTCAGTAATGTGTCCATGCGCTACGGCGCCAAAGTTCTGTTCGACGAAGTCTCCACCAGCTTCACGCCGGGGAGGCGCTATGGTTTGACCGGGCCCAATGGGGCCGGCAAGACCACGTTCATGAAGCTGCTGACGGGCGAACTCGATCCGCAGAAGGGAGGCGTGGTGCGCCCGCGCAAGCTCGGTGTGCTAAGCCAGGACCAGTTTGCCTTTGACCGTTACCGCGTGATCGACACCGTCATCATGGGCAACCGGCGCTTGTGGGCGGCCATGGAGGAGCGGGACCTGATCTATTCCAAGCCGGAGATGACCGACGCCGACGGGATGAAACTGGGGGAACTCGAAGGCATCGTCGGCGAAGAGGATGGCTATACCGCGGAGAGTGACGCCAGCATCCTGCTGCAAGGCCTGGATATACCTGACCACCTGCACGAAAAAAAGATGGGCGAGCTGCAGGGCGGACAGAAGGTCCGGGTGCTGCTGGCGCAGGCTTTGTTTGGCCATCCCCAGGCGCTTCTGCTCGACGAACCTACCAACCACCTGGATCTGGATTCGATCCACTGGCTGCAGGGCTTTCTCAACCAGTATGACGGTGTCGTGATCGTGATCTCACACGATCGCCATTTCCTGAACCGGGTTTGCACTCACATCGCCGACATCGACTACGAAACCATCATCACCTACACCGGCAGCTACGATGACATGGTGGTAGCCAAGACCCAGATCCGCTCGCAGATCGAGGGGCAGAACGCGCAGCGGGAAAAGAAGATTGCGCAGCTCAACGAATTCATTGCGCGCTTCTCCGCCGGCACGCGTTCCAGCCAGGTGCAGTCCCGGCGCAAAGAAGTGGAACGGCTGCAGGTTACGGAACTGGCGAGGTCGAACATCCAGCGTCCATTCCTGAAGTTTGAGCAGAAGCGGCCCTCCGGGAAGCACGTGCTGGAAGTGGAGCAAGTGACCAAGTCGTACGGTGACAGTCCCGTGATCCGGAGCTTTACCGCGAGCGTAGTGCGGGGAGAGAAGATCGCGCTGATGGGGCGGAACGGTGCCGGCAAGACCACACTGCTGAATGCGCTGCTGGCGAATTCTCCCACGGTGCCGGAGGCCGAACTGCGCAAGACCAGCGGCTACGACGGACCGTTGCTCAGCAACGGAAAGGTGGTTTGGGGCCACGAGGCCGCGGTGGGTTATTTTGCCCAGGACCACAAGGCGCTGATCGAGCCGGGGACCACTGTGTTCAACTGGTTGCATCAGTGGAACCCTTCGGCGGTGCAGGAGGAGATTCGCGGGTTGCTGGGGCAAATGCTGTTCCCCCGGGATGATGCCGACAAGCGCACGGAAGTGCTTTCTGGTGGAGAAGCGGCGCGGCTGATTTTCTGCAAACTGATGCTGCAAAAACCGAATTTCCTGGTGCTGGATGAGCCCACCAACCACCTCGACCTGGAATCGATCAATGCCCTCAACATCGCCCTGCAACGCTATCCCGGAACCCTGTTGCTGGTTACGCATGATGAAGACCTGATTGATGAAGTGGCCACCCGGATTTGGCACTTCCAGGAGAGCCAACAGATCACCGATTTCAAGGGCGCTTACGAGGAGTACCAGGCGGTTACGGTCTAGGGCTCTCCGGCCGTAACCTGCATGGCCCCGGCCGCGGGGCGGGGCAGTATTTGACGGAAAACTCTGAGCAACTTTCTGCCCGCATATTCATCTCATTAGGTCGGTGTAGACTGCCCGAGTTCGTTCTCTGATCAGGAGGCCGCGAATGCTGGCATCGGTGGGAATCGAGGTTCAGCACCAGTTGCTTACGCGCCTCCACCAGGCTCGGACCCAGACCGACCAACTGTTTGACCTGGTAAGACCAGAGTTTCTCTACGATCGCCCCATCCCTGAAAGACACCGCATCATCTTCTATGTTGGGCACCTCGAAGCGTTCGATTGGAACCTGCTGCGGGAGCGGGTCCTGGACGGCGCGAGTTTCCATTCGGAATTCGACCAGTTGTTCGCATTCGGCATCGACCCTGTGGACGGAGGACTGCCCTCCGACCAGCCGTCGGACTGGCCCACTCTGGAGCAGGTGCGGGACTACGTAAGCCGGGCCCGGCAGGTCCTCGACGAGAGCTTGAATGCAGGGACGCTGCCGGAAGACCGCGCGCAGGAAGATTGGTCGCCCAGTGTGCTGCTGAACGTGGCCATTGAGCACCGCCTGATGCACGCGGAAACCCTGGCCTACATGCTGCACCAGTTGCCGCACGACCATAAGATTGCCCCGCCTCGCCGCCCAGAAGCGTTGGTAGCGGCGGTTTCGCCGGAGATGGTGGAGATTCCGGGCGGCGAAGCGACCCTTGGACTCTCCCGCAATCCGATCAGCAATTTTGGCTGGGACAACGAATATGAAGAGCACGCCGTAACTGTGCCGGCGTTCGCCATCGACCGCTACAAAGTGACCAACCGGGAGTATCTCCAGTTCGTTCGAGCCGGGGGATACGAAGATCGCGCCCTGTGGAACGAAGCCGACTGGAACTGGAAAACGGAGAAGAACGTGTCGCATCCGATTTTCTGGAGCCAGAAGGATGGCGGGTGGCACTACAACACGATGTTCGAGAGCATTCCTCTACCGCTAGACTGGCCGGTCTACGTAAGTCAAGCGGAAGCGGGCGCATACGCGCGATGGGTGGGGAAAACGCTGCCCAGTGAAGCGCAATGGCATCGAGCCGCTTTCGGCACGCCTGAGGGACAGGAGCGGCCCTATCCCTGGGGCCCGGAACTTCCCAGTCCCAGGCGGGGGAACTTTGACTTCGAACGCTGGGATCCTACGCCGGTAGGAGCGTTTGGTCAGGGTCAGAGCGCTTTCGGCGTACTCGATCTGGCCGGAAATGGATGGGAGTGGACGTCGACCGAGTTCGGACCGTTTCCTGGCTTCCGGCCCTTTTCGTTTTATCCCGGCTATTCCGCCAATTTCTTTGATGGCAAGCATTACGTCATGAAGGGCGGCAGCGGCTGTACGGCGGCCTGCATGTTGCGGCGTTCTTTCCGCAACTGGTTCCAGCCGCATTATCAGTACGTCTATGCCGGGTTGCGCTGCGTGAGTCGATAAATGAGATCTAACGCCCAATTCATGTTGACCCATGCCATCTCCGCCGATCCGGTGCTGGAATTTGCTGCGGAAGTTCGCGCCGGGCTCACTCGCAGGCCGCAGAAAGAGCTTCCGTCCAAGTACCTGTATGATGATGTCGGATCGGCACTTTTCGAAGTGATCAGCGTGCTTCCGCAATATGGTCTGACCCGGGCGGACGAGCGCCTGTTGCGGCGCCATGCGCACGAGATCGTGGAACAGGTTCCGGGACCTGTGGCCGTGGCCGAACTGGGCAGCGGGAGCGGCAAGAAAACCCGCTGGCTGCTGAAAGCGCTTTGCCGGCGCCAGCACACCTCATACTTTCCGATTGAGATTTCTCCCACCGCACTGGCCATGTGCGAGCGCGAGTTGGGCGATATCGAGTGCATGAGTATCGTCGGTTTCGAGCGCGAATATCTGGACGGCCTGGTGGAGGTAGCAGCCCGGCGGCGCGAAGGCCAGCACCTGCTGGTGTTGTTTCTGGGAAGCACCATCGGAAACTTCGACCGGCCCGCAGCTACAAGATTCCTCAAGGGTGTCAGGCGAATATTGCAGCCGGGCGATTCTCTGTTATTGGGGACTGACCTGGAAAAACCAATTCCAGAGCTCCTGGCTGCCTATGACGACCCGCTCGGGGTGACGGCGGCCTTCAATCTGAACCTGCTGGCGCGGGTAAACCGGGAGCTGGAGGGGGACTTCCGGCTTGAACAATTTGAGCATTTGGCCAGGTTCAATCCGGAAGCGCGCAGCGTGGAGATGCGGCTGCGCTCGCAATGCTGCCAGAGTGTGACCATTCCGCGGGCAGAGCTGACGGTCGGTTTCCAGGAAGGCGAAACCATCTGGACCGAAAGCAGCCATAAATATGGTCAGGATGAACCTCGCCAGATCGCCAAAGACACCGGCTTTTTCTGCAAGGCGCAATGGGTGGACCGGGACTGGCCTTTCGCCGAGAATCTCTTTGTAGCGGAATAGGTCCCTGGGCGCTCTTCAACTTGTAAAAAGATTGTCAATAAATTGCTGGCATGGCCGGATGCGGTGTGAGTGGTAGTAATCTTGATGGGTATTGTGGTGGACAGCAGATGATCAGGATGGAAACAAGCCGAGGTTCGGCTCTGCAGCGCGGCCAGACGGTGCCTCGCTTTGATGCTCCTTACGCGGGGGAGCCGATGGAACGAATTCTGGTAGTGGAGGACGATCGCGCGGTCCAGAAAGCCCTCAAGCGCCTGTTTGAGGCGGAAGGCTTTGCGGTGGAGATCAGCGCGGACGGAAAGGCGGCGCTGGAGGCCTATCGCACGGCCGCTCCGGCGGCGGTCGTGCTCGATCTGCGACTGCCAACAATGTCGGGACGAGATGTGTGTCGGGAAATCAAGCAGCAAGCGCCCACGCTGCCGGTCATCGTGCTCAGCGCGGCCAGTGATGTGTCCGACAAAGTGCTGCTGCTGGAACTGGGCGCGGATGACTACGTCACCAAGCCCTTCAGCCCGCGGGAACTGCTGGCACGGGTGCGGGCCGCTTTGCGCCGGACTACCCGAACCGCCACCGGCGATGTCGTCGCCTTTGACGGGATTTCGGCGGATTTCACCAAGATGGAAGTCACCCGCGACGGGCAGGTCGTCGGACTTACGGCGCAGGAGTTCAAGACTCTCAAGTTCTTCGTGCAAAACGCGGAACGGGTGATTTCGCGGGATGAACTGCTGAACGAGGTCTGGGGATATCAAAATTATCCCTCTACGCGCACCGTGGACAACCACATTCTGAAGCTGCGGCAGAAGCTGGAGAAGGACCCGGGCAATCCAGTACACTTCCGAACCGTCCATGGCATGGGCTACAAGTTCCTGCCGTAAGCGGGGTTGGGAAACGGACGGCCATAGGGGAGAGGTCATGCTGAAACTTCGGATGCGGACCAAGTTTCTACTCTCCATGCTGCTGATTTCCGCCGGCCTCACCTGTACCAGCCTCCTGGTGGTGCGGCGAAGCGTACAAAGGCAGATCAAGAGAGAAATCTTCGCCGATCTGCAAAATTCAGTTACAACCTTCCAGAATTTCCAGCGGGAGCGCGAGCTCACGCTGACCAGCTCGGCTGAGCTGCTGGCCGATCTGCCCACCCTGCGGGCCCTGATGACGACCCAGCACGAGGCCACGATTCAGGACGCTTCCAGCGATCTGTGGCGGCTCGCGGGCAGCGACCTGTTCGTGCTGGCCGACCGGTCCGGTCGCGTGGTTGCCTTGCACGCCGCCTCACCCGGCTTTACCCGGGAGATGGCGCAAGAAGCAATTGCCACCACCCTCAGCGACCAGAGCGGGGGGCGCTGGTGGTTTGGCGGCCAGCATCTCTATGAAGTTTTTCTGAAGCCTATTTATTTTGGGCCCGCATCCGAGAACCGCCGGCTGGGGTTTCTGGTGGTCGGCTACGAAATTGACGATCGGGTGGCCTCCCAGGTCAGCCGGATTGCCGCCGGCCATGTGGCTTTCTACTACGGCGATACGGTAGTGAAGTCCACCCTGTCGCCGGCGCAGGAGGCCGAACTGGGACGGCAACGAATTCCGAACTCCACTCCTGTCGTCTCTGAACCGGAGGAAATTCAGCTCGGAGACGAACGGTTTCTGGGCACTTCTCTGGAGCTGGCCGGTCCGAAGAATGGAGCCGTGCGCCTGAGCGTCCTGAAGTCTTACGACCAGGCAACGGCGTTTCTGGACAGTCTGAATCGCCTTTTGCTGGCGCTGGGACTGGCAGCGGTGGTGGGGGGCAGCGCCCTGGTGTTTTTCATTTCCCACACTTTCACCCGGCCGCTGGGCAATCTGGTGGCAGGCGTGCGGGCGCTGGAAAAAGGCGACTTTACTTATGCGCTGGACGCTCAGGGCGGGGACGAAGCCGCAGAGGTGACCCGAGCCTTCAACCGCATGCGCGCCAGTTTGCAGAAGACGCAACAGGAGCTGCTGGATGCGGAACGGCTGGCGACCATCGGGCGCATGGCCAGTTCGATCTCGCACGATTTGCGCCACTCGCTGGCTGCCATCGTGGCCAACGCGGAGTTTCTGTGCGAAAGCAGGCTGTCCCCGGAACAGCGGGAAGAGCTCTATCAGGAAGTCCGAGTCGCGGTGAACCAGATGACGGATCTGATCGATTCGCTGCTGGAATTCTCCCGCACTCGCGAATCCTTGCGGCCGTCCTTGGGCAATGTCAAAGAGTCGGTAGACCGCGCCGCCCAAGCCATCCGGTCGCACCCCGAGTTCCATCCCATCCGTATCACCATCACCCAGGAAGGCAACAGCGTAGGCTGGTTTGATGCCAGGAAGCTGGAACGGGCGCTCTATAACCTGTTGCTGAACGCTTGTGAGGCGGTTGCGCCGGAAACTGGCCGCATCGAGATCGGGTTGAACGAAATTCGCGGCGGGGTGGAGATCCGGGTGTGCGACAACGGGCGCGGCATTCCGGAATCCCTTCGCGGCAAACTGTTTGAGCCCTTTGTCAGTTATGGCAAGGAGAACGGGACCGGACTGGGGCTCACCGTGGTGCAAAAGATCGTGCAGGATCATGGCGGGGACGTGACCGTGGAGAAAACATCGGCGGCGGGGACGGTTTTTCGCGTGCAACTTCCGCTAAGCTCTTCGGCGAGGAGCGTTACTGACAACGGCGGAGAGGCAAACAAGGGGCGGGCATCACTGGCTCAGACCGAACCGTCGCCATCGGAGTAGGATTCGACGTGCTGCGCTCTCACAGCGCATTCATCGCACAAGTTTCAGCAAACGGTATGGTGGGAAACTGCTAAAGCGGTTTCTTCGGGAGGCGAATTGTGAAGCAGCGAACTGGTTTGCCTGGCCTGATCAGCAAATTCGGCGCGGCAGGGTTGATCCTGCTGGCGGGAAGCACTTTGGGATGGGCGCAAACGGCGCCTCCGCCGGCGGGAGAGCAGGCGGACGCCATGACTGCGGCGGTCCGCGAACTTCAGCAGGAAGTGCGTGAATTGCGCACCGCGGTGGTGGAACTACGCCAGGAGGCCGGGCAATATCGCGCCGAGACCGCACAATTGCGGCGGCAGCTGGAGGCGACGCACAGCGCCACCGGCCCTGAAGCCGGGAGCGTTTCGGCGGAGGGCGCGGGGGCGGGCGTCAATCCTGCGCCGTCGAACTCCCTGGAGCAGCGAGTCGCCTCGCTGGAAGAATCCTCCCAGTTGCTCAGCAGCAAGGTGGACGATCAATTCCAGACCAAGGTCGAGGCGGCGTCCAAGTACCGGATGCGGCTTTCCGGAATCGTGCTGATGAATCTGTTCGCCAACCACGGAGTCGTGGATAACCAGGACTTTCCCACCTGGGCGATCCCATCGTTCCCGAACGCGTCCAGCCAGACCTTCGGCGCCAGCTTGCGGCAATCGGAGATCGGGCTGGAGGTGTTCGGGCCGCGACTGGCGGGAGCCAGGACCTCGGGAAATCTGCAGGTGGATTTCTCCGGAGGGTTTACTGACACGCCGGATGGTGTGAATTTTGGTCTGGTACGCCTGCGCATCGCCAGCCTGCGGATGGATTGGAAAAATACTTCCATCGTGGGCGGCCAAGACAGCGCTTTCTTTTCTCCGCTGTCGCCAACTTCGTTTGCCTCGTTGGCCGTGCCTGCTCTTGGGTATGCCGGCAACCTGTGGGGATGGATTCCCCAGGTGCGAGTGGAGCACCGTATTGAATTTTCTCCCGAGCAATACCTCACGCTGCAGGGCGGAATCATGGACAACATCACAGGAGAGCTGCCCAACTCGACCTTCGAGCGTCCGCCCCAGGCGGGAGAAAGTTCCGGCCAGCCGGCCTACGCAGCCCGAGTCGCATGGACCCGCAACATTTTTGGCAGGCCTCTGACCCTGGGCACAGCAGGGTATTACAGCCGCCAGAACTGGGGCTTCAACAACCATGTGGATGGTTGGGCGGGAATGACCGACTGGAGCCTCCCGCTGGGAGGACGGTTCAGCCTTACCGGCGAATTCTATCGCGGCCGGGCGCTGGGCGGACTGGGGGGCGGAATCGGGAGAAGCGTGCTGTTCAGCGGCAATCCCAACCCGTTCGAGCAACTGCGTCCCCTCAATTCAGTGGGAGGCTGGTCGCAGCTTAAAGTCAGAGCCTCCGGCAAACTGGAATTTAACGGGGCATTCGGTGTAGACAGCGCTTTCGCTGACGATGTCCGCGCCTTTCCGCTAAGCCCGAGCTATTTTGGGGCGCCCCTCTTGCAGAACCGCAGTGCGCTGGTGAATTTCATCTACCGGCCACGCTCGGACTTGCTTTTTTCCGGCGAATTCCGCCATCTGAGGACGTTTGACGTGGATTTGGGAACTCCCACCGCCGAGCAAGTGAATCTGATGATGGGAATTCTGTTCTGAACATGAGGCTGATCTACTTTATTCGCGGATGCGTGTGCATCATGCTGCTCGGTGCAGGTCTGGCCGGCGCCCAGGAAGTCACGCTAACCGGGCGGGTGGCGCTGGCTAATAGTGGCAAGAGCAGCGCGAGCCCGCGTGGAGCGGAGAATGTCGTGGTCTGGCTGACGCCCGCCTCCGGCGTAGCCAGGCCGGTCGCCTCACCCCAGGCGCAACCGCTACGGCTGGTGCAGAAAAACAAGAGCTTCGATCCTCATGTGCTGGTGGTGCCGGTGGGAGCGGTGGTGGCCTTTCCCAACCACGATCCTTTCTTTCATAATGTTTTCTCGCTGTTCGAAGGCAAGCGCTTCGATCTGGGTCTGTATGAAGCGGGCAGCACCCGCGACGTGCATTTTGACAAGCCTGGAATCGCCTACATTTTCTGCAATATTCATCCCGAGATGAGCGCGGTGGTGCTGGCGCTGGACACGCCCTACTACGGAATTTCGGACGCGCGCGGCCAGGTGGTGCTGGCCAACGTGCCCAGCGGCAAGTACACACTTCAGGTCTGGTATGAATCTGCGCTGCCCGAGTCTCTGAAAGCGATGAACCGCGAGATCACGGTGTCGGAGAACAGTTCCACCCTGGGGGTTCTGCGGCTCGCGGAAGCCAGCCCGCCCGCCGGCCACAAGAATCTCTACGGGCGGGACTATGATCCGCCCGCGCCGGACAATCCAGCTTACGAACGCCACTAGGCCCCAATTTCGTTTTTCGGAGTTGACAAGAAAATGACAATTACGAGAACCGGCCGTGACATTTGCGTCCGGACACGCCCGTAGGCTTGGTGCAATACGAACGGGTGGCCGCTGCTGGCCCGTTCTGATGGTTAGTCCCGGGACTTACTGTCGTGATCGTTAGCAGCGATTGACGGTACCCTCTGTCTCTCTCTAGGAACGCTGTGGCCAGCCTGGCGGCTGGCCTTTTTTGTCAGGCCGCAAGCTTGAAGTTCGTCTCACCGGTGCCCGGTTCAGACGCTGGCGCCACTTGCGATGTTGCCGATGGGTTCTAGCCTTTATTTGCCGCCACGGTGTCGTGTCCGTAGTATTCGTAGGCCGACATTGGCTTCTCGCCGCCTTTCTTCCACACCCGTTGGTCTTCGGAGAGCTTGCCTAAGGCGCGAGCCATTTCGCGAACATGGATGGCGACCGAGCCACAACACGAGCCGATGTAGTTGACTCCGATTTCTCGGGCTCGAAGCGCGTAGTCCCCCATCTCTTTTCGAGTGAGTTGCAGCGGATCGAGCGCGAGCGGGAACTCCGGCAAACTAGTGAAGTCAGGTTTCTCCCTGGGCGTGCGATAGGCCACCGGTTGGCAGGCAAGATAACCAGAAACCGCCTTCCGCATCTGTTCCATCGCGCCCAGCGTGTGCTCCGGAGGACGCAGACAGTTCACCCCCACAATGTCAGCTCCCGCATCCAGCAAGGCCTTGGCGGTTTCGGCCGGAGAATTGCCTTCGAGAGTCTCTTCCTTGTTCTCAAAACAGACTGTCACCATCACGGGCAATCCGGTCTTCTTGGCCCGCTCCACGCAGAGCAGGGCTTCGCCCAGCCAGGAGAAGGTTTCGCCAATGATGAAGTCCACGCCTTCTTCAACCTGAATGGCGAGTTGCTCGTCGAAAGTTTGACGAACGCGATCGGCGGCGCCGGCGCTGCCGGGTTCATACATCCAGGTGAGGCTGAGGTTGCCGGCCACCAGACACTTGTCTCCGGCGACCTCGCGGGCGATTCGCACCGCGGCGCGGTTGAGGTCTTCGAGCCGGTTCTCCAGGCCGACCGTGGCCAGCTTGTCGCGGCTGGCGTAGAAGGTCAGGGCCTGCAAAACGTCGGCGCCGGCTTCGCGAAACTCGATGTGCAGTTCGCGCAGCGCGTCGGGATACACTAGCGCAACCTCAGGAGTGAACGGCCCCGCGCGAACCCACCCCCGCTTCTCCAACTCCAGGAGATACCCACCGTCGCCCAGAACGGGGCCGTCTTTGAGCCGCTCCAGAATGCCTTTTTTCTTCATACGCGCTCCTTAATCTCGCAATCTCCCGTCACTATTCCCGACAACTCGTGACCACAACCTAGTCATCCTTATATTCGTACTCCGCTTTAATCGGTCTGCCTTCCGCGAAGCGCGCCGGATCGAACGAGCTGATGTCCACGGTGTGGCCTCGCCCGTCCAGCAATAGTTCCGACATCACCAGTCCGATCGCGGGGGAAATTTTGAAGCCCATGCCGGAAAAACCTGCACAAACATACAATCCGCGAATTCCGGGGGCCTCGCCCAGCAGCGGCCGACAATCGGGAGTCATATCATAAACACCGGTCACTCCGCGCATGACCTCCGAGTTTTCGAGTTTCGGCACGCGGCGGCAAGCGCGATCGATTAACTTTTCCATTTCGTCGTCTGAGGCGCGCTGCGGAAAGTTGTCAGGATCGGCGCCGCGCTGGCCATAGAAATCCCCCACCAGAAATTTGTCGTGGCCGTCAGAACGAAAGTAGGTAGCGGAGACAGAGTCGATGCAGGCGCTCCCCCCGCCCTTCATGCCGGGAGCGTTTTTCAGAATTGCGACCTGGTGATACTCAGTCTCAATCGGGAGATCAATCCCCACCGGTTGGAACAAGGGCCGGGTCCACGGCCCCGTAGCTGCCACGACCACGGGTGCGGCGATTTCGCCATCCCCGGTGCCGATCCCGCGCACGCGTTCACCCTCTACCAGAAATTTCACCGCCTGAGTTTTCGACAGGTAAGCTACGCCAAGGTCGCGAGCCCGGTCGAGGAAACCGGTGGCTACTCCGGGGCCGTCGCCATAACCGGAATCGGGCTCATAGGCGGCCAGTTCGACATCATCGACCGCCCAATCGGGTTCGAGGGCCCTGAGTTCGTCACGATCGATCAGCTTCACACTCACGCCCAGCTTGCGCTGCATCTCCACATTCCGCTTCAGGCGGTCACTTTCTCCAGGATGAACGATGCGCACGAAGCCGGTCTTGCGGAAATCCCCGGCTTCGCCGACGGCCTCCCGCCAATGCTCGAACATGCGCAGGCTCACCAATGCGAGCTGCACTTCAGGAGGGTAACTGTAGTGCATGCGGATGAGCGCGGAGGAACGTCCGCTGCCACCCTGAGCGACGTGACCCTTGTCGATGACCACGATCTTGCCCGCTTTGCGCTGGGCCAGGTGAAAAGCGATGGACGCGCCCATCACGCCGGCGCCGAGAATTACGATGTCGGCGGTCATTTTTCGGGAATGGGCCCGGGAGTTGCCGTTGTTCATGCGGCAGTCTCCTTGAGGCGTCCTTTTTTCCAGTCGCGCAAAACCTGGTGGGCGGCGTTGTGTCCCGGCGCTCCCGTCACGCCGCCGCCGGGATGGGCTCCGGCCCCGCACAGATACAGGCCATCCACAGGAGTGCGGTACTGCGACCATCCTGCCACCGGACGCATGAAGAAGAGTTGCTCGAGGCGAAGATCGCCGTGAAAAATGTTGCCCTCGGTCAATCCATACGTACGCTCCAGATCGAGCGGCGTGAGTATCTGGCGAGCGACAATGGCATTGGGCACGTTGGGAGCATATTCGCCGATCTTCCTGATCACGCGCTCGCCGAGCAGATCGCGTTTTTCGTCCCAGGTGCCTTGATTCAGACGATAGGGAACGTACTGCACGAAGCAGGTCAGAATGTGCTTGCCGGTGGGAGCCAGCGAAGGATCGGCATTCGACGAAACCACGCAATCCACCCACAGCTCTTCGGGAATTTCACCGAACTTGGCGACGTCATAACAACGCTCGGCAAAAGCCAGCGAGGGAACCAGGGTATAGAAGGTGCGCTCCAGAGGAGTCGCGTCCGCGGAAGTACCCGTAAAGCGAGGTTCCGCGTCCAGCACCAGATTCACCTTGGCGCACGGTCCGTCCATCTTGATGCCGCGGATCGCGTGCAGAAATTCGCCTGGCAACTCGGACTCCGCAACCATTTTCAGGAAAGTACGCTTGGGATCGGCATTAGAGAGCACGACGCGCGCGCGAATCTCGCTGCCGTCCTCGAGCACGACACCGCGCGCCCGGCCATTTCGGACGTCTACCTGCGCCACCGCCGCAGAGGTGCGGATTTCGACCCCGAGCTTGCGTCCGGCGGCGGCCAGAGCCTGGGTAATGGCGCCCATGCCTCCCATGACATGTCCGAAGAAGCCTTGCAGTTCGTGCTCTCCGCCGCTCAGCAGGTGAAAGAGCAGGCCGATCGCGGTGCCGGGCTGATAGGGGCCGCCATGCTTCCCATAGACGTTGTTGGCGAGAAACATCGCCTTCATCTTCTCGGTCTCGTAGTTGTGATCGAGAAATTCACCCAGGCTTCCGGTCAGGAAAGAAATCAGTTGTGAAACTTCAGCGCTCGAAATGCCTCGGAATTTTTTCCCCAGCCGAAACAGGTCGCTCCAGCCATGGAAGCTGCCGGTGTCGAGCTCCGGGGGCGGCTCCATGAAGAACGGCTGCAGGTAACGGGCGAGCTTCTTCAGGCGATCGTCAACCTGGACAAAAGTTGCGGCGTCGCGGACGGAAATTCTTGCAAACTCCGCTTTGGCGCGGTCGCGGTCCGCCCACCAGGGCACGACGTGGCCATCAGGGAAGGGAACCTGGATCACGGGATCGCAAGGGACCATGCGCAGGCCGTGTTCGGCGAGGCGCAGATCGGAAATAACTTCCGGCCGCAACATGCTGGCGATATAAGACGTGCTGGATACGCGACAGCCGGGGGCGATTTCTTCAGTGACGCAGCAGCCCCCGACAATCTCCCGGCGCTCGAGTACCAGAGTGGTGAGCCCGGCCCGGGCAAGGTAGGCAGCTGCGGTCAGACCGTTGTGGCCGCCGCCGACGATTACAGCGTCATAGATGTTTGAGGACGAAGGCGGCACGCTGGTATGACCCACGATCACCACGCCTGGCAACAATGGACTTAGATTATCGTATCTGTTTAATAAATAGAATTGAAATTCGCCTTCGGGTTCTGTAGAGTCTTATGACTTGAGGTCAGTTATGAGTGGAATTGGAAGTAGTATTATCTCGCCGCCGCGTTATCGCAGCCTGCCTCCCCGGCCCCGGTCCGAGGGCAAGCGGGGCCGCATTATAGACGCGGCCATGCGTCACTTTGCCGAGCAAGGCTACCACGCTGCCCGGGTTGGCGATATTGCTGCCGCCCTTGGGATCGCGAAGGGATCGATTTTCCAGCACTTTGGCAGCAAGGATGGATTGTTCTTCGAAGTCTACAAGAAGGCGGTTCGTTCATTTCCCAGCTACCTCGACGCCCCGGTGGAGGTTCAGGAGGGCGGGTTTTTCGAAGTGCTGCGTTACTGGCTCGCGCGCACCGAACATCTGCTCCATGAGGACTGGATTCCCTACCGTGTGTCGCTGCTGGGAAACTACGGAACCGACCTGACGCTCAAACGCGAGATCAATCGTTTTCTCATGGCAGAAGACCCGTACGGCACGGTGGCCTTCGTACAGTTTGGATTGCAGCGCGCAGAGCTGCGCCGCGACCTGGACCAGCAAATGATGGTTTCGATACTGGATTGGACGGTAGAGCGCTTCCAGGATGCATTGCTCACCGAAGAACTCGATCCGGGATTGTTCCGCCGCCAGGGTGATCCGGGAGAGAAAAAAGAAGCGCGCATCGCCCAATTTCTGGATGTGCTGAAGAGGGCAATCGGGTCATGACCAGGCCAATGTCGATCTCGGAGATTCTCGCCGCCTACAACGACAAGGCTTCGCTGCCGGAGGCTTCGACCATTCCGGCGTCCTGGTATGTGGATTCGCGGATCGCGGACCTCGAGAGCAAGACCGTGTTCAGCAAGACCTGGCAAATGGTCGGACGTCTGGAACAGATCGAGAAGCCGGGCCAGTTCGTGAGCGCCAGCGTTGCCGGAGAACCGATCGTCGTAGTGCGCGGCAACGACGGTGTCCTGCGCGGTTTCTACAACGTGTGCCGGCACCATGCCGCGGCCGTGGTCACCGAGCCCTGCGGGCAGGCTTCTATCCTGCATTGTCCCTATCACGGCTGGAACTACGGTCTGGACGGTTCGCTCAAAGGCATGCCGGAATTCGACGGCGTGAAGAACTTTGACCGCCAGCAGAATGGCCTGGTTCCGGTAAGGGCGGAGACGTGGGAGAAGTTCGTATTCGTGAATCTGGATCCGCAAGCCGAACCGCTGAAGGAATTTCTCGGCGGGCTGGTGAAACGGGTGGCGCCGCTGGGTGTAAGCAGGTTGCACTACTTCGACAGCCGCTCCTATGACATTCACTGCAACTGGAAAGTATTTGTCGACAATTATCTCGACGGCGGCTATCACGTTCCCCATCTGCACAAGGGACTGAACTCCGTGCTCGACTACAAGGAGTACACGATCGAGAATGAAGATCGTTACTGCCTGCAATCGAGTCCCATGGTGGCGGGGCAGGAAGATGCGGCGACGGCCTCAACCCGCCAGGGCGACCGCGCCTGGTACTTCTGGCAATATCCCAACCTGATGATCAACTGCTACGAAGGCTATATGGACACCAACCTGGTGCTGCCGGTAGACGTTGACCACTGCCACGTGATTTTCGATTTCTATTTCGGAGACGTAAGCGAGGCCCGGCGCCAGTATAACGAGCAGAGTGTGGCCGTGGGCGCGCGGGTGCAGGATGAGGACATGGGAATCTGCGAGGCCGTACAGCGCGGTCTGAAGTCGCGCGCCTACGGCGCGGGCAGGCTCTCAGTGCGGCGCGAGGCGGGTGAGCATCTCTTTCACCGGCTGCTGGCGGCGGATTTGAAAAGCGGAGTGGGCACGACGGCTGCGGCGGCGGATTGAGTCTTGACGTTGGGCAACAAATTTCAAATCAGCGATCTGCAGTACCAAATCCAGAATTACTGACGCGACATAAACACGTGATTGAGGTGACGCAAGTGAAAAGAACTCTCGCACTCGTGCTGGGGGTATGGATGTGGTGTGGGGCGAGCGCAACGGCTCAGGTCACAGCGATCAAAGCTGGCCGCCTCGTAGATCCGCAGGCCGGCGACGTGCTTGGCGATCAAGTCATTCTCATCCGTGATAACAAAATCGAGGCGGTGGGCAAGGGACTGGCAATTCCGGCCGGGGCCAACCTGATTGACCTCTCGCAGATGACGGTGTTGCCCGGGCTCATCGACTGCCACACCCACCTGGCGGACGGCCCGACCGATGATGGCGATCCCTTCTCGCAACTGAAGAAGACCGCGGCTCAGGTTGCATTTGAGTCGGTTCCCAATGCGCGTACGTTTCTGCGAGAGGGCTTCACCACGGTGCGCGACGTGGGCGTTTACCGCGCCTTGAACGACGTTGCCATGCGGGACGCGATCGCTCGCGGTTTCATTGAAGGCCCGCGAATGTACGTGGCCGGCGCCTACGTGACCATCACCGGCGGCGCCGGAGCCATGACCGGCTTCGCCCCGGACATTACGCTGCCCTGGAATCTTCACTACGGAGAGGCCAACAGTCCCTGGGAAGTGCGGCAGAAGGTTCGGCAACTGGTTCACGACGGCGCGGACCACATCAAAGTGCTTGCCAGCGGCGCCGTGCTGACTCACGGCAGCAATCCCAAGTCGCAGGAATTCACCATGGAAGAACTGCAGGCCGCGGTCGACGAGGCCGGCCATTTTGGGCTCCGGGTGGAGGCGCATGCGCATTCTCCCGAGGGCATCAAGAATGCGATCCGGGCAGGCGTGGCGTCGGTGGAGCATGCCACCATGATTGACGACGAAGGAATCGCGCTGGCCAAAGCGCGTGGCACCTACCTTGATATGGATATCTACGATGAAGAATGCATTCAGGAGGCGGGGAGACTGGGAAAGATTCCCAAGGATTTTCTGCAGCACGATGCAGAACTGGGAGAGCTTCACCGGCAGAATTTTCGCAAGGCGGTGAAGGCCGGAGTGAAGCTGTCGTTCGGAACCGACGCCGGCGTCTGTCCCTATGACCGCAGCGTCAGGCAGTTTGCCTTCATGGTGAAGTATGGAATGACGCCGATGCAGGCGATCCAGTCAGCCACCACCAGCGCCGCCGACCTGCTGGGACACTCGGATGTGATTGGCGACATCAAGCCTGGCAAGTATGCCGACGTCATTGCGGTTTCTGGCGATCCGCTGCAGGACATCAGCGTGCTCGAGCATGTGCAGTTCGTGATGAAAGATGGAAAAGTCTACAAGCAGTAGCCCTGTCAGTCCGGGGCAAGGTTTATTTCACTGGTGATCGCGTGGAATGGTTTCTTCCCAGGTTTTCTGCTTCACCATCTGACCGTCTTTCAATAATTCCCGCGTGTACTTGTAGTAAAAGTTCTTCGCGTCGGTGGTCACGGATGAATGTCCGCGCCATCTGAGCTCGCGGCCCTTCAATGCGCCGCCTTGCAATGTGAAGACGCTTTCTGCTTCGCCGTATACCGAACTGACATCGGGACGGGCGTCGTCCACGTTGTAGGTCAAAGTTTCGTAGTCGGTTTCCTTTCCCCACGGATAGTCCGTCTCCGCCTTGCCCCGCCAGTGCACGATGGCTTTGTGGTTGGCTTCGTCACGCTCGAGCGTCCATTCGCCCGGCCAGGGATATCCCACACTCTTGATGTCCTTCCGTTCCTCGGGGGTTTCGGGCGGCCCAAATGCCGGCGGTGCGCCACCCTTGACAGGGACGACCGGCAAGACCAGGTGGGATCCGCTGTTTCCACCCATTGTGAGCGAAGTGGTCATAGAGTAAGGCGTAGGCAAAACCATCGGCCACAGCGCGTTTGAAATGGCCAATCGGATGCGATGGCCTTTGGGGAAGACCCACGAGGTCACGTGCATCGTGATGTCGAGGGTGTACACCTTGCCCGGTTCGAGATCCCGCGGGTCCGCCATGGATTCGCGCTGGGCTCCATTCAATCCGGCGCCCGTAATCTGGGTGACGGTTCCGTCGGGAGCAACGTCGGAGAGACGCGCGAACCAGTCCGCCAGCGGCGCGGTGGCCGAAGCCTGTAACCAAGCTTGGGGTCTTCCCAGAATCGCCAATTCCTCATTGAGTGGAGCCGAATCGTAGACCAGGCTGAACGCGTCCACCGGACGCTGGTCACTGAGTAGCTCGCCCCACCAGAATCCGGCCTCCACTCCAACCGAAGGAATGTACTTGAGCTGGTGAATCGAGTGCGGTGCTGCGACCTGTTGCAGGGTGTGGTCGGGCTGGGGAAAGAAGATCGTTTCCCGCGCGTCGCGTGGAGGCCAGCCGTCTTCGCGACGCCATTCACCAGGAACGTTTGCCAGATTGGGATCGGGTGGGTGCCAGTGCTGCAAATAGATCACGAGCCTGGGATCGTTCAGCACGCCGGTGTCTCGTCCTTTGAGCCAGTAATCCCACCAGCGGACAGCTTCGTTGCGCCACTCGATTTGCGGGCCGGGAACGGCGTCGTGGGGAAATGTGTGATTCCACGGTCCAACGATGGCCTTTAGCGGCGCCTTGGTCTGTCCCAGCATGTCAGTGACGCTGTCGCGGTAGCCGTCGAGCAATCCGCCAATCAGAAAACACGGAATTTTGATCTCGCTGTAAGGGCGAACCGGGCTTCGCCAGAACGGGCCGTCATGCTGATGCTTGAAATAAAGCAGTGACCAGGGCGGAGCGTCGAAGCGCGGACCCAGGACGTTCTCGTCCAGCGTGTAGTCGGGCGCGCCAGTCATGCCCGGGGCCATGTCCATGTTGAGTTCGAACTCGTCAACGTGCGCCATGCCATCGATGTAGTGAACATCATCGTGAAAAAGCTCGGCAGTGGCGTCGATGGCGATGACCGCCTTCAGTTCCGGCGCTTGACGCATCGCCATCTGCAGCGAGTTGAAGCCGCTCCAGGAAATGCCCATCATTCCCACGTTGCCGTTCGACCAGGCCTGATGGGCGAGCCAGGAGATGATCTGCAAGCCGTCCGCTTGTTCTTGCTCCGAGTATTCGCGATCCGTAGGTGTGCCCTCGCTGCTGCCGAAGCCGCGAATGTCTACACGCGCGCACACATATCCGCGACGAACGAAATAGGAGTAGAGGCCGTAGTCACGCTGCGCCGTGGAGTCATCCTTGCGATAAGGGTGATATTCGAGCACGGCAGGGAATTTCTCCCCGGCTTTACCGCCGTCCGGCATGTAGAGCGTCACGGCGAGGCGCACGCCATCCTTCATGGGAATCCAGGTGTTCTCCATGCGGATGCCGTAGGCAGGCGGTGACGGCGGCTCGAGTGTGAATGCCGGCAGAGCGGTGGCGGTAAATAAGAAAAGCCAAAGCGCGAGCGGCGAGGAAGAGATCCGGGGCCGGGGGTTCGTCATTCCGGCCTCATGATTCGCGCGTTCATGATTCGGGCGTTCACGATTCGTACCAGCGGAAGCCGTGACGCTCCTCGTCTTCGATCTGCTTAAGCAGGGCCAGGGTTCGGGTGCGGCGATAGTTGGCGCAGGCGGCCACGATCACGTTGAACAGGGCCATGGGAGCCACATACGACGACCCGAAAGAAGGTGTTTCGATCGAAGTCAGAAAGGATTCGTGGGCGAACTGGCCGACGGGCGAGACCAGGGTGTTGGTGATTCCCACGCAATAGACCCCGCTGGCGCGAGCTTGACGCAAGCCCTCCACCGTCTGCCGCAGGCCGCGACCGAAGCTGACCGCAATCACCAGATCCCGTTTGCCCAGGAATCGCACCTTGTGCACGACTTCGGCGGGTGAAGTGGCGCTGGTAACGGGAAGTTCCAGGATGATGAGCAGGTGTTCCAGAAATTTCACCAGATTGGCCGCGAGGTCGCCGCCTAGCAGGACGATCCGGCGGGCGGAGTAGAGACGGCGCACCAGGACTGCGATCCGCGGTGGATCCAGGCTGCGGATGAGCCGGTTCATATTGCGGAGATCCTGGTCCAACGCGGCTCGGGTCTGGGTGGAGACGGCCGATTTCCCGGCGGGTCCAGCCCGCATCGTGTCCAGAGAAGTGGCGTGCGCGATGGACAGCTCGTGCAGGTAAAGTTGAAATTCCCGGTAAGACCCGAACTTCATCCCCCGCACGATCCGAATCATGGTCGCGGGATCGGTACGTAGTCGCTGCGCCAGAGCCCTCACGCTGAGCAGAACAAATTCGCGCGGGCGTTCGAAGGTGGGGCGAATGATGGCTTGCCGTTTTGGGCTCAGAAGGCTGGTGCGGGCCGACGGACTCATGGCTGGAGTCGCCCGCGTAAGTTTCCGCCGCTTTGCCATTGGGCACAAGAGCATGTTGGAAAGCGACCGATCTTGTCAAATCCTCCACCGTCAAAGCGTGGCTTTCGGCGGCCACGCCGCCTGCGTATAATGCTGGCGCGGCAATAGCATCAATTCTTTTGCGGAATCAGAAAACCATACTTCTCCAGGGAGCACTCCATGGATCAGAAGTTCGCACTCCTTTCCAAGAGTCGAAGAGATTTTCTGGCAACTACCAGTCTGCTGGCGGCGGCCGTGGCAGCGCCGCGGAGCGCGTCCGGTCTGTCCGCCCATGCTGCATCCGATTCCGGAGAGCGGCCCCTGCCGTCCGGCGCGGCGCGACGGATTCCCATCGGTGTGTTCGATCCGGCTTTCCCGGACCTGCCGCTCGACCAGATGATCGACAAGTTCGCAAGCTGGGGTGTCGAGGCAGTCGAGATCGGAACCGGAGGGTATCCCAATTCCGCCCATTGCCCGGTGAAGGAATTGCTCGAGGATGAAGCCAAGGCGCGCGCCTGGAAGAAGAAATTTGAAGATCGCAATATCCAGGTGGCGACTCTCAGTTGCCACGGCAACCCGGTGCATCCGGACGCGAAGATTGCGGAGCGCGATGCCGAAACCTTCCGGCGCACCGTGCTCCTGGCAGAGCGACTGGGAGTGAAAGTGATCGTGGGATTTTCCGGTTGTCCCGGAGGCAGTCCCACCGACACCATGCCGAACTGGGTCACCTACCGCTGGCCGCCTGAGTACGGGCAGATGTTGGACTGGCAGTGGAAAGAAAAAGTTGTTCCTTACTGGAAGCAGGCCGCCAAGTTTGCCCGCGAACACGGAATTCACAGGCTGGCGCTGGAGATGCATCCGAATTTTGTGGTGTACAACCCCCTGACTCTGCTGCGCTTGCGCGAAGCTGTGGGGGAGGAGATTGGGGCCAACTGCGATCTCAGCCATCTTTTCTGGCAGCAGTGCGATGCCGTCGAAGTCATTCACATGCTGGGCAAGCAGGGCGCGATTTTCCATGCCCACATGAAGGACACGACGTTTTACAAGAGTAATGTCGACAGATATGGGGTCCTGAACTTTGCTTTCGAAAAGAGCGATCTTTCTCAGGCCTCGGAGACATTCCGCGCGGTCGGATACGGGCACAGTGCCGGAACCTGGAAAGAGATCATGCGAGCCTACATGGAAGTCGGCTACGAGGGCATTTTCAGTGTCGAAAACGAAGACCCGATTCTTTCCGGTGAGGTTGGAGTCGAGCGCGCATTATATGTTCTGAAAAACGTCCGCAGTGAATTGCTGGCTGCAGCATAGGTCCGCGCCGAACCATCTGCGCTGAACCCGATGAACCGACGCAACTTTGCCCGAACGATGGCCGGCGCCGCATTGAGCGCGACGCTGCCGCCGCTGGCCCTGGCATCAGGCGATGCCGGCCTTCCCTTCAACCTTTCGGTGATGTTGTGGACGGTCTACAAGCATCTGCCCTTCGATCAACGGCTCGAGAAAGTGGCGGAAGCGGGTTACCGGGCAGTTGAACTGGTGGATGAGTTCAAGCACTGGTCTGAGGATGATTTCCGTTCCGCCAACGCCAGAAAACGGTCACTGGGGATTACCTTTGACGCCACCGCCGGCGTGTGGAAAGGAATCGCCGATCCCGGAGGGCGCGAAACCTTCCTGGCCGATCTGAAAGCATTCTTTCCGGTTGCCGAAAAGCTGGAATGCAGCGGCATCATCGTTCTCTCGGGAAACCGGGTGGAAGGCGCCTCCCGCGAGGCCCATCACGCGGCCTGCGTCGAAGCTCTGAAACCGGCCGCGGACATGGCCGCGAAGCAGAACGTCACCCTGCTGCCGGAGAATATCGATCAGGAAGAAAATCCCAAGTATTACCTGACCTCGGTGGCGGAAGGATTCGAGATCATTCGCGAAGTGGGGCATCCCCATGTGAAATTTCTTTACGACTTCTACCATGAGCAGATTTCGGAAGGAAATCTGATCGAGAAACTGGAGAAGAACATCGATCAGGTGGGACTGGTGCACATCGCGGATGTGCCTGGCCGTCACCAGCCCGGCACCGGTGAAATCAATTACGCGAATATTTTCCGCAAGCTGGCTGAGCTGAAATATGATCGCTATGCGGCCATGGAGTTCATGCCCGCGGGCGATCCGGTAGCTGAGCTTCGTTCCGCGCGTGGTCTGGCGGTCCAGGCGGTGGCCGCGCGTTGACCTCGATTCAGGCCCGGGCGTAAGCTGCCCGAGCCGGTTATCCTATGGAGTGAGCATGCAAAGACGTGAAGCCCTGCGACTGCTGGCCTCGGCTGCGGCACTGCCATTGCTGTCGCGAGACGCCTTTTCCCTGTTTCGGGCCGTGCACCAGCAACTCCCCGCCCAGGCGGCGCTGAAGACTTTGAACCCGCATCAGGATGCAACCGTTACCACCATTGCCGAAATCATCATTCCGCAAACCAACACGCCCGGCGCGAAAGGGGCGCGAGTCAACGAATTCATCGACCTGATCTTGACCGAATGGTACGACGCGGAAGAGAAAGCAGCCTTTCTGGCGGGCCTCGGCGACGTGGATACCCGCACCCGCGACTTGTTCGGCAAAGACTTTGTGGACTGCGGCGAGAAACAGCAGGCTGAAATTCTTCAGGCGCTGGACAATGAGCTGACAGACATCCGTCTGGAGCCCCAGGCAGGAACCAGTCGCAAGTACCCGCTGGAGACGAAATTCTTTTTCATGATGAAAGAGCTCACGCTGGTGGGATATTACACATCGGAAATCGGATTTGAACAGGAACTCCATCGGGAGATCATTCCGTCGCGTCACGCCGGTTGCGTCCCTCTCGAAGAGGAGGCGACGAAATAGCCATGGCCAGCAAGACCTACGACGCGATTATTGTGGGTTCGGGGATCACCGGAGGATGGGCCGCCAAGGAACTAGGCGAAAAGGGGCTGCAGACGCTGGTTCTCGAGGCCGGGCGTCCGGTGGATCCGGATCAGGACTACGTGGAACATGTGCCCGAATGGGAGGTCCGGTATCGCGGCATGGGCGACCGCAAACGTGTGGACCAAGAGCAGCCGGTGCAGCAAACATGCACCGGCATGGATGAATGGAACAGCAAGTTCTTCGTCAACGACCAGCAGAATCCTTACACTACGGACCCAGGCAAGCCCTTTCAATGGATTCGCGGGCGGCAGCTCGGCGGCCGGTCCATCATCTGGGGACGCCAATCGTACCGCTGGAGCAACCTCGATTTTGAGGCCAACCTGCGCGAAGGCATCGCCATCGACTGGCCGATTCGCTACCAGGAGATCGCTCCCTGGTATGACTACGTGGAAGATTTTATCGGCGTGTCGGGGCAAGCGGAAGGACTGCCGCAGCTTCCAGACGGGAAGTTTCTCCCGCCGATGGAAATGACCTGCGCGGAGCTGGTGGTCAAAGACGCCGTCGCCAAGTATTTTCCCGGTGAGCGTGTGATGACGATCGGCCGCACCGCCATCCTGACCCAGCCGCACCGGGGCCGCGCGCCGTGTCACTATTGTGGTCCATGCGCTCGCGGCTGCATCACACGTTCGTACTTCAGCAGCCTGAATTCCACTCTGCCCGCGGCCTTGACCACCGGCAAAGTCACGGTGCGTCCGCACAGCGTGGTTCACAGCCTGATGTTCGACTCCCAAACCAGAAAGATTACGGGAGTACGGATCATTGACGGGCAAACCCGCGACACCATCGAATTTCGCGGCCGGATCGTGTTCCTGTGCGCGTCGGCCATGGAGTCGGCGCGCATTCTGCTGAACTCCGCCACCCCGGAATTTTCCAATGGCCTGGCGAATTCGAGTGGCGAACTGGGTCGCAATCTGATGGATCACTGCATGGGCGGCGGAGCCCGGGGCCGTATCCCGGGGAATGAAGATCACGTCAGCCTGGGCAACCGCCCCAACGGAATCTACGTTCCCCGTTTCCGCAACGTGAAACAAAAACATCCGCTGGTGCTGCGAGGGTACGGCTTCCAGGGAGGCTCCTCGCGTCCGAGGTGGGAGCGGGGCATAGAGATGCGCGGCTTCGGAGCGAATTTCAAGCACGCGCTGAGCCGGCCTGGCCCCTGGAGGTTCAGCTTCCATGGCTTTGGTGAATGCCTGCCCAACCATGAAAATTTCATCGAGATCGATCGGGCAAAAGTGGATGCGTGGGGGATTCCCGCGCTGAAGGTGCATTGCGTCTGGCGGGAAAATGAACGTGCTCTGCTGAAAGACATGTCGATTACGGCCGCGGAAATGCTGTCGGCGGCAGGGGCGCGAGACATTGAACCGTTCATTGAGGACAACCCTCCCGGCCTCACCATTCATGAAATGGGGACGGCGCGCATGGGCAAGGACCCAAAGACTTCCGTGCTCAATGCGCACAACCAGGCGCACGATGCGAAAAACCTTTTCATCACCGATGGTGCGTGCATGACTTCGTCATCCTGCGTGAATCCATCGTTGACCTATATGGCCCTGACCGCGCGGGCCTGCGACTACGCTGTCAATCAAATGAAGCGAGGAGAAATCTGATATGGACCGTCGGACGTTCCTGGGTACCATGACTGCCGCCACGATTTTGAGCCGCCAAATGAGCTGGGCCGCTGCGGATCATAAGATCGACAAGGTAGGCGTTCAGCTCTACACCGTTCGCAGCGAGATGAAGGACGACTTCGATGGCAAACTGGCCAGGATCGCCGCGATCGGGTACCGCGAGGTCGAGTTTGCCGGGCCGAACGGGCATACTCCACAGGAATCACGGGCCATGCTCGACAAGCACGGGCTTACCGCTCCCTCGGCGCACATCGACTACAAGAGTCTGGGTGAAAAATGGCCGCAAGTGCTCGAGGATGCCCACGTGGTCGGCCACCAGTACCTGGTCAACCCGTATATCGACGACGACGTCCGCAAGCAGCCTGACGGCTGGAAGCGCGCTGCCCAAACTTTTAATCGCGCCGGTGAAGCCAGCCAGAAGGCAGGCATCCAGTTCGCCTATCACAATCACTGGTTCGAGTTTTTCCCGGTCAACGGGAAGCTGCCCTATGACATTTTGCTGGAGGAGTGCGATCCCAAACTGGTGAAGATGGAAATGGATCTCTGCTGGATCAAGGTGGGCGGCCAGGATCCACTGAAATATTTCAAGCAGTATCCCGGACGTTTTCCCCTGGTGCACGTGAAGGATTTGACGGCGATTCCGAAGGTGGATGCATCGGGCGGGCAGAATTTCGGCGACTCCCTTCCCGAAATGACCGAGGTGGGCAGCGGCATCATCGACTGGAAGCAAATCTTCTCGAACTCGGAGGAGGCCGGGATCAAGCATTACTTCGTCGAGCACGATCATCCCAAAGCGCCCTTTGAGAGCATCACAACCAGTTACCAGTATTTGGCAAAATTGCGGTTCTAGTCCCGGGAGACCTTGATGGCACAAGTGGTTCGTTCACCGAAAGTGTATGACGTCTGCGTCATCGGATCAGGCGCCGCGGGTGGGACTGCCGCGAAGGTGCTCACGGAAGGCGGGCTGAGCGTGGTGATGCTGGAGGCCGGTCCGCCGCTGAATCCGGAAAAAGATTTCAAGGAACATGTCTGGCCCTATCAGCTTCCGCATCGCGGCGTAGGAGTAGGCGGCGAATTCAGGCATCAGGTGGGCGATGAATTCATGGCGCCCAACGGCGCATGGGAGATTGACGGCGAACCCTATACCTCCGCCCCGGGATCGCAATTCCGCTGGTTCCGGTCACGAATTGTGGGAGGCCGCACCAATCATTGGGGCCGGATCGCGTTGCGCTTTGCGCCGGTGGATTTTCGCTCGCGATCCATGGACGGAATGGGTGACGACTGGCCCATAACCTATGAAGAAGTCGCGCCTTACTATGACAAGGTAGAGTCCTACATCGGAGTGTTTGGAACCAAAGAAAATATCCCCAGCGCGCCGGACGGAGTTTTTCTTCCGCCGCCCCCGCCGCGTTGCACGGAAACCATCGTCAAAAAGGCGTGCGACAAATTGAATATCCGCTGCGTGCCCTCGCGCATGGCGATTCTCACCAAGCCGTTGAACGGACGCCCGGCTTGTCACTACTGTGCCCAGTGCGGCCGCGGTTGCATCACCGCTTCCAACTTCAGCTCCAGCCAGGTCATGATTCCCCCGGCCCAGGCCACCGGACGTTTTACGCTGATCGCCAATGCGATGGCCCGCGAGATTATGGTGGGAAAAGACGGCAAAGCTGAAGCTGTCGCCTACATCGACAAAGCCACGCGGTCGGAGAAGCGTGTGCACGCCAAGGCGTTCGTGGTCGGGGCCAGCGCCTGTGAATCCGCGCGCCTGCTGCTCAATTCCCGCTCCAGCATTTTTCCCGACGGCCTGGCGAATTCTTCCGGCGCGGTGGGACGGTACCTTACCGATTCCGTAGGAACCTCCGCCGGAGGATATTTTCCACAACTGGAGAAAGTACCGCCGCACAACCACGATGGCGTGGGCGGGATGCACATGTACATTCCGTGGTGGCGATATGACCGCAAGAATGAATTTCTCCGCGGTTACCACATCGAATTCTATGGCGGGCGCGGCATGCCCGGCGTGGGCGAGTTCGACGGAGTCTGCGAGGAATTCGAGGGCTACGGAAGCTCGCTCAAACAGCGCTGCCGCAGCCGGTACGGCACTTACATCGGGTTTGGCGGCCGCGGCGAGATGATTCCCAACGAGCACAGCTATTGCGACCTTGATCCCGACGTCGTCGACCAGTGGGGCATCCCGGTATTGCGCTTCCACTGGCACTGGAGCGACAACGAAATCAAAATGGCGAAGGACATGCAGGAAACGTTTCGTGCCATTGTGGAGGCCGGGGGCGGAACTTTCATCAGCAGGGCCAAACCGGAGGGCAGGCATCCCTACGGCATCGAGGACGGCGGAGTGATCATTCACGAATTGGGGGTTGCTCGCATGGGCGACAATCCCAGAACTTCGGTGCTGAACAAAAATTGCCAGGCCCATGACGTCAAGAATGTGTTCGTGACCGACGCCGCTTCCTTCGTGACCAACCCGGACAAGAATCCCACACTCACGATTATGGCGCTGTCGTGGCGGGCCTCGGAGTATCTGATGGATGAGGCCAAGAAGGGAAATTTGTAGGCGGCGGGCTGAAATAAATATGGCAAGCATATCGCGACGCGACATCCTCAAAACGTTGACCCTGGGCATGGTAGCGGATTCCGTGCTGCGGGTGATTCCGGCAGAGGCCGCGGAATATGCGCATCACATGGTGGCGGCGGAGAAAGCTGCAGCTCCCGCGGGTGTTTACACGCCCAAATTTTTTCCGGCCTTGCAATACAAAACGCTGCAGGCGCTGTGCCAGACGATCATTCCCGCGGATGGCGACGCCGGCGGCGCCGTGGAAGCCGGAGCCCCGGAATTCATCGATCTGTTGACCAGCGAGAATCCCACGTATCAGTTGAAGCTGGGGGGTGGGCTGATGTGGCTGAACGCGGAATGCATGGACCGGTATGACAAGACCTATCTGGAATGCGCGCCCGACCAGCAGAAGCAGATTCTTGATGCGATTGCCTATCGCAAGAATGCAGAAAAGGACCCGCGGCTGAGCCAGGGCGTGGAGTTCTTCGCCTTCCTGCGGGAAATGACGGCGGACGGTTTCTTCACCAGCGAGATTGGTATCAAGTATCTGGGCTACATCGGGAGCAAGTACCTTCTCAGTTTCGATGGCTGCCCTCCTGTGCCCGAGGCATAGTGCGCTGGGATTCGGGATGAGAGAGGACCAGGAACTCTGCCTTCTTCCCGAACGGATCCTCCAGCGACGGACTCTGGGGCGTGAACGGCTCCGCGCCGTTTTCCGTAATGTAGATGTCGTCTTCCAGGCGTATACCGAATTCGCCCGGAATGTAGATTCCGGGTTCGTCGCTGCAGGTCATATTGGCGGCCAACAAGGTGGTGTCGCCGCGCACCAGATAGGGCGATTCGTGACCGTCCATCCCAATTCCGTGTCCTAAGCGGTGGGTGAAGTATTTGTAGCCCGGACCGTATCCGGCATCGCTGATCACTTTCCGCGCCGCCGCATCCACCGCCTGGCATTCCACGCCGGGCCGGGCAGTCTTCAGCGCGGCAGTCTGCGCGCGATACACAATGTCGAAGACGCTTTTCATTTTGTCGGAGGCCTTGCCCAGGACAAAAGTGCGGGTGATATCGGATTGATATCCCTCGACCGTACAGCCGTCATCCAGCATCACTACCGTACCCTCGCGAACCACCTGCGGGACGACCGAGCCATGCGGGAATGAAGAGTTCTCACCGATGAGTATGTCCACTTCACCGGAAAACCCCAGTTGCTTGTATGCCGCTTCAATCAATTTTTCCAACTCAGGCTGCGTCATGCCGTCGTGCATCGCCTCGTAAGTCGCGCCATACGCCACAAGCGTAACCCGATTGGCTAGCGCCATCAGTTCAAGTTCGTGGGCGCTCTTGATCATGCGGCAACCTGCAATGACCGGGCTTGCGCCTGCAATCTTCAAGTGGGGCGCAGCTTTCGCGATTCCATCGGTGAATACAAAGCGCACGGATTCTTCCATCCCCAGTGTCCCCGAGGCGACCTTCAGGTCTCTGAGTCCCTGGGCCAGGAGTTGGTACGGATTTTCGTCCTCCTGCCAGGTGCGCACGTCCGCGTTTTTGCCTTCTGGAGAATTTGCCAGTTGCTCGCGTGCCCGGCCTTCCTCAAACGCCGGGCATACGCAGAGAGCTTGGCCTTTGGCCGGCAACACCAACGCAAACAGTCGCTCGCTGCCCCACCACTGCACTCCGGCAAAGTAATTAAGCGAAGTTCCATTAGCCAAAAGAATCGCGTCGAGATGGTTGGCAGCCATCAGTTCCCGCGCCTTCTCCTGGCGCGCAGCCCGTTCATCCACGGTGACGGGCTTGGCCCGATCTTTCAGGGACTTCAGGCTGGCGATGGAAACGGGCAAAGCCGGGCATCCTTCCTGTGCGTGGAGCGCCGGTGCGCCGAACACAAAGCTGGCTCCGGCCGCGACCGTGCTGGCATGTAGAAAGCGGCGTCTTGAGAACATCAACCCTCCCAGCAATCGAGAATTGCCATTATAGGGCTCTTGTCATTTCCCATTGGCAATCCGCATTCCAAGAATGAAAATGAGAATGCCATGGCGGCGGGATTCCAGTGCGCGGGTTGCGGCGAGTGGAATGAGACTACGGTGGATCAGTCGGGTGGAAACACCCAGTCCTACATCGAAGATTGTCAGGTGTGCTGCAAGCCGAACCTTCTCCATGTCCGGTTTGATCCTCGGCAAGAGGAATTTGTGATAACTGCTCGCTTGGAATAGGTATAGTAACGGCGAAGGCAGGCGAGCTTCGGAGGAAGGATGAACTCGATGGCGACAGGCTACGGTGCGTCCGGACGAATGGTTGCCCACACCATGGTAACCACACAATTCGAACTCGATGGATTTCGCGTAGTCCGCACCTTGGGAGTGGTGCGCGGTATCGTGGTGCGCTCGCGCTCGATTCTGGGCACCATTGGCGCCAGCTTGCAGACCATCGTCGGCGGCAACATCACGCTGCTCACCCAGCTCTGTGAAAAAACCCGGGCCGAGGCATTTGACCTGATGCTGCAGCACGCCGCTGAACTCGGCGGAAATGCCGTGGTCGGGGCCCGTTATGACGCCACCGAGGTGATGCAGGGCGTCACCGAAGTGCTGGCTTACGGGACCGCCGTCGTGGTCGAGCCGAGCAAGTAAGACCGGCTTCGCCACAGGCAATGTGGGGACGGGTCTCTGACCCGTCCCTACACGGCCATTGCTAGCTCAACAACTTCTCTAGCGCGCTGTGGCGATATTCAAATGTTCGTTGTAGCTGCCGATCGACAAAAAGCTTCCGAACCTGCTCTCCCACCCAACCGAATCCCACCTCGTACTCGATCACATCGCGCACCACGGTGCCATTCACGCCATTCCTTGTTTCTGCAAGAAGTTCGTGCCGGTGGTGGAACCTCTTGAAAGGCCCCTTCTTTTGTATATCGGCAAAATGGTGGTTCCATTCGAATTCCGTGATCAGGGCTGTCCAGTGCGCCCGGAAGGGAAGAAAGGGAACCACCCGGAACGAAGTTACGATCTCGGAGCCGACACCAGCCACAGGATCACGATCTGTGACTCTCTCTTCCACCGTCGGAATGTCTGGAGGCGGCACCAGCCTTAACTCGGACAACTCGGTTCCAGTCTCGGGCGGCATGATCCGCGGCAGATTTTCGGGGTTGGCAAAGAAGCGAAATACTCGCTCAATCGCAACTGGTACCCATTGCTCGTAGCGGACATTGTGAGTCATCAAATGCCGCTCAACGATTCTGAGCCGCCGACCCCCATTTTCCGTCCACATTTCCACAGGATTTGCACTGGTCGCTACAGACGATGCTGGAGAAATCAATCAGGTAACACAGGCAGGACCAAGTCTCTAAACCCCACGTATTGTGGTCACCTAGTCAGTTATCTACAAGATCTCGCGCTTTCCTAAAACCGCCATACCTCGGTGCAGTGACCTAGAACTTTCTCATTGACAACAAAAGCTTTAGGCGTACTATGTGGACAAATGTGGTAGAAAGTGGTCTAGGCGGTAGTGGTCGTGGGCGGCAGTGAAAATTTGAGGAGCGCCAGTGGATTTTGTAGCTGACACCCCAAAAAACAGCCCGAACGAACCAGTAACGACCGGCATTTTAACCGCTTTAACCTCCCTCGCTGTGGCAGCACTCGTACTTAAAAGAATTCCAGCCCCGATAAGGGCCAGAACACATGTTTCGCGGAAATCACCCAACCCGCGTCGACGAAAAGGGACGGCTCAAAGTCCCCGCGGAGTTCAAGCGGGTGATCGACGAGAAGTATGGCACCCAATTTTACATCACCAGCCTGGATGGCAAGGTTGGCCAAGTGTATCCCTTCGAGGAATGGGAGCGGATCGAGCAGAAACTGGCCGGGCTCTCCACCTTCAATCCTACGAAGAAGAAGTTTCTGGACCGGGCGAACTACTACGGGCAAATGGTCGAGATGGACGGTCAGGGCCGGTTGCTGATGCCGCAGTTGCTGCGGGAATCGGCGCAGATCAGGGGCGAAGTGGCCGTGACCGGCAATCTTACCTATCTCGTGGTCCGCAACCTGGCGGCTTACCGCACGGAGATCGAGGAGCAACCGTTCACACCTGAGGATGAGAAGACGCTCGACGATCTGGGCATCTAGTGGACGAGGGTTTCACAGACACCCCCGAGCGGGGTGGGCATGGTGGAAGCAAGATTGGCCATGTCCCGGTTCTTTTAAAAGAAGCG
>DASZHW010000064.1:0-1575 GCA_035937515.1 Terriglobales bacterium | reverse complement strand
TCGACACGCGGATCGTTTTCCGTATCCTCGCAGAAGACGAGGAGGCCGGTGCGAACGCATTCGCCAGATAGCCCGTGTTTTGCGTCCACGGGGGCTCCCAGCGGCGGAGCTGGTCCGCCGGCTCGCGCCCGGCAGATCATCCTGTCGTCCGTGAGAAACGCCAGGGCCGCGCCGCTGGCTCCCGTGAGACTCAAGGCGCGCTCGGTGAGGAGGTGCAAAACTGCACCGACGTCGTCGCCGATCTCGCGGACCTCGCGGCGGACTGTTTTCACCGAAGAGAGGGGTTCGCTTCCATCGGAGATGGGGATGACACTGAGGGCTTTTGCAGCGGCTTCTGCGACAACGACCGGCGCCGACTCGGGCGATTCCTTTTCTTCGCCCTGGCTCTGCGCGAGTTGCTCAGTTCGAGCAGCGTGGTTGGAGCAGGCGATCAGCAGGTTGGAAAAGAGCCATTCTTTGAGTATTTGGCGGGAACTATCCGAAAGCCCGGAAAACCGGATGCCTCCGCGGCCAGCGTCATCGCTCCATATCACCTGGCCGCTGCCATGAATGAAACTTTTGGTTTCTGGGAGGTCGAGGCAAAGGGTTACGGCTCGGTTGACTTCCAGACGTTCACTGGTTTGGACGGCGAAGCCATCTTCGTGGAGGTCGAGGAGTTCGCTCAGGTCCACGACCATGCCGGTCTGCGGGCCATTGAAACTGGCGTAAACCGGAGTGTGGAGTTTTTGACGAACACTGCGGCGCCGCTCTCCGTTGGGAGCTCCCGCAACTGGATCCGGCAATCTGAGAATGCTCCGATCCATAGTTACCTACATCAGTTACCTACATATTAACTCAGGGATTGAAAGGAATGGAGGAAGATCCCACGTAGGGACAGCCGCCCCGGCTGTCCAGGCGAGCACAGCGCGCATGGGTTTTCGTTTGTCCATCAACGCAATCAACGACTTCCCCCGCTGGACAGCCAGGGGCGCGGGTCCCTACGGTTCGGCTGGGTCAGGCTGGCTAAAGGCGTTATAGGTTCGCGGCCAGAAATGGGCTGTCGCCATGGGCGGCAACGGGCACGAGAACGTGCGGCATCGTCAGCACTCGTTCAAGCGCGTCGGCGAGGGTTGCGGGGAATTCAGAAGTCAGAAGGTTGACGTCCAGCTGAAGATCACGAGGGCTGTACATGCGGTACACCACAAGTGAGCCGCGGCGCTGGTTCGAAGTCGACACCAAGTCGAGCGTCAGCTTCCACGAAGGCTGGGTGGAGATTGCCACCATGTGAGGAAACTTGCTCCAGTGAAAGAGGCGGTTGACTTCCACGGGCGCTGCTAGATCATCGGGAAGCGACTTAAGGTGCAATTCGAATGCATCGAAATCATTGTTATCGAAGGCGGCGACCAGGACGCTGCGCACCTGATTGAAATCTCCGGCCGCTTTTAGCTGCTCGACTGCGCGGCGCACCGAAAGATTGTTGATAACAATCTGCCTTTGGTCAATGGTGCGCTGCGCCACTCGCCGCAGTTCGCCAAACTCGATGTAGTTCAGGTGCTGCACTCCCAGCCAGACGCCGGTTCCCACGACCGCCAGCAC
>DASZHW010000063.1:0-1522 GCA_035937515.1 Terriglobales bacterium | reverse complement strand
AGCGATTGGCTTCTTCCACCGTGGTGATCCCCCGCAGGCGCAACTCCTGCGGCAGCCGCCCCTGCCAGGTGCCGAAGTTCCGCTCGCTGCGGCCCCGCGCTTGCGGCGAATAGGCCGGAATCATGCGGATGCCCAGCTCGTGCAACGCTCGCCCCACCTGCGTTAGCCGGTGCGGATCGATCTTGGCCCCAGCCTTAGGCGTCTCAAAAAAATGGCTGGCCCGATCGCTATATAAGGCGCAAAACACTCCCTTTTTCTCCACCACTGCGCGCAACGCCGCCAACACCGTGCGTGTCGATTCTTCCTCCACCAGTTGCGCGTAATAAATCTCGCTGCTGGCATCATCGAGCACCACCAACAGATCGTAGCGACGGCCGTCTCCCAGCCATGCGTGTGAGCTGCCGTCCAGATGTAAGAGCATGCCCGGCAGAGGCCGACGCGGTCGCCGGCGGCGATGCACGCCCCGGCGGCCAGACTTCTTCACCAGCCCTGCACCTTGTAAGGCCAGCTTCACCCAGGTATAGCTCAGGGCAATGCCCTGTTTCTCCCGCAGCTTCTCGTGAAAATGGCGCACATTGAAATCGAAATACTTCTCTCGATACAGAGCGAGCACCCGTTCGGCCAGTTCCAGCGGCACACGCCGCGAGCTGGGACGACCCCGGCGCCGATCTAACAGTCCGTCATAGCCGAACTTCTCCCAGCGCCGGCGCCAGCGCCGCATCTGCCGGTCACTGATGCCGATCACCTCTGCCGCTTGCCACCAGGTCATGCGCTTGGCCATCGCTCGCAGAATTACTTCTTGCACTTTCATCGCCCGCTCCACGACCGCTTCGGGTATCACTCCTCGCCCCTCCTCGGGCCTAGAGCTTTACCGCAAGCTGGTCTAGTTCAAAGCGGACATTTCATGTGCTAATTCCACCGGACATTTCACGTGCTACCGACAGCTGTTGCTAACTTGCTTGACCTTCCGTTACAGAGTGTGTTATTGAGCGCCCAAGTTTCAGGTCCTTCAAATATTGTAACCAGGTGGGAGGTGCGTCTATGTATTTGTCAGAGAACCCTTTGCAATGCAAAGTGAGTCCAGGCTGGGTATCTAGAGTAGTGCCCGCATTGGGCGCAACGCTCGTGTTGTTTCTGGTTTGTCTTTCTGCATTTTCGCAATCCAACCAGGGCACAATCCAAGGTGGAATTTTTGACCAGACTGGCGGCGCCATCGCCGGCGCGACCGTCTCGGTCATCGACGTGGCGCGCGGGCTCACGCGAGCCCTGACCACGGACGCGGCGGGGGAGTACGTCGCTCCTAGCTTGCTTCCCGGCACGTACACGGTCCGTGCAGAGTCCAAGGGATTCCGGACTACAGAGCACAGCGGAGTGTTGGTGGAGGTCGGGCAAACGATTCGAGTGGACTTGACGGTCCAGCCCGGCGAACAAACCCAGACCGTTACTGTTACCGGTGAAATTCCTGAAATCGACACTACCGATTCGACTTTGGGCGGCACGGTGAGCACTGCGACGATTAACG
>DASZHW010000062.1:0-1543 GCA_035937515.1 Terriglobales bacterium | reverse complement strand
AGCAGGGCTTCTATGTCAGGCGATAGTGTGCTCGCTCCGGCACCCGAGACGGACAAGGCGCCTGTCAGCTTCGCAGCGGTAGGGGCATCGATTTCAATTCTCTGGTCCAATTGCGGCAGACTCTGCGCACTTGATAGCTGCGCTAAAAGCACCCAGGCCAATCCCGGCGTCGCGATCCCCAGGAACCATCGGCAACGAAGACGAGTTTTCATCATGAGCGGCTCCCGCCTTCATTATTCAATCCCCAGAAGAGGCGCGCATCGTTACGAACGTCATTCCCCCAATCCCCGTTTTTCGTCGCACACTCCGCGGATCCAGGTTAGTTGACTAAGTCAACTAATATGCTAAACTGCCCCTATGACAGCTTCGGTGCTCCTGCCCGCCTCGTCATCGGACGATCCCGTCCAGGCAGTCCGTCGCTTCAACCGCTTCTATACGCACCAGATCGGTGTCCTCCAGGAGCACCTGCTGCAAAGCCAGTTCTCCTTGACCGAAGTGCGCGTCCTCTATGAACTGGCTCACCGCGAGGACGTCACGGCCAAAGACCTTTGCCGGAACCTTGGCCTGGACCGCGGCTACGTGAGCCGCATGCTGCAGACTTTCGAGACGCACGGCTGGATCAAGACCGCGCCCTCGCCCGACGATCGCCGCTACCAGTTTCTTTCCCTCACTGCAAAGGGCCACAAGGTTTTCGATCCCCTAGAACGCCGTTCCAGCGAAGAAGTGGCCGCCATGCTCGCACGCCTTTCGCCCCACCAGCAAAAGAAAATGCTGGCCGCCATCCACGAGATCGAGGTCGTTCTGGCTCCATCGCAACCGCCGGCCAGGCCCTACGTCCTTCGCCAACACCGCCCCGGAGACATGGGCTGGGTCGTGCAGCGCCACGGCGAACTCTACTGGCGGGAATACCACTATGACGAACGCTTCGAGGCGCTCGTAGCAGAGATCGTCGCCGAGTTCATCCAGAATCTGGATCCCAAACGCGAGCGTTGCTGGATCGCTGAGAGATACGGCGAAAACGTCGGGTCGGCGTTTCTGGTCAAGAAGTCCTCGTCGATTGCCAAACTCCGTCTTTTACTCGTAGAACCGTCTGCCCGCGGCCTGGGGATCGGAAAACGCCTGATCGAGGAATGCGGCTACTTCGCCCGCGAAGCCGGTTATAAGAAAATCATGCTCTGGACGCAAAGCGAACTGGCCGCCGCCCGCAGCATCTACAAAGGTGCTGGCTTCAAGCTGGTCGGAGAGGAGAAGCACGACAGCTGGAGCCGCAAAAATCTGGTCGCTGAAACCTGGGAACTGACGCTCTGAGCACTCCTCCGTCGTCCTAGCGAAGGACCCCAACCCGGCATTCTGCGAGATAAGCGTGGCAGGGAATTCTCACGATGCGGCCAGTCACCGGATGGCCATCAAACTCAACCAGATCTCACTTCCGCAATACGTGGACAATGATCGCGACATGGATGCCAATCGCTACCAGCGCCCCGGTCAAGTGCATCAAGAGGCTGCCGCCACCGGCCTGCTGGATACAGGCGATACCGTATCC
>DASZHW010000061.1:0-58786 GCA_035937515.1 Terriglobales bacterium | reverse complement strand
CGACCGGAACTGGATCTTGGGGTTGTGCTTCTGCAACACCTTGGTGATGGCCGCCGTCAGCGTGGTCTTGCCATGGTCAATGTGACCAATCGTGCCCACGTTGCAGTGCGGCTTGTTGCGCTCAAATTTCTCTTTCGCCATTTCCTAGCTCCGTGTGGCGCGAGCGCCCTCGCCCGCGTTTTCTCCCTACTTGTTTCCCTGCGCCCGGCCGATGATTTCATCGGCAGCGCTGCGTGGCACTTCCTCATAGCGGGCGAAGTGCATCGAGTACTCTGCCCGGCCCTGGGTGCTGGAACGCATGTGGGTGGCATAACCGAACATCTCGGCCAGCGGCACGATCGCCTTGATTACCTGCGAGCCCGCACGATGCTCCATGCCTTCGATCCGCCCGCGGCGTGAACTCAAATCGCCCATGATGACCCCGGCGTAGTCTTCCGGGGTAACCACCTCCACCGCCATCACCGGCTCCAGCAGCACCGGCGACGCCTTGCGCGCAGCTTCCTTGAATGCCATGGAACCCGCGATCTTAAATGCCATTTCATTGGAGTCCACGTCGTGATAGCTGCCGTCGTAAAGGATGGCCCTTACGTCGACCATCTCGTAGCCCGCCAGCACCCCGCCTTCCATGGCTTCCTTGATTCCCTGATCGATGGGCTTGATGAATTCCTTGGGCACCGAGCCACCGACAATCTCGTTCACGAATTCGTAGCCCTTGCCCGGCTCATTCGGTTCCAGCCGAATCTTGGCGTGACCGTATTGTCCGCGGCCGCCGGTCTGGCGAATGTACTTGCCCTCCGCTTCCGATTTCCTGCGAATGGTTTCGCGATACGCCACCTGCGGCTTGCCCACATTGGCCTCGACCTTGTACTCACGCATCATGCGGTCAACAATGATTTCGAGATGCAACTCGCCCATGCCGCTGATGATGGTCTGTCCGCTGTCGGGGTCGGTGTGAACTTTGAAGGTGGGATCTTCCTGGGCCAGCTTGGAGAGCGCCATGCCCATTTTTTCCTGATCCGCTTTGGTCTTGGGTTCGACCGCTACCGAGATCACGGGCACCGCGAAGGTAATCGATTCCAGTGCGATGGGATGCTTTTCGTCGCAGATGGTGTCGCCGGTCGAGACATTCTTCAGACCTACCGCGGCGCAGATGTCGCCGGCCAGAATCTCGTTGATGTCTTCGCGCTTGTTGGCGTGCATCTTGAGCAGGCGGCCGATCCGCTCGGTCCGTCCCCGGCCCGCGTTGAGCACGGAGTCGCCGGATTTAATCTGGCCGGAGTAGACGCGGATAAAGGTCAACTGGCCGACGAACGGATCCGCCATGATCTTGAAGGCCAGCGCAGAGAACGGTTCGTTATCGGCGGGCTTGCGCGTGATCACTTCCCCGGTGTCGGGGTTTACACCTTTGACCTCGCCCGCATCGATGGGCGAGGGCAGATAGTCCACAACCGCGTCCAGCAGAGGCTGCACGCCTTTATTCTTGAAGGCGGTACCGACGACCACCGGAAATACCTTCAGCGCGATCGTCGACTTGCGCAGTGAAGCCCGCAGTTCGGCGGCGGAAATGGTCTCGCCTTCGAGGAACTTGTGCAGCATCTCGTCGTCGTTTTCGGCGACCGTTTCGACCAGCTGGGTATGGAAGGCTTCGGCTTTCTTCTGCAGTTCCGCGGGAATGTCGCCGGTGATGTACTCGGCGCCGATGGTGTCATCCTGCCAGATGATCGATTTCATTTCGATGAGATCGACCACGCCTTTGAACTTGTCTTCCTGTCCGATGGGAATCTGGATGGCGATGGGCTTGGCGTTCAGACGTTTGCGAATGGTATCGATGGCGTGCTCGAAATCGGCGCCCATCTTATCAATCTTGTTGATGAAACAAATTCGCGGGACGCCGTACTTGTCGGCCTGGCGCCAGACCTTTTCCGACTGCGGCTGCACTCCATGGACCGCGTCGAACACCGCGACCGCGCCATCCAGAACCCGCAGCGAGCGTTCCACTTCAGCGGTAAAGTCCACGTGCCCGGGAGTATCGATAATATTGATGCGAATGTCGCGCCAGGTGCAGGTGGTGGCTGCCGAGGTAATGGTGATGCCCCGTTCCTGCTCCTGCTCCATCCAGTCCATGGTGGCTGTGCCTTCGTGGACCTCGCCGATGCGGTGCGTCTTTCCGGTATAGAAAAGGATGCGCTCCGTCGTGGTGGTCTTGCCCGCGTCGATGTGGGCCATGATGCCAATATTCCGGCATCGCTCTAATGGGACTTGTCTGGACACAGCTTTCTTTCGCTCTTCCTTTCGCGACTCTTGCTGGCCGGCGATGTTGGTACCGGTACTCATGTGATTCAGCTTCTAGCTTCTGGCTTCCAGCAATTCACTGCTCCGGTGTTCGTCACGAACTAGCAGCTACAAGCTGCTGTTCTACCACCGGTAGTGGGCGAATGCCTTGTTAGCCTCGGCCATGCGGTGCACGTCTTCCTTCTTCTTGATGGCGGCGCCGCGATTGTTGGCGGCATCGAGCAATTCATTGCTCAACTTATCGATCATGCCCTTTTCTGCGCGCCCGCGGGCGTAGATAATCAGCCAGCGGATGGCCAGCGAAGTGCGGCGGTCGGCATTGACTTCCACCGGCACCTGGTAGTTGGCGCCACCCACGCGTCGGGTCTTCACTTCCAAAAGCGGTTTGGCATTCTCCACAGCCTTCTTGAACAGCTTCAAAGGCTCGTCGCCGCCTTTCTGCTGCAGGCGGGTCAGGGCCTCGTAGAAGATGCCTTCCGCTGTACTTTTCTTGCCCTGCCACATCATGGAGTTGACGAACTTCGTCACCAGGTCCGAACCGTACACCGGGTCGACCTCCACCTTGCGCTTGGCGATATATCCTTTTCGAGGCATGTAAGCTTCTAACTCCTGGCTTCCAGCTGTCAGCTCTCAGCGATCAGCCTTCAGCCCAACTTTTTTCTACCTAATTTCTACCGATCTCTTCAAACTCTTGTCATTCCGAACCGCTTCAGCGGTGAAAAGCTTGTTCTTCGCCGACGACCACGGCCAATGACGTCCTTACGCCTTCGGTCTCTTGGCTCCGTACTTCGAACGGCTCTGCTTGCGGCCAGCGACGCCCACTGCGTCGAGCGTGCCGCGGATCACGTGGTAGCGCACTCCCGGCAGATCTTTCACGCGGCCGCCGCGGATCAGCACAATCGAGTGCTCCTGCAAGTTGTGACCGACGCCGGGAATGTAGGTCGTAACCTCGATTCCATTGGTCAAGCGGACCCGGGCGACTTTGCGCAGGGCTGAGTTCGGCTTCTTGGGAGTCTGGGTATACACGCGGGTGCAAACCCCGCGCTTCTGTGGACATCCCTGCAAAGCCGGGCTGGCGGTCTTGTACCGGGGCCGTTTCCGGCCGTCCCGCACCAACTGGTTAAAAGTAGGCATGCTGGCTTCCTGTCCTCAACTACGTTTCCCCACGCGTCCGGCACACGCACACTGGCGGGATCACGCACACCTGGTTTTCCCTGGGTTCAGGGGCTGGATGGCGGGTTCGCCAACCATGTTTCCTGCCCGCAACAAAACCGGGCAAGAGATTTTGGTTTCCCGTTCAGACTGTGACTGACGACGGTGGCACCAGGCCCGCACACCTGCCGGGAGTTGCTCCGTTTCGTCAGCACCGCCCCGCATAGCCTTCCAACGGGTGAAAGGTACGCGCGGGGCGTTTCAGCGAGGGCGTCTCCGGACGGCCTTGCTGCCCGGATACGGACTACTAAAGCTCAGCTGCATCTTCCGGCTGCTTCTCTGCACACCCGGTCACCGGCGCGGAGAAAAACACCGCCTTACAGGCAAGCCAGACTTAACTCGCGGAACCCTACAAATATAGCAATTCCATTCACACATCGTCAATGGTGGTTCGGTGCATCAGACCGGAATAGTGTGTTTAGCGTGGAATCCACGGATTTTCGGATTGAAATTGACGGATCATACGCCCTTATTTCAAGCGAAAGACGGGACGCGGGCTCCAAGCAGATCCTTCAATTCGTTCAGGATTTCGGCGCGCGCCTCAGACGCCGCGCAAGCGCCTCAACTTGCCGAAAAAAACCCCAGCCTCTACACTTGGGGTTTTCCAGAAAGTGTCCAGACAAGCTCGCCTCGCGAAAGCACGGGGCGGGGAGGGTGCATGGGCAGGTGGTTCGCGTTGGTGCGATTTGCATTCATCTTCATAATCTTGGGCTTGATCGCGGGACTGCCTGGCTGCAGCAGTAGCGGTCCGACCACGACCACTTTCCCGGTTCCGGCGAACCTGGTTCTCGCGCCCGCAGGGCAGGTCTCTCTGGACGTGGGCAGTTTCAGCCAAACCTTTACCGCGACCGCGCGTAACAGCAAGAACACTCCCGTCACCACTCCTATCAGCTTTCAGTCCAGCAATACCGCGGTCCTGACCGTCGCCAATAACGGCGCCGCCTGCGCGGGCACGTGGGATTCACTGACTACGCCCCAGATCTGCACTCCGGGGCCAGTCGGGATCGCTCTGGTCACTGCCATCTCTCACGGGGTGAGCAGCCCGCCTACTACGGTCTATGTCCACCAACACATCGATAAGATCGTGGTCAGCCCAATTCCGAATCAAACGCCACCCCTCAATCCGTGCTTCTCCAAGGGGCAGATCTTCAACTACCAGGCCACAGCGCTGAGTCGCGGGTTGGACATCACGGACAGTGTCGGACCGTTCACCTGGCAGCTAACCAACGCCGAGGTCGCGACCGTGGTTGTCGCCTCTGACAGCGCGCCGATCGCCGGCTTGCGAAGCGGCCAGGCACAGGTAACGGCCCACAATCCGGGCATCGCGTCACTGTTTGCCAGCGTGAGCAACGTGACCAGCCAGCCTCTGGATTTCACCACCTGCGCCGTCCAATCCATCACCCTCTCCATCGCCGGCAGCAGCAATTCTGTCAGCGTAGTCTCGGGAAGCGGGAGAACCATCGACGCGACGGTGCTGGATACCGCGGGCAACACGATTACCGGTGTAACTCTGTCCTTTTGCTCGTCGGAACCATCTACCGTCAGCGTGGGCACGGCCAACTGTGCCAGCAATATTAGCGGCACCCTCGCATTTACGACCTCCCAGGCAGGAGGGGGGACAATAACCGCGTCCTGCACTCCACCCGGTTGTAACATCGGATTCCAACCGCCTCTGCCGATTTATGCCACAGGTGCAGTGGATGTAGTAGTCGCGCCCGCTGGAACCACCACCACTCCGAGCATTGCTGTCTTTGTATCCAGCACCGGCGTTACTGCCGCCGGCAACTGCGCGACTACCACCGGCTGCGTCAGCACTCTGACCACGATTTCGAGCCCGAACAATACCCTAGGGACGCCACTGCCGCTGCCGGCTACTCCCAATTCCATGGTCTTTGATCGCGAGGGCGCAAAAGCTTACCTGGGAACAGATTTCGGATTCCTGGGAACCCGCGGCTTGATGGTCGTGGCGGTGGCGAATCCACCCACCGTGTCTGAATTCAATTCTGTAATCGGCAAAGTGCTGGCCGTGTCTCCCGACGGAAAGAAGGTAATCCTCTCCGGGGCCGACCTCAATGCCCTGCCGGTCCCGGGAAGCAACGCTCCTCCGCCCGCCACCCAGGTGACCGTGTTCGACACCACCAGCAGTACGAGTACGACGCTGAACATCCCCGGAGCGACTGCCGCGGATTTCTCTCCCGACGACCTGAAGGCTTACATTATCGCGGGCAGTACTCTGTACGTGTTCTCCTCGGTCGAAACCTTGAAGCCAATCGCGCTTAGCGCGCCGGCTACCGCCGTGTCCTTCCTGGCCAACGGGGCTTTCGCGTACCTGGGTGGAGGCGCGGCGGCGGGCGTGACCGTGCGCACCACCTGCACCGATGGGCTGGCCTCGACTGTAACCACTCCGGCGGCGCCGCCATTTCTGAAAACCCTGCCCAACGCAACCCAGGTTCTGGCCGTGGACTCTCCCGGCATTGATGTGATTTCCGTGAACACCGCGCCCGTGGGCTGTTTCCCCACCGTGACTAACAGCGTTCAATCCTTCAATCTTGGCCAGGGCAGCTTTGTGCCCACGCAGTTGATCGTCTCCCCGGACGGCGCTCGCGCCTACGTGATCGCCAACAACAAAGGCAGCGTGCTGGTCTTCAATGTGGCCAACCAGACTTCTTCTGCGATCCCCTTGACGGGAAATGCGGTTCCTGTCCAGGCATCCCTTACGCCGGACGGGACCCTGCTCTACGTCGGCGCCGACGACGGTCAGGTGCACATTCTCGATACCCAGGCTGGTGGCGATATCCAGCAGATCCCGTTTCCCGGAGACACCACCAATCCGCAAGGTGGCTTCTGCAACGGGGTAACCTTTACCTGTAATCCGGATTTAATCGCGATCAAGCCGTAGAGGCAGTCGTCAGTCGTCGGCCTTTCAATGCAGGCGCGAGCGTCCTCGCTCGTGCCGTCCGGGACGATGTAAAACTTGGGGTGGAGCGAGGCTGAGGGCGGACGACTGATCAGCGACTGCTCTCCAGTTGTTTGCCCACGCTGTCCAGCACGCCGTTGATGAATTGCACTGATTCCGGATTGGAGAACTTGCGCGCAATTTCGAGCGCCTCATTGATTACCACGGCGCGCGGAGTGGTGGGAAAGCCCAGCAGTTCTGCTACCGCGGCGCGCAGCAGATTGCGATCGACCGCGGCCATGCGGGCCATGCGCCAGTGCTCGGCGTGACCTTCAATCAGTCCATCGATTTCCGTGGCGCGGTCGGTGGCGACGCGGAACAGGTCATCCGCGAAGCTCTTTACGCCGGGCCCCAGATCGCCTCGCTCACGCCAGAAGGTTTGCCGTACCTCGTCCGGATTCTGCTTTCCCATGTCCGCCTGGAAGAGCATCTGCAGAGCAAGTTCGCGGGATTTGCGGCGGGTCCCCATTTAGCTGTCAGCGCTCAGCCTTCAGCTATCAGTGTACAGCCGATGAGGTTAACGTTTGGTTTCGCGTTTCGCAGAGCGGGCCCTTGGTTTTGACTTTCGCGTTTTTCTGACAGCTGAAAGCTGAGAGCTGACAGCTTTGCCGGCGACCGACGACTGACGACCGACGACTGCTTTCAGATTCGCCATCTCCACCGCTGCCAATGCGGCTTCGAAACCCTTATTGCCCATCTTCAGGCCGGCGCGATCGATGGCCTGCTCCAGGGTCTCGCAGGTGAGGACGCCGAAGGCGTGGGGCACGCCGGTCTCCTGCGCCGACTGCCCGATACCGCGCGTGACTTCGTTGACGATGACGTCGTAGTGCGCCGTGTCGCCTCGCAACAGGCATCCCAGGCAGATGATGGCGTCGTATTTCCCGGTCTCAGCCAGTGTGCGTGCGGCGGAGGGAATTTCAAAGCTGCCGGGGACGCGAACCACTTCAATGCTCTTGGGGTTGGCGCCGCTGCGCACCAGTCCGTCGAGCGCGCTCTGCAGCAGTCTCTCGGTGATGAAGGCGTTGAAGCGCGAGACCACGATGCCGAATCGCTTTCCGGTAGCGCTGAGTTTGCCCTCAAGAGTCTTGACCCGAATTTTGGAACGTGATTTCAAGCTTGAGTTCTTGCTTCTACCCTGTCATCAATCCTAAACGCTGACTCAGTTCGCTACAGGTTGCACCGCCTCAGCAGGGTCATCCAACGACCGCGTCGGCCAATAGGCATTTCGCACAGCTGGGAGCAGTATCAACACCAACGGCAGGAAAGCCGCCACCATGATGCCAGCAAGATCCCAGTCAGGGTTATGCCACCCATCGTCGAACATGCCGTAGGCCAGCAACCCGGTGACGGCAACGTCTCCTGCCAGCGCCAACCACCAGCCCCAGAGCTTTCCTTTCCACAAACCAAACCAGGCGACTCCAGCGATAAGCCCCGGGGGAAACAGGATTGCGGCAGCAATCTTAAGGCCCGAGACGGCGTCGGCAGCATCCGGCTCGCTCTGGATCGCCGAAGTGCGCGTCAGCAACAGCAGGAAAACGGGAAACGCCAGCAGAGTAAGTGCCCACAAGAAGTGCACCACCATGGCACCGGTGACCCAGCCAGAATTCTTCTTCAATTGGCACCTCCACATTTACCCTAATCACATGATTCCACCCGCCAAAGAAATCCGCACGTTCATCCGTGGAAATCTGGGGCTCAGAACTCACAGCTTATTCGGCTTGGGATTCGCCGGGTCCGAATAATCGTAAAACCCCTTCCCTGTCTTGCGCCCGTACCACCCCGCCATCACCATCCGCTTCAAAAGCGGCGGCGAGGCAAAACGGCGCTCCTTGAACTCGTCATACATCACGTGGGTGATGTAGTAGGTCGTATCCAGACCGACAAAATCGAGCAGCGTGAACGGGCCCATGGGATAGCCGCAGCCCAGCTTCATGGCATTGTCTAGGTCCTCGATCGAACCTACGCCCTCTTCATAGGCACGGATCGCGTCGAGCAGATACGGCACCAGCAGCCGGTTGACGATGAATCCGGACTTGTCGCTGGTGCGGACCGGAACCTTGCCCAGTTTTTTCCCGAACTCGTAAGCCGTGTCGTACACTTCGCCGGCCGTAGCGATGGTGCGCACCACTTCCACCAGCTTCATCAGCGGCACCGGGTTAAAGAAGTGCAGTCCGATGAATCGCTCGGGACGCTTGGTGGCGGACATCAGTTCAGTGATCGAGATCGAGGAGGTATTTGAAGCGAAGATTGCGTCTTTTTTTACGACGCCGTCAAGAGCGGAATACATCTTCTTCTTTTCGCCCACGTTCTCGATGACGGCCTCGATGACGATGTCGCAATCGGCGAGGTCCTGCATATTCGTCGCGCCTTTGAGCCGTGCCCGGACTGCCTGCGGCGTTTCCTTGATTGTCCCCTTCTCGGCAAACTTGGCCAGCGACTTCTCAATCCCGGCAAAACCTTTGTCGAGATACTTCTGCTCGACTTCGAGCACAGTGACGTCAAACCCGGCCGTGGCGCAGACTTGCGCAATGCCGGAGCCCATCAGGCCGCAACCGAGAACACCAACTTTCGTGATAATCATGCCGTTCCTTTGACCACAGAGGACACAGAGGCAAATAAAACATCTCTGTGTCCTCCGTAGTTCAGCAAACCTAATTCATACTCTCCACCACCATCGCGATCCCCTGCCCTCCGCCGATGCATGCCGTTGCCAGCCCGTATTTTTTCTTCCGGCGCCGCAACTCATACAGCAGCGCAATTACCAGCCGCGTCCCCGTCGCGCCCAACGGATGCCCCAGCGCGATCGCCCCACCATTCACATTCACTTTTTCCCGATCCAGGCCCAATTCCTTTTCGACCGCCAGATACTGGGCCGCAAAGGCTTCGTTCACTTCGATCAGGTCGATGTAATCCAAGGTCAGCGCGGCCTTCTGCAACGCAACCTTTGTCGCCGGAACTGGCCCGCGACCCATCACTGTGGGATCCACACCCGCGATGCCCCAGCTCACGATCCGCCCCATCGGCCGGATGCTGCGCTTGCCTGCCTCATCCAGGGACATCACCACTACCGCCGCCGCTCCATCCACAATTCCGCTGGCATTGCCGGCCGTGACCGTCCCGGTCTTGCCAAACGCCGGCCGGAGCTTGGCCAACCCTTCCATGGTGGTCTGGGGACGGCGGTGGTCGTCCTCAGTAAGCGACTCCCCAGTCGCCTCACCTTTGGGATTTCGCAGCGCCACGGGCACTAACTCTTCCTGCAGGCGCCCTTCTTTATAGGCGGCATCGGCCTTTTGCTGGGAGTCCAGCGCGAATTCATCCTGCATTTCTCGCGTGATGCCGTGCTGTGAACCGTATAACTCCGCCGTATTCGCCATGTACAGGCCGCAATAACTGTCGAGCAGCGCGACCATCAGCGAGTCTTCCAGCTTTCCCCCGGGCGCTAGGGTAAAGCCATCCCGTCCGCGGATGACGAATGGCGCCTGTGACATGGCTTCCATGCCGCCGGCGAGCACCACCTTGGCCTCATCCGTCTGGATCATCTGCGCCGCGTTGACGATGGCTTGCATCCCGCTTCCGCACAGCCGGTTCACTGTCAGCGCCGGAGTCTCAATCGGCAATCCGGCGCGTAGCGCGACATGCCGCGCTCCGTAAAGCGCGTCGCCCGAGGTTTGCTGCGCATTGCCGAATACCGCGTGATCGAATTCCTTGGGATCCAGCCCGGAGCGCTCGATCGCACCCTTGCCCGCGATTGCGCCCAATTCCTGGGCAGTGAAATCTTTCAATTTGCCGCAATAACGGCCGAAGGGTGTGCGCGCCCCGCTCACGATGGCAATGTCGCCCGGCTTCAGCATGGATCTTCCTGACACTTCCTTGGATTGGAACGATTTGTTCCAGTGCAGCAAAACGCTCAGTCTATCAGTGGGAATGTGATCTCTGCCACCGGCGGGAAGCAGGTCGCGGGGGCCGCTAAGCAACGGCCGCGGCGGCAACGGACGGCGCCAGGCTTACCACCCGGCCCATGCCTTGTACCACCGCCGCATCTAATGCCATGTCGGCGCGATTAATGACTTCGGTGACGATATCCGCAGGATCGAAACGCTGGCGCACCACGGCTTCCGCCAGCCCCGCGCTGAACGGGAGGATCTCTTCGGAGAGCCTTATATCCGCCACCAGCTTGCGCAATTTGTCCACCGCCATCAGTGCTTCCTTTTCCGCCGTCTCCCCGAGTACCAGGGCGATCGTGGTGGCTTCATAGCGGAAGGCAAGGTCATTCTGCCGGATGTTGGCAGCAACAATTTGTCCGATCTTCTGCATCGCTTCTTCCACGGATTTTTCTCCGTGCTGCTTCACCATGGCCGGGCCTTTGCCGAACTGCAACAGGGCCACGGCTAGCGGAGTACTTTGCTGGACCGCGCGCCGGCTTTCCGCCATCAACAGGTCAAGATAAGAAGCGCGTTTGAGCAGCCCGGACTGTTCGTCAGTGACCGAGAGACTCTTGACCAGCCGCCGCAGGCCGGCATTGTTCAGCGCGATCACAATCTGCTCGCTGATGGTCTTGAGCACCATGATATCGCTGTTGTGCCAGCCGCGTGCTGTGTTCTGGACCAGCAGCAACACTCCCATGTGGTCCTGGCCATCGCTGAGCGGAAGCGCCACCAGGGACGCCACTCCCAGCTCAACCAGCACTTGTTGAATTTCGTGGAGCTCCGCGGCCGCCGGCGCATCCGCAACGATCAACGAACCCTGGCTGACGGCAGCGTCGTGCGCCGCCGCCACCAGCTTCTTCAGACTCGCGTTCTCCCCGGCCGGCGTGCCTTCACCGCAATATTCCCTGATCGCGCTGGGCGCCGATCCTGGCTTGCGCGTGGCCACGATGCAGCGGCTCAATTTCCACTGTCCCCCGATTTCGTTGACCGCGGTGGACATCACTGCGTCCGCGTTGGTCTGGCGGTACAGCTTACGGGTGATTTCTGCCACGCGGGTGAAGCTGTTGACGTCGGCCGTTTCCGCCTGCGCCGACGCGGGTGGCCGCGACCCACCGGCCGGCGCCGCCGCCTTCGCCCCCGCTTTGGCGGTCCCGCTGGGCGGGGCTGTTTCTGTATTCCCGTAACGCGGAGTCATTCCCGCGGCCAGATACAGCTGCTGCAGATCCTGGTTCCGTTCCTCCTCGCGGGGAAAGAGCTCCTGAATGCGTTGCAGGCGTTCAATCGCCTTGGAGCGCATGCCGTACTGCACCAGGATTTCCGCCTGCAGCATCAGATCCTGCAAAGCGGCCGCACCCAGGGTGGGCCCTTCGCTCTTCACCGGCTCGGAGGCGGCCCGCGCCATGCCGGTAAAACGCGAGGCGATGGCCGTGTAGCGGTTGTCATCGATTTTGCCGCGCAGGATTTCCAGCCGCTTTTGATGGCCCGGCTCGTAAGCGTCCACGTCGGCGGCGCGATCCAGACACTCCGCCGCTTTGTCATAGGCCCCCATGCTGCAGTGCAGATCGAACAGCTTGAGCAGCGTCTGGCAATAATCCCCTTCCCGGTTGGAAGCGTTGAACAGCTCGCTGAGGAACTCCAGCAGATCGGGCGAGCTGCGGTGCTTGGCGGCAACTTCCTGCAGCATGCCAACGAAGGTGCGGCGGTCCCCGCGGCTGCGCTGGAACTGTTCCAGCTTGCGGGCGAGGGCCACCGCCTCGGCGTCCTGCTGCGCGTCGACCATTTGCCCGATCAGGCCCACCACCTCGTTCAGCCGGGCCGGATTCTGCTGAAACAACTGCCACATCAGGGGCTCCGCGTCACTTAGCCGGTTCGCGGCCAGCAGGGCCCGGGCATAGGTTTCGCGGATTTCCAGGGTAGCGCTGTCCGCCTTGGCCAGCGGTTCCAGTACAAAGATGGCAGCCCCGACCTGACCTTGCGCGATCAGGCTGTTTCCATAGCCCAGAGCAATCCTCGAGTCGCTGGAATCTTCGTTAAACGCCCGTTCAAACCACTGGCCCGTGTCGGCCCCGGAAGCTGCAGTTATCTCCGCGATCTTGAGAAAGGCTGCGGCAGCGCCCACTTTGTCCCCAGTCTGCGAAGAGAGTTCGCCCAGCCTCACCAGGCTGCGCTCGCTGGGATCCAGCGCCACCATCCGCTTGAGGACCAGCAAACAGTCCTGGGGACGTCCCTGCTGGCCCAACTCTTCCAGAGCGCTTTCGTAGGTTTCAAGAGCAAGCTTGCGGTTCGAAGTCTCCAAAATCTGCCCAAACCGGACCTTCTGCAGGCTGGTCGGGGTGATGTAGCGGGCCAGCTTCTTGTAGGTGAGACTGGCGCGGGCGTTTTCTCCCGCTTCGATCTGCCGTTCAAACAGGTCCCCCAGGAGCTTTACCGCGTCCGCAGTACGTTGCAAAGACAGGCAGATATCGGCTGCCATCTGGCGCACATTGTCATTTTGCGGATCTTCGGCGAGGACCTGCATGTACTCGTCTAACGCGTCGCCGGTCTTGCCCTTCTGCAACAGCTTTTCCGCGCGCTCCACGCGTCGGGCGATCTCGGCTCGGTCGATTCGCTTGGTCGGGTCTGCCATGAGAGACACGGGTACTGTGCGGAGTAACCCAAGTGAGATTTTAGGTGCGGGTTCGGGGTGCGGCAATCCGCTAGGGCTGTGCCGCGGTTACTAACGTCACGTCAGAATAGGTCTTTGGCAGAGAAGAAGTTTCTGATATAGAAGCCCGATGTCCGCTGACGAAAAGTCGGACCGGGAACAGGGTCTTCACCATCAACTGTCCGCCGGCCAGATGGCTATGGTCGCGGTGGGCGGGTCGATTGGGACCGGGCTGCTGCTGGGTTCGGCCGCGGCCCTTGAAATCGCAGGACCCGCCGTGATCCTCAGTTTTGCCCTGGCCGCATCCATCAACCTCACGGTGACCATGGCCCTGGGCGAACTGGCCAGCACCCACCCCGCCGCCGGTTCCTTCGGGGTCTATGGCGATCTCTACTTGAACCAGTGGGCTGGATTTATCGCCCGCGCTGGTTATTGGGCCGCAATTTCCATTTCCATCGGAGCCGAACTGGTGGCCTCTGCCACCTATCTGGTTTATTGGTTCCCTTCCGTTCCCTCGTTGGTTTGGGTCGTGATTTTTTCTGTTTTGCTGCTGCTGGTCAATCTACGCAGCGTGGGCAACTACGGACGATTCGAGTACTGGTTCGCCATGATCAAAGTAGCCACGATTCTGGCCTTCGTCCTGCTGGGAGCAGGTCTGTTGCTGACCGGTCGCGTCGCCCCGCAATATACCGCGCAAGGCGGATTCTTTCCGCGGGGCCCCTGGGCGCCGCTGCTGGCCATGGGGTTCGCCATGTATACGTTCGGAGGAGTTGAGTTCGTGGCCATCACTACCGGGGAGTCCCGCTCAGCGAGCGAGATTCCCCGTGCCATCAAGCTGACCTTCGCCATCCTCACTTCGGTTTACCTGGGAGCGATTGTCGTGCTGGTGGGGGTCATGCCATGGAATCGCGCCGGGGTCACCGAAAGTCCGTTTGTCACCGTCTTCCGAAACGCTCATATCCCCGCGGCGACCCACATCATGACCTTCGTGATCCTTACCGCCGCTTTGTCTGGAGCCAACGCCGCCCTCTATGCCGCGTCCCGGATTCTGTTCTCGCTGGCGCGTACCGGGTGGGCGCCAGAGGTTCTCGGCCGGCTCAATCGCTCGGGATCGCCCCGGCTGGCCTTGCTGGCTTCCTCCTATGGGATCCTGGTGGCATTGGTGCTGGAAAAGTGGGCCCCAAAGAATGCCTTCGTCTCGATTCTGGGCGCGGCCCTGGTGGGAATGCTGCTCTCCTGGCTGGTTTCGTTGGCCGCGCACATCAGATTCCGCCAGACGCTCTCGCCCAGCCAACTCGCCGCCTTGCCCCTGCGCTCACCTCTGGGGGCCTGGGGTTCGGGGCTGGGGTTCGTGCTGATCCTGGTGGCGTTACTTCAGACAGGCTGGCACTCGCAGCTCACGCTCATAAGTGGCGCGGTGTACATGGTGGTGCTGACCGCTGCTTATTTCCTGATGAAAAGGAAACCACAGAATGCCAGTGTGCGGTGAACCTGGTTTACATGGTGGCGATTCGTATGTAGCGCCGAACGTCCTTCATGCTCGCGACCAGCACGTATCCAGCGTACAGCAGGCTTACCGTCCCCAGAATGTTTCTGATTACTTTCATGGCTTTCATTTTGCTCCATTTCTGAAAATCAACCTTCGCAATCAAGGCTTCGATGCCACGAGCCCGGCGAAAGTTGTCGGCTCTGGTCAGGATCGTTCGCAGTATATCCCGCGCTCCGAAGTACAATATCGCTATGGCTGACGAATTGCTGCGCTATCGGTCCCAGTTTCCTATCCTGGAACGCACCACTTATATGATCAGCAACTCCCTGGGCGCCATGCCGCGGGGTGTTTACGACGCCCTCAAAGCCTATGCGGATATCTGGGCCACGCGCGGCGTGCGAGCTTGGGACGAACGGTGGTGGATGCTGGCCGCTGAGGTCGGCGACGAGATCGGCGCGCTCATGAATGCGCCCGGGGGCTCAGTTTCGACCCACCAGAATGTCACGACCTGCCAGGCGGTGGTGGCTTCCTGCTTCGATTTCTCCGGGCCGCGCAATAAAGTGGTCTACAGCGACCTGAACTTCCCCTCGGTGATGTACTTCTGGGAAGCGCAGCAGGCCTATGGCGCCCGCGTTCACATGGTGAAGACCGACGACGGCATCACCGTTCCCCTTGATCGTCTGCTGGACGCGATTGATGAGCGGACCCTGCTGGTCCCGGTTTCCCATGTCATCTTCCGAAGCGCCTACATCCAGGACGCGAAGGCGATTATCGAGAAGGCTCACAGAGTTGGCGCGCACGTGGTTCTCGATACATTTCAGTCGCTGGGAACCGTCCCGGTCGACGTGAGCGCCTTGAATGCCGACTTTGCCTGCGGCGGCGTTTTGAAATGGTTATGCGGAGGCCCGGGCCTGGGTTATCTTTACGTGCGTCCCGATCTGGGGAAAAAACTACAGCCGAAATTGACCGGCTGGTTTGCCCACGAGAACCCCTTTGCCTTCGAAGTTGGCCCGACTCGCTACTCCGATCCTCCGTTCCGCTTCATGAACGGCACTTCCCACGTCCCGTCGCTGGAGGCCGCGCGCCCCGGATTGAAGATCATCCGCGAAGTGGGCATCGAACCTATTCGGGAAAAATCAAAACGGCAAACTGCCCGTTTGATCGAGCTGGCCGAACGCCATGGCTGGCGCGTGAACTCGCCACGCCAGGCTGATCAGCGCGGCGGAACCGTCTCCATCGACATGCCTGACGCCGAGGAAGTTTGCCGCCAGTTGCTCAATCGCGACATTTTGGTGGACTACCGCCCCCAGGCCGGGGTCCGCATGTCTCCTCATTTCTACAATAAGGATGAGGAGCTGGACATCGCGGTCGCCGCCGTGGAGGAAATCCTCAAAGAGCGCTCCGTGCCGGCGAGATAACTCGGGCTGGTGCGGTTGGCGCAAACGCCCTTCCCCGCCTGCCTGAGCAATGCCGCAATCAACCCAGGGCACCAACCTTCTCACCTCCCGTGCCCCGCACTCCTGCCTTCTCCATTAAAATAGGCCAGTGACTGATCCTGTGCGCATTGGGATTCTCGGGGACTACGATCCCAAGTCTCCGACGCTGCCCGCGGTGGAGAAATCCCTGAAGCACGCTTCCGCTCAGCTGAATCTGCCGATCGAAGCCGAGTGGATTGCAACCCCCGACCTGCTCGCCCCAGGTGCGTTGAAGAAGCTGGAAAGCTTTGACGGACTCTGGGCCGCGCCGGGAAGTCCGTACAAGAGTTTTGACGGCATGTTGACCGGGATCGAGTTTGCCCGCAAACGGGACTGGCCCTTCCTCGGCACCTGCGGCGGCTTCCAGTATGTGCTGATCGAATGCGCCCGCAATGTGCTCGGCATCAAGGACGCGGACAGCGCTGAGAACAATTCCGGATCGAAGAACATCATCATCTATCCGGTGTCCTGCGCCGTGCCCAATCAGTCCAAGGGAGCGCCCAAGCTTTCCGGCCCCATTCCGGAAATCCGTCTTCGACCTGGTTCCTACCTGCAGTCGTTCTACTCGCGGGACACCGTGGCTGAAGAATTCTTCTGCAACTTCGAAGTCAACCCCGACTACGAATGGGCGGCCATGGAAGCCGGATTCCCGGTAGTAGCTCGCGGTCCGCAGGGCGAAATTCGCGCCATCGAATCACCCACTCACCGCTTCTTTGTCGCCACCCTGTTTCAGCCGCAGCTCTCTTCCAAAGCCGGCGAGCCGCATCCGCTGGTGATGGCCTTTGTGCAGGCCGCTGCGGATTGGGGAAGAAAAAAGCTGGACGACCAGGTGCTGGTGTAGCGGCTTTCGGACGTCGGACCTCCGACAGCAACACAGGGGCACGAATTACGAGAACAGCCGCCCTCGGCAGGAACCAGTGGGGACAGCTGCCCTCAGCAGGAACCACGTGGGGACAGCCGCCCTCGGCTGTCCGGTCGAGCGAAGCTCGACACTACTCATCCTGCAGGAATCAATTCAAATGCCGGATATCTCTGCACCAGTTCCCGAAAAGCCTCCACCGGCGACCCGGCAGGCAGAGGAAAATATGTCTGCACTTCCCGTTTGAACCGGTCCAGATAAGCTTTCAATATCTCCGGTCTTTCCTGATCAGATAAAGCTCGAAGCCTGAACCTCTGCTGCAGCTTTCCCTTCTTGAGAGTAACTTCTCCCGCAGCTTCCGCATTGCGCACCCACTGCGTCCGGCCCCGCGGAGCCACCAGAAACCGCTTTCCTTCGATTTCCAGCAGATCAATCGGTGACGAGTAGATCTTTCCACTCTTGCGTCCGCGAACCTGCAGGAGATAGTTGTAGGAAAAGCCCAGGCCCAGCCCGACCGCGAAGCCAAAGACACGATTGAAGATGCGTTCTCCGGCGCTGGGCGCACGAAAGGAGGGGGGTTCGGAACTCATGAGGAGAGTCTATCGCAAGGCCGACCGCGTCATCCCAGCTTTATGAATTTCAACGAAGCCGAGTTCATGCAGTAGCGCAGGCCCGTCGGTGGCGGACCGTCGTCGAATACGTGACCCAGGTGCGCGTCGCACTCGGTACAGGAGACTGCATCCCGGACTTCGCCATAACTCGTATCCCGGATGGTCCGAACGTTTTCCGCGGCGATCGGCTGCCAGAAACTGGGCCAGCCGGTACCCGATTCAAACTTGGTGTCGGAGCTGAACAAGGCGTTGCCGCAGCAGACACAGCGGTAGAGGCCTTTGTCGTGCGAATGCGCGTACCTGCCGGTGCCGGCAATTTCCGTGTCCGCGTGACGAGTGATGTCAAATTCATTCTGCGACAGCTGCTTCCGCCATTCTTCCTCGCTTTTGACCACCTTGGGCACCCGTACCCTCTGCAAACGCTGCCCGGAATCGGAAAAGCGCACCACCGTTACTTCCTCCAGAGCGCCCGCCGGAGACGCCGCTGCAATCGTCCGCGGCTTCCGCATGGACCACACCGCCGCACCGGCAATCGCGGTGACTGAGAATCCCAGAAAGGCGCGCCGTCTGAGATTGACCGCTGAAGAATCCTTATCCAGATCCGTGTTGAACACTGATCACTCCTGAAGATGATTCTGAACTACTGGAGCCGGCCGGGCTACTTGCCCTGGTACAACTCCGGAAACTCCTGCCGAAGATGCGCGACCTTAGGCGCGTCGTTATAGACGATGTAGGGCTGGTCCGGGTGCAGTGTCGCGTAATTCTGATGGTAGGCTTCCGCCGGATAAAAGGCCTTCAGCGGCACTACCTGGGTCACGATGGCGCGGGGGAACACTTTGGCTTTGTCGAGCTGCGCGATGTAGGCTTGCGCAATTTTCTTCTGCTCCTCGTTGCCATAGAAAATCACCGACCGGTACTGGCTGCCTTCATCCGGTCCCTGCCGGTTTAACTGCGTGGGATCGTGCGCCACCGAAAAGAATACCCGCAGCAGTTCTCCATAAGTGATCTGCGACGGATCGTAGACAATCTTTACCGACTCGGCGTGCCCGGTCTCCCCCGTGCTCACGACCTCATATTCGGCGGTCTTGGCATCGCCGCCCGAATATCCCGAGGTTGCGCTCTTTACGCCTTTTACGTGCTGGAAAACCGCCTGGATTCCCCAAAAGCATCCGCCCGCCACCAGTGCGGTCTGTTCGCCCGGGGCCGCCGTCTTAGAGGCATCCACCGCGGGGCCCGGGAGCGCGACTGCGCTCGCATTGCCCGCGCGGCCCGCCGCGATTCCCCCGGCCAACGTCAACAGCAACAAGAAGATACGGATAGAAGACCTGCGCATAAAGCCACCCCGTCAACCGATTTTTTGCTTACCAACCAAATAGAGTCCCCGGCCGGTGAAAAAGTTTCGCCGGTGATGATTATTTCATCCCCCGGATTCAGCCTTTGGTTCATATCCAGAACAGGCAAGTACAGGCAGCCGCGGATACTTCCTGAAGCGCTTATCGGTCAGGGCTTTCTCACAAAGAACGAAAGTCGAGCCCCGGTCGGATTCGATGCGCCGCGCGTGCTGGCAGTCGCCACACAAACCGGGCTGCAGTTTGATGGCTGGATTTTCGAAGGAAGGGGTCACACATTCAGAATAACGGATACGGCGGTCCCAGGGGTCGGCCGGCGTCTGCTCAGATATTGCTCGTCCCAGTCGTATCAGCTACAAATGGAACAGTTTCGTCTCTCGCTCCACTCCTCCATGGCTGATGCGATCACCAGGTCTTCCTCGACCGACGCTGCAATGACAAATCCCTTCCGGCGATGGTGGGCGAGGGCCCGCACGTCTTTATTTTGGATGGTGGCTGTGGCGTTCGCGCTGCGCTTTGGCTGGATCATCGTTGCTCACACTTACAAGTTCAAACTCCTCGAGGACAACTTTGGTTTCGGGTGGGAGATGGGCCGCATCGGGCGCTCGTTGGCGCTGGGCCAGGGTTTCAGCAATCCCTTCAATCAACCCACTGGACCGACAGCCTGGGAGCCACCGCTTTATCCCTTCCTGATCGCTGGAGTCTTCAAGCTCTTTGGGATTTACACGCGTGCTTCGGCACTGGTGCTGCTGAGCCTGAACAGCTTTTTCTCTGCGCTGACCTGCATCCCCATTTTCTTCATCGCCAGGCGATGCTTCAGCGAAAAAGTGGCGGGGTGGACGGCCTGGCTGTGGGCGGTCTTGCCTTCCGTCATGTACTGGTGCACACGCTGGGTGTGGGAAACCAGCCTGGCGGCGCTGCTGCTCGCACTGATTTTCTGGCTGACGCTCGACCTCGAAGAACGCGACGGGCTCAGACCGTGGCTCGCATTCGGGCTGCTGTGGGGAGTGGCCGCTCTTACCAATACTTCCCTGCTCGCGTTTCTGCCGGCGTCCGGGCTGTGGGCCTGGTACCGGCGCGGGAAGCGCGGCAAGCCCGCGCTGGCAGGAGTGGTGCTGGCATCGTTGGTCTTTTGCGCTTGCATTGCGCCCTGGCTGGCGCGCAATCATCGCGTCTTTGGGCAATGGATGTTTCTGCGCTCCAACTTTGGCGCCGAGCTTCGCATCGGCAACGGTCCGGGAGCAGACGGGACCTGGCGCGAATATCTTCATCCCACCCAGAGTGTTTACCAGATGCGGCGTTATCAGCAACTGGGCGAGTTAGCTTACGTGGCCGAACGCGGGCGTGAGGCGGTGGCCTTCATTTGCGAGGACTACACCCGCTTTGCGGTCCTCAACGTGAAGCGCTTCATTTACTACTGGGGTGGGATTCCGCGCTCGTCGGAGATTCCGGCCCTCGCCCCTCTGAAGAATTCGATCTTTCTGGCCTCCACCGTGCTTGCCTTCTGGGGGTTGGGACTCGCTCTGCGCCAGCGCAGGCCCGGAGCCTGGTTATTTTTCTGGCTGATCCTGTTCTATCCCGCGCTGTACTACTTCGTTTTTCCGCACCCACGCTACCGGCATCCGATTGAACCAGAGCTGGGAATCCTGATCGTGTATGTGATTTCAGAGGCGCGGATCAAGCGCCCAGAGTAGAAAAAGGATCCACCCGCTTCAGACGCTCCAGTTGGGACTGGCGTCTACACGTGCGCGGGTTGAGTGACTTCCGCGAGCACGGCCACGAAAGCATCCACCGCGCGATCAATTTGCGGACGAGTGATGATCAGAGGCGGCTGGAAGCGGATGACATTGCCGTAGACACCACCCACTCCCACCAGGACTCCCTGGCTCAGCAACCCATCCCGAATGGCTTCTGCCTCGGCGGTGGCGGGCGTCAGCTTGTCGTCTTTCACCAGCTCGACGCCGATCATCAGGCCCAGGCCGCGAACTTCCCCGATCAGCGGATTCTGCTTCTGCAGTTCACGCAGCCTGGCCATCGCGTAATTGCCAGTCTCCACCGCTCGGGACGCGAGATTCTCTTTCTCCATGAATTCAATGTTAGCCAGCGCCGCAGCGCAGGAAACGGGGTTGCCGCCAAATGTTGAGAGATGATCGCCTGGCTTGAACGCGGCCGCGATGTCGGGGCGAGCCGTAAATGCGCTCAGGGGGAAGCCGTCGGCAATGCCCTTCGCGGTCACCAGAATATCGGGTTCGACGCCATAGGGCTCGATCGCGAACATCTTTCCGGTCCGACAGAAGCCGGACTGCACTTCGTCGGCGATGAAAAGGATGCCGTGTTGATCGAGAACCTTCTTCACTTCCTTGAAGTAGTTGAGTGGCGGAACAATGATGCCGCCCTCTCCCATGACCGGCTCGGCAATGAACGCAGCAACATCGCCGGAGGTGGTGAAGCGGATCACGTCTTCGATGGCGCGGGCGCACTGTCGTCCGCATTCTTCCGGATCGTTCTTCCACTGCGAACGATAGACATATGGAGCCGGCGCGAACGTGACGCCGGCAGCGTAGGGCCCGCCGCGCTTCTTGCGTCCCATGTTGCCGGTAACGCTGAGAGCGGCCCAGCTGCGGCCGTGAAAGCTGGCGTGCAGGGCGATGAATTCGTGTTTGCCGGTATAGAGGCGGGCCAGCTTCATGGCGCCTTCGATGGCTTCCGCACCGCCGTTGCCGAAGAAGGTCTTGGTCAAACCTCGAGGCGTGATCTGAGCCAGTTTCTCCGCCAGATCGGCCACCGCCTTCACGTGATAGATGTAGGACGAGCAGTGGACCAGCTTCTCCATCTGTGCTTTGGCCGCCGCGATTACCGCGGGGTTGCAGTGGCCGGCGTTGACCACGGAGATGCCGGCAAAGCAATCCAGATACTCGCGGCCGTTTGCGTCGGTGACGACTACGCCGTTGGCTTTCTCAATCACGATAGGAACGACCGACTTCATGAAGCCGGTCATCACGTAGTCTTTGTACTTCTGGATGGTGTCCGACATTTTCATGGCTCAAAACTTCCGCGAGTGTTCCTTCGCCCAGCGCTCGACCACAATTTTCTTGTCCGTGTAAAACTCGATGGCATCGCGTCCCTGGGCGTGCATGTCTCCAAAGAAGCTGCCCTTCCATCCGCTAAAAGGGAAATAGGCCATAGGCGCAGCCACGCCGATGTTGATGCCGATATTGCCCGCCGGCGCCTCGTAACGGAAGCGGCGAGCCGACGCTCCGCTGGAAGTGAATAGCGACGCCTGGTTGCCGTAAGGACTCCGTTCCAGAAAGGCCAGGGCTTCGTCCATATCGTTAGCGTGGACCAGGCTTAGCACCGGGCCAAAAATTTCCGTGTCAGTCAGGTCGCTGCTGGCGGGAACGTTATCGAGAACGGTCGGCTTCAGGAAGTTTCCCGCTTCATGCCTGGGAATTCTTGCATTGCGACCGTCCAGCAGTATCTTGGCGCCCTGTTTCTCCCCGGTGGTGATCAGTGCTTCGACCCGTGCCCGGCTCTGCGGCGTGATCACCGGGCCCATCTGCACTCCCTCGTCGAGACCATTGCCGACCTTGAGTGCAGCGGCCGCCTCGGCGATCGAGTCGCGGAAGGTTTTCTGCGCCTCGCCAATGGTCACCGCCACGGAAACCGCCAGGCAGCGCTGTCCGGCGCAACCGAAAGCGCTGTCGCCGATGATCTGCGTCGTCATCTTCATATCGGCGTCGGGCAAAACGATGACGTGATTCTTGGCGCCGCCCTGGCACTGCGCCCGCTTGCCGTGGGTGGCAGAACGCTCATAAACATAGCGTGCGACCGGAGTGGAGCCCACAAAACTGATGGCCCGCACTTTGGGATGATCGAGCAGCGCGTTGACCACACTCTTGCCGCCATTGACCAGGTTCACCACGCCCTTGGGCACGCCGGCCTGTTCCAGCAATTCAAAGATCCGACGCGAAGTCAGCGGCACGCGCTCGGAGGGTTTGAGCACGAAAGTATTTCCCGTGGCGATGGCGTAGGGCAGAAACCAGAACGGGATCATCCCTGGAAAATTAAACGGGACAATCGCGGCGACCACGCCCAGCGGCTGCCGGATCATAATTTCGTCGATACCACGGGCCACGTCTTCCAGGTTGTAGCCCTGCATCATCATGGGAATACCGCAGGCCACCTCCACGTTTTCGATCGCCCGGCGCAGCTCCGCCTTGGCTTCGGTAAAGGTCTTGCCATTCTCCTGGGTGAGGATGCGCGCCAGGTCGTCGACCTGGTCTTCGAGAATGTGCTTGAGCCTGAACAGGGGCTGGATGCGGTCTTCAGGCGGTGTGCGGCGCCACTCCGGAAAGGCCGCCGCGGCGCTCTCGACTGCGGCAGCAACCTCATCGGCACCGGACAGCGGGGTCTGAGCGATCACTTCGCCGGTGGCCGGGTTGGTGACGTCGAGCCACTCGCTGGCGTTGGAATCGACCCAATGCCCGTTAACGTAGTTGGGAACTTTGTTCAGAGTCGCAGTAGCAACAGTCATAAAATCTTCTCCACTCGACGTGCGCAGCGCCGGCCGTTGCCGGCTTCGATTTTCGTAGCGCCGGCCTCCGGCCGGCTGTCCGGAGGGCATCTTGCCCTCCGCCCCGTGGGCGAGAGCGCGCCCGCGCCACATCACAGAAATCTAAACTGGCTGGGCGACCGCACCCTTCCTCGATCCTTCATACACCATCTGCAGCGCGGATTCCAGCACGTCCATGCCCTCGTCCATCTGTTCGTCCCTGACCACCAGCGGCACCAGCACGCGGACCACATTGGAATACGTCCCCGCGGTGATCGTGATCAGGCCATGCTCGTAGCAGTACCGCGTGATCTGCTTGGTTTCCTCGGGCGCGGGCTCGCGTTTGTCAGACGACTGCACCAACTCGATCGCCTGCATTCCACCAAGTCCTCGGACATCTCCTACCATGGGCCACCGTTTCTGCCATTGCCGCGCGCGCTTTTGAAAGTGCTCGCCCAATTCGTTGGCCCGGGCCAGCAAATTCTCGCGCTCAAAGATATCGAGCACCGCCAGGGCGGCGGCGCAGGAAAGTGGATTGCCGGCGAACGTCCCGCCCAGTCCTCCGGGGCCGGGAGCGTCCATGATTTCCGCGCGCCCGGTAATGGCGGCGAGGGGAAGACCTCCACCCAGCGATTTCGCCGTCACCATAATGTCGGGCTCGATCTCGTAGTACTCGCTGGCAAAAAGCCTGCCGGTGCGGCCGAAGCCGCTTTGCACTTCATCGGCTATGAACAAAACGCCGTGCCGCTGGCAAATCTCCAGCAGCGTGCGGAAGAAATCTTTGGGTGGAACCACGAAACCGCCTTCGCCCAGTACCGGCTCAGCAATCACGGCGGCAACATCTTCCGAGGCCACCACTCGCTTGAACGTGTCTTCCAGGTGGCGGGCGCAGAACAAATCGCACGACGGATACTTTAATGAATACGAGCAGCGATAACAGTAGGCATAAGGGATGCGATAGACATCGCCGGGAAACGGGGCGAATCCGGCCTTGTACGGATGAGTCTTGCTGGTGAGCGCCAGGGTCATCATGGTGCGCCCGTGGAAAGCGTCTTCAAAGGCAATGATGCCCGACCGGCCGGTGTGCGCTCGTGCGATCTTCACCGCATTCTCAACCGCCTCGGCACCGCTGTTCACAAAGAGCGTCTTCTTGGGAAACTTGCCAGGCGTGACCTGGTTCATGCGCTCGGCGAGCCGCACGTAGCTTTCATAAGGCGTCACCTGGACGCACGTGTGCAGAAAACGGTCGAGCTGGTTCTTGATGGCGGACAACACCGGCTCCCGGCGATGGCCAATATTGAGGCAGCCGATGCCGCCGGCGAAATCGAGATAGCGGTTCCCATCCACGTCTTCGAGCCAGGCGTCTTCGGCCTTGGCCACATAGACCGGCGTGCCAATCGAGAGGCCTCGAGGAATCGCCTGGGCGCGTCGCTCAGCCAGCGCCTTCGCCTTGGGTCCAGGAATCGCGGTTTTTAGTTGAATAGTTGCCATGGTTTTTCTCTATTTCGATTGCTTTGACCGTCGATCGCGCCCAGCGCCTCTGACCGAGTTCTTGGAGCCAACGACAAAGGCCAACGACGTTTTTTATGAACCCCGGTTTCCAGTCTTCAGTTGTCAGTTCTCAGTACCATCCGATGGGAGCTTCGTTCAGGTTGATGTGCACCTGCTTGGTTTCGAGATATTCCTCAATGCCCCAGGGCCCCAGCTCGCGTCCAAAGCCGGATTGCTTGTATCCACCCCAGGGCGCTTCCACGTAGGTGGGCTGCATGTGGTTGACCCACACCACACCGGCGCGCAGCGACTTCACCATGCGGAAGGCTTTAAAGATGTCCCGGGTCCAGACCGCGGCTGCCAGTCCATAGGGCGAGTCGTTTGCGATCCTTACCGCATCTTTTTCGTCTTCGAAGGGAATGACCGCCGCCACCGGCCCGAAGATTTCTTCCCGCGCGATACGGGCGCTGTTGTCGAGGTCATAGAAAATGGTGGGCTCCACGTAATAGCCCTTGGCGAACTTCTCCGCCCGCCCGCCGCCGGTGGCCAGCTTCGCCTCTTTCTTTCCGACTTCCTGATAGGAGCGAACCCGGTCGTATTGCTCTTTGCTGACCAGCGGCCCCATCTTGGTGTCACGATCCAGAGGCGCGCCCAGCTTGATGGTCTTGGCCTTGGCCGTCATGGCATCGACGAATTTCTTGTAGATGGGTTTCTGCACCAGAATGCGGCTGCCCGCGGAGCAGACTTCTCCCTGGTTGATGAACACTCCGAACAGGGCGCCGTCAATGGCAGCCTCGAAGTCCGCATCGGCGAAGAAAATGTTGGGCGATTTTCCGCCGAGTTCAAGAGTCACGCGCTTCACGGTGTCGGCAGCCTGTTTTACGATAATTTTTCCGACCGCGGCACTGCCGGTGAAAGCGATTTTGTTCACGTCGGGATGTTGCACCAGCGGTGCGCCACAAGTCTCACCGAAACCGGTGATGATGTTGACCACGCCGGGCGGGAGGCCGACATCCGCCAGCCAGTTCGCCATCTCCAAAGCTGTGATCGGCGTCTGCTCGGCGGGCTTCAGGACGCAAGTACACCCCGCGGCTAGCGCCGGCGCCAGTTTCCAGGCAGCCATCAAAAGTGGATAGTTCCACGGGATGATTTGGCCGGCAACGCCGATGGGCTCTTTGAGCGTGAGGCTCATGGCATTGTCTGGAACCGGATTTACGTAGCCGAGAATCTTCGTCGCCAGGCCGCCGTAGTACTCGAAGCAGGTGGCAACGTCGTTGATGTCATATTCCGCCTCGACAATGGGCTTGCCGGTGTTGCGCGATTCCAGTTCCGCCAGCATGGCCGTGTTCTGGCGAATCTTGTCGGCCAGCCGGAACAGCACGCGACCACGCTCCTGGGCAGTAGTAGTGGCCCAGGGGCCGTCCTCGAAAGCGGCCTTCGCTGCGGCGACGGCGCGGTTCACGTCTTCCGCGTTGGCGTCAGGCGCCTGCGCAATGACCTCTTCGCTCGCCGGATCGTAGACCGGGAAAGTCTTGGTCGACTTGCTATCCACCCACTCGCCGTTGATGTAAAGCTGATAAGTTCGTACTTCCGTCTTCACTCCGCCGGGCATAGATCCTCCTGCATGAATCGAATCACTTCCGGGCTTCGCTCGCCTCCACCGGCGAGATCACCGTGCCGGCTTCGCTGAGTCTGTGTTGCGCCTTGCGGCGGCCATAAATAAAGAAGAGGAATGCGGCCAATCCGATGAAGAACACAGTGCCGCCGAACATCCACACTTCGTACGACCACAGGGAAGTAATCTGCTGCGCTGGAAAGAAAGCCAGCGCGATTCCAAGAATCGTGGTCACCAGGCCGCTGAGGCCGGCAAGAATCAACGTGGTCTTGCTGTAATACCCTTCGCCGCCCGTATCTTTCGCCGCCAACTTGAGTAGCGCTCCGAACATATAGAGGAACGGAATCAGTTGCAGGACCACGGCCAGGGACAACATCTTCTGAAATGTCTCCTGCACGCCGGCGCCGGTGAAGTTCATGATGATCAGCACCATCGAGACCGAAGCATGCACGATGAGCGCTGCATAAGGAGTCGCATAACGCGGGTGAACCTTCGCCATCCAGGCCGGCATGTAGGAATCGAGGCCGGCGACAAAGGGAATGCGCGCGGAACCGCCCAGCCACGCCGAGCCGATACCGGCGATAGAAAAACTGAGCAGCAGGGCGAAGGGCGCCACAAACCATCCCACTCCAACTCTCTCCGCCATGTGGCTTACCGCCTGCACGATTCCCTGCAGCACACTGATCTGATCCTTGCTGACCGCCACCAGCAGGGTGAGGGTGGCGCCGATGTAGAGCAGTCCGGAAAGCACTCCGCCCCAGGCCACCGCGCCCGGCAAGGTCCGGCGGGGATCCTGGATCTCATCTCCCATCACCGAAGCCAGTTCCAGACCGACCAGCCCAAAGCAGATCACGCCAAAAGAATTGAGCACGAAGCGCGGGTTCGCCGGAATGCGGAAGTCGGTGGCGCTTAGAGTCGTGCCAAACCGCAGCCAAATCACCAATCCCAACCCGATAAGAGCCGCCGCGGCAACGCTGGTCCCAATACCGCCCAGGTTGTTGACCCATTTGCCCACGCCCAATCCGACGATGTTGAGCACGACCAGCAACGCCAGAAGCGTCATGGCGACAATCAGGGTGAAGAGTTTGTTATCCGCCAGTCCCTGGTGACCGGGGCCAAGAACAAACACCGAGACGCCGACGAAATACAGCATCACCGTCGGGACGTACAGCATGTTGTTGGTCCAGTAGCACCAGCCGGAAAGAAATCCGTGAAAGTCCCCAAACACTTCCTTGGCCCACAGGTAAACGCCACCTTCTCCGGGATAGCGGTGGGCCAGTTCGATCACGGCGATCCCTTGCGGCCAGAAGAACAGGAGCAGCGACACGATCCACAGCCAGACGGTCACACCGCCGTTGGCGGCGATGGAGGGCACCACGTTGAGGTTGAAGATGGCTACGACGAACAGCAACACCAGGTCCCGGCGCCCGAGCACGCGCTTGAGATGAGGCGGGTCAGGTTCGGTCGTGGGCAATACCTGCTCCTTAGGTTTTGGGTTTCGTAGCGCCGCCGTCCCGGCGCTACCACAAGCTAGTGCGCCACCGCGACCACTTCTCCGGTCCGCTCCTGTTGCGCCTTGGCCAGGGCGGGAGCCACATCCGCAAACGCCGACAGATGCTTGTCGATGTCGGCTTCGGTGTGCTGCACGGAAATGGTCCACTGTTCGTCCCACCAGTAGGGCTGCGCCATCACGCCGCGATTGACCATGGCAAACCAGTAATGCCGCCAGAGGTCGACATCGATCGCTTCCCAGTCGCGGTAATTGCGAATCTCCTTGGGATAGAGCATTAGCGCGCCATTGGCTCCAGCGCTGGCGATGTAACCCTGCAGTCCAGACTTGGCAACGATCTTCCTGTAGCCTTCGGTCAGTTTCTTGCTGAGCTTGTCCACGTGCGCGTAGTTCTCACGGGTGAGAACTTCACGAAACGTCGCCAAACCCGCCGCCATCGAAACCGGATTGGTGTTGTAGGTTCCGCCATGAAAGACCTTGTGCTGCGAGATCAGGTCCATCACCGATTTGTGGGCGCCGAATGCGGCCAGCGGCAAGCCGCCACCGATCGATTTCGCCAGGCAGATCATGTCCGGCTTCACCCCAAAGTATTCCGACGCGCCGCCCCAGCCCAGCTTGGCGCCGGTTTTCACCTCATCGAAGATCAGGAGCGCGCCGTTTTTGGTGGCAATGTCGCGCAATCCCTGCAGGAAACCCGCCTGCGGCATGCACAAGCCCACATTCATCAGGATCGGTTCCAGAATGATGGCCGCGATCTCTCCGGGATTCTGTTTGAAACGCAGTTCCACGCTGGCCAGATCGTTGAAGGTCGCAGCGAGAACGTTGGCCACCGCAGATTTGGGCACACCGAGCCCGCCGGGAACCGATGTGGGAGCGTTGATATCGCCGTAGTCGGGCGCGTGCGGCTTCACGCTGACCAGCGCGGAGTCGTGCAGGCCGTGGTAGGCGCCTTCAAACTTTACGATCTTGTCGCGCCCGGTGGCCGCGCGAGCCAGCCGGACCGCGTGCATGGTAACTTCCGTCCCGCTGTTGCCGAAGCGGCACATCTCCACCGGGAAGCGGTCACAGATCTCTTCCGCCAGCTCCCATTCCATGTCGTGGGGCATGCCAAACATGGTTCCGGTGCTGAGACGTTTTTCCACCGCCTTCATCACCGCGGGATGGCAATGTCCGGCCATGAGGGCGCCGAAACAAAGATTGTGGTCGATGTATTCGTTGCCGTCGAGATCGCGGAACTTGCTGCCCTGCCCTTCCTTGACAAAAATCGGATAGGGATCGTAAGCGCGATAGTTGCTGGCTACTCCCAGCGGGATGCGCTTGAGGTTTTTCTTGTGAGCTACGGCGGATTTTGGCGTGCGGCGCTCGAAGGTTTCGAGCTCTTTCTGCAATGCGGGGTACATCGGGTCTCCAGAGGATTCTCAGGCCGTCTCCAGGACGGCCATTAGAGTGTGCCCGGCTGGCCCCAAGGCCGGCCGGGCTTCAAGCTAGAACGCGAACTTCAATGCAAACTGAATATTTCGTGGATCGCGGGCGCGCTTGACCCGGCCAAAATCCGCCCCGTCAGTGAAATTGCCGTCCGGATTCAGAAACTGGGCATGGTTGAAGATATTGAAGAACTCGGCGCGGAATTCAAGCCGCTTGGTCTCTCCGATCGGGGTAACCTTCTGGACCGAAAAGTCGAAGTTGGAAATTCCCGGCCCGCAGCACAGGGTGCGGGGCGCATTGCCCAGCAATTGCAGCGGCGTGGAGGTGTCCGTCTGCACCGGCAAGGCGAAGGCCGTGGGGTCGAATCCGTACCCGTTGTGGGTTCGCGGATCGAAGGTGCGGAAAGGGGCAATCAGGTCAGGTTTGCCGGGCAATTCGAAGTCAAAGCTGTTTTCCAGTTCCGCGTCGGCCTGGGACTGGATGCGAATCGGGAACCCGGTCTGCAACGACGTGATCCCGGAAACCACCCATCCGTTCAGGACTTTGCCCTTGGCCCCTTGAAACTGCGGAACCGGCAAATTCCATAAGTAGCTGAAGACGAAACGGTGCCGTGCGTCAAATAGTGACAGGGAGCGATTGCACCGGTCGCAGATCGGCTTCAGGATGTTCTCAAAGCTGGAGGCGTTGTCGATGGACTTGCTCCAGGTGTAAGCCGCCTGGAACTGCAGGCCGTGGTTAAATCTCTTTTCCAGTGAAGCCTGCAGCGAGTTGTAGTTGGAGTTTGCGATGGTGTCCTGGGCAAAGATGCTGGAGAACACAGGCACACCGTCCAATGGACAGCCAGCGCCGGTGGTGGGCTCGCATACCGGTGAACTGTACCGCCGCAGGCCGACCAACTTGATATCTGGATTGCCGGATCCGACCGTTGGAACTGAGCCGTAGGGCAGGTGAACCGTGAATCCCGCGGGAATACTGTTCGCAGGCAGAGAGAACGGGCTATCGGCCAAAAATGGACCACAGGAGTAATCGGAGGCTAATGTGGGATCGGGAGCCACGTTGGTGTAGTAGTTTGAAATATTCTGCAGGTCGATGCAGGTTTGCGCATTTCCGAAGTTTAGGTCTTTGGTTGCCAGCAGGCGATGGCCCTGAGACCCCACGTATCCCAGAGAAAATACCATGTCCTTGGTAAGCTCGCGCTGGATTCCGAAGTTGTACTGTGTGGTGTACTGGGCCCGCAGCTTGGGTTCCAGTTCGCCGAACAACAGGATGGGACGGAAGTGGGACCAGTCGGTCAGCGTTCCCGGCGGCGGGGTGAGAATTCCGTTAAATGGATTGGGCGAAACCGTTCCGCCCTGACCCAGAAACGGCGTCGTGAACAATCCTTGCGAAATCAGCGAACTGCCTCCGAATGGAGGCTCGCCCTGGAACTGCTCCAGCACCAGCTGTTCGATGGGGTTGTAGAACATTCCCCACCCGCCGCGCAGCGTAGTCTTGCCGTTCCCCGCCGGATCCCAGGAAATCCCGATCCGGGGCGCGATTGCCTTGTAGTAGGGTTCGGTCAAACCCTTGGGCACACCCTTGTCGCCCGGCACAACCAATCCCAGCGGGAAGACCGCAGCCGCGGAACCACCCGGATTGCAGTTGTTGTCGGGGTATCCCAGACTCGCCTGGCTGTCCGGGGAGAGCTGGCAAGGGTAAGTCGTAGTCGCCTGGCCCGGCCGGAAGGTCTGATAGCGCAGTCCCTTGTCGTACAACGGCTGGTTGTACTCCCAACGCAGCCCGTAGTTGAGGGTCACGTTCGACCGAACCTTCCAGCTGTCCTGTACAAACAAGTACAGGGAGTTGCCACGCACGTCTTCGGTCTGCGCTGAACCCTGTAGATAGGAGTCCGGCAGGCCCAACATGTAGTTGGGGAAAAGATTCTGGTTGCCCAGGGCGTCGGTGGCGATCAGGTCGTTGGGGCCGCCGCCTGAATAAGTGAATTGACCGTTGGGATCGAAGAACAGGGTCTGGAGAAAGCGCTGGTTCCTGAAATCAACCCCGAACTTTGCCGTGTGCTTGCCCATCACCTTGGTCAAATTGTCGCTGATCTGGTAGGTGTTCCCAATCTGCGGCAACTCTCCTTCGAAATCGTTCCCGATGCTGAAACCGCCGGCGATGTTGATGAAAGGAACGCCTTCGCGGTTGGGGCCGAGTCCCGGAGTAATCCCCAGCTTAGTATTGGGCGTGATCGCGCCCGGTACGTCAGTGGTGCCGGTAAAGCAAATGGAAGCCAGCGCCGAGCCGCAGGAATCGGTGACCAGGTTGGTGTGCTGCGGGTGAAGAAACGTGCCCTGCGCTTCCCGGAAATAGCTCAACCTCAGCTCGTTGACCACATTTGAACTAAGGGTCCAGACGTGGGAGATGTTTATCTGCTGGGCGCGCGTGGCGTTGTTATTTCCGAACCCCTGCAGGAGGTTGGGAGTCGCTGCCTGGAATCGGGTGAAGGGTTGCGAGTCAAACGAGTCGTTGAAGTAGTAGTACGCGCTCAGGTTCTGCTTGTCGTTGATCTTGTGGTCGACCTTCAGCGTGGCCTGGTTGGCGTGAGAATCCTCATTCGGAATGGAACGGAAAATGTTGGCGCCGCCGGGCGCAAGGTTGGTGCAACCCGGATCTGCGTTGGGACAGGGCACGTAGAGCTTGGTGAGAGCGACGGCCACCGGATCGAGACAGTTGGTTGGAATCACGCTGTTGGGAAAAAGTGACGCGTAGTTAGAACCCGCCGCCGCGCCGATGCCGCAGCGCGCGTTCAATATATTGGCAAAGAGGTCAGTACTGATCACCGCCTTAATAGGATCAAACGGGGTCGCCGAAAAATCCCCGGTTCGTTCGGCTGCGGTTGGAACGATGACCGGGTCGGAGGAAATACCATGGACCACGCGCCGTCCTTCATACGACGCGAAAAAGAAAGTCCGGTCCTTCTTAATGGGACCTCCGAAGGTGCCGCCAAACTGGTTTTGCTTGTCATCGGCGCGGCGCAGATCGAGAGCACCCCGCGCATTCAGCAACTGATTCCGCAGGAATTCGTAGACGCTGCCGTGCCAGTTGTTGGTGCCCGACTTGGTGACCACGTTGATGACCGCGCCGGAGTTGCGTCCATACTCCGCGTCGAAGGTATTGGAGAGGACCCGGAATTCCGCGATGCTGTCCGGAGTAGGCTGGATGGCGGGCGCGTTGATAAACAGATCATTGCCATCGCCTCCGTTGACGTTGAAATTGTTGGAACGGCCGCGTCCGCCATTCACCGAGACTGCGCCCGATTGATTGCTGCCATAGAAGAGGTCGGATCCGCCCACACCCTGCACGCCGGGTTGCAATTGCAGCAGCTGATAGGTGTCCCGGGAATTCAGAGGCAGGCCCGCCACCTGGCGTTGGTCCATGATGGCGCCCAGCTGGGTGCTGGTGGTATCCACCAGAGGCGCTTCCGAAGTCACTTCCACGACTTCCTTGGCTTCCCCGAGCTGCATCAGCATGTTCAGGGTCACAACCTGGTTCAGATCCAGGGTCACCGAGCGTTGCACCGCTTTCTTGAAACCCGGGAGGTCGAACTCCAGCCGGTAAATTCCGACCGAAACCTGCGGAAACCCGAAATCTCCGCTGCCGGTGGTCGTGGTTTGCTGGCTCACCCCGGTGGCCTCGTTAATCAGAGTGACCTTGACGTCGGCCAAAACCGCACCGCTCGGATCGGCTACCCGGCCCAGGATTCTTCCGCCCGTGCTCTGGGCCAGAAGGGTGGAACTGGCAAGACAAAACAGGACGACCAGCCATCGGGTCATCCAGCGTACAGTCAATGACAGCATGGGGGACCTCCGCGCTGCGGGTGGAACGTTTTTGCCGGCAAAAAGCAGGCTTGCGTATGAGGCAAACCTTGCTATAATCGCGCAAGGTTAGAAGCATCCTCCACAAACTGTCAAGAAAAAAATAGCGTTAGTCCTGATCGGCCAAACACTTGGGGAGCATAGTGCAGGATGAAGCCGGCTGACCCAAAACCCTACTTGAAAATCGGCGACGTGGCGCGCCTGGTGGGAGTTTCTCCCTCGGTCATCCGCTCCTGGGAAAGCCTCGGTCTTGCCCGCCCGCGCCGCACCGCCAGCAGGTACCGCTTGTACACCGCGGAAGACGTAAAGCTGCTCAAGCGCGCGCGCTTCCTGCGCCGGGTGCGCGGGTTGAACGCTCCCGCCATCGTACAACTGCTCAAGCGCGACGGCCTGGTGCGCCCTCCGTCGGACGGAACCGCCAGCGCCATCGGCGCGCGACTGCGCCAGTTGCGAACCCGGCGCGGACTCTCGCTCGCGCAGGTGGCCGCTGCGGTGGGCATTTCTCTGGGATTCCTGAGCGCGCTGGAGCGCTCTCAGATGAGCGCCTCCGTCTCCACGCTGCGCAAGCTGGCGCGCTTCTACAAGACCAATATCCTGGATTTCTTCGACCCCACGGAAGCCAGCAGCCGGCTCGTGCCTCCGGCGAAACGCAAGGTCCTGGAAGCCGGTCCCGGCGTCCGCATGGAATTGCTGGCCTGGGGCAACACCGTCATGGAACCCCACCTGTTTCGCATCGCTCCGCAGTCGGGCAGCGGCGAGTCTTACACTCACGAGGGCGAGGAATTCCTCTACATCCTGCAAGGCGAATTGCAGATTTCCCTCCAGGAAGAAGACTACCGGCTGCGCCCGGGCGACAGCTTCTATTTCGAGAGCGGCACGCCGCATCGCTGGAAAAACCCGGGCCGCGACGAGACCTGGGTGCTGTGGGTCAATACTCCGCCCACCTTCTAGGGGGAGCGAGACAGGAAAGGGCGAAAGGGAGAGATCTTGGTCCAGGGGAGCAAGTTCAGCCTGAAGCCGGGTAGTCTGCTGCTCGCGCTGGGCGCTCTTTCGCTGTTCACCGGCATCGCCTGGGCGGAATCACCGTCCCCAGCCGCGGACACGGTGATCGTGAACGCCCGCATTTACACCGTCAACCTGCGTCAGCCATGGGCCGAAGCGCTTGCCATCCAGGGAGACAAGATTCTGGCCGTAGGCAGCGCAAAAGAGATTGCCGCCTACCGCGCGACTGCCGTCCGAGTCATCGATGCCGGCGGCAGGCTCATTCTCCCCGGCTTCACCGATTGCCACGTTCACTTTCTCGATGGCTCGCTTAGCCTGGAACGGGTCGATCTCGCAGAGGCAAAGACGGTCGCCGAGATCCAGCAGCAAGTGAAGGCCTTCTCTACCGCCCACCCGGAGCAGCCCTGGGTGCTGGGACGAGGATGGTCCTACACCGCGTTCGCTCCATCTGGACTTCCGGACAAAAGGTATCTGGATGAAATAGTTCCCAACCGCCCGGTCTACCTCGAGGGGTTTGACGGACACACCTGGTGGGCTAACAGCAGAGCGCTGGAACTTGCCGGAATCACACGCGAGACGTCCAACCCTCCAAACGGCGAGTTTGTGCGCGACCCGAAAACCGGCGAACCTACAGGCGCAGTAAAAGAAGACGCGGCCGACGCCGTGATGCGGCGCTCGATTCCGGTCCCCACTCGGGAAGAGAAGCTGCGGGCTCTGCGTGCGGGCATGAAAGAGGCCAACCGCTTTGGTCTGGTTCGCGTCCACGTGGCGGGCAGCATCAGCGCGGGCATCGGCGACGTGCAGGACGTGGGTCTGTTCGACGAGTTGCGCCGGACCGGCGAGCTCTCAGTCCGCATGTACCTTGCCTATCGCCTGGATCCGCCCGCCGTCACCGCGGAACAGTTGCGCCAGATCGACGACTTTCACAACCAGTATCACGATGAGTGGATCTCGGCGGGAGCGGCAAAATTCTTTCTGGATGGAGTAATCGAGACCCGCACTGCGGCCATGCTGGAACCTTATACGAATGATCCTTCAAGATCCGGTGAATTGAACTGGAGTCCCGCGGTGTACCAGGCCGCGGTCACGGAACTGGATCGTCGCGGAATACAGATTTTCAGCCACGCCGTCGGCGACCGGGCGATTCGTCAGGCTCTGGATTCGTACGCCAACGCCCAGCAAACGAATCACACCCGGGATGCCCGCCATCGCATTGAGCATATCGAGTGCATTTCCGCCGCCGATATTCCTCGTTTCGGCCAGCTTGGGGTCATCGCAAGTTTTCAGCCGCTCCACGCTTATCCCGACGATGACATCTTCAAAGTATGGTCTCCCAACGTCGGACCGGAACGCACGCAGCGGGCATGGGCGTGGCGCAGCATAAAGAATGGCGGCGGCGTTCTGGGCTTCGGCAGCGACTGGCCGATCGTCACCCTGAGCCCGTGGCCCGGTGTACAGAACGCGCTTACCCGGCAAACCGCGGAAGGCGAGCCTCCCGGCGGCTTTCTTCCCCAGGAGCGGCTTAGCCTTGAAGACACCATCCGGGCCTATACTCTGGACGCGGCTTTTGCCGGCCGTCGCGAAAAATCAGAAGGTTCGCTGGAGCCGGGAAAGCTGGCTGATTTGATCGTGCTTTCCCAGGACCTTTTCAAGATCGCACCCGGCAAGGTCGCAAGCACGGAAGTATTGCTCACCATGGTGGGTGGAAAAGTGGTCTACCGCGCGTCGACGTGGCCGGCCACTCCAGCAGCAGCGGAGGTGAAATGATGATGCGGCGGCTGATTTCGCTTGCCCTGGTTTCCGCCATTCTCCTGATCGCGTCCTGCAGCAAGAAGACGCCCACGTTGAATCTGCTGGTTTGGGAAGGCTACGCCGATCCCTCTTTCGTGCGCGCTTTCGAGGAGCAGTATCACTGCAAAGTCTCCGCCTCGTACATGGGATCGAGCGACGAACTGGGGGCCAAGCTGCGCGGAGGCAGCGCCGGAAACTACGATGTCATCTCTCCCTCGAGTGATGTGGCCACCTCGATCGCGCTGGCGGGCTTGGCGCTCCCGCTCGACCTTTCCCGGATCCCGGGTTACAACCAGCTGTCCCCCCAGCTCACCACCTTGCCCCTGGTGCGGGTCAAGGGAGAAGTGTACGGCGTACCCTTCATGTGGGGACCTGATCCACTGCTTTACGACACGACCGTCTTCGCCAAACCTCCCGAGAGCTGGGCCGTATTTTGGGACCCAAAGTACCGAAATAAGATTTCGGTGTGGGACGATCTCTCAACCGTATACATGACGGCGCAGGTCTTGGGATTTGACCAGCCCGAGCCTTCCCAGCTCTACAACCTGAGCGATGAGCAGCTCGAGGCGGTCAAAAAGAAACTGCTGGAGCTCAAACCGAACGTCCGCAAGATGTGGTCGACCGGCGGCGAGCTGACCAATTTGTTTCAGAATCACGAAGTAGTGGCGGCCATGGGCTGGCCGCTGATGACCAACCAGCTCCGAAAAATCAACTTCCCGGTCGGCGAGACCATCCCCAAAGAAAACACCACCGGCTGGATTGACCACCTCATGATCACGGCCGGCAGTGAGAATAAGGATCTCGCTTACAAGTTTCTCCAGTACATGGTGGAAGCCCAAACCCAGAAGAAGGTGACCGATGTGACGGGATACACTCCGGCCAATCCGCAGGCGTCACAATACATGACGCCCGAGGAAATCAAGAGTCTGCACCTCGACGACGTGGACGACTACCAGAAGCATCTCTACTTCTGGCAGAATGTGCCGCGCCGCGCCAAGTACAACGAGATCTGGAACGAGGTAAAGGCCGCACAGTAGTAAATGTAGCGCCGGCATCCCTGTGCCGGCTGTCCGGAGGGCGTCTCGCCCTCCGTTCCGGGACGGCGGCGCTGAGAAAAAGGACAACGTGGCGACTGTAAGCCAACCCGCAACCAGCAGCGCGACGCCGTCTTTGCCGTCTCCGTTGCTCGATATCCGCAACCTGGCCAAATCATTTGGCCGCAATGCCGTACTCCGGGATATATCGCTGCAAGTGGCGGAGGGTGAGTTCCTGACCATCCTCGGGGAAAGCGGTTCCGGAAAAACCACGCTACTGCGCATTGTTGCGGGCTTCGAGACCGCCAGTTCCGGCGAAATCCTCATGGGCGGGGAGCGGCTCGACCACCTGCCGCCATACCGGCGGCTTGTGAACACCGTGTTCCAGCACTATGCCTTGTTCCCACATTTGACCGTCGCGGAGAACGTTGGCTACGGACTGAAAATAACCGGACTACCGAAACCGGAGGTCACGACTCGAGTCGAGCAGGCTTTGGACATGGTCAAGATGACTGCCTATGCTGCGTCCAAGCCATCGAAGATCAGTGGCGGACAGCAACAGCGCGTGGCCCTGGCGCGCGCCCTGGTGAACCGGCCTCGCCTGTTGCTGCTCGACGAACCGCTCTCCGCCCTCGACGCCAACCTCCGCCGCCAGATGCAGGTGGAGCTGAAATCGCTGCAGCGGGAAGTCGGAATCTCCTTCGTCTTTGTTACTCATGATCAGGAAGAAGCCATGGTCATGTCCGATCGCATCGCCCTGTTGCGCCTGGGAGAACTGGAGCAGGTCGCATCGCCACGAGAAATCTACCGCCGCCCCGCAACCGCCTACACCGCCCAGTTCATTGGCCATACCAATCTGCTGCGTGGCGAAGTGAAGGATGGAGTGGCCCGCTGCCATTCGCTCTCCTGGAGAACGGGGTTGCGCGATGGCCCGGGGCTCTTCTCGCTGCGACCCGAAAATATCCGCCTGGCGTCAGGCGCCGCTGGAAGTGGAAGCGTCCGTCTGCGTGGCCGGGTTTTGCGGCAAGCCTTCCAGGGCGCCACCGAACTGCTCCAGGTCGAGTGCGCTGAGGGGCTGACGCTCTCCATTCGCACCGCCGGCCGGGAGAATTTGCCCGGCGAAGTGGACCTTGAGTTCTCCGCCGCCGATGCCGTGCCGGTGCGGGAGTCGCCAGAAAGAGCCTGATGTTTTCGCGCGCCTATCGGACCGCCATCACGCTGCCGCCCCTGATCTGGGTGACTGTATTCCTGGTGGTCCCCTACGCGCTCCTTTTGTGTTACAGCTTCTGGTCGGTTTCGCCCTCCCAGGTCATCCTTCATTCCTGGACTTTAGACAACTATCGCCAGCTTTTTGAAGTTAACGTCTACCTGCAGACCTTGTTCCGCTCGATGTGGATCGCAACTCGTGTGACCATCTTTTCTCTGCTGCTCGGCTACCCGCTCGCGTACTACCTTTCGTTCTACGCCGGCAGGAGAAAGGATCTGCTCTACCAGTTGGTCATCATTCCGCTGTGGGTAAGCTATCTGGTCCGCGCCTATGCCTGGAAGACCATCCTGGGCAGTGACGGCGTTCTCAACACCCTGCTGCAGTACGTGCATCTGACCAGCCATCCCCTGGAATTCCTGCTGTACAGCCCGTTCGCGGTGGTGCTGACCCTCACTCACATTTACACACCCTTCGCCTTCCTGCCCATTTACGCATCCCTCGAACACATTCCCAGGAATCTCGTGGAGGCCTCGCACGATCTGGGCGCGTCCCCCTTTCAAACCTTCTGGCGTGTGATCTTTCCCCTCTCGATTCCCGGAGTTTTGGCGGGCGCAACCTTCGCTTTCGTGCTCAGCCTGGGGGATTTTCTCGCGCCGCTGCTGCTGGGCGGGCCCAGCGGCATCATGATCTCGAACATCGTAGTCAGCCTGTTCGGCGCGGCCTACAACTGGCCCTTGGGGGCGGCGATTTCCTTTTGCATGCTGGCGCTGGTGCTCGGACTGCTCTTCCTCTCCGAAACTTTGGAGAAGAAATGGAGCTTCCGGTGAAGCCCGGAAACACCAGCCGCGAACGCACGCTACCGGCTTCGCGCTGGCTGCCCGTCCACGCTGCGATTGTCTTCGGTTTTCTCTACCTGCCCACCGTTACTCTCATCGTCTACTCCTTCAATGGCTCGGGTGTTGGTGGATTCCCCCCGCGCGACCTGACCCTCAACTGGTATCGCCTGCTTTTCGCCGATGACGCCATCTGGAATTCCGTTGTGAACAGCCTGCTGGTGGCGTTCCTGGCCATGGCAATTTCTTTGGCCTTCGGCATCCCCGCGGCGCTCGCCCTCGATCGCGCCAACTTCCCCGGCAAAGCGCTGTTCCGCCGCCTGGTGCTGTTGCCGCTGATTCTGCCCGGAATTATTACCGGCCTGTCATTGCTCATGTTGTTCCGGGAAACCGGCCTCAAACTGAGCCTGATCACCATCGTTTTGGGCCATGGCACCGCGCTGATTTCTGTGGCCACCACCGAGGTTTTCGCAGGCCTGCAAAAGCTCGATCGCGCGCAGGAAGAAGCCTCCCTCGACCTGGGCGCGAATTACTGGCAGACTTTCTGGCACGTCACGCTGCCCAATTTGCGTCTCTCCATCATTGGCGCTGCACTGTTGATCTTCACTCTTTCCATGGACGAAATCGCGGTCAGCTTTTTCCTGATCGGGCGCGATAATACGCTGCCACTGGAAATCTGGGGCCGTCTGCGGCGCGGCATCACTCCGGAAATCAATGCCATCTCCACCATCATCTTCATTTTCTCGCTGGCCGGAATTGTGACCTGGTACCACCTGCGAGCAAAGACCGAAACAGACCTGGTGCTATAGCACCACCACGGACCACGGGGGGGCGCCACCACCCGGGACCACGTGGGGACAGCCGCCCTCGGCTGTCCAGCGGAGCGACGCTCCGCTATTTCGTTTCGGCACAACCCCAGTCGAGCTGCGCCAGACCGGACAGCCGCCCGCGGCTGTCCTCACGTGATTCGTGATGGCGGATATACCAACTGCGGACGCCTAAATACATAGTAAAGTGGTAAGAACACCACACTGGAAAGGCAACTGACTGTTGAATTCCGGCATTCGCAATATCGCCATCATCGCTCACGTAGACCATGGCAAGACCACGCTCGTAGACGCCATGCTCCGCCAGAGCGGAACTTTCCGCGCCAACGAGCACCTCATTGAGCGCGTCATGGACTCCAACGACCTGGAGCGGGAGCGCGGCATCACCATTCTGGCCAAGAACACCGCCATCTTTTATCACGACGTAAAGATCAATATCGTGGACACGCCCGGCCACAGCGACTTTGGCGGTGAAGTGGAACGCGCGCTCAAAATGGTGGATGGGGTCATGCTGCTGGTGGACGCCAGCGAGGGCCCGCTGCCGCAGACTCGCTATGTGCTGAGCAAAGCTCTGGAAGCCCATCTCCCACCCATTCTGGTGATTAATAAGATTGACCGCTCCGACGCCCGCCCCCAGGAAGTTCTGAACGAGGTTTACGACCTGTTCATCGACCTCGACGCCAAGGAAGAACAAATTGACTTTCCGGTCTTGTACACGAACGCCAAGACCGGCACCGCCTCCGCTGACATCAAGGGCGGTGGGGAAAATCTGCAGCCGCTGTTCGAGGCCATCGTCAAGACCATTCCGGAACCCAAAGGCGATGCCGCAGGGCCGCTGCAAATTCTGGTGGCAAACCTTGACTACAGCGACTACCTCGGACGCCTCGCCATCGCCCGCGTGTTCAACGGCACCATGCACACGGGTGAAGATGTGGGCATCGCCAGGCTGGATGGCACGCTGCACAAGACCAAAATCACCAAGCTGTTTTCATTCTCCGGCCTGAAGCGAATCGACATCACCGAAACCACTTTGGGCGACATCATCGCGGTCGCGGGTGTGGAGGGCATCACCATCGGTGAGACCATCACCGACGCGGAGAACCCCTCTCCCCTTCCCCATATCGCAATTGATGAGCCCACGATCGCCATGCTCTTCACGGTGAACACTTCGCCCTTCGCCGGTCGGGAGGGCGCCTATGTGACTTCGAGAAACTTGCGGGAGCGATTGCAGAAGGAACTGCTGACCAACGTCTCCCTGCGCGTGGAAGACACCGACAGCACGGATTCCTTCACCGTCATGGGACGCGGAGAACTTCAGCTTTCGATCTTGATTGAGATGATGCGGCGCGAGGGCTTCGAACTCATGGTGGGCAAGCCGGAGATCGTCACCAAGCGTGTCGACGGCAAGCTCATGGAGCCGATCGAGAAGCTGACGGTCGACGTGCCCGAGGAGTTCGTCGGCGTGGTGATGGAACAACTGGGCGCGCGCAAGAGTGAAGTCCTCAACATGCACAATCATGGATACGGGCGGGTGCGCATCGAGTTCCGCGTTCCCAGCCGCGGGCTGATCGGCCTGCGCAGCCAGCTGCTTACCGACACGCGGGGCACGATCGTGATGAACTCGCTCTTTGATGGCTACATCGAGTGGCAGGGAGAAATCCCGCACCGCCTGACTGGCGCACTGGTGTCCGATCGCAACGGGGTCACCACACCGTACGCTCTTTACAATCTGCAGGAGCGCGGCGAGCTTTTTGTCGGCCCCACCATCGATGTGTACGAGGGCATGATCGTTGGCGAAAATGCCAAAGACAACGACCTCGACGTAAACGTCGTACGTGAGAAGAAGCTGACCAACATGCGATCGTCCACTTCGGACATGGCGATTCGTCTCGTGCCCTTCCGCAATCTGAATCTGGAGCAGGCCATCGAGTTCATCACCGACGATGAATACGTCGAAGTCACCCCCAAGTCCCTGCGCCTGCGTAAGAAAGTCCTTCAAGCCAACAAGCGCGGCAAAAAGAACTCGATGGTGGCGGTCGAAGAAGAATAGCCCGGGAAGAAGAAGAGGAAGAGGAAGAAGAAGAAGAAACGAGGGTACCCCGCCCTTGTCAGCTTTTTGGAACCACAGAACGGGAATGTCCGCGATCACGCTGAGCATGCCGAAACTCGACCCTACGCGACTCAAGATGTTTCTCGTGCCCTGCAGTTGCGGCACCACCTTCGCCGTTTCCGAAAACTATGATCGTCAGGGCACGGCCTGGAGCCGCTATCTGAAATGTCCAAACTGCGGTAAGCGGCACGATCCCAAGAATCGCCTGCTGGAGCTTGGCTATCAGGCAGAAGGATATTGGAAGGTCGACAAGTGTTAGCCGGATGTTCTTGTGAAAAACTGGCCTCGCAACAAGGCGAAACCGGCGTCAGATGTGGGCAAACCCAGCGCCCAGGGGGCGTTCTGCGGAATAACTTCCCATAACGAAAAGACCTGCTATACTTCCCCACGCATTTGACTGTTCGCCTGCTCCGGCTCCAAGACGGCCAACCAGCCTTTGCTCTTCCGCCGAAGTCAGTCACTCTCAGATAGCTCACTCAGAGGGCACTCGCTTGAAGAACATTTTCGTTGGGAACCTCGACTTCAACACTTCGGAAGAAGAACTGCGCCAGATGTTCGAGGCATACGGACAGGTAGACCGAGTCAGCATCATGACCGACCGGGACACCGGCCGCTCGCGCGGGTTCGGTTTTGTGGAGATGACGAACGCGGAAGACGGAGAAAAAGCGATTGCCGCCCTCAACGGCACTCAGCTCGGTGGACGCACGCTCAATGTGAATGAGGCCCGGCCTAAAGTGGAGCGCGGTGGAGGCGGCGGCAGAGACCGCGGCGACCGGGGCGGTCGCGGCGGAGGTGGAGGGGGCCGAAACCGCTGGTAGCCAGCGCCGTGGTTGTTGTCTGGGGTTGGCGGTCTTCTTCGAAGCGAAGCCCTGTCCTCTGATGAACCGTTCCGAGCGGGCCAAAGCTCGATACCGCTCATTCAGGCTCCTGCCTCTCCAGTCAAGGCTGCGCTTGTTCTTCGCTGGATTGATGGCCCCAGCTCCCGCATGTAAACTGGATGCGATGCGCCCGTAGCTCAGCTGGATAGAGCGATTGCCTCCGGAGCAATAGGTCGGGAGTTCGAATCTCTCCGGGCGCACCAGGCTTTTCCCTTTCGTGTCAGCGCAATTCCCTCCGCCGCCATCAGGCTGGTTTACGATGACTTGGATACACCCAGGATTCTCCTTGCAGAGGATACTGTGCTTTTGCGAGGAGTTTCGTGACACAATGTTCCGTGAGGTAACTCCCCCATGTATCTCCGTATTGCTTTCTGGACTCTGTCCACGGCATACATCGCCGTGCTCTTTTCCCGCGGGAACGGCAGCGCCTCGCCCAGGATCATGATTACCGCGGCATTGCTCGGAGCGGCAGTGGGGTTCAGTCTTGGGGGCATATTCGTGAGTCGGCGAACGCGGAAAGAGGGCTGAGCGCACTTCTCCGATTGCACATTCCATTGCGCGGACCGCCCGATCAGAGGTTTATCCCCCAAAAGGCGCCGCTGCTTCCAAAAGTTAAAGCATTCCTGCCAGGCAGGTACGAGGCGAGGTCCTTACGCATCCCTCCCGCCGCCCTCGCGTCCAGATATCGCGCCTGAAATCAGGGTTGTTTTCCAACATACCAGGGAGCGCTCACGGTAAAGATGCGCTCGTTGCCGCGCGCGAGCAGCACCCATTCCAGCAGCCGCCCACGCTGATTGTGGAGGAAATATTCATACCATCTGTCTTCCACAAGCTCGGGAATGACCACGATGACGCTGCGATCAGGATGCGACTTCGAAAGGTCGAGAATGAACTGGACGATGGGAATGATGATGAAGCGGTAGGGTGAAGGCAGGACCTGGAGTTTGGGCGGCTGCTTGTCGGCCGCGCGGAAGGGCCGCTCCACGTAGTGCTCCCAGTCATCTTGCAGCAATTCGGAATGCTCGCCAGGCTCGACGTGCAAGGCGATTACTTCCGGAGAAAGCCGGGCGGCAAATTCAATTCCCTGGCGCGTAATGTTGCTCCAGCGGTCGATGGGAATCACGGCAATGGGATTCTGCCTAAGACTTGCCACTTGGACGGGAATCTTACAGGTGGTCAGGACGCTTACCGAGTGGTAGTGGCGGCGGACCGCGACGAAAAGTGCAACGGTCAGAGGAATGAAGACCAGCGTGATCCAGGCGCCCTCCACGAATTTCGCCACCAGCACCACGATGGTAGTCGTGCCCGTGACCAGCGCGCCGAGCCCGTTGACCAACGCGCTCTTCAGCCAATGGGGTCCCCGATTTTTCAGCCAGTGCACGACCATTCCGGATTGCGAAAGGGTGAAAGCCAGAAAAGCGCCCACGGCGTAGAGCGGGATCAGACGGTCGGTGACCCCACCGAAAAGGATGAGAACGCCACCACACAGTATCGCCAGCACGACGATGCCGTAGGTATAGACGAGCCGTCGGCCACGATACCCGAAAGCGTGCGGGAGGTAGTTATTTTGCGCGATGGCGCGGCACAGACGCGGAAAATCGGCGAAGGCGGTGTTGGCGGACAAAGAGAGGACCACCAGAATCGAGGCGATGGTTAGGTAGTAAAAAATGCCTTTTCCGAAGACCGCAGCCGTGAGCATGGAGAGAACGCTCTGATAGCCGGGCCGGCCGGGATCGGTGGCGGCGATTCCGTAAGTCTTCACCAGATATGAAATTCCGGCCAGCAGCACCGCCAGCAAAAAAATAATAACGGTCAGGGTGCGCTGGGCGTTTTTCACGGTGGGCTCACGGAACGCCTTCACCCCGTTGCTGACAGCCTCCACACCGGTCAATGCAGTGCAGCCGCTGGCGAAAACTTTCAGCAGCAGCCAGTAGCTGACCACTGCCGTCATGGGTGGCGGTGCGGGAAGAGGAACTGCTGGAATGGGATGCCCTCTGCTGAGCAGAACCCGAAACACACCCGCGATGATGGTGATGAGCAGCGTGCCGACAAAGAGATAAGTGGGAACCGCGAAAGCAGTGCCCGCTTCGCGCACACCGCGGAGATTCAGGATGGTGATCAGGATCAGAATTCCAAGGCACAACGGAACCATGTGCGGCAGCAGTGAGGGGACGGCTGAGACCAAGGCGCCGACCCCCGCGGAAATGCCCACGGCGGCGGTCAGAATGTAATCGGCGAGCAGTGCGGCTGCCGCCAGCAGACCGGCCGGCGCGCCAAGATTGAAGCGGGCCACGGTATAGGAGCCGCCGCCGGAAGGATACGCAGCGATCGTCTGGCGATAAGAGAAGTAAACGATCACCAGCAACGTAATGATAGCGGCGCTGATGGGAACGATGTAGCGAACCCCGAGCAGGCCCAGAGGAATCAGAAGGCTGAGGGCCGCTTCCGGACCATAGGCCGCCGAGCTGAGTCCGTCGAGACCAAAGATCGGAATGCCCTGCGCGGGCCCGATCTGCTCGGCACGTTCGTCCGTGGTCTTGATGGGCTTGCCGACAACTAGGTCAAGTACGTTCATGGGCGATCGGGTCCCCAGATTACTCCGGTGCCTGAGGCTTTGCCAGAGACCAGGCTGATCGGGCGAGACCGGCTTTCCTTGCGCTCTAGAACTTCCTTCTTACCGTTCCCGAAATACCTCTTCCTCCCGAAACCGCAGTATTCGTCATCTCCATTACTCGCCGGGTGACTATAGTCATCTTGTCGGGGAAAAAATCCTGCTTCATTCTAGTGAAGGGCGTAACCGAGAGTTCTCAGGGAAGTCTTCATTCAAAATGGGTGACTCCAAATATTCCGGCGTGGGTGCGGATTGGACGCAACTTCTGACCGATCCAGCTCTGGTAAGCCATCTGGGCGAACTGCTGCAGGTTTATCGCGAAGCGGCGCCGGAAAAGCGCGACCAGGCCCTGCTGGAAGCCATGCGCAATATCAAGGGCAGCCTGCCCGTGGCAAAGGCAGCCAGCGCTGCGGCGGGTCCGAAAGCGGAGGCCGCTGCTCCCGCACCACCCATTCCTGCTCCACCAATCGCCACCACCCCCAGCGCCACCCCACCCTTCGAACCCGACATCTTTACCCCTTCCTGGGGACAGGACCGGCGCCGCTACACTCGCATGAAATGCTTTGTCGCGGTCGAACTGCGGCTGGGCAATTCGGCGGTTCCGATCTGGGGAAATCTGTCTAACACCAGCCTGGGTGGATGCTTCGTAGAGACCGCCACCCCGGTTCCTTCGGGCGTCAACGTTGAAATCGGCCTCTGGCTGGCCAATGGCAAGATTTGGATCAAGGGCCTGATTCTCACCGGAATCGTGACCAAGAGCAGCCCATCCTTCGGGGTGCGCATCAAGTTTGCTGAACTCGAACCCGCCGAACGTGAAAACCTGCGCCACTTCCTGAAGTTCGTCGAAAGCACCACCAAGGGCTATAACAAGGACCACGGATACCTGGCCCAGTTGAAACGGTAGGTAAGACTTTACCTCTATCTGACTGTAGTCATTACCACTTGACCTGTGTCGCCTGCGACTTATTCGTCCTTTTCCTGTGACCATCGCGCCGCGCGTCCCGCTTGCCCCATGCTGCCTTCGACTCGGCCCCAGTCAGGCTTTCCCGCCCTGCTCAGCCTGACCCCTAGGTATATCAATAGGTTCCGGCCCATTCCCTGCAGACCGTTTCCTGGGGATCGGGAGTACAGGGACACCCCTCCAGGCCTCGGTCCGCAGGCCAGTTTTGCGCTGCACGTAATGGAAGAAATTGATAGACTGTGCCGCACTGGGGCAAGTATTCTTCTTCCCTTGGTTTCACCGGCCTCGGGTTTTACCGGGCTCACTTCTAGCGTCAAGCGTGATGTACCCTCGAAAGGGGACCTTCTCCGTTATGGCGACCAGCGAACAATCTGTGCTGACTGGCCAGCAAATCGACCTTTTGTCCATAAATACTATCCGCACTCTGGCGATAGATGCCGTGCAGCAGGCCAACTCTGGGCATCCCGGTGCGCCCATGGGGCTGGCGCCGGTCGCCTACAGTTTGTGGCAGCAGGTGTTGCGTTACGACCCGGAAGATCCGGTATGGCCCAATCGCGATCGCTTTGTACTTTCGAACGGTCACGCGTCCATGCTCCTCTACGCCATGTTGTACCTAGCGGGAGTTCGCGGCGTGAATCCCGAATGCGAGAAGCTGGGCGAATTCGCGGTCACGTTGGATGACATCAAGAAATTTCGTCAGCTCGACAGCCGGACTCCCGGACATCCCGAATACCGATTGACCGCAGGCGTGGAAACCAGCACCGGCCCTTTGGGTCAGGGTGTGAGCACCAGTGTCGGGATGGCCATCGCCTCCAAATGGCTGGCCGAACACTTCAACCGGCCCGGCTTCGACGTTTTCAACTACAACGTTTACGTTCTCTGCGGCGATGGTGACCTGATGGAAGGAGTGGGCAGTGAGGCGGCCTCCCTCGCCGGCCATCTCAAGCTCCCCAATCTCTGCTGGATCTACGACGAGAACCATGTCACGCTCGACGGTCTTGCCAAAGTTTCGTTCACTGAGGAAGTCGGCGAGCGCTTCGCCGGCTATGGCTGGAACGTGCTGCATGTGACCGATGCCAATGACCTGCAGGCGCTGGCGAAAGCTTACGACGGGTTCTTGAAAACCACGGACCGCCCGACGTTGATCCGCGTGAACAGCCACATCGGCTACGGGTCACCCCACAAACAGGACACCAGCGCCGCGCACGGCGAAGCTCTGGGCGAAGAAGAAGTCCGGCTGGTGAAAAAATTCTACGGCTGGCCCGAGGACGCCAAGTTTCTCGTACCGGATGGAGTGCTGGAGAATTTCCGCAATGGAATCGGCCGGCGCGGCCGCGACTTACGCCAGAAGTGGGAAACCTCGTTTGTCGATTACGGCAAGAAATATCCCGAACTGGCTGACCAGTTCAGGCGCATGCAGCACCGCCAGCTTCCGGAAGGATGGGATCGGAACCTTCCCATCTTTCCCGCCGACCCCAAGGGGATCGCGACCCGCGAGAGTGGTGGAAAAGTCTTGAACGTACTCGCGGAAAATGTTCCCTGGATGCTAGGCGGCTCCGCCGATCTGGCGGGTTCCGACCGGACCAGGCTGAAATTTGATGGTGCTGGAGACTTTCAGCCGGGCAGTTACGGAGGACGCAATCTGCACTTCGGCGTACGCGAGCACGGCATGGCTGCGGCTCTGAACGGCATGGTGGTTTGTAAGGTTCGCGCCTTTGGCGGCACCTTCTTCAATTTCAGCGACTACATGCGGCCTTCTATCCGCCTGGCTGCGCTCATGGAAATTCCCACGATTTTTGTCTTTACCCACGATTCCATTGGCTTGGGCGAAGACGGGCCGACCCATCAACCGATCGAGCAACTGGCGTCCTTGCGCGCCATGCCCGGACTGATGCTGCTGCGCCCGGCCGATGCCAATGAAGTGGTTGAGGCCTGGAAGATCATCATGCAGCTGCAGCACGAGCCGGCTGCCATCGTCCTGAGTCGTCAGGCAGTCCCCACCTTCGATCGCTCAAAGTATGGCTCCGCTGCAGGTGTCGCCAGAGGCGGCTACATCCTGGCCGATTCGCCGGATGGCAAGCCGCAAGTGATTCTGATGGGCACGGGCAGCGAGGTTTCGCTGTGCGTAAGCGCCTACGAGCAACTGCAAGCGGAGGGCGTCAAGGCCCGCGTGGTCAGCATCCCTTCCTGGAATCTTTTTGATCAGCAGAGCGACGAGTACAAGGCTCAGGTTCTACCGCCCCAAGTGAAAGCGCGGGTTGCGGTGGAGATGGCCTCCACATTCGGCTGGTCCCAATATGTTGGACCGGCGGGTATCGTAGTGGGTATGCACAGGTTCGGGGCTTCCGCCCCCATCAAGGATTTGCAGAAGAAGTTCGGGTTTACCACCGAGAACGTAGTCGCGGCAGCCCGAAAAGCAATGGGTAAATAACCGCCGTCAGTCATCAGTCGTCAGGAAGACATATCTTGATATCCGGTTCTTGCTGAAGACCGACGACCGCCGGCCAACGAAAAGCGAGGTCCTTATGCAGCCAGTAGGAGTTCTTGACACCGCGAAAGCTACGAATCCTCTCAAGGAATTGTTGAAGTACGGGCAGTCGGTTTGGTTGGACTACATCCGTCGCGATCTGCTCACCAGCGGCGAACTGAAGCGCCTGATTGACGAAGAAGGCCTGCGGGGCATGACTTCCAACCCCACCATTTTTGAAAAGGCGATCTCGGGCAGCGCGGAGTACGCCGATCTGCTGCAGTCCCTGCGACCGCGCACCGACCTCGACGCCAAGGGGCGCTACGAAATTCTCGCCATCCGCGACATTCAGGATGCCGCCGACCAGCTCCGGCCGGTTTACGAAAGCTCGAAGCGTCGCGACGGGTACGTCAGCCTGGAAGTCTCGCCTTACCTCGCCCGCGATACTCAGGGCACGCTGGCTGAGGCGCGGACCCTGTGGAAGGCCGTCGCGCGTGAAAACGTGATGATCAAGGTGCCCGGCACTACCGAGGGCATCCCTGCATTCCAGCAACTGATCAGCGAGGGCATCAACATCAATGTGACTTTGCTCTTCGCCCAGGAAGTCTACGTTCGCGTCGCCGAAGCCTACGTCGCCGGACTGGAGCAATTCGCCGCGCGTGGCGGCGATGCCAGCCGGATTGCCAGCGTGGCCAGCTTCTTTATCAGCCGCATCGACTCTCTTGTGGATTCCATGATCGACGCCCGCCTCAAGACCTCCACCGACCCGCGCGAGCAGGAACTACTGAAGAGCATGCACGGAAAAGTGGCGATCGCCAACGGCAAGCAGACCTATGAGAAATATCAGGCCATCTTCAGCACCGACCGCTGGAAAGCATTGGCTGCCAAGGGAGGCCAGACTCAACGCGTGCTCTGGGCCAGCACCAGCACCAAGAACCCAGCCTACCGCGACATTCTTTACGCCGAAGAACTGATTGGACCGGATACCGTGGACACCATGCCCCCGGCCACTTTCGATGCTTTTAAGGACCACGGACGGGTGCGCAACAGCCTGACCGAGGATCTGGATTCGGCGCACAAGGCGATGGAAACCATCGCCAAGCTCGGCATCTCCATGAAGGAGGTCACCGATAAGCTCACCGACGATGGCGTCCGCCTCTTTGCCGAGGCCTTCGACAAGCTTCTCGAAGCGGTGGAGAAAAGCACGAAGTCACCGGCCGCCGCCAAGTTCAGCAAACCCGCTTACAAACTTCCTGGGGCCCTCGCCGGCGCAGTCAAGACCAACATCGACGACTGGCGCGCCCTGGGCAAGGTCCGCCGTTTGTGGCAGCGTGATGCCACCCTTTGGACCGGCACCGACGAAGCCCAGTGGCTGGACTGGCTCAATATCACCGCCGAGCAGATCGCGCACCTCCAGGATTTGCGTCGCATCGTCGAAGACGCCAAGAAGGAAGGTTTCACCGACCTGCTTCTGCTGGGCATGGGAGGTTCCAGTCTCTGCCCCGAAGTGCTGCGCATGACCTTCGGCAAGATTGCCGGCTATCCCCAACTGCACGTGCTCGATTCCACCGATCCCGCGCAGGTCAAGGCCTTCGAAAACAAAGTCAATTTGGCGAAAACCCTGTTTATCGTCTCCAGCAAGTCCGGCACTACGCTCGAGCCCAACATCTTCAAGCAGTATTTCTTCGAGGCGTGCAAGAAGGCCGTGGGCGCGGACAAAGCCGGCAGCCGCTTCATCGCCGTCACCGATCCCGGATCGAAGCTCCAGCAAGTCGCGGAGGCCGACCGCTTCCGGCACATCTTCGCCGGAGTGGCGGGCATCGGCGGCCGCTATTCGGCGCTTTCAAACTTCGGTGTCGCCCCCGCAGGTCTCATGGGCCTGGATGTCGGCCGCTTCCTGAGCCGCACTCAGGAAATGGTAGACGCCTGCGGCCCCACCTCCCCGGTGGGCGAAAATCCTGGCGTGCTTCTGGGAATTGTTCTGGGTACGGCAGCCCGCAGCGGACGCGACAAGGTCACCATCATCACATCTCCCGGCATCTCAGATCTCGGAGCCTGGCTGGAGCAGCTCATGGCCGAGTCCACCGGCAAACAGGGCAAAGGCATCGTCCCGGTCGATCGTGAAGATTTGGGAGCACCTGAGCTCTATGGAAACGATCGTCTGTTTGCGTACGTGCGTCTGGATTCCGCACCCGACGCCGCGCAGGACGCCAAGGTCGCAGCCCTGGAGCAGGCCGGGCAGGCCGTCGTCCGCGTCGCGCTGGCCGATATTCATGACCTCGGCCAGGAATTCATCCGCTGGGAAATCGCTACTGCCGTGGCCGGTTCCATCATCGGGATCAATGCCTTCAATCAGCCCGATGTTGAAGCCAGCAAGATCGCCACGCGCAATCTCACCACCGAATACGAGAAAAACGGTTCCCTCCCGGCAGAGAAGCCGGTTCTTGAGGACAATGGAATCAAACTCTTCACCGATTCCAAGAACGCCGATGCCCTGGCCCAAGCCGCGGGCAGTGACAAAACCCTAGCTGGCTATCTCCGGGCTCATCTGCAGCGCCTGGGCGCGGGCGATTATTTCGCTCTGCTGGCCTACATTCAGATGAACGCCGAGCACGAATCGCTGCTTCAGCAACTGCGCCATGAACTCCGCGACAGGAAGCGGGTGGCGACCTGTCTGGAATTTGGCCCGCGCTTCCTTCACTCCACCGGCCAGGCCTACAAGGGCGGACCCAACAGCGGAGTCTTTTTGCAGGTCACCTGCGATGACGCTGCCGATCTGCCCGTACCCGGCCAGAAGTACACCTTCGGCGTGGTCAAAGCGGCTCAGGCGCGAGGGGACTTCCAGGTTCTTGCGGAACGAGGCCGGCGGGCGTTGCGCGTCCATCTCGGCAAGGATCTGGCTTCGGGTCTGGCCCGGCTATCGGCAGCGTTTCGGCAGGCGCTGAAATGATCAGGGTGTCTGCAGGGTTGGAGGGGAACCAGGGCAGCGGCCCGAGTTGACAACGGAAACGATTTAATATTGGATATCAAGGAGCGGATCTCTATGCGTCTGGGAATGGTCGGGTTGGGAAAAATGGGCGCCAATATGACGCGCCGCTTGATGCGCGGTGGCCACGAGCTCGTGGTCACGGACCTGAGCGCGGACAACGTAAAGAAGATGGCCGGCGAGGGAGCTACGGCTTCCGCCTCGCTCGATGACTTCGTCGGCAAACTGGGAAAACCCCGCATCGCCTGGTTGATGGTCCCGGCCGGAGGCCCCACCGAGAAGACGGTGCAGGCGCTGGCCCAGCGTATGCAGGCCGGCGATATCCTCATCGACGGCGGGAATTCCTGTTTCAAGGACGACGTCCGCCGCGCCCAGCAGCTCAAAGACAAAGGCATTCACTATGTCGATGTCGGCACCAGCGGCGGGATCTGGGGCATCGATCGCGGCTACTGCATGATGATTGGTGGTCCCAAGGAAGCGGTGCTGCACCTCGACCCCATTTTCAAGACTTTGGCGCCCGGGCGGGGCGACATCTCTCGCACTCCCGGCCGCGAAAAAATGCCGGGCACGGCCGAGGACGGATACATCCACTGCGGCCCTGCCGGAGCCGGGCACTTCGTGAAAATGGTCCACAACGGAATTGAGTACGGCCTGATGCAAGCCTATGCCGAGGGCTTTGACATCTTCCGCAATGCCTCCAGCAAAGAGGTGGCCGAGGAACTTCGCTATGATCTGAACCTTGCCGATATCGCTGAAGTTTGGCGTCGCGGCAGTGTGGTGAGTTCCTGGCTGCTGGATTTGACTGCCATGGCTCTGGCGGAAAATCCCACGCTTTCCGAATACACCGGGTTCGTGCAGGATTCGGGCGAAGGGCGCTGGACCATTCAGGCCGCGGTTGACGAAGCGGTCCCGGCCGACGTGCTTACGGCAGCTCTCTACACTCGTTTCCGCTCGCGACAGGAACACACCTTCGCGGAGAAGATGCTTTCCGCGATGCGTCAGAAATTTGGTGGTCACGTCGAGCCCGGAACCGCGCCTTCAAAGCAAATCGCGTAGACGGCACTTTAGAGCCACTGTTTTTTCGAAGCTTGGGCCGAGTGGTTTTGGGATGAAGCAGGGCCTCGGCCGTGCATTCATCCCATTCAGCGGAGTGGGGCATCCGCCCCTGAGGTACTTGTTTAGTTTTCCTTGTCATTCCGGGCGGGCTTCAGCCCACCCGGAATCTGCTTTTGAGCCTCGGTTGCGGAAAAGAAATTCCGCCTCGCTTGAAGAGCACGTCGACCACCCATGGCCCACACCGATGTAATGCCTGCAATCACGCCCCCAAAACTTGGAAAGCCCGGCGATCCCTGCGCCATGGTGATCTTCGGAGCCAGCGGCGACCTGACTCGTCGTAAGCTGATCCCCGCCCTTTACAACCTGGCCGCGACCGACTTGTTATCCCGCGAGTTCGCCCTGATTGGAGTATCGCGCGCCCCTTTGTCCACCGAGGATTTCCGCAAGAAGGCCTCGGAAGACATCAAGCAATTTGCCACCGGGAAAGTAGATCCTGACATCTGGGAATGGTTCGTGCGCCACCTGTACTACCTGAGCGGCGATCTCGGCGACAAGAATCTTTATTCGCAGCTCAAGGACTTGCTTGACAAGGTCGACAAGGAACACTCAACCCACGGCAATCACATGTATTACATGGCTACCGCCGCGGATTTTTTCGGCCCCGCCGTGGAACAACTGGCTGTCGTCGGCCTGATGCAACAGGACAGCGATCATTGGCGGCGGGTCGTCATCGAGAAGCCTTTTGGGCACGACCTTGAATCCGCGCGTCAACTGAACCAGCAACTTCTGAGCGTAGCCACCGAAAAACAGATCTATCGCATCGACCACTACCTGGGCAAGGAGACGGTCCAGAACATCCTGGCTCTGCGTTTCGCCAATGGAATCTTCGAGCCCGTCTGGAACCGGCGCTATATCGATCACATCCAGATTTCAGTGGCGGAGACGGTTGGCGTGGAAATGCGCGGCGGCTATTACGACAAAGCCGGCGCACTGCGCGACATGGTCCCCAATCACATCATGCAGCTCATCAGCTTGACCGCGATGGAGCCGCCGGTTTCATTTCGCGCCGATGCGGTGCGTGACGAGCAAGGCAAGATTCTGCACGCCATCCAGCCCATGAGTTCGGAAGACGTCTTGAGCCGGACCGTCCGGGGACAATACGGCGAGGGCATCGTCGACGGCGAACGCGTTCCCGCCTATCGCAACGAACCCGGAGTTCCCCCCGATTCCAGGACCGAGACTTTCGTGGCCATGAAACTCTCCATCGACAACTGGCGCTGGGCGGACGTACCTTTCTACTTGCGCACCGGAAAGCGCCTGCCCAGCCGCAGCACCACGGTCATGATCCAGTTCCGGCGCGCTCCCTTTGTTCTGTTCCGCGATACACCCGTGGAAAATCTGATGCCCAATCAGCTGATCCTGCACATTCAGCCGGAAGAGGGCATTTCCCTTCGCTTCGCCGCCAAAGTGCCAGGCCCCTCCATGGGTCTGGGAGCTGTGGATATGAATTTCAAATACTCTGACTATTTTGGCGCCCAGCCCAGCACCGGCTACGAGCGCCTGTTGCACGATTGCATGATCGGCGATGCCACTCTGTTTCAGCGCGCCGACATGGTTGAAGCCGGCTGGTGCGTGGTCAGCCCGGTCCTGGATGTGTGGAAGGCTCTGCCCCCGCGCAATTTTCCCAACTACGCCGCCAATACCTGGGGCCCCAAAGAGGCCGAAGACCTGCTGCAGCGCGACGGCCGCCAGTGGAGGAATTTCGAAGCATGATTCTAGCAGGCGATATCGGCGGCACCCACGCCCGGCTGGCGTTTTTCGAGGTGGTCGATGGCCGTTTCAACCTGGTCTCCGCTTCCATCTTTCCCAGCCGCGAGTACGCCGGACTGGACGAGATCGTGGCCAAATTCGTCGCCACCGCCAATCTCCATGCCGACACCGCCTGCTTCGGCATCGCCGGTCCGGTGCGCAACGGCCGTGTGGAAGCTTCCAATCTTCCCTGGATCATCGAATCCAAACGTCTGGCCGATGAACTCAAGATCAGCCAGGCCGTCCTGATCAATGATCTTGAAGCGAATGCCTGGGGAATTCCCGCACTCGATGCCAAGGATGTGGTTGCCCTCAACCAGGTCAAGGGACTGCCGCTGGGAAACCAGGCTGTGATAGCGGCGGGAACCGGCCTCGGCCAGGCCGGCATGTACTGGGATGGCCACAAGCATCACGTCTTCGCGTGCGAGGGAGGCCACTCCGATTTTGCTCCGCGCAACCAACTGGAAGTGGAGCTCTTCAACTATCTCAGCGCCCGCTTCGGCCACGTCAGCTACGAGCGCATCATCTCGGGTCCGGGCCTGGTCAACGTTTTCAATTTTCTGCGCGACACCGGCCGCGGCACGCCGGCGCAATGGCTGGTCGACCAGCTGACGCAATCCGACCCGGCGGCCGCCATTTCCCGCGCCGCCAACGACGGCAAGTGCGCGCTCTGCGAGCAGGCGGTCGACCTGTTTACCTCCATCTATGGGGCCGAAGCCGGCAATCTCGCACTCAAAATCATGGCCACCGGAGGAGTTTATCTGGGCGGCGGGATTGCTCCCAAAATGCTGGCCAAGCTTTCCGGCCCCTTGTTCATGCAAGCCTTTATCGGCAAGGGCAGGATGCAGGCCCTGCTCGAATCCATGCCCGTCCGCGTGATCACCAATGACCGGATCGCGCTGCTGGGAGCCGCGCGTTGCGCACAGTTCAAAAACGGCGCCTGAGCGGAGCTTAGAATGCCTCGACCGGAAATTCGCATATCGAAAACTGCGCAGGAACTGTTTGCTGCCACCGCCACCGAGTTCACCGCCCAGGCTGCCGCGGCGGTGCGGACCAATGGAAGATTCACCGTGGCCCTGTCCGGCGGCTCCACTCCGAAGAGCCTGTATGCTCTGCTCGCGGCCATGCCGGGAATCCCCTGGGACAGGATTTGTTTTTTCTGGGGTGACGAGCGCCACGTACCCCCGGACAGTCCCGAGAGCAATTACCGCATGGCCCATGAAACCATGCTGGCCAAGGTCCCGGTGCGCCCGGAAAATGTTTTTCGTATCCGCGGCGAGGAGAAGGACGCCGCCGCTGCCGCGCTGCAATATGAAAAGGTCCTGCAGGATTTTTTTCATCTATCCCCGGGCCAGCTTCCCCGCTTCGATCTGATCCTCCTGGGCGTCGGTCCCGACGGACACACCGCTTCCCTCTTTCCCGACACCACCGCCCTCACCGAGCAACATCGCCTGGTGGTGGCCAATTGGGTGGAGAAATTCAAAACCTTCCGGATCACTTTCACTTTTCCGGTCCTGAATGCCGCCGCCTGCGTGCTGTTTTTGTCCAGCGGAAAGGACAAGGCCACAACTCTCCGCGAAGTGTTGGAAAATCGCAGCGCGAACCTGCCTTCGCAAGGGGTTCGGCCGACCCATGGCCGATTGATCTGGTTCGTGGATGAAGGCGCCGCAGGCGCGCTCTCCCGCCCAACCGGATAGCGCCCTCTTTGACTTCGTTGCCGTAGCGCCCTAACATGCGGCCACCTGGAATTTCTAGGTACTCATGCCTGGCCAGACCATCTCGCACTACCGCATACTGGAGAAGCTGGGCGGCGGAGGCATGGGGGTTGTGTACAAGGCCGAAGATCTAACCCTGCACCGCTTTGTCGCCCTCAAGTTTCTTCCCGATGAAGTAGCCAGAGACCCGCAAGCCCTGGCCCGTTTTCAGCGGGAGGCGCAAGCGGCTTCCGCCCTGAACCATCCCAACATCTGCACAATTTATGAAGTCGGCCAGCAGGACGGTAAGCCTTTCCTCGCCATGGAATTTCTCGACGGGGTGACGCTAAAGCATCGCATTGCCGGAAAGCCGGTTGAGACCGATGTTCTGCTCGGTCTGGCGATCGAGATTGCCGACGCACTCGATGCAGCGCACGCAAAGGGTATCGTCCACCGCGACATCAAGCCCGCCAACATTTTTGTCACCGAGCGCGGCCACGCCAAGATTCTGGATTTCGGGTTGGCCAAGGTTTCGCCCAGAGCCAGTTCATCCAGCCAGAACGCATCGGCTAACACGCAGACGTTGACGTTGGACGAGCAGCACCTGACGAGTCCGGGTGCAACGGTGGGCACAGTCGCGTATATGTCGCCGGAGCAGGTGCGGGCAAAGGAATTGGATGCCCGCACTGACCTATTCTCTTTCGGGGCGGTGCTCTACGAGATGGCGACGGGGACGTTACCGTTCCGTGGAGAGAGTTCGGGCGTGATCTTCAAAGCCATTCTGGATGGGACGCCGACCCCAGCCGTTCGGTTGAATCCCGACCTGCCACCGGAGTTGGAACGGATCATCAACAAGGCACTGGAAAAGGACCGGGAAGTTCGCTGCCAATCGGCTGCCGAACTACGAGCTGATCTCAAGCGGCTGAAGCGCGATACGGAATCGGGCAAAATGGCTCTCTCCCCAGGCGCCGCTGCGGCGAGTCGGTGGTCGCGTCCGAAGATACTTGCGATGTTTGTTGTACTAACCGCACTGATTGCTGCCCTGATTGCAGCTGGACGCGATTATTTTGGTCGAGCCCCAAATCGAATTGACTCAATTGCTGTGTTGCCATTCATAAACGGTGGCGGTGATCCGAATACTGAGTATCTCAGCGATGGCATTACCGAAAGCTTGATCGATAACCTATCTCAGATTCCCAAACTGCGCGTCATGTCTCCGTCCACTGTCTTTACTTACAAAGGTCGTGAAGTAGATCCCCGAGAGGTGGGACACAACTTGCACGTGGCCGTTGTCCTGCAAGGGAAGGTTACGAAGCTTGGCGACGGGCTGCGGCTCAAGGTCGATCTGGTGAATGCCACCGACGGCGCAGAGCTGTGGGGTGAGGAATACAGTCCGAAGATGGCCGATATCCTGGGCGCACAGGCGGACATATCGCGGAAAATCGTCGTCAAATTGCGGCTTCGGCTTACCGGAGACCAGGAGAAGCGTCTGGCCAAGCCCGCCACCGAAAACCCTGAGGCGTACCAACTCTACCTCAAGGGCCGCTACTACGCGGAGAAGTTCACGCAAGAGGGGGTAAAGAAAGGAATCGATTATTTTCGCCAGGCGATCGACCTCGATCCGAACTATGCCTTGGCCTACGGTGGATTGGCTTTTGCGTATTCTGACGGGGACGACGATTTTTTCCTATCGCCGCATGATTCAATGCCCAGGGCGAGTGAGGCGGCAAAGAAGGCTTTGGAACTGGACGGCACGCTCTCCGAAGCCCATCTCGAGATGGGAAAAGTTCACTACTGGTATGACTTTGATTGGGATGCGGCCGACAAGGAACTCCGGCGCGCCGTCGAGCTTGGACCTGAGTATGCCTCGGCTCACGCGTACTACGGCTGGTATTTGATCTCCGTGGGACGGACGCAAGAAGGCATCGAAGAGAGCAAGCGTGCCCTGGAGCTAGATCCGCTCTCCACCGAGACCGACACGGTTGTCGGCCAAAACTTCTACTGTGCTCGTCAATACGACCTGGCCATCGACACGCTTCGTAAGAGCCTTGACATGGACCCGAATTACTGGCTCGGGCACGCGTTCTTGGGGTTGGCCTACGAGCAAAATGGCGATCTCCCCCGTGCTTTGGAAGAGCTTCAGAAAGCCGGCAAGCTAGAACCTGACATAGCTTGGCCTCTCGCCGAGCTAGGCCATGTCTACGCAATCTTCGGGAAGAAACGCGAGGCTGAAGAAATCCTGGAGCAGCTCGTAGAT
>DASZHW010000060.1:0-1637 GCA_035937515.1 Terriglobales bacterium | reverse complement strand
AGAGCGTGTTTTCCGCGATGCGTCAACCGCTTCGAGCCGGGAATGGTTAAGAAGTAGATATGGCCCAAACTGAAGCAATGCCCGCAATCGAACAGCCTCGAATCAGCAAGCCGGCCGATCCCTGCGCCATGGTGATTTTTGGTGCGAGCGGTGATCTGACCCGGCGCAAGCTGATTCCAGCACTCTACAATCTGGCGAAAAACGACTTGTTGTCGCGTGAGTTTGCCGTGATTGGCGTCGCGCGCTCTCCCATGTCGACCGAGGATTTCCGCAAGAAAGTCTCGGAAGACATCAAACAGTTCGCGACTGACAAAGTCGACGCCGATATCTGGGAATGGTTCGTTCGCCGTATGCACTACCAGAGCGGAGACATGGGCGACAAGAACCTTTATCTGCAACTGAAGGATTTGCTCGACAAGGTCGACCAGGAGCACTCGACCCACGGCAATCACATGTACTACCTGGCCACGGCGGCCGAATTTTTCGGCCCCGGGGTGGAGCATCTGGCGGAAGTGGGATTGATGCAGGAAGACAATCAGCGTTGGCGGCGGGTGGTCATCGAAAAGCCTTTCGGACACGATCTCGAGTCCGCCAGACTACTGAACCAGCAATTGCTGCGAGTGGCGAGCGAGAAGCAAATCTACCGTATTGATCACTATCTGGGTAAGGAAACGGTACAGAACATCCTGGCGCTGCGCTTCGCCAACGGAATTTTCGAGCCTGTCTGGAACCGGCGCTACATCGATCACGTTCAGATATCGGTGGCGGAAACCGTAGGCGTGGAGAAGCGTGGCGGCTACTACGACAAAGCCGGCGCCCTGCGGGACATGGTGCCTAACCACATCATGCAACTCATCAGCCTTACCGCGATGGAGCCGCCCGTATCCTTCCGCGCCGATTCCGTCCGTGACGAACAAGCGAAGATCCTGCATGCCATCCAACCCATGAGTTCCGAAGACGTGCTCACTCGGACCGTCCGTGGCCAGTATGGCGAGGGCGTCGTGGGCGGCGAACGTGTGCCCGCCTATCGCAGTGAATCCGGCGTGCCTCCGAATTCTAAAACCGAAACCTTTGTCGCCATGAAGCTGCTGATTGATAACTGGCGCTGGGCGGACGTCCCCTTGTACCTGCGCACCGGCAAACACCTGCCCAGCCGCAGCACCAGCATCGTCATTCAATTTCGCCGTGCTCCGTTTGTGCTGTTCCGTGACACGCCGGTGGAGAATCTGATGCCTAACCAACTGGTGCTGCATATCCAGCCGGAAGAAGGTATTTCTCTCCGCTTCGCCGCCAAGGAACCGGGACCCGCCATGCGGCTGGGCGTAGTGAACATGAGTTTCGAATACTCCGACTATTTCGGGTCTATCCCCAGCACCGGCTATGAGCGGCTGCTGCATGATTGCATGATCGGCGATGCCACGCTGTTCCAGCGCGCGGACATGGTCGAAGCTGGATGGTGTGTTGTCAGCCCTGTACTCGACGTCTGGAGGGCATTGCCCGCGCGTAATTTTCCCAACTATGCCGCCGGCACCTGGGGGCCCAAAGAGGCCGAAGACCTGCTGGAGCGCGACGGCCGTCACTGGAGGGATTTCGAGAAATGATTCTGGCAGGCGACATTGGAGGAACCCACGCTCGAC
>DASZHW010000059.1:0-67366 GCA_035937515.1 Terriglobales bacterium | reverse complement strand
AGAAGGAACAAACAGCAGTCCTAATCTCAAGCAGGCAACACCGCCTCTTTCCCGCGTCTCGACCAAAGCCATCTGAGTCTTCGTTGCCGAAATACCGGCGACAATCTTTTCACACTTCAGAAAAGTGCGGAAACGAACACGTGGTTCCGTGGAACAAGTCTTTTGACCGGTCATCGTGTGCATACATCGCAGGCCGCTGCACGGCAATCCAACGAGGGACCGAGGAGCTGCCGAACCGAGCCAACTTGGCGGGAAAGTTTGAAGCCGTTCGCGCCCCTTATCAGCGTGAGAATGCGGATCCAGTATTTGGCGATGTCCTGTTTCTCTGGTGGATAACTACATAGAAGGCGAGTGGCGGCGGAGGCTAAAGTGAAGGGCAAATCGCCGAGAGAACGCCGCGGCCGATGGAAGTCTGCAAGACCCGAAACGGCGTTGCCGCTTCATTGACGGAAGACGCGAAATACAGACATCAAATGTGAGGCCATGCCGTAGATTTGTTCTCCAAATGTTCTCCAAAACTGCGGAATTCCGAGGTGGACAAGTAAGGCAAAAAAATCAAGTCATTGAAAACAAAAGACTGGCGGAGAGGGAGGGATTCGAACCCTCGGTACAGGTGTTAGCCCGTACAACGGTTTAGCAAACCGCCGCATTCGGCCACTCTGCCACCTCTCCGGTGTACGGGAATAACGCGCGGGACCATAGTGTACCACTCTCATCGGGCAGGTTGGTCGCAGGTGCGTTGCTTACGCCGGGCGAAAGCCGCGAGCGCTCTGACTCTCAGGCGATATTGAGTTTCTGGCGGGCAGGGCGGGGCTGATGGGCGGACTCCACCCGGTTCCGGCCGGCCTGTTTGGCCCGGTATAAGGCCTTGTCGGCGGCCTGAACTACCTCCTCAACGGTGCGGGCCCTGGCGCTCGGCGTCGCCACCCCGATGCTGACCGTGACTGAGAGATCGTTACTGCCGGCTTCCGCTCGAATGCGGGTTCGCTTGCGCAAGGCGGGCGCGACGGGAGGGTGGGAGCGGCGATCGCTCATCCCGCGGCGGTCTTGTCCCGCAGGTTCTTTGGCGGATGATTCTCCGTTTGGCATAGCTGAACGCAGCTTCGGGCCACGCCGGTCCTGCCCTGCGCGCACCCTGAAGGAGGAGACTTCGATGACGGAACGGAGCAGTTCCAAATGGGGAAGGACATCCTTGGCTGTTTTGCCGGGGAACAGAATGGTGAATTCCTCTCCTCCCACCCGGTAGGCTTGGCCGCCGCCGGTCGCGTCGGCGAGCTTGGCGGCCACCATGCGTAAAACCTGGTCTCCAGTTTCGTGGCCGTAGGCGTCGTTGAAACGCTTGAAGTGATCGATGTCCACCGCCGCCACAACGTAGGGTTCCTCGAGGCGGAACAAGGCATCGTTGAAGGCCCGGCGCGCCGGCAGCGCGGTCAACTCGTCGTGGTAGGCCAGCATATAGGAGTTTTCGATGATGGAGGTGACCAGAATCAGACTTGCTGCCGCCAGATAGGCGGTGGCCACTGAGCCCACGGCCCCAGTCTGAAAAGAGACGAAAGTTGCCACCAGCGCCCAGAGCAGACCGCTTTCGGTGGGCTTGCCATAAAGCAGAAAGCGCAGCAGCAGGACCACGAGGGAAGCGCCAAAGGCCAGCAGGGCCAGGGTGGGAATTCGGGTCCAGGAAAGGTGACTCAGGAAATCGGGATGGAGGAACCCGGGGCCGGCGGTTTCTCCCGGACGGCAGATGATGGCGACAAAAACCGATTCAAAGAATAGGACCGCGAGCCGGGAAAAAATGGCCGGGAGGGCCAATCCGCGCTCAGGAAACAGGGAAAAGGCAATGAAGTTCAGGGGCAGGAGAAAGGCGATGGCCTCGAGGGCGATACTGCCCGGGCCGGAAGCGGCAAGGTGGCCGGCGGAAAAAAACTCCAGAGCGCGGTGAGCCAGGAGCAAGGTCAGGAGAGCAAACAGGATCCGGCTGGAGTGGAACCGCCAGGCCAGGAAAATACCGGCCGCCGAGACAGCGTAAAAGCAAAAGTGAATGATGGGCGCCGGAATCGGCCCAAAGGCCTCGCGAAAGACCACGTCCGCAGCCAGAAGAATCGCGCCTCCAGGCAAGACCAGAGCCTTGAGCGTTTTGGAGCTCCACAGATCCACGCCCAGCAAGTCCTTTCATGGGCAGACTCAGTTGGCCGATTTCCCCACCATTATCTCCAAGGCCAAGAGCCGTGCACGAGTAACGCAACAGGTTCCGGAAGCAGAATGCCTGAATTTCCGGGCCTGGTCCCGCTTCCGCACACATGACCCCTGGGACCGAGGGGATTCCTATTCACGATGGTTCGGGGCTGATGGGCCCAGAATAGTCGAAAACAAGGATTTTTTGTTCATTTGTTTCGAGGTCGTGAAGCGGGTGGCGCGCTCCCGGGCTGGTTCAGCCCGTCGCAGCTTGCAGCGCCTCGGCCACTGTCTTGACCAGAGCTTCCGCGGAGAAGGGTTTGGCCAGATAGAAGGCCCGCTTGTGCCCAGGGCCTGTGTGCAATCTGGTATTTTCCGGATATCCCGAGATAAAGATCGTCCGCCAACTACCGAGTGTGGCAGCGATGTCCCGTGCCAGATCGTATCCACTCCGGTCCGGCAAGACGACGTCGGTAAGCAGCAGGCGCACCTTTTCAGCATGGATGCGAAAGGCAGCGATGCCCTCGGCGGCATTGCTTGCTGCCAGCACCCGATGGCCTGCCGAGCGCAAGACTTCGCCGGCCACTTCGCGAACGAAGGCTTCATCCTCAACCAGGAGGATGGTTTGACCCGGAATGCTTGACCGCGCCTCACAAGCCGGGGACAAACAACTGGTCGCTGGAGCAATGCCTCGGTGAAGTCGGTTCAGACGTGACCTTCGCTCACGGCAATGTTGCTAGCACTTCCCTCTCCAATGGCTCTTCTGCCCTGGTCGCTTGGCGGCCGCTGATCTGGCAAGAGTTGTGCGGGATCGCCGGAGCCAACGGAAGTCAGCCCACGCCCGAAGTGGGAGCGGACATCAGTTTTGGAACTGCAATTCGTTTTCGGAAAATTTCAAGCCTCAGGAAATGCTGAGACCTGCTACCGGGGTTGGGTCAACAGGGTTCGGTAGGGATCGAGTACGACCTTTCGGGTGCCAGCGGGAGCCGACAACCGAAAACTGGTTTCGGGGCCGTCCGCAAATACCTGTCCCAGCAGGATGGTCTTCCCCGGGAGCACGGCGTAGACCGGAACCGCAGTCACCAGGTCCGGGGGGGAGTCAGTCTGGGTGATGGTGCCAGTCACGAAAGATAAGCCGGATTTTTCAATGAACTTTACCCCCTGCAATTCCAGCCGTGGCAGTGCCGTGCCCTTCACCCATCCCTGGTAGAACCAGTCCAGCGATTTTTTTCCTTCGAACCAGAGTGACGGGGGCATTTCCTCTTCGAACATGTGCAACAGCTCCAGCGTGTTGATGGCTTGTTCCTGATAGCGTTCTCTGACTCTCCGCAGAGCCCGCACAAATGGCTCGTCCGCCTGGGCATCAGCGTTCCCCGGATGCCCGGCGCTTTTTCGCTCGGCGTCCCGCATCATGGTGCGCAACATGTGAAACAGCCAGGTGCCGCGGCCATAACTGACGGTCTCGTACCCGGCAGGGAAATGCGAACTGCTGAGCCTGATGCCGAGCGTCACCGGACCGGCATCGGCGACGGGTGATCCCGCTGCATTCTTCGATACCAGGTCCTGGCGGTATTTCTCCATGACGGCGTGAAATTGAGGCGGGGAATCGGACTCAAGCATCATCAGGGCGCTGTAATTGGCCAGAGCTTCGAAGAGCCATTGATCGCGATAGCCCTTCCAGGAAATCAGATCGCCCCACCACTGGTGGGCAGTTTCGTGCGCAATCACGTTGGTACTAAGACTTCGCGCCGTAGACGACATGCGCAGTTGGGACTTTTCGTCGGTCGTAAGGAAGGAAAAGCTGGAAAGGAAGATCAGAGAGGGCCAACCTTGACTGATTTCACCAGGCATTTGTGTCAGCGACAGACTGGTATAGGGATACGGTCCGAAACGGCGGGCGAAAAATCCCACCGCGCGGGCGGACAAGTCGGCTACCGTTTGGGCATTCCGCGCCGGCGAAGGAGCAAGGGTCGAGACGGCAATCGTGCCCGGAGGCCGCCGCAGGGGAAAAGGTGCAAGTGGTTGGCGGGCCACCTCCTCGGTGGGTGGAGGATTCGGGAAAGCCCGCTCCACACCGGATGTGGCGTAGGCTGCCACTTGTACGTCGCCCGCCCGCGCGGTCACTCGCGAATATTTCCCCAGGTTAAATCCGGCCACGGGCACGGGACGTTCTGACACCCAATGGCTTTCCTGCTGACCCGGCGGCACCTCCGTGGCCGGGCTCTCGACCAACTTGCCGGTAGCCACCAGGGTCCAACCCACGGGGTAGCGGAAGTGCAGATCGAATCTCGCCATTTCGATTCCGCGGTTGGGATACCAGGTGCCGCGCGCGCCCACGTACAGCAATCCCCCTCCCGCCTCGGAGAGCACGTCACCGCCATACACGAAGTGCAATTCAATTTTTTGACCGGCGCGCAACGTCTGGGGAAAGATCACCGCGACCAGATCGTTGCCCTGCCGCGCCAATTGCGTGCCCTCGAGCGCCTGGTTATGGATAAACTCCAGCGGCTGGCCATCCGCCTCCACCGTTTTGAGCTGCAGGAAGCGCGACAATTCGAAAAGCACGGCACGCTGGCCGCCCTGGCGAACTTCAAGCTGCAAGGAAACGTCGGCGTCGAGCTTGGTGGGCGGCTCCACCTGGGCTTGGATCTTGAACTGCGAGACCTTGATGGCCTCCAGTTTGGCGTCTTCCCCTAGGACGCCTGTGGCATCGCCCGCTCGCACCCCCGGCTGGCCCAGGGAGAATGAAGTCCATACGTCGTAATAGTTCTCCCCTCCCGTCGTCTTCAGCTGACCTGCCCAGATCTGCTCGGCCGCCAGCGAATCGAAGCTGAGATCGAACGCTCCGAGGTTTCGCCCCTGCATCCGGGCGTGCAGCATGCGATCGTCTGGGGACGGGCGGCTCGAGTTCAAGGCTTGCGGTCCCTCGCCTGCTGCCGGCAAGAACTGGCTGAAGCTGAGCAGCAGTCTCAAGGCGTCGATCCGGGCCAGATTACGGGCGGTTTCATTCCAGCGGCTGACGAATTCAGCGGAATTCTCTGCCGGCCGGAACGCGGGTTGCAATTCGCGGAAGGTATCGTCATTAAAGCGAAGATAAGCGGTAACGAACCTCTCTTCCAGGATCGCCGCTCCGGTGAACAGGACCATGGACGCCCGTTCCGCCTGATCACGAGGCACCAGCAGGACCTCGCCTTCGCCCTCAAAAAATGCGCCGGTGACATGTCCAGCCACATCTTCGGTAAAGGCGATGGTGCCGTCGTCAAAGGTGATGTGAAAACCGGGGCGGTCGAGTGTCACTTCTCGTATCGCGTAGACTCGCGACTTGTCCAGCCCCACGGTCTGCAATTGCAGATAAAGGGCCTGGGCGGAGTGGTCCGGGGGCGCGGCCGTCCCGGCAACCGCGGAAGAGGCAGGCGGAGGAGCGGCGGTTGAGTTCTGCGCCCACCCAAAGGACGCGGCAAACAATGTCGCAGCCAGCGAGAGCAACAGCAGGGGCCGGATGGAGGAAATTCTGGTTACCTTGGTCACGTAGGCCGGTCTTCACTCCTGTTGCTAGAATGCGCCCAGATGCGGGCACCTATCATCCTACTGCTATCGGGTCTGTTTCTCATTCTCAGTGGGCCCTGCGCTGCCGCGGAAGTCATTCATTTAAAGAATGGCCGCACCATCTACGCCGACCAGGTTCGAGAGAACGGCGCGCATATCGAGTATGACATCGGCGAGGACTCATACGCGATTCCGAAATCGGCGGTGGACCATATCGAAGTCGGGGGAGTGCGCCCCGAGCATAGTTCCAGCGCGGGCAACGGGGAATCCCGGGATCTGCCGTCGTTTACCCCCTCCGGTAACCTGCAGAACGAAGGGGAAATTGCTGAGAAGATTATCCTCGAGGGCAAGGTCGATGCCGATGCGCTGGCCGCCCTGGAGCGGCAGGGGAATGCGCGCGCAACCGCCGCCGCATACTTCATCGCCGGCAAGTACGAGATGGAACACGACAATTTCAGCAAGGCCCGATCCTGGTTTGAAGCGGCGCTTCGTTTCGAGGGCCAGAACCCTACCATCCTGAACTACTACGTGGCGCTGCTCCTCCGCACCGGGAACGCGGTCGAAGCCTTGCCCTATGCCGAACGCGCAGTGCGGGCCGCGCCGGACTCCACGGACACGCTGGCGATCCTCGGCTACGCGCAATATGCCGCCGACCGTAACCGTGACGCCATCCGCAGTTGGAAGCGATCCTTGGCCATCCGTCCCGACGCTCAAGTGCAGAAATACCTGGAGAAAGCCGAGCGGGACGAAAGCGCGGAGGCGGCCTTTACTCAGAATGCCAGCAGCCACTTCACGATGAAGTATGAGGGCCGCCAGACTCCGGAGTCGTTGCGCCGTGATCTGATCTCTACCCTGGAGTCGCACTACGCCGATCTAGTGCGCGATCTCGGTGTGGCCCCACGCGGCAGTATCGCGGTGATTCTGTATACGGATCAGGCCTTTTTCGACGTTACCCAGTCGCCGTCCTGGGCCGGGGCGGTCAACGATGGCAAGCTGCGGATTCCGGTCAATGGCATGGATTCGGTCACTCCCGAACTGTCGCGCGTCCTCAAGCACGAACTGGCACATTCTTTTATCAATCAGGCGTCAGGCGGCCGCTGCCCGCAATGGCTAAATGAGGGAATCGCCCAAGCCATGGAACCGAAATCACTGTCTTCCCGGGGACGCCGTCTGGCAGGGCTCTTCAAAGCGCAACAGGAAATACCATTCAACGCACTCGAAGGCAGCTTCATGCGCTTTTCGCCCATGGAAGCGATTCTCGCCTACGACGAATCTCTGGCAGCGGTGCAATTCATCAGCGATACCTACGGCAGCAGCGACCTGCAACGGATTCTGGAAAGGCTGGGACAGGGAAATTCGAGCGAAGTTGCCTTGCGGGCCACGATCCACGATGACTACGGACAGTTCCAGCGCGAAGTGGGCAAATACCTGATCAGCAAATACGGGGAGTAAAACAGGGGAGCCTCGGGGGGAGAAAACCTACTCGATCTGCACCAGGCCATTGCCTTCCGGCGTCGCGGCCGCCGGAGCCGTATACTGCGGCGCCCGCCAGGAATCGAACACCGATACCTGGTGTACACAGGAGACTGTGCAGTGCGGGGCGCAGCTCTTCTCCGACAGGTATTCGCGGCGAATGTCGGCGACCGTGTACTTCTCCAAAGGGATGGCGGGATATCCACGCTGCTGCGAGCAGTAATGCACTAGCCCATCCTCACAAATGTACAGATACCGCGCGCCCGCGCGACAGCGCCACTGGTTGGGACGGCCCTGCGCGATGTTGTCCTGGAAGCCGTTGATGCGGGTGAAGCTGCTCTTTTCCATGGACTTCATTTCGTGGTAGACGCGCCGCTCTTCGTCCCCCAAAGGCTGCAACTGCCCGGTGCCGTCGTGAATGATGCCGACGGTTGAGGTGAAACCCAGTCCCAGGGCGCGCTTGCCGATGGTCAACGCGTCCTGCGGATTGCGGACCCCTCCGCCCACCACAGAATTTATGTTCACGTGGAAGTCGGCATGCTCGGCCAGCAGTTCCAGTTTCTTGTCCAGGACTTTGAGACTCTTCTTCGAGACCTCGTCGGGGGTAACGTTGTCGATCGAAATCTGCAGCCACTCCAGCCCCGCGCGGTTGAGTCGTTGGATGCGCTCCGCCACCAGAAGATATCCATTGGTGATCAATCCCGCGATCATGCCGCCCCGGCGAATGCGGGAGATGACCTGGTCGAGGTCGGGATGGAGCAGCGGTTCGCCTCCACTGATCGTCACCACCGCGGTCCCCAGTTCGGCCAATTTGTCCACGCGCTGAAACATGGTTTCGGTGGCGACCGGGTTGGAGAAATCGTCATATTCGTTGCAGTACTCGCAAGCCAGATTGCAGCGCCGGATGGGAATAATGTGCGCCAGCAGGGGATGTTCGGTGGATGCGAAGGCGCGTGCCACCATGCACGCTCCACGCACATTGCGGTGAAGCGCTTTCAGACGGCGGCGCACTCTGGTTCGGGTGGAAAGCATAGCCCTATGTTTATTAGAGCATAGGTCTGGCTGAAGTGCATGGATTGGACAGCGTTTGGACGGAATTGCAGAGTGAACGGAGGAGAGCGGCGGCCCGTCAGGAAATCAATTGGTGCCCGGCGGCCTGTAACGTCTTGAGCGCAGTCGCGGCAACTTCTTCCTTCACCAATACGTAGTCAGTGTCGAACGTGGCGACGGCAAAGACCGGTATGCTGTTCGCGGCCAAGGGATCGAGGAAAGATGCCAGAATCCCAGTCAGCGAGAACGGAAAGGGCCCTTCGAGCTTGAAACAGGTCCAGGGGGATTCAGATTTCGCACCTGCGGGAGCCTGATCAGCGGGACAGACGATCGAGAGCTCGCCGGTGGTTCGGGTCACCGATACGAAAGGGGCTGCCCAATTCAACTGAGGAAGCGAGGCACCGGGGGCCAGGCGGCAGATTGCAAAGCTGCCGGGAAGCTGGCGAAACTTGAGCAATTTGGAGCTGCTAGGCATCGCCCACTGCTTTCCTGACTGCAGCCTTGGCCAGCAGGCGGGTTGAATCCAGGGTTGGCAGCGACGACGACTCGGGCGCGACCAGCAGTGGAATCTCAGTGCATCCCAGCACCACCGCGTCGCAACCCTGGTCTGCCAGGGTGCAAATGGCCTCCTGAAGGTAGGCCAACGAGCGGGCGGTGAACTGCGCGTTTACCAGCTCGTCAAAAATGATCTGGTTGATCCTCTCTCGTTCTCTGGGACCTGGGATGCGGTGTTCAAGGCCGGCAGCCCTCAACTTTTCGGGATAGACCGGCCCCTCCATCAGGTAGCGAGTTCCCAGCACCCCGAGCCGCTGGTAGTGATTTCCGCGGGCCTCGTTTGCAACCTCTTCCGCGATGTGCAGCCAGGGACGCGGGGAGCGGTGCGCCACGAGGTCGAAGGCCTGGTGAATCGTATTGTCCGGACAGATGAGGAAGTCTGCTCCGGCCCGGGCCAGTTTGTCGGCGGAGGAAAGCATCAAATCCGCCACGCCAGGCCAATCGTCCGCGTGGATGTGGTTCATGTACCGGGCCAGGGAATGATTGTGCAGCGAAACTTCAGGGTGGTCGTGTGTTCCCAGCAGCTTCGCGCCTTCGTGCGCGACGGTTCGGTAACAAAGCGCCGCCCCTTCCGCGCTGCAGGCTACGATGCCAATGTGTTGTGTCATCGGGTTCCGACCGGTTCATTACTGCCCGCGAGCTTCTCCACTTGCTGGAGCATGGCGTCGAGCGCCTCGCGCGAATAGTACTTGCCGCCCACGACCACGGCAAAAATCCTGCGCGTATTGCCGACGTCCTGCAGCGGGTTTGCGTCCAGCAATACCAGATCGGCCACTCGTCCCTTTTCAACCACTCCATAATCTTCCAGCTTGCCGAGGAACAACGCCGGATTGAATGTGGCAGCCTGCAGAGCCTGAAACGGGGTGAAGCCGCTCTTCACCAACCACTCGAACTCATCGTGCAAACTGAATCCAGGAAACACATAGGGGTCGGGTCCGTCGGAGCCGGCCAGGAAGGGTACGCCGGCTTCGTGCATGGCCTTTACCAGCTCCAGTGCGCGGGCGGCTTCCGTCTTCAAACCTGCCAGTTCCTCGGGGGAGGTTCCTTCCCGCAATTTCGCGGGATTCCACTCTGCGCGCACCGCCGCGGGAACATATTTCAAACGCGGATCCGCTTCCAGATTGGGATCATCTGTACGGCTGTTGGCTTCGGTCCAGACCAGCGTCGGCACTTGCCAGGTGCTACGCTGGGAGATCCGGAGAAATAAGGCTCGTGCCTTGGCCTGGTCATAGGTTGCAATCACATGCGTCCCCAACTTTCCGTAGGCGGCATAGTCGTGCTTCGCAAGAGCGGCCAACTCCTGGGAGCGCAGTTCCTGTTCCTGCGAGGAACAGGCGAGCGGGATGCCGGTCAGGTGCTCGATACTCTTCTGTCCCGCGGTCACCGCTTCGGCCGCGCTGACGGAATTGGGAACGTGCCCGGCGAAAGAAATTTTCTGCTTCGCGGCTTCGTCGGCAATCGCAAAGTACGAATCGCGTGGAACATTCGAGAGAATCTTGACGAAGTCGAATTTCCGATTCTTCACGGTATCGACAGCATGGCGCGCCTCCTCGGAGGTGTTCACGGCGATGGTCTGCTGATCGCTCTTTCCTGCCGCAAGAAACGGCCCCGCCAGGACCAGATGGGGGCCGAGCATCTCGCCTTTCTCGATGCGGTTCCGCCTCCCCTCGAGAACGTCGGGATCGCCTCCCATGTCGCGCACTCCGGTCACCCCGTTGGCGATGTACAAGGGGTAGATGATCGCCTCATCCCAGTGGGGCGACACAAAGGCACTGTGCACGTGCATGTCCCAGAGCCCTGGGATCATGTATTTCCCATTGGCATTGATGATCCGGGTTCCCGGGTTCTGGTTCACAAAGCCGACTTTGGCCAGGCCGACGATCCGTCCCTTCCTGATTACGACGGTCATGGGCGCGGCTCCGCCGTCGCGCGTGTTGATCACGTTGACGTTGGTGAAAATAAGCGTTTCAGGCGCGGACGCGGGCTTCGACTCGGCGTGGAGCAGAGTCGTCAAACACAAGCAGGCGATCAGACACACCCTCATCCTGGCTCCGGAAAAACCAAATCGAAAGGCTAAGTGTGGGCGGCCGCGGCGTCAAACAAATTCAGGAATCCCAGTTTTTTTTCAGTGGGGAGGAAGGACGCTTCGAAGGAGTTGCGCGCCAGTTCCCGCAGATGTTCGTCGGTAAAATCAAATGACTGCCGGGCCAGCTGGTACTCCCGCGCCAGGGAGGTACGAAACATGGCAGGATCGTCAGTGTTCAGAGTGATCATGATCCCCTGGTCGAAGTAACGCCGGACCGGGTGAGCGCTCAACGAAGGGCACGAACCGGTCCGCAAGTTGCTGGTGAGACAGATTTCCACCGGGACTTGCCGGGTCGCAAGCTCTTCCACCAGTTCCGGATCCTGGGCCGCAGTCAGCCCATGCCCGATGCGTTCCGCCCGCAGGTTGAGCGCGCCCCAAACTGATTCCGGCCCGGCATTTTCTCCGGCGTGAGCGGTGAGGTGCAGCCCATTTTCGGCGGCGTAAGCGTAGGCATCGCGGAACAGTTCCGGAGGAGCTTTCTGTTCGTCTCCACCCATGCCGATGGCCACGACCCCATGGTCGCGATGGCGGACGGCGGTCTTAAAGACATCGAGTGCGGCCTGCGGACCGAACTGCCGGACGGCGTCAAAAATCCACAGCAGGGAGACACCGAAATCGCGCTCGCCCCTGCGGCGTCCCCGATCCAGGCCCTTGAACAGGCTGTCAAAATCCTGCTTGCGCCACAGGCAAACGCCCACGGACACGTAGACCTCGGCATGAAGCACGTTTTCCGCTTTGAGTTTTTCCATCAGGCGGTAGGTGATGAGTTCGTAGTCGTCGGCGGTCTGCAGATCTTCGGTCACCGCCTTGAAGGCCATCAGAAAGCCGTTGAAGTCTTCGTAGCGGTAGAGCTGTTCGACCTCAAACGGCGTGCTGTTTTTGCCATGACGGCTTCTGAGTTCGACCAGAGTTTGCGGATCGATCGATCCCTCAAGATGCAGATGCAGTTCGGCCTTGGGAAGGGTAATGAGAAATGAGCTGGGCTGCGAGGCCATGCATTTCTGATTGTAGATTGAAGATCGGGGATTTGCAGGGGAATAGCGTGCAGATTAAAGATTTTAGATTGAAGATTACAACCCAAAGGGTCCCCGCCTTTCAATCCGCAATCTGAAATCCGCAACCTGAAATCGCGCTAACTCTTGGCTGGGCTGCGAGACCATGCATTTCTGATTGTAGATTGAAGACCGGGCAATAGCGTGCAGATTGAAGATTTTAGATTTCAGATTGAAGATTACAACCCGAAGGGTCCCCGCCTTTCAATCTGCAATCTGAAATCCGCAACCTGAAATCGCGCTAACTCTTGGCTCTGGCAAATTCGCTGTGGCGGCGGCTGTAAAAAACGTAGATGCACAAGCCCAACGTTAGCCAGATGATGAAGCGCAGCCAGGTGATGACGGTCAACCCCGTCATCAGCCCGCCACACAGCACCACCGAGATCAGCGGAAACCAGGGTACAAAGGGGACGCGGAAGGCGCGGGGCCGGTCGGGTTGCCGGCGGCGCAAAAAAATTACTCCCATCGAGACCAGCGCAAAGGCGAAAAGTGTGCCGATGTTGGAGAGGTCGGCAGCGTCGCCAATGTCCACCATTCCGGCCGGAATTCCCACCGCAAAGCAGGCAATCCAGGTGGACCAGTGCGGAGTCTTGAATTTGGGATGCACGGCGGAAAACAGCTTGGGCAGCAGGCCGTCGCGGGACATGGCATACCAGATGCGCGCCTGGCCGTATTGAAACACCAGCAACGATGAAATCATGCCGGTAAGCGCGCCGATCACGATGACCGAGCGAAAGAAAGGACGCGCGCCCAGTTGCTTCAGCGCATAGGCCACCGGGGCTTCGGCGGCTTCCCCGGAAACGAAAGTCGTGTATTTCATCATTCCCAGCAGAACGATGGCAACGCCCACGTAGAGAATGGTGCAGATGACCAGCGAAGCGATAATTCCGAAAGGCAAGTCGCGCTGCGGTGTTTTGCACTCTTCAGCCGCGGTCGATACAGAATCGAATCCGATATAGGTGAAAAAGACGATGGCGCCGCCGGTGATCACTCCTGCGAATCCCGAAGGGGCGAACGGGGTCCAGTTGGCTGGGTTGACCAGCATCCCGCCGACGACCAGGAAGGTAAGGATGGCACCGATCTTGACCAGAACCATGACGTTGTTGGCCCCGGCCGATTCCTTCACGCCCCGCACCAGCAGCAGGGTCAGGATGAAAACGATCAGAAAGCCCGGCACGTTGAAATATGCGCCTGTCCAATGCCCCGACGCCCACACCGGGCTTGCCCACTGGTCAGGCAAGTGGACACCGAAGGCGGCCAGTTGTGCCTTGGTATATCCGCTGAAGCCGACGGCGACAGCCACATTGCTGACGACGTATTCCAGAATCAGGTCCCAGCCAATGATCCAGGCGAAAATTTCTCCCAAAGTGGCGTACGAGTAGGTGTACGCGCTGCCGGCGATCGGAATCATGGAAGCCAGTTCGGCATAGCACAGGCCGGCAAAACTGCAGGCGACAGCGACCAGCAAGAATGAAATTGCGATGGATGGGCCGGCCGGCGGGCGTCCATGCATCAGGGCTCCGGCCGCGCTTCCGGTGCGCAGAAAGTTGGAGATCAGGTCCAACACTTGCGCATGCAGGATCGACGGCGCCTCGAAATGCTCTCCGGCGGCGGCGGTGCCGGTGAGAACGAAGATCCCCGACCCGATGATGGCGCCAATGCCCAGGGCGGTCAGAGACCACGGGCCCAGTGTTTTCTTGAGGCGATGACCGGGCTCATCGGCTTCCGCAATCAGTTTGTCAATCGACTTGCAACACAGAAGCTGGTGGTCGGAGGTGCGAATCGTCACGTTTGCGGAACTGGTGGTTGGTGGTTGTGCCAAAGGGTTTCGGTCTCCTCAATCGGCAGCCGTGGAGAGCGGGTTTGACCCGCCCTCCATACGAGCATGGACTAGCGTTTCGCTGTGCCGCGTACCATCTTCTTCACTTTGCGCTTGGCCGAACCGCGGGCGTATTCGCGAGGCTTGACCGGATTCTCGGTCTTGCGTTTCTTGCGGGCCGCGCGCCGCGCTTTCTTGCGTTCTTCCTTGCTGAGTTTGCTTGTGTTTGCCATGAGTGCTGTCTGGTTCTCCTTAGGAAATGCTGAAGTCAGCTCCTAGCTTCTGGCTTCTAGCCAAAACATGAAAGCTCCGGTCTGGTCAGTAGCTAGAAGCCAGAAGCTAGAAGCAGCGTTTAAGCTCCCTCTAGCTGCGCATACTTCTCCACCAGCTTCTTCAAACCGAAGCGAGGGAATTGTACCGTAATCTTGGCTTCTTCACCTTCTCCTTCGCGCTGGTACACTGTGCCCTCGCCATATTTGGGATGGCGCACCTTTTGTCCCGGGCGGAATCCCTTCCGTCCCTTGGTCTCCTCGACGGGGAGTTTGGGGACACTGAACTTCTTGCCCCGCGAGGCAAAGAACTCCGCAATGTTCTCGATGGAGTTGTACGACCTGCCCGCGTACGATCCCTCCGGACGCCGCCTGCCGCCTCCTGTCCATGAGGAAGAGGGCGGCGGGCTCTGGTCTTCATCTTCGTAGGCATAGTGGGTGGATTCCTGCGCTTGTGGCACGGGCGACGCCGTTCGCGCAGACCCCCGTGCCTTTCGCCCTCCCAGGTCCTCGAATAACTGAGGGGGGACTTCCTCCAGAAATCGCGAGGGCACGCTGGCCTCGGGCAGGTCCGTGCCGTAGCGGCGGCGGTAGACGGCCCGGGTCAAGATCAACGTGTCCATAGCCCGGGTCATGCCGACGTAGCAAAGGCGCCTCTCTTCTTCTACGTCGTCCGGCTGCAGGAAGGTTCGCGAATGCGGGAACAGACCCTCTTCCAGACCGCCCAGGAAGACCAGGGGAAACTCTAGGCCCTTGGCCGCGTGCAGCGTCATCAGCGTGATCTGGGCGCGCTCGTCGTAGGCGTCGGCGTCGCTGACCAGCGCGGCATGGTCGAGAAACTGATCCAGCGTCTCACCCCGGTCGCGGGAGTCCATGGCCGCGTTGACCAGTTCGCGCAGATTCTCGACCCGCGAGAAAGCCTCCGGCGTGTCTTCTTCTTCGAGCAGTTTGATGTAGCCAGTGCGGTCGATGAGAAATTTCAGCAGTTCAGTCGTGGTAGCCGGGCCGCCGGGGCTGCGAAAGGCGTCTCCGTCTGATGCAGTGCCCGCGCTGCTTTCGCTTGGCTGACTAAAGTCGAAAGTGAAGTTGTCAGGGCTGAAATCGGTGTCATCGTCGAGGGGGGCTACTTCCGTTTCCTTCTCATCTTCTTCCAGCGCGGGCTCGGCAACCGCGGTCTGTTCCAGGCGCTCCTCATAGCTCTCCGCCAGCATGGATCGCCCGTCTTCGATCAATCCGGTGAAGGCCTTGAGCGCGGCCAGGGCCCGCGGCGGCAAAAGTTGCCGCTGGATCGTTTCCCGCAGCGCGCCCCACAGCGACAGGCCGGTCTCAAGCGCGACCCGCTCCAGGGTTTCAATGCTGGTTTTGCCGATTCCGCGGACGGGCGTGTTGATAACGCGTAGCACTGAGATGGAGTCATCCGGGTTATGAATGACTTTGAGATACGAAATCATGTCCTTGATCTCGGCGCGCTCGTAGAACGAAAAACCTCCTACCACGTGATACTTCAGCCCGTAGCGGCGCATGGCTTCTTCATAGAGCCGGGACTGCGAGTTGGTGCGGTAGAGCACGGCGGCGCGTGCGGTCTCACCCTGGTCGGCGGACTCGCGGAGATACTTCGAAATGTAGTCGGCCGCGAAGAGGGCCTCGTTCTCGCCGTCTGGAGCTTCGTAGTAGCCGATTTTCGCTCCGCCCTGGCGGGAGGTCCAAAGATTCTTGCCCTTGCGCTTGAGATTGTTCGAGACCACGGCGGATGCGGCCTGCAGAATGTTCTGAGTCGAACGGTAGTTTTGCTCCAGGCGGATGATCTTCGCCTCGGGAAAGTCCTTTTCAAGCTCCAGGATGTTGCGGATATCGGCTCCGCGCCAGGAGTAGATGGACTGGTCCTCGTCGCCGACCGCGCAGATGTTGTGATGGGTGCCGGCCAGGAGACGCATCAGCTCGTACTGCGGACGGTTGGTGTCCTGATACTCATCGATCATGACGTAGCGAAAGCGCCGGTTGTAATACTCGCGAACCGCCGGCAGCGCCTTGAGCAGGCGCACGGTTTCGAGCAGTAAGTCGTCAAAGTCGAGCGCGTTGGCCTTGCGCAGTTCCTTGCGATACTCCTCGTAAATGTGGGCCACCCGCTCCGTCTTGGGATCGGCCGACTGCAGGTAAACCTCCTGTGGATCGAGCATGTGGTTCTTGGCCCAGGAGATATGCGCGAGCACCGAGCGTGGCGTGGTCTGCTTGTCGTCAATGCCGAGCCGCCGCATGACCGCCTTGACGACCTGCTGCTGATCGGCTTCGTCGTAGATGACGAAGCTTTTGGTCAGCCCGAGCGGCGGCGCTCCGGGCACAGCCGAAGGGATGCGCAGTTGCTCGATGTCCCGGCGCAGAGCGCGCACGCAGAAAGAGTGGAAGGTCGAGATCACGGGCTTGGCCACCGAGAGCCCGCCCACCAGTTTGTCCACGCGCTCGACCATTTCCTGCGCGGCCTTGTTGGTGAAGGTCATGGCCAGGATGGATTCCGGCATCACGGCAAGGTTCTCGATCAGATGGGCGATGCGAAAGGTGATGACGCGGGTCTTGCCGCTGCCGGCGCCAGCCAGGATGAGGACTGGCCCCTCCGTGGTTTCAACGGCCTCACGTTGCTGCGGATTGAGCTGATCGAGAAAAGACACGTTGAAATACCCGGCAATTCGATTCTACAAGAGATTAACAATTCACCAGCTCATACAAGGGCCGGGCAGTGGTGCGGTTTGCCCAAGCGGACGTCGCCAGGTGTGCGATGCGGCGGCCCGGAAGAACGCAAGGCCTTCGTGCGGCTTGACTACCGGTTTGCCGATGGCATAGCCTTTCTGCGTTTTCCGTACCTCTTCCCTCGCGTCCTCTTCCCCGAAGGTTTCTATGTGTCATCGGTTGGCCCAATTCCCCTGGGTGAAGGAGCTGGTCCCTTTTCTGATGCTGGCGCGGGTTCCGCTTCTCTGCGCCTTGGTGCTCGTCGTATTCCCCTTGAGCTCGCTCAGGAGCTCCCTGTTCGCCAATCTTCTCGACATTACTCCTCGAGGCATGAGCGTTGTGACTCTGGCCGGTCTCTCCACCGCCTGGACAACGCTGGTCACCGGCTGGGTGGTGATGTCATACGGCCATCTGCGTTTTCACGGGATTACTTTTCAGACGTCTCTGGAGTTTCCTCAGCCCGTCCACTTTGCTGGTCGGGATTACTCACGCTCCCGCTGATTGGTGCGGTCCTCTGGTACAGTCCGCGCCAGCTGTCTTCTGGACAAGGCCGAGCCGGATTCACCATCCGAATGTTAATCGGAATTCTGATCGGAGCGCTGCTGGCCTGCGGCCTTCTTTGGTTGGCCCAGATACTGTTTCAGGATGCGGTTTCGCGGCCCGGACCAGTGTTCAATGTTGCAACCTGGTTCCTGACCGGGCTAGCCCGGTGTGTGGGCACCGCGGGATACTTTTGCGGTAACAAGTTGCTAAAAGGCCATCTTCTCTCCGCCATTCTGTTTTCTTTGACCTTCTCGCTGTACGCAATTGTCGGCTGCCTGCACTACGCCCCACGTTGGTTACAGGTTCCCACTCTAACCTACGTCTTGCTGCTGATCACGCTGGCTTGCTGGACACTTTCCGGAATCACGTTTGCCGCGGACCGCTGGCGAATTCCGATCGTTCTCTTGCTGGGAATCTGGCTCCTGATTACGGCACAACTGCCCAACACCGACCACTTTTATCGCACCAAAACTCCCGATGATCCCAGGAGCGAGGGCTGTTTCCCAGACACCCCGAATCCCGCCGAGGTCTTGCTGGCTTCGAAGAGTCCAAAGTCATTCTGGTGGCTGCCTCGGGAGGCGGCATTCAGGCCGCGGCATGGACGGCACGCGTGTTGACGGGACTTGAACTCGAATGGCGTAAGACTCAACCAGACGATCCCAATGCTTTCTCAAAGTCTCTGCGCTTGATCAGTTCCGTCTCCGGGGGCGGGGTCGGAGCAATGTATTTTGTGAACCAATATAACGGCAGCGGGACACTTCCGGCCGAGGACCAATTGAATGAAGTGGTCGCCGACGCCAAGGCTTCGAGCTTGGAGGACGTTGCCTGGGGTTTGGCATATCACGATCTTTTGCACGTGGTCTTCCCCATTTTTCCTCGCAGTTTTGCTGGCCGGGGACGCGCTCTGGAGCGCGCCTGGACCCGAACGTCTCCCGACGCTTCCCGCCTCGAGAGCAACCTGACAAAGTGGTCTGCGGATGTGTGGAATGGCCTTCGCCCGGCCAACATCTTCAACGCTACACTGGTCGAAGCGGGTGAACGTCTGCTGCTCTCCACCACCTACCTTCCGTATCCTCCCGGCACCGTGGGGCGCTGGGATTTTCATTCGATCTATCAGAAGACGCGAGACGTGGCGGTGGTCACGGCAGCGCGGCTTTCCGCCACATTTCCCTACGTCGGTCCGGCCTCGCGAGCGGACGTCGATCCGGTTGGGGGTGAGGCCTCCCACGTGGTCGATGGGGCCTACTACGATAACTACGGAATGTCGACTCTCGTCGAATGGCTGGACGTCGCTTTGGACTCTCTGCAAAGTCAGGGCAAGCTGTCCGGAGGGAGAGAGATCCTGGTGATACAAATCCGTGAACAGCCCAGCCCTGCGTCGGCCAAAGTGCCCAAGGGTTCACATCCCGGGTGGTTTTTTCAGACCTATGCCCCACTCGAAGCTCTGTTTGAAGTGCGAACTGCCGGCCAGCGTTCCCACAACCAGGTTGAGTTGAAACTGCTGCAGGACAAGTGGGCCGGAAAAGTGAATATCGCGCCGCCGGCGATCTTTGAGTTTGGCTCCCGCCCGGACGGCAGTCCCCCACCTGACATTCCGCCACCGCCGCTTTCCTGGCATTTGACTGCGCGCCAGCAGGAGGCCATCGAAAGCGACTGGAACGCGCAGAAAGGCGGACCGGAATGGGTCAAGATCAGGAATTTCCTGTGATTGCCGCAGGAAGTCTTTCTTAACTCGCTACGCGGTCTGCCTTGCATGCCTCGCACGGGCAAACGTCCCGGAGGAATTGCCAGGAATAAAGTCCCTGGTCATGACCGTCATTCCACTGGAACTTGATTGCGTACTTCCCCACGGCCTCGGCCGAGGTCGCCTTGGCGGCTTCTTTGAACATGGGCAGCGCCCCCGGCGCGGCCTTGGGCGGGTCACCCGGGTTCCGGCCTTCCTTGTCACGCTGGTCGTCACAAAGCGCGCAGGGGCAGGCATGACGCAGGAACGGGAAGGAGTAGTGAGAACGGTGGCCGTCGTTCCACTCGATATCCACTCCGGTGCCGGTCGTGATATTTACCTTTACTGACTTGGGATCTACCGGGGATGCCATGATTTCAGTATCGCACAGGCAGAATCGCCCGGCCCGGTGCATCGGCTTGGCGAAAACCGCTCAAATCCGGTAAAATCTATATCTTACTGAGCAAGTTCTGAATCTATCTGGAGTAGTTCATGGCACAGGTTTGTGAGATTTGCGGCAAGAAACCGCGCTTCGGAAACAACATCAGTCACGCCCACAACGTGAGCAAGCGGCGCTGGAACGTCAATCTGCGTCCCGTCCACGCCAAAGTGGGCGCATCGACCAGGCGCATGCGCGTGTGCACGTCCTGCCTGCGCAGCGGCAAAGTAGTGAAGGCTTAACCCGGAACCAACCCACAGCAAAAATCATACCCGCGCGGCGACAGGCTGCCCCGCCTCTCTGTGTTTTTGTGACTTCCACTTCGCGTGAGTTCCTGTCATAAAATTTCCATCTCATACATATCGTGATACGATATATATTGATTCTGGCTGTTATGGCAACACCGCTCACTCTCTCCGACTATCAAGCCCTGGCGGAACTGCGCCATCAGATTCGCTGCTTCCTCCACTTCAGCGAACAGGCCGCTCGAGCACAAGGGGTGGAGCCGCGCCAGCACCAGTTGATGCTCGCGCTCAAAGGCCTTCCGGCGGGCGTGCGCCCCGGCATAGGAAAGCTGGCGGAGCGGCTGCAACTGCAGCACCACAGCACAGTGGAACTGGTGAACCGGCTTTCGGCTCGAGGCCTGGTTCGGCGGAGCCGGGACGCGAAGGACAGGCGCGAAGTATTGCTTTCGCTCACTCCTAAGGGCGAGAGAAAGCTCCGAGAACTGTCTTTGCAGCACAAATCGGAGTTGCGTGCGCAGGGTCCGGCCCTGGTCAACGCGCTGGAGCGGGCGATGCGGCCGGTACGGCATTCTACGCGGTCAACCACATGACAGTTTCGAAGCCGGCTCAATTCCGCCTGTTGCTGGTCTCACTTCTGGGAGCCGGTATCGGACTCATCGCCGGCATCATCGCGTTTCTTCTTTACCGGCTGATTGGCCTGTTCACGAACATCTCCTTTTACGGCCGCTTTGCCACCGTATTCGTCAGTCCGCTCTACAACCATCTGGAATTGTGGGTGATCCCGATCCCAGTCATTGGCGGCATCATCGTTGGCTTCATGGCGAAGTATGGGTCGCCGAAGATCAAGGGTCATGGCATCCCGGAAGCCATGGAGGCGGTGCTTTTCAATCGCAGCCGCATTCAGCCACGGGTGGCAATTCTAAAGCCGATCTCGGCTGCCATTGCCATTGGAACCGGAGGACCCTTCGGCGCAGAAGGTCCGATTATTCAAACCGGAGGCGCCCTGGGATCGCTTGTAGGTCAGGTTTTCCATACCACGGCTTCGGAGCGCAAGGTGCTGCTGGCCTGCGGAGCGGCAGCGGGAATGTCCGCGACATTCAACACGCCGATTGCGGGCGTAATTCTGGCCATCGAACTGTTGTTGTTCGAGTTCAAATCGCGGTCGTTCATACCGCTAGTCATTGCCAGCACTCTGGCCACTGCGGTCCACATTCAACTCCTGGGCGGCGGACCCATGTTCACCGTCGCCACGATGAATTTCGGAATCCCGCGAGCTTTGCCGTTTTATCTGGTGCTGGGAGGAGTCTGCGGTCTGGCGGCGGTCGGCTTCAGCAAACTGCTCTACTGGACCGAAGACCAATTCGAAAAGCTGCCCGTGGACCAACTCTGGTGGCCTGCGATTGGGGCGCTCGGCCTCGGAATCATCGGATATTTCGTTCCTCGAGTTCTGGGCGTGGGGTACGACACCATCAGCGATATCCTGAATGCAAACCTGGCGCTCAAGCTGCTGATCGTAGTCATGCTGGCTAAGGCTGTAGCGCTAGTTATCTCTCTCGGATCGGGAACGTCGGGCGGACTACTGGCTCCTATGTTCATGTCCAGCGCGGCGCTGGGCGGAGTGTTTGCCCTGGGGATGAACAGGCTCTTTCCAGCAGCACGGCTCTCGGCGGGGGCGTTCGCTCTGGTTGCGATGGGCGCAGTGTTCGGAGCCGCCTCCCGCGCCACATTTTCCTTCATCATCTTCGCTTTCGAAATCACCCGCGACTACAACGCGGTTCTGCCCCTGATGCTGGTGAGCGTTATCGCCGACGGCATTGCCATGCTGCTCATGCCCAAGGCGTCCATCATGACCGAGAAGCTGGCGCGGCGCGGTTTGCGAATCCACCAGGACTACGAGGCCGATGCGCTGCAGCAGATGGTGGTGTCTGACACCATGGACCGCCAGGTGCCCGCGCTGCCGAGTTCGATGGCCGTCTGCGAACTGGCCCAACGGATAGCGCGACACGATCCGGAAGTGAGTCGTCACCAGGGGATGCTCCTTCTCGATGATCAACACAGACTGGCGGGCATCATCACTCGCGGCGACCTGTTGCGCGCTCTGGACGAAGATCCTTCGGGCGCCATGAGTTTGCTCGATGCTGGAAGCCGAGAACCTGTCGTGACCTATCCCGACGAGACCTTGCACGACGCTGCCGCCAGGATGCTGTGTAACAACATTGGCCGCCTGCCGGTGGTCGATCGCCAGGATCCGCTGCGAGTTGTGGGCTATTTAGGACGGCAGCAGGTCATGGCGGCGCGCCTTCGCCAGCTCGAAGAGGAACACGTCCGCGAGCCGGGTTGGGTGAAGGGATTCGGATGAAACTGGAGTTTCAGTTGGTTCCGGTGCTGTTGCCGGCGCTGGCCCTCTTCTGGGCCGCCACAATCAGGGGACGAAGCGCCTTCACGGAGACTCCCAGCGTGCCGCCCGAGAAGCCGTCGATGTAGGCTTCGTTGATGCCGATGACCTGGCCCTGCGAGTTAAACACAGGTCCGCCGCTTCCCCCGTGCGCGGTGGGGGCGTCATAGATCAGTTTGTCTCCGACCACGTCTCCCAGATGTCCGCAGGTCGCCGAGGGCCGAATTAACGAGAGCGCGGCCAGTTCGTTGGCGGCGCCGATGTCGTCCCGCCGATAGGCCAGCCGGTCGTAGACGGCTGGAGGCGATTTTGCCACCATCCCCAGCACTCCCATGGGATAACCGACGACTGCCACCAACTCTCCGGGGTTAGAGGTACTGTCGGCCAGCGGTAGCGGCCGAAGGCGGCTTATGGCCTGCGAATTCTCCACCCGTAAGACCGCCAGGTCGCCGCTCGCCGATAACACCAGCGGCGTGATGTTCACGGGCAGGGCGAAACCGGGGAAGAAGGCAACCAGCTTTTCCAGTTCCGGCTTGGCGCCTTTGCGAATCAGGGCGTCCGACTCGGCGTCTCCGTACCAGGGCTCGGCCACGTGGCGATTGGTGGCCAGCAGGCCCTCCGCCACCACAAAGCCGGTTCCTGAAATGCGGGCCCGCAAGGCCGGCCGCTGCTTGGGTATGGAGACGCGGTAGATTCCGTAGATGTAGCAGATAGAATTGCGATACCGGTTCAGAACCAGGGCGGGCATGGCCTGTTCCTGCTTTAGCTCGTCCACATCGCGGGTAAGTTGCTGCAGCTCTTCACGATGGTCGTTGACCAGCGCGGTTGCCGGCGCCGGATTGGGTGGGATGGGAAGCGGAGCCGGCGGCGAGTAGTAACGCCCCATGAAGACGGTTCCGACGATCAGGAACACACCCAGGACAACTTCGACGAGCCGTGTCCAGGCCGTACAGACCGGTTCTTCGCCCGATGGATGGTGGTTCTCGGCCATGAGGAACTGGCTGCCAAGGGGATATTGGGGGGAGGGGAAATCCGAACCCCAGGCGCACCTGTAACTTACTATCTTGGGGCCTCAAACCGGAGTCTCCTAGGGTACGGAAGGTGATGTACGGGTGGACTAGGGTTCCTTAACTCCCAGGCGTTGGGACATTTCCTCGTACAGAAAACCCTCGCCCAGGCGGTACGGCTGTACCCATTCGCCGTCGATGACAAATTGCGGGATGGCCCGCTTGCCGGTTCGTTTTACGACTTCGTCGGCGGCGCCAGGGGTGGTCTCGATGTCAATTTCGGTGAAAGGGAGGTTGTGGCGCTGGAGGAAGCGCTTGGCTTCGCCGCACTCGGGACACCAGACAGAGGAATAAACGATGAGTTCCATATTTCTTAAGAACTTCTTTGCGTCCTTTGCGAGATTTTCCTCTGCGTTCTCTGCGGTCAAAAGCTCTCTTAACCGCAAAGGGCGCAAAGAGATTCCGCAAAGTTCGCGAAGAAGAACTTCGCGAAGAAAACAAAGCCGCCAGCAAAAGCTGACGGCTGAAAGCTAACGAAGATCCTTCGACTCCGGCTTGCCCGACGCGCAAAGACCGCCCGTCAGGACCTCAAGCCTCCGCTCAGGATGACACTCGCACTGCGAGTGTCAATTCTCGTACAGCAGCACGCCCTCAGTTTTTTCCGAATCCACCGGACGGTAGTACAGTTTCTCCCCATCCAGGAAGACTTCGATGAAAGCCGGACGAGTGGTGATCGTGCCCTGAATCAGCGCTTCCGAGAGCGGGTCTTCGATATATTTCTGCAAAGCCCGGCGCAGCGGACGCGCGCCATAACTGCGATCTCCCAAAGTCTGGTTCAGGATCCACTTCTTGGCCTCGTCGGTCACGGTAACGGTGATCGACTTCTGGGCCAGGTTCTGATTCAACAGGCTGACCATCAGTTCCAGAATCTGGATCAGATCCTGCTCGCTGAGCGCCGTGAACAGAATGATTTCATCCAGGCGATTGAGGAATTCCGGATTGAAGGTGCGTTTGACCTCGCCTTTTACCAGATCTTCGATCTTGCCTGAAATCATGTCCTCATTGGTGGACTGGAAGCCCAGGCCTTCGCGTTTCTGCAGGTGCCGCGCGCCGATGTTCGAGGTCATGATGATGATAGCGTTCTTGAAGTCGACCGTGTTGCCCAGACCGTCGGTGAGCTGGCCGTCCTCAAAAACCTGCAGCAGGATGTTGAAGACATCCGGGTGCGCCTTTTCGATTTCGTCCAGCAGGACGACGGAATAAGGCGCGCGCTTCACGCGCTCGGTGAGCTGTCCACCCTCTTCGTAGCCTACGTATCCAGGAGGCGAGCCGATCAGCTTCGAGACCGAGTGCTTTTCCATGAACTCGGACATATCGAAGCGGACCAGCGACTTCTCGCTGCCAAACATAAACTGCGCCAGGGTGCGGGCGACTTCAGTCTTGCCGACGCCGGTCGGACCCAGGAACAGGAACGATCCGATAGGCCGGTTCGGGCTCTTCAAGCCGGCACGGCTGCGGCGGATGGCTCGGGCCAACGCCACGATGGCTTTATCCTGCGAGATAATCCGCTTGTGCAGCTCTTCCTCGATGCGCAGCAGTTTCTGCGATTCTTCTTCCTTGATGGAGGTAATCGGCACGCCGGTCCAGCGCGATACCACGTCCTCGATGTCCTCCCGACCGACAACGCCGGTGGAGGATTCATCGAGGTGGTATTTTTCGCGAAGGGCGCGCAGGTTCTCGCGCTCCTTGCGTTCCTCGTCCGAATAGAAACGCGCCTTCTCAAACTCGTGGTTCGCGATGGCGTTTTCCATCCTGTGGACGATGAACTTGATCCGCTTCTGGACTTCCGTGATCTCCTCGGGCAGCGAAGTCTGGCGCAGCTTGACCCGAGCTCCGGCTTCGTCAATCAGGTCGATGGCCTTGTCCGGCAGGAAGCGGTCCGGGATATAGCGATTGGAATGCGATACGGCGAAGTTGATAGAGTCGTCGGTGTAGGTGACGGCGTGGAACTTCTCGTAGCGGTCCTTGATCCCGAACAGAATCTTGGTGGCATTGACTTCATCTGGCGGCGGAACCTTCACTGCCTGGAAGCGGCGCTCCAAGGAACGGTCTTTTTCGATGGACTTGCGATACTCTCCCGGAGTGGTGGCGCCGATGCACTGAATTTCGCCGCGCGACAGCGCCGGCTTCAGGATGTTGGCAGCGTCCAGCGAGCCTTCGGCGGAGCCCGCGCCCACCAGGGTGTGCAGTTCGTCGATAAAGATGATGGAATTCTGCGACTCCATCAACTCCTTCATGATGGTCTTCAGGCGCTCTTCAAACTGGCCGCGGTATTTCGTGCCGGCAACAATGAGCGAGAGGTCGAGAGCCAGAATGCGCTTGTCAGCCAGAAAGGACGGAACTTCTCCGTCGGCAATGCGCTGGGCCAGGCCCTCCACGATGGCGGTCTTGCCTACGCCCGGTTCCCCAATCAACACCGGATTGTTTTTCGTCCGGCGGCACAGAATCTGAACTACACGCTCCAGTTCGCCTTCGCGTCCCACCAGGGGATCGAGCTGGTTGTCCATGGCGGCCTGGGTCAAGTCGCGGGAGAACTCACTCAGCAGGGAGGATTCGCGCTGCCGCTGCGGCTGCGACTTTTCCTGGCTGCTGCGCGCCAGTTCTTCACGGATGGTGGAAAGGCGCAGGCCGCGTTCATGCAGAATCTCAGCGGCAAAGCACTTTTCCTCCCGCAGTAAGCCCAAGAGCAGATGCTCGGTGCCGATATGCTTGTGCGACAACCGTTCCGCTTCCTCTGCCGCATAGGCCAGAACCCGCTTACATTCGTTGCTCAGCGGCAGATCTACCGAAGTCGAAACCTTTTCCCGGATGGTGGTATGGCCCTCGATCTGTTTGCGGATGGATTCGACCGAGGCATGGGAACGCAGGAACCGGTTGGTCAGAGCTTTGTCTTCGCGCAGGAGTCCCAACAGCAGGTGCTCGGTCTCAATATAAGGAGACCCGAACTGGCTGGCTTCATAGCGCGCAAAAAAGATAACGCGCCTTGCTTTTTCCGTATAACGTTCGAACATAAAGCCCTACCCCCTTGGCTCTCAAGGCAACCGAAGTTACACGCTTACCCCGCCGACCTGGAGAACCACCGGCTCCAGAGTCATTATGCAATTCGCATTCCACCGACGTCTATGGCCCGTAAGCGCTGGTCAGGAACTTCGGTCCCGTTACCAAAGACACCCGCTTCAGTTTCTCCCCGAACGCTTGCAACACCTTACAAATTCCTGCCACTGATCCCATTTCGGCACGTTTGCCGGAAGTTTGTCAATTCCCGTCACCCGGTTAAGCCAGAAAGAGTCTCCGGCGCCACCTCTTCCATCTGCCCGCGGCGCAAACGCAGCACCCGATGACAACGGCGCGCGAAGGCGAGATTGTGTGTAGCAATGAGGGAGGTTAGCTGGCAGTCGCGATGTAACCTGGCGATCAATTCGAAAACCGAGTCCGCATTCCGGCTGTCGAGGTCTCCGGTGGGCTCATCCGCGAGCAAAAGCTTGGGCTGGGTGATGAGCGCCCGGGCCAGGGCCACACGTTGTTGCTCACCGCCGGAAAGCTCTCCCGAACGGTTATGCGTACGTTGCCCCAGGCCTACCTCGTGCAGCCATCGCGCAGCTTCCGCCTCCGCGTCCCGCCGGGCAAGGCCCCGAAGCAGGAGCGGCATGGCCACGTTTTCCAGTGCCGTAAATTCCGGCAACAGGTAGTGGAATTGCCAGACGAAACCAAGTTCATGGTTACGGAACCCGGCGGCGTCATCCTCTGAAAGCGAACTCAACCGCAAGTGGGCGCAGTATACGTCACCCGCAGAAGGGCTATCAAGAGCGCCCAGGATGTGTAACAAGGTACTCTTGCCCGAACCTGACTCGCCTACGATCGCCAGCAGTTCTCCTCTGGCTACCTGGAACGACAAATTTTCAAAGAGCACCAGATCCGATTCACCGGAGCGAAAGATCTTCTTGAGGCCTTCCACTCGCAACATCATTTCCCGCTGAATTAGATGCAAAAGACCGGCTCCTCGGCTCAAAGGGCAGCTTCTAGCCGCTAGCTTTCAGCTCACCCTCATTAAAGCATGAACGCCGCGGTGCAAACCTCCTGCTCCTTTTTGGGAGCTATGAAGGGAACCCTATGCCCAATCTACAGTAAATACGATATGACGATGGTCACAACCAATAACCAGGGAGTTGCGTCACTCGTAGCGCAGCGCTTCGGCAGGAAGAATTCGCGCCGCCGACCAGGAGGGATACAGCGTCGCCACCAGGGAAACCCCTATGGCTACCAGGGCCACCAGCGCACCGTCCATCGCGCGCGGAGCGAAGGGCACATAGTCGATGGAGTACACCTCGGGAGCCAGTGACAGCAGGTGATAGTGTCCGCCTGCCCAGGAGAGCGCATAGCCCAGAACCAGCCCGATCGCGGTTCCGATGACGCCAATCAGCAACCCCTGGGTGATAAATACTCTTCGGACTTGGGATTTGCGTGTGCCCATCGACATCAGCACGGCGATGTCGCGAGTCTTCTCCATCACCATCATGGTGAGTGAAATCAAGATATTCAGTGCGGCTACAAAGACGATCAGCCCGATGGTGATGAACGTGACCAGCCGTTCCAGCCGCAGGGCGCGAAACAGAGCTTTGTTCTGCTCCATCCAGTTGGTGGCCATGAAGCCCTTACCGGCTGCCTGTTCCAGGTCACGTGACACCTGCCCGGCCAGATAAATGTCATCGAGCTTGAATTCAAGAACCGTAATCTGATCGCCGAGACCTTCCAGTTGCTGCGTGTCCGCCAGGCGCGCGAACGCCCAGGAACTGTCATAGTCGTAGAAGCCGGAGTTGAAAATTCCCGCCACCCGGAAGCGGCTGTATTTCGGAACCAGTCCAAACGGAGTCAGTTCGCCCTGCGGACTGGTGATCAGCACAGTAGAGTTCAGCGTGGCGCCGAGATCCTCCGCCATATTTGCGCCCAGCACAATGGGCGGCATGGCGGCCGCGCGCTCCCGCACCGAGTTCAGATCATCCGGAGATTTCTCTGAGGCGGAAGCCGATTCGCCGGAAGCTCCCGAGGCTGCGTAGGGGCGGGTCTCCGGCCCGCCCAGGCCGGGTCGAAGACCCGGCTCCACACGGTCTGTGGTGTCTGCGTTGCCTGTGCTCTGGTCCAGCGCATCGATCGAACCGACCTTCACCGCGTTCAGCAGGTCGCTGACTTTGCGCTCGTAGGCCGGAATCATGCCCTTCAAAACCGCTCCGCGGGCTCGAGGTCCGCGTGAAATCAGAACCTGCTCGTAGATTGCCGGGGCGGCCGCGACCACGTGGGGCTGTTTTGCCAGGCGATCCATCAGCGGCCGCCAGTCTTTGATCCCATCGCTCTCCACCCGCAAAAGGTTGATGTGGGAAGTCGAACCCAGCAGACGATCCTGCAAATCCTGGCGGAATCCGTTGTTGATGGCGAGCGCGACGATCAGCGAGGCCACGCCGGCAGCGACTCCGGCGATCGAGATGCCGGTGATCACGCCAATGACCGCCTGGCGACGTTTGGCGCGGAGGTAGCGGGTGGCGATGAAAAGTTCGAATCGCATGAACCTGTCAGCTATCGGCCGTCAGCATTCAGCCAATCGGATTATAGCTGCCATCGAGAGCAGAACCGCGATGTCATTCGCGCGGGGCTGCAGTTTTGGATCGCGTTGCTTGTGTTGTACCTTTCTTACAAATCCACCGGGCCTGAAAGGCTAGAATGCTCAGGATTGAAAACGGAGCGCAACCATGATCGTCACCAGCGATGAACATGTGGAACTCTCAACCAGTTACGGGGCAATGCGGACGCACATCGTCCGGCCAGCCGCTCCGGGAAAGTATCCGGGAATCGTTTTCTTTACCGAAATTTTCCAGGTAACCGGGCCGGTTCGCAGGACCGCGGCCATGGTTGCCGGGCATGGATACGTGGTTGCGATCCCGGAGATTTATCACGAGTTTGAAGCTGCCGGGACGGTGTTGGCCTATGACCAGGCCGGGTCGGATCGCGGCAATGAGTTGAAAACGACCAAGGAACTGGCGAGCTATGACGCGGACGCGCGCGCGGTGCTGGACCACCTGAAGTCGCGTCCGGATTGCACCGGCCGGCTGGGAGCGTTGGGGATCTGCATCGGGGGGCATTTGGCTTTCCGCGCGGCTATGAATGCCGACGTGCTTGGGACGGCGTGCTTCTATGCCACCGACATCCATAAGGGGAGCCTTGCCAAAGGTATGAAGGATGATTCGCTGCAGCGGGCGAAGGACATCAAAGGCGAGTTGCTGATGATCTGGGGACGGCAGGACCCGCACATTCCGCTCGAGGGCCGGATGAAAGTGCTGGCCCGGCTGAATGAGGTGAATGCGAAGTTCGGCTGGCACGAGGTGAACGGCGCTCACGCGTTCATGCGCGACGAGGGTGTGCGCTATGATCCAGAGCTGGCATATCAGTTGTACGGGCTGGTGTTCGACTTCTTTCATCGCCGGCTAGGTTATGGCGATCTACCCGTGCAGGTCGCGGGCGCGGGCGCGGGCGCGGGAGAGACGAAACACTAGCAGGCAGCGAACACAGTGGTTGATGAAGAGAGATGGCCGAACGCTCCGAACCCAGACTCCCCGGCGGTATTGCCTTCACCCATCCGGACTTCGCCCTGTACCAGTCGGCGCGGTTTTTCATCGTTGCCTCGCTGGAGATGCAATCGGTGGCCGTGGGATGGCAGGTGTACGAGATCACGAGACGTCCGCTGGATCTTGGCCTGGTAGGGCTGGCGCAATTCCTGCCCGGGCTCCTGTTGTTCCTGGTTTCGGGTCATGCCGCCGACCGCTTCGAGCGCCGCAAAGTTGTGACTTTGTGCTACTGCGGATTCACCCTGTGTTCAGCGCTGCTTTTGATCCTGGCATGGCGCAACAGCCATTCAGTCCGTCTGATTTACGCCGTGGTTGTCCTGCTGGGCGTGGTTCGCGCCTTTAATGCTCCGGTAAGCCGCGCGCTTCTGCCGCAACTGGTTCCGGAAGAACATTTTCCCAACGCCGTAGCCTGGAACGCCAGCATCTTCCAGGGAGCGACGATTCTGGGGCCATCGGTCGGCGGATTTCTTTATGCCTTCGCCCGTGGCCCCTCCGCCGTCTACGCGACCGCCGTGGCCACCGGCTTCCTGGCCATCTCATCCACGCTGCGCATCAAGTTCAGGACTCAGGCACGCCAGCGGGAGCCGGTTACCTGGGCCACGGTTTCCGCGGGCTTCCGTTATATCTGGAGCCATAAGCTGGTTCTGGGTTCGATCTCGCTGGACATGTTTGCGGTCCTGCTGGGCGGCGCCGTGGCGCTGTTGCCGGTGTATGCGAGCGAAATTCTCAAGACCGGCCCCTGGGGCCTGGGGCTGTTGCGCAGCGCTCCGGGCATCGGCGCTGCGGCCATGGCGATTGTTCTGGCTCATCGTCCTCTGCGCCGTCGTGCCGGATTGACCATGCTGTGCGGCGTGGCCGGATTCGGTGTATTCACGATTGTCTTCGGAATCTCCCGCAGCCTGGTGGTGTCCATGATCGCTTTGCTGCTGGTGGGCGCTTCCGACATGGTGAGCGTCATCATCCGCGCGATCCTGGTTCAGCTGGCCACCCCCGATGAAATGCGCGGGCGGGTGAACGCGGTGGACATGATCTTTATTGGAGTATCCAACGAACTGGGAGAATTCGAATCTGGCCTCACCGCGCACTGGTTTGGGACGGTGCCGGCAGTGGTGTTAGGCGGCGTGGGCACACTGCTGGTTATCGGATTCTGGGCGTGGATTTTCCCTGAATTGCGAAACGCCGACCGGATCACGAACTGACCACGAACCATGTGGGGACAGTCGCCGTGTCGAGCTTCGCTCGACTGGACAGCCGAGGGCGGCTGTCTCCACGTGGGTTCCCCGCTACGTGATCCTTACTTGCCGCGCATCACCGTCTTCGCCGACGCCATGTTGTCGAACCGGTCGTAGACTCGGACTACGACCACGTGCTCTGCCGGCGTTGCTTTTGTCTCTCGCGCCGGGTGCAGCGGATTTTCGGCGGGCACGTAAGCCTGGGATTCCCGAGGCAGTCGGACGGCGGCCAGGAAGTCATAACTCGCGCTTTTGGAGTCCGCCAGTTGGCCGACCGGCTCCACGTATTGCCAATCGCCCGCGTCGAGAGAGTACTCAGCACGCTTGATGTTCGAGAATCCATCGGCGGCGCGGAAAGTCACATGGATCTGCGAGCCTTCCACCGACGCTCTAAGGTCGTCAATTCGTGGCGGAGTGGTGTCCACCTCGAAACGGGCGCTGTCCCTCACCGAAGTCAACGCCTGGCCGGGGGAATGCGAGGGCGCGTCCGAAGCCATGACCTCGATGGTGTATCCGCCATCCGGGAGCAGCGCTGCATCGAACGAATAGAACTTGTCAGTCAGATCGTCCTTCAACAGCAACCATCGGGACTCGGCATCGCCGCGGTAGTAAACCGAGTACACCATCTGATCGTCGTTGTCATCGTGAACCGTCCACTTCACCCCGATTGAATCGCGGTCCCGCGTGGCTGGAGGGGGAGTCTCGAAACGCGGCAGCGGACTGCCTCCGGCTGCGCTGGTGTCGGGCACTCCGATAGGCTTGGGCAGAGGCTGGTAACGCACACCGACCTGCACGGTCACGTCGTCGAAATCCGGGGCGACATTTTTGGGCAGATAGTTCAGCAGCACGCTGTCCACGCTGGGGGCGGCGTTACCCGCGTGCAACACGGCCTTCCATTGCACAAACCGTGCCGGGGGCACATTGAGCACCAGGTCCTTCTGCAGATCGACCGGCTTCCACGGACTCCAGTTGCGGTCGGGATTGTCCACGTTGCCGCTGCGCGCAAACAGTTCGACGTTGCCCGAGCCTCGCAATTCCGCGCGACCCCAGCGCGAAAAGACTTTGGCATCAAAGACGTCGCTTTCGTAAGTGCCTTCAGATTCGCGGGAGCCGCCCAGCGAAAACAGTTTGCCCAAATTGCTGGTCGAAACGTAGAGCCCGCCGCCGGGAGCGTCGGCAAACGCCGTAATCTGACCGGCGCTTGCCTTGAGCAGATCGACAAACTGATCCTCACCGGTAATGGCGAAAATGTGGCCACGGTTCCCGCTTCCTGCCAGCAGGCGCCCGCCCGGGTCGAACGCGAGGGCATAAACCAGATCCTCACGCGAAGTCCAGATGCGCCGGGGAGAGCCGTCCGGGGAGATGCAATAGATTTCTGAGCCGCCCGTGGCGCCCGTCCCGGGGAACGGAATGCTGCCCGCCAGAGCGGAAGGGACCGGGGTGACGTTCAGGACCACCATGCCGGCCGGCGCAGGGCCCGGCGTGGGCGCTGCGGTGGGGGCCGGGATGGAAGCCGGAAAACTCGTCGGGACAGCTCCAGCCCGCTTCTCGCCCGCACCCGCGGCATAGATGCTCCCTGCCTTGTCGATCGCCAGCGCGGTGATTTCTTTCTTGGGAGCACTGTAGAGCACGAAGCCTTCGCCGTCGGGCTTGATCCGGTACACCAAACCGCTGCCATCCGAGCCGGCGATGAGATTGCCCCTGTTATCCATGGCCAGGACGCGAATATGCGCTTCGTCACTCTTAAAAAAAACGGAATGCTCTCCTTTAGGTGTTACGCGCAACACTTCGCCGTGATCACCGGTGGCCACAAACAGGTTGCCGGAATCGTCAAAGACCAGGTCCCAGATGTATTTGGTGCCGGGATCAAAATAAACCGAAGCGGAGAATTCGCCGACCGCCTTGTTTTTCTCCGTCTCAGGTTTTTCCTTGCCCGCCTGGGGACTGGCGCGATGCTCGATGCGATACACCTTGCCGTCCGGATTGGTGGCGGCGTAGATGATCCCGTTCTTGTCCACCGCCAGGGCCTGCACCTGCAACTCCTGGGGCTCGAAGATTACGCTGGACTGACCTTGCGGAGTGATGCGATACACCCGGGCGGGCGCGCCCGTGGCGGCATAGAGATTGCCGCTCGGGTCCGCCACGATGGACCAGATATAGGTGGATGGCGTGGTGGAGATCGCTTTAAACGACGGAGCGAGCTCCAGGCCGCCGGTGCTGCGGATGGCCACGCCCGTGGCCGTGCCCTTGCTCAGCTCTTCGAACTTGGATTGTTCCCAGACGCGCGTGCCTTCGCCCCTGGCGAAAAGAACAAAAGAGAGAAGGCAAATGAAGACAAGAGAGGATCGTTTGCGCAAAAGAATTGCCAATTTCATACCTCTTCGCCGGTCTTGAGGAAGGATTGAGGTTATCACGAGAAAACAGAAGCTGGCGCCGGGCCGGCGATACCAGAAGAGCGCGCCCCAGTAGTTTTACTTGATGGTGATGGTGAGCACTTGCGCGCCGGAAACCACATAATCCAACGGGCCGGTGGCGGCCTCATTCACCGAAGACTCGCTTTGCACCACCATCTCCTGCGTCCCGCGCATGCCGTCCATCACGTTCATGATGGAGAGGGGCAGCGCCGGCATCACCTTGTCGGCCACCATGGCTTCCGGATCGGCCTCGAGCAGTGACACATAGACGCGGTTGTTGACGTGCTGTTTGTTCAGCAGCGCGATGGTGGATGCCAGGTCCAGCTTGCGGCCGAGGAGAGGCGCGGCACGGCGGACCCGGTCGAGCGTGTCGCCATCACTGACCAGAATTCGCAGTGAACCCTTGGAAGTAGAGGTCGGAATGTGGATCGGAATCTGCTGCACGATCAGCTCCCCGCGGTAAGGACGCAGCAGAGTCTCAATGGTGATCTCGTCCCCGGGCCGAGCCTCGGTGAGATCGGTGCGGGCGCCCTCCAGCCGGGCCCAGCGCCGTTCGCGGACCAGATCGAAATCAAGCTGCACCCCACGGATACCCGGAACGCTGTACGGATTGTCGTAGATTCGACTGAAGCGTTCGCCGAGCGACAGCGCTGCCATCACCGCGGCGGGCTGCTGTCCCCCATCCGAGGGCGCAAACATGTTCTGGACGGTCACGTCGGGATATCCGTTCACGTGGATCCGGCCGTTCATGCGGTAGGTGGTGTCTTCTCCGTACTCGTTCACCCCATGCAGCGCGTTAAAAACTGTAGCCATCATGGCCAGCGGACTCAAATTCGCGTTGTTCAGCACCTCGTAGTGAAACTGCTTGCTGGCTGTCCCACTGCGGATATTCAGGGTCACTGGAATCATGTCCGGCTCCCGGCCAAATTCTCCCAGGATGCCGGTGTGGCGGTCCTGCACGAACGCGCCCACCGCTTCGGTGGCGTTCACGATCTTGAAGGCATTCATGGGTGAAGCCAGCGTAGTTAGAACCTGCGCCTTGGTCATGGGCAGATCTACCATGCCGAACTGAAGCAGAGGATGGCCGCAGGCCAGCAGATGCTGCGCGTCCATGTAGGTCACGGAACAGGTAGCGGCGATGTCCATGTCGCCACGCACCAGAACCGCGCTGATCGCTGAACCCGGCTCCAGTGGTTCGGGCTGTTTTACGTCGCTGACCGAGCCCACTCCGAGCACCGGGACAATTCCGGCACGGGCGAACTGCGGAGCGAACAGCTGCATGGTTTCCTGCGAGAAACCACTGAAGACTAGGGGGGTATCGATCGGCTTCAGGTAGTTGGTATAGCCGGGATCAGAAATGCCATCGATGAACGTATCCTGGCCCGGACCCGAGGTCTTGCTGGGCCCCTGCACCGCCGCCTTGGCATCGGTCCCGCCGCCTCCCGGGCTGCGATCCATGGAGTTGATTTCAAGCATCTCCGCGATGGGGGTCACGCCGGCGATCGGTTCCTTCGAGAACACGCCGATGCGAAAAGCCAGCGCTCCGGCCAGCTTGCCGTCCAGGTACACCGGGCTGCCGCTCATGCCCGCGACCACTCCCGCGTATTCGGCTTTCTCGCCCCCCAGTCGAACCAGGATGACATCTCCTTTGGGACCGTTGGCATTCTTCAGGATGCCCAGGACCTCCACTTCCATGGGCTCAGGCTTCGTCCCCTGGAAAACCGTGTAGGCCTTGCCCCGCATGCCCGCATGGATATCCTTAACGGCAATAGTTTCAATCGGCTTGGGAGTTTGCGCCGTAACCGGACAAGAGACGAGCAGAAGGGCGGCGGCAGTGGCGAAGAGTGCGCGTGTCATCATGCCGAAGTCGACCTCAGCACCAACACCTCCACCAAACCAGAGACAGGCGCTTCGCGGTTTGCATCTGGTTTGCCGGGAGGGAGAGAAGAAAGCCGTGCAAAACATCCCAATCGCGAAGCCTTGCGTCTATATTAACATAGGGATTTCGTGAGGAATTTCATGGTCTCCTTTCACCGGAAAAGAGGTTTTACTGTTTTGGGCCGGCGGATTCTGACTATCCCATTGATGACATTGGTCTTGGTGCTCATGACCACTGGGATGCCGAATCTGACGGCTCAGGACCAGTCAGGGGCCAACAACGGGCAAAAGCAGGAAGCGCCACCCGAGGCTGGAGGCCCTCAGACCGACGTTGGGCCCTACGCGATTCCGAAGAAGAAGGACGAGCCGCCGCCACCTCCACCGCCGGAAAAGCCCAAGAAGGTCGAGGGCATGCCCGACTACTCCATCCGGGTGGACGTTCCACTGGTAAATGTCGACGTACTGGTCACCACCAAGGACGGTCAGTTCATCCCGGGGCTGAAGAAAGACAATTTCCGCATAATGGAAGACGGCGTCCAGCAATCGGTGACCAACTTCAATATCTCGGAAGCACCGATCACAGCCGTGTTGCTGGTTGAGTTCGCCTCCACCAATTACTCCTTTATGGGCGAGGCCTTGAACGCCAGCTACTCTTTCGCAAACTCGCTCAAGAAGAACGACTGGGTGGCGGTGATTTCATACGACATGAAGCCGCATATCCTGGCCGACTTCACCCAGGATAAGCAGGCCGTCTACGGCGCTCTCAATCAGCTGCGCATACCGGGGTTCGCCGAGACCAACCTGTTCGATGCCCTCTATGACACGCTGGATCGCGTGGCGCAGATTGAGGGACGCAAATATGTCGTGCTGGTCACGACCGGGGTGGATACTTTCAGCAAGCTGAACCTCGACCAGATCACCAAAAAGATCAAAGCCACGCCGGACGTGACTATTTTTCCCGTGAGCGTCGGATTTGCGGTACGCGAGTACTGTGAGTCGCATAGCTGCGGCTACACCCACGGCATGGGCATTCCGGTCGATCGCATGGACTACCTGCAGGGCGACAACGAAATGCGCACTTTCGCCGGCCTGACCGGAGGGCGCGCCTACTTCCCGCGATTTCAGGCGGAACTTCCGCAGATCTTCCATGACATCAGCGGCGACATTCGCAACCAGTACAACCTCGCGTACCATCCCACCAACCCCAAGCTGGACGGCACCTACCGCAAGCTGAAAGTCGAGGTGATAGGTCCGGACGGCAGTCCGCTGAAAGTGAAGGACCAGAAGGGCAAAGATGTGAAGTTCGTCGTCGTGGCGCGGGAAGGTTACACCGCGAAGCACACGGTGGAATAGCTCCTAGTGGACGTGAGCCAGGGTATCGAGCAGAAAGAGCAGCCCGACTCCAAGGAAGACTACCAGCGCCATTTTCCCTCCGGGCTCCCGGTTTACCTCCGGCATCAGGTCTGAAGCCGCAACATAAATCGTCACTCCCGCGGAAAGCGGCAAGCCATAACTGACTTCATGGCGGAACAGGGCCATGGTCAGCACTCCAGCCATGGTTGAAGCGCCCAGCAGCACGGACGCGCCCCAGGCTATACCTCGGCTTTGTCCGCTGGCCAGCATGACTGATGCGATGGTGAAGCCTTCGGGAATCTTGTGCAGGAAAATGGCCAGAAAGATGATCCATCCCAACCAGTTGGAAACAATGAAGCCGGAAGCGATGGCAATGCCGTCAAAAAAAGTGTGGATGATCAGCCCCATGAGGACCGAGTATCCCCGGTGACCGTGGACGAACGCGTCTTTGTGAGTTTCCTCGCCGAAGTGGAAGTGCGGCGTAACCGTATGTTCGAATAAGTGAACCAGAAGATATCCGGCCAGAACCAGAATCGGAGCGCTCTTGCCGCGCAGTTCCAGGCTGGCGGGAAAAATCTCCACAATTGCCGTGGCCAGCATGAATCCTGCGCCCAGGGCCACGAAATACTTCAGGTAAGAACGATCCCAGTGTTTCTGGACGATGATGGCGCCCCCAAAAACATTGGCTGCGGCGGCAGTCAGGCCCAGCAGGAGGCTGAGAAGAATGGCATGCATGTACGCGGGCGATGATACCAGTTCCCAGTCCTTGGTTCCCGGTTCTCAGCTACGCTGCTGGCCGAATGGCGCCCGCCAGAGGTTTCAGTATGCGTCCCAATTCCGCCGCCGTTTCCAGAAGCTCCTTGCCGTGTTCGGGAGGGAAATAGGCGAGGTTTTGGGCGATCATCAGTTGGGTTTCAACCTCCACCAGCGATCCTCTGGCTCGCCCCAGGAAATAATGGAATTCATTGGCGGCGAGGCGTGCCTGCCCCTCGGCAATGTTGGTCGGGATCCCAACCGCAGCTCTGCGCAACTGGCTGGCGAGCCCATAGAGTTCGTCCCGAGGAAACGCCTTGCTGGTGCGGTAGACATCCATGACAAAGTCCATTGCCTTTTGCCAGGCAATCAGGTCCCGGTATGACTGTCCCATAAAAGTGGACCTCCTGGGGACATCATGGATTGTCGAATCCGGGAAAGATGTGACGGACGAACACTGAGAACCAGAAACTGAGAACTAGAAACTGAGAACCGGGAACTGGTTTTTTATCAGTTGCTGGTTCTTAGTCCCAGTTCTCAGGTTCAAAACGGGAAGACGCGCGCCTTCACCCGCTGTGCCGGATATGCATCACATCGCCATCCTGCACGATGTAGTCTTTGCCTTCGAGACGGAGCGTGCCTTTAGCGCGGGCGTTGGCTTCGGAACCGGCTTCCAGCAGCTGGTCCCAGCGGATGGTTTCGGCGCGAATGAAGTGTTTCTCCAGATCGGAGTGAATGGCGCCGGCGGCCTCCACGGCGCGGGTGCGGACAGGAATGGTCCAGGCGCGGCATTCGTCTTCGCCTGCGGTAAAGAAGGAAATCAGCCCCAGCAGGGCGTAGGTGGTGCGGATCAGGCGAACCAGCCCGCTTTCCCTGAGGCCGTAGCTGGAAAGGAACTCGGCCGCGTCGGCGTCGCTCATTTCGGCGAGTTCTGCCTCCACTTTTCCGCAGATCGCGGATGCGGATGCGTTGGAGCGCGAGGCTACTTCGGTCAGCTTGTATTTGCTGATCGCACTGTCCAGGTCGTTGCCTAGCTCCATGCTCTCACCAACATTGAGGACATAAAGAATCGGCTTCTCGCTCAGAAACATGAAACCGCGCAGACGCTTCTTGTCCTCCGGCGTCATTTCCATTTCGCGCAGCGGCCGCTCGGTCCCCAGATGCGCGTTGGCGCGTTTGAGTAGATCGAATTCTTTTTCCAGATCGGGAGTGCGCATCTTCTTCAGATCTTTTTCCAGGCGCTCCAGGCGCTTCTCGATCTGGCCCAGGTCACTGACCATCAGATCGAAATCCACATTCTTGATGTCACGCAGCGGATCGACGGGACCGACGTGTGGGATGGAGGGATCTTCAAATGCGCGCACCACGTGGGCCAGCGCGTCCACATTGCGCAGGTGGCCGATATAGGCGGTCTCTTTCAGGGCCTCCTGTCCGATGGCTCCTACGTCGACATATTCAACCGAGGCGTGGGTGAGCTTTTTCGGGTTATAAAGCGCGGCCAGACGGTCGAGGCGGTCGTCGGGCACCTTGGCCACCCCGATATGGGCCTCGCGCGGGTTGGCATAGGCCTGGTCGGAAAGATGCGCCTTGGTGAGAATGCGGAACAGAGAAGTCTTACCTACCTGGGGCAGGCCAATAATGCCAGTCTTCATAGGGGCAAGGGAATGATAACAGCCAGATCAGGACAACCGCCGCGCGGTCAGATAAGCAACCACCAGACCCAGCAGCAGGACTCCGCCTTCCAGTCGGGTCGACCAGACGTGCAAGGCGTCGAAGCGCAGGCGAGCGGGATTGTCGGCCGGCACGGAATCAATCTGTCCGATGGAAGCCCGGATCGCATCCATCCTGGGGATGATGCCGAACTGCGAGATCAAGGTGAGCATCAGCATCAGGCAGACCAGCAGGTTGCGTGCGGCCAACGGGCGTGCGTCGCCCCCGCTGATTCTGCCCTCGAGCAGCGAAGCAGCCAGAAAGACTGCACCGGAACCCATTCCCATCCAGTGCAAAATTCCCAGAGACCTGCCCACAACCAATCCCGCCAGATGCCGCGTTGGCAGCACCGAAAAAGCGGTCTGCGCCACGACCGGGAAAAATATCAGCCCGCCGACCCACACGATCAAAGACAGCAGCATGAGAAAGCGAAGGAATGACATGACGGATGATCATTATGAACGGCAGATGGATTGAAAGCCAGGACACAAACCGGGAAACGGGGGAACCGACAATCTGCCTAGACCGGGACGGGCACGTGATCCACGATCTCCTGGATGAACTGCTCCGCCTGTTCCGATTTCTTCAGCGCTGACGAATAGCGGCCGTTCACGGCCACGCGGTGAGCGAACACTGCGACTGCCAGAGGCTTGAAATCTTCCGGGACACAGAAAGTCCGTCCGTCCAGGAAAGCCATGGCCTGCCCGGCGCGGTAGAGCATCTGGGAACCGCGAGGCGACACCCCCAGGGAAAACTGTTCGGACTCGCGGGTTTCCCGAACAATGGCGAGCACGTAGCTGACGAGCGAGTCGTCCACTCGCACTTGAGTGACCGCCTGCTGCATGTCCAGCACGTCCGCGCCCGTGAGCACCGGGGTGAGGAGCTCCAGTTGTGCCGCTCCGGCTTCCGAACGCAGGATTTCACGTTCTGAGTCGCCGTCCGGGTATCCCATCCGCACCCGCATGAGGAAGCGATCAAGTTGCGATTCGGGCAGGGGATAAGTGCCGTGATGCTCCACCGGATTCTGGGTGGCGATCACCAGGAAGGGTTGGGGCAGCGAGTAAGAGTGCGAGTCCACCGTCACCTGGCCCTCGTTCATGGCCTCGAGCAGCGCTGACTGCGTCTTAGGAGTTGTGCGGTTGATTTCGTCAGCCAGCAGGACGTTGGTGAAAACCGGTCCTCGCTTAAACTCGAACGCCTGCTCGACGGCGGAGTAGATTGAAATACCCAGCAGGTCGGAGGGCAGCATGTCGCTGGTGAACTGAATTCGCTGGAAACCGCAGTCGATGGCGCGGGCCAGGGCCTGGCCGAGAGTGGTCTTGCCGACTCCAGGGACGCCTTCGATCAGCAAGTGCCCGCGAGCCAGGACCGAGACCAGGGCTAGCCGGATTACGTCGTCCTTACCTCGAATCACCTTGCGGAGTGCGTTTTCCAGTTGTGTCGCACGATGGGACGCGGCAATAGCAGTTTCGGGCGACATGGAGAAATTCTACTATGCGGTGATGGAGGTCGAGGCGCGCCCGTCGCGTTACGAACGTCACATTCTAGCTATCAGCTGTCAGCTCTCAGCCATCAGAAAAATCCAATCGTTACGGGCCTTTACTGACGGCTAAAAGCTGACAGCTGATAGCTTACTGGGTAAATTCCGCTGGCCGTCCGGTCAGGCGCTCGATTCGTTTTGCGATCGGGGGATGGGTGGAGAACAGGTTGCCAAAATTCATGCCCAGCAGCGGCTGAACGATGAACAGGTGCGCGGTTGAGGGCGTGCCCATCATCGGTACGCGACGCGAATAGGCATCCAGTTTGGCCAAGGCCGTGGCCAGCGCGTAGGGATTGCCGGTATAGTGTGCGCCGGTTTCGTCGGCCGCATACTCGCGTGAACGCGACACCGCCATCTGGATCAGCATGGCGGCAATCGGAGCCAGGACCAGCATGAGTATCCCGGCCAAACCTCCGCCGCGACGGTCATCGCGACCGCCCATTCCGCCGAAGTAAGCGCCATAGCGCAGCCACGTAATTGCGCCGGCAATCGTGGCCGCCACCGAACTGATGAGGATGTCCCGGTTGCTCACGTGTCCCAGTTCATGGGCCAGCACGCCCTCCAGTTCTTCATCACTGAGGAGGTTCAGGATGCCCTGAGTCACGGCCACCGACGCGTGCTTCGGGTTGCGTCCCGTGGCAAAAGCGTTCGGCGACTCGGTGGGAATTACGAAAATCTTCGGCATGGGCAGGCCGACTTTTTGGGTAATCCGCTCCACCACGTTGTAAACCCGCGGCAACTGCTCCCGGGTGACGGGTTGCGCGCGATACGTGGCCAGAGCGATCTTGTCAGAAAAAAAATAGGCGACGAAGTTGGTGACCACAGCGATGCCCAACGCCAGCAGCATGCCGTTTTGACCGCCGAAGGCCCGGCCCACTGCCATCAGGAGCAGGGTCAATGCGGTAAGCAGCAAGGCGGTCTTGAATGTATTCCCCATAAATTTCTACCTATTCCATTAGATGGTTTTCCCGGTGAACGGATGCATGAGGGACGGCGCCGGCTCTGCACGGGCAAAGAATTCAAACTCGCTGAAAAGGCGCTACTTCTTTCCCGCTGTGCGCTTGAGTGCGCGTTCCAGGGTCTGGTCCAGGGCAGCCCTGGCCTTTTCGTAGTCCGGCTGCGAAATACTGCCTTGCTTATGCTCCACTTCCAACTGGAACAGTTCTTCCTTAAGCGCTTCAAGCAGCAGCCCAGACCGACTGGCAGCTGGCGGGGTGACGGAGGCAGCGTGGGGAATCTCCGCGGCGGCAGCGCCGAAATCGGGCTCGGTGGTGAGCCTGGTGCGGGTGGTGATGTAGATCGCGCCGGCAACCAGCGCCAGCGCAAAACCGCCGAGAATATAGGCGCGATATTTCTCCAGAGGATCGGGAGCATCGATGGGCGGCCCCAGCCCCCCTCCGGGACGGTTGTCGCGTCCGACCGTGGCGGCGCCACCGGCCTCGCCACCCTCAGGGCCTCCCCGGGCGCTGTCTCCGGCGTCCTTAAGGACGCCTGTCCCCGAAATCTTGAACGCCAGCGGCTGACCGGCCTGCGTATTGGAGACCACCTGCACCATGGTGTCCGGCTGACGCGGGTGCTGCATGGCCTTGAATGCCGTACCCGGTGCGGCGGTGAAGTGCATGGTCTCCGGCAACATCACTACGAAGTGCTGCGCGCCATAGATCGCCTTAGGATCGAGGCTGAGCTCACCGCTGTAGGGCACGTGGAAGCCCACCTGGAACTGGGTCTCACCCGGCCGCAGCGGGAAAACAAAGGCGTAGCGATTCTTCTCCTTCTGAGGCACCGGCGCGGACTTGAGCGGCTGGCCTCCTTGAGTCACGGCCATCGAATCGTCAATCTCAGCGCCTTCCGGCAGAAAGAACTCGAAGTTCTGGTCGTTCATCTGGGTGCGCGGCGGAGCGGAGGAGTTGTCCACCACGAACAGCCGGATGCCCTGCAATTCGTTGCCCTGGGCCTGAAAGCGCATGACGTCGGCGGTGACGCTGAGGCCATCGACCTTCTTGGCTACGTCGTACACCGTGACGTCGGCGGAATTCGTCCCCGGCGGCGCCATCTGGTGATAAGTCACGCCCTGGTGAATGGCGCGAATCAGATGTGGGCCGGCCTCGCCCAGGTCGAAACGGAAATGGCCGCTGGCATCCGTCTTGGTGCGGCCAGCTTCCTCCATACCCTGGCCCAGCTTAATCAGCACAACGTCATCGCCGGCGGCCGGTTTGCCGGTGGTTCCGTTCTTGACCGTACCGGTAAGAGTTTGAGCCGCGGCGGACACGGTCAGGACCAACATCGTCAGAACCAGCATCGGCAGAACCAGGATCGCGAGGCAACGAATCACAGTGGAGAATCTCAAACCTAGGTTCCTTTTCTCAGGGCGGGGGAGATCGTCCCTTCTTCCAGCCGCGCCATTTCGGCCAGGATCGCGGCTGCTTCTTCTTCCAGAGAGGTTTTCATCGTCTGATAGTCAGCCTCCGGAAACTTTCCGGCTTTGTATTCAAAGCTGAGATCGCGCAGGTTGTCGTATACCACATCCCTGCGCTCGCGGAGGTGGGCCAACCGAGTCTTGGGAGGCCCGAGTTGAAGTTTGCCCGGCAGGTAGAAAATATAGAACAGCGCGCTCAGGGTAATCAGGGCGCAGATCAGAGGAGTCATAATTCGGTTTCCCTGCGGGCCTGATCACGGAATCGCTGCAGATCAGGTCCGCCGCCGGTGCTGCCATCGTTCTTTCCGCCGGCGCTACTTCCCGGACCACCCGCCCGCCAGGTTCGGATGATGAGCGTTACCGTGGTCAAGCCCAGCGCCAGCGCCAGGTAAGGCATCACCCAGGCCAGGCGGTTGAACCCGGTGGCGGTGGGCGCCAGGAGCACGGTGGGACCATACTTCTGAACGAAAGACTGGAGCACCAGATCGTCGCTGTCGGCGCGTTCCAGGGCCGCTCCGAGTTCCTCCCGCATGCGATCCGAATAACGGCAGCCCACGTGGTTGCACTCCAGCAACACCTGATTACAACTGCAAACGCACATCAGCTTATGGCCCAGGGCGCTGAAACGCGCGTCTTCGTCACCCGCTCCAAGAAAGGTAAACACGGCGAGAAGCAGGACGGCAACCTGGATCCCGCGCCGTGCTCCCGAGACGTTTCTGAGGGTCTTCATCAGTATCAGTCGCCTGTGGCGACGGGTTCCGCCTGGATTCGCGCTGGAGCTGCCACCCGCACGGCTGCCGCATTCGGGATCAGGGCAATTACGGTGCCGGCGATCATGATCCACACTCCAACCCAGATCCACATGACCAGGGGGTTGAGATGCACCTTGATAATGGGACGCCCCGTGTCCAGGTTCCGTCCTTCATAGACCAGGTAAAGGTCTTCCTTCATGGTGGAGCGATTGGCCACCATGGTCGAGGTCTGCTGGCTGGCTTTGTAGAAACGCTGCTCGGGATACAACGTCACAATCTGTTTGCCGCCCTTGAAGACGTCAATGATCGCCCACTCGCTGCCGTAGTTCGGCTTGTCTTCCTGGGTGTAGGACTGGCAGACCAGAGTGTAAGCGCCGATGCTCATCTTGTCGCCGAAGCCCATCTCCTGCTCTTTTTCCTGGTTGAAGGCGGCTCCGGCAAAGCCGATCATGATCACGATCACGCCAAAATGAACGATGTAGCCGCCGTACCGCCGGGTGTTGCGATGGACAAGCTGAACCATGGCAGACAGCAGGTTCTGCCCGGTGTGCCGGGCGATGACGCGGCCGCCCCGTACAAACTCAGAGCCGACGGTGAGCGCCACTAATACCGACAACATCACTGTCATAAGCGAATAGAAATAGGCCGTGTCCTGCCAGGGCCGTACCCCTATCGCAAGCAGCAACACTCCCGCCGCCAGCGCGCCCAGGGTCGGCCATCGGAAATTGCGCTTCAGGCTTTCCAGGGAAGTCCGCCGCCAGGCCAGGAGCGGCCCGAGCGCAGTCAACAGCAACAGCAGAAGGGCAACCGGAATCATCACCCGGTTGAAAAACGGCGGGCCCACTGTGATCTTGTGGCCTTGTATCCACTCCGAAAGAACCGGAAACAGGGTTCCCCACAACACGGTAAAGCAGGCCACCACAAACAGCAGATTGTTAAACAGGAAACTTGACTCCCGCGAAACCAGCGATTCCAGTTTGTGTTCGCTGACCAGGTGAGAGCGGTTCTTCACATAGAAGAAGACGCAGACCACCAGGATCACGCCGAGAAAGGCGACGAACCAGTCTCCGATCGATGATTGCGCGAAGGCATGCACCGAGCTGACCACACCGCTGCGGGTCAGGAACGTGCCAAAGATGGAAAGCCCGAAGGTGGAGAAAATCAACCACATGTTCCAGGTCTTCAGCATCCCGCGCTTTTCCTGCATCATCACCGAATGGAGGAAAGCAGTCCCGGTGAGCCAGGGCAGGAAGGACGCGTTCTCGACCGGGTCCCATCCCCAGTAGCCGCCCCAGCCCAGCACCGAGTACGCCCAATGCGCACCCAGAAATATGCCGCAAGTCAGGAAGCCCCAGGTCACCATGGTCCAGCGGCGGGTGATGTGGATCCACTTCTCGCCGGGGTAGCGCATGATCAGCGCCCCCAGCGCGAAAGCAAAGGGCACGGTGAAGCCCACATATCCCAGGTAGAGCATGGGAGGGTGGATCACCATCTCGGGATACTGCAGCAGGGGATTCAAGCCGTTGCCGTCCGGCGGTAGCGAGCCCTGCATGACGGCAAAAGGATGCGCGGCAAAATTCAGAAGGAGCAGGAAGAAAACCTGTACCGCGGCAATGATGACTGAGGCGTGCGCGAACAGCCGGCTGTCGGTCTTGTGGCGCAGGCGGAGCACCAGTCCGTAAGCCCCGAGCAACAGGGACCAGAAAAGAAGCGATCCTTCTTGTCCGGACCAAAGCGTGGCGAACTTATAGGGCGCAGGCAAATCACGATTGCTGTGATGAAAAATATAGGCGATGGAGAAATCGTCCTGGAAGGCGGCAATGACCAGAATGAGGGCAGCCAGGAACACCACGGCGAAAGTTGCCACACCCGCCCGCCGGGCGGTTTCGCCCAGCCGTTCCGAGCCCGGACCGGGACGCACCAATGCCGCCATCCCAGCCAAGAACGAGTAGGCACTCAAGGCCAGCGCAAGCAGGAGCGCAAAGCTACCAATCTGCGACATGAGGAACCGCCCCGTATCTTTTCAGAAATGGCGGGCGTAGGCAACCGGCGTGATCACTCAGAAGGGCAAAAACTGGCACAGGGCAGGGACTCCCCTTGCTTGCCCCATCCAGGGACCCTCGGCCTGCCTTCGAATCAGGCGTGATGGCCGCGGGCCAGGACTCCCAGCACTTCCCGTTCCGCGACCAGCCAGTCCTCACGCTCGTGGCCAGGCACGAATCCCCGCTTCTCAGAGAGCTGATAGGCGCGCAGACGGATCTCCGCTTCCAGGTCGGGAGGAAGCGAAGTCTTGTTGGTTTCAAAGGAGTTAACGGCGGGCAGAGGTTCCGTCTGCTTGCGCCGCGTATTATTGCCATTCCCAGGGGTTTTTGCTCGAGCCATAAACGCTACTCCTTACCGATAGCAAAGGTTCAGCCATGAACCGAATTGATGAATGAGCCACATACACTTTGGCCCGCCGGCCGAACGGGTCCTGCATGGATTTGTGGCGAATTAAGCACTTTAATCATAAACCGGATGGCTGTGAATTGGGGAGAGGGAGGGCAGAAAAAAATTGGTTCGGGCGGAACAATATTGGTAATGAATGCGGGGAAGGTCAGTAAAAATCGTGCGACGTGGTTACGGCCTGGGTAACCTGTAAAGGCATTACCCTCTGTGCCTTCACCGAGATGACGTTGTCCTGATTTTGCAGGATCCCTTCCACCATCAGGAATTGCGCGGAGGTCACCAACAGGCGGTTTTTCTGAAACAGGTCGGGCATGATGATGGCATTGGCCACGCCGGTTTCATCCTCCAGGCTGAGAAATACGAAACCTTTGGCGGTGCCCGGGCGCTGGCGGGCGATGACGCATCCTCCAATCCGCAGCCGGCGGCCGTTGGGGAGGCTGCGCAGGTCACTGGCTTTGTGAACCCCAATCGCGTTCATCCGTGCCCGATGATAGGCCATGGGGTGAGGGCCCACAGTCAGGCCGGTGCCGTGGAAGTCAGCCACCAGGCGTTCCTCCGGGTTCATGGGGCGGAGCGGGGAGCTCGTGTCAGGCTGGGGAAGGTCATCCAGCAAGGGCCCGGAGTGACGGACTGCGCGCTCGATTTGCCACAGAGCATCGCGGCGGTGCAGTTTCGAGTTTCCAGTGTCTGGTTTCCAGTGTCCGGACCTAGAAACTGGAAACTGGAAACTGGAAACTGAATTCAGCGCCCCGATTTCCGCCAGTGTATCCAGTTCGTCTTTCCTCAGTTCCGGCACCCGGCGGACCAGATCATGGATGGAAGCAAAAGGAACACGGTTGCGTTCGCGAACCAGCGCCAGAGCGGTTTGCTCCCGCAACCCGCGGGCATAGCGTAGCCCGAGACGTAGCGCGGGTTTCCAGTTTCCAGTTTCTGGTTTCTGGTTTTGCGAAACAGAAACGGCATGCGAGTAACTGGAAACTGGAAACCGGGAACTGGAAACTGGTTTTATAGTGCACTTCCACTCTGACTTCATCACATCGATTGGCAATACCTTCAGTCCGTGCCGCTGCGCATCCTTCACAATCGTGGCCGGAGCGTAAAACCCCATAGGCTGGTTGTTGAGCAGGGCCGCGGTGAAGGCCGCCAGGTAGTGACACTTCAGATAGGCGCTGGCGTAGGCGATCAGCGCGAAGCTGGCGGCGTGGGACTCGGGAAATCCATAGAGCGCGAAGGAAGTAATCGAGAGCACGATCTGCTCCTGCGCCTCGCGTGAAATTCCGTTGCGTTCCATGCCGGCGCGAAGCCTGGCCTCGATTTCCTTCATGCGCTTTTCCGAGCGTTTGAAACCCATCGCCCGGCGCAGATCTTCCGCCTCGCCGCCGCTGAATCCCGCCACCACCATGGCCATGCGAAGTAGCTGTTCCTGAAAAAGCGGCACGCCTAATGTACGCGCCAGCACGGGCTCCAGCGATGGATGCGGATACGTAACCTGCTCGCGCCCCTGGCGGCGCTGCAAGAACGGATTCACCATCTGTCCCACGATCGGCCCAGGGCGAATGATGGCGACCTGCACCACAATGTCATAGAAACGCTGCGGACGCAGGCGCGGCAGGCACGACATCTGAGCGCGGCTTTCGACCTGGAACATGCCGATGGTGTCGGCCTTTTGCAGAGTGGAGTAAACCGTGGGATCGTCCGCCGGCAGGTGGGCGAGGTCCACTTCCTCGCCGTAATGGTTGCGAATCAACTCGAGAGATTCTTCCAGAGCAGCCATCATGCCCAGGCCCAGCAGGTCCACTTTGATGATGCCCAGGTCGGCGCAGTCTTCCTTGTCCCACTGCACTACGACACGCCCCGGCATGGACGCGGGTTCGAGCGGCACCACGGAATCGAGCTGTCCCTGGCAGATGACCATGCCGCCGGAATGCTGGCCCAGATGGCGCGGCAAATCCTGCACCGCTTCGCAGAGCTCAAAATATTTGCGCAGGCGAGGGTGGTTCAGGTCTAAACCCGCGTCCTGGAAGCGATGGTCGAGCGCGTCGTGAGCATCGCGATATTCCCAGGTGGAGACCGCGGCCGAAACTTTGTCCAGAGTTTCGGGATCGAAGCCCAGGGCCTTGCCCATTTCCCGTCCCGCCATGCGGCTGCGATAGGTGATGACGTTGGCGGTCATGGCGGCCCCGCGTTCGCCGTAGCGTTGGTAGAGATATTGAATGACACGCTCGCGCTGGTCGCCGCTGGGCAGATCGAGATCGATATCAGGCCACTCGCCGCGCTCCTCAGACAGAAAACGCTCGAAAAGCAATTCCATGCGGATGGGATCGACGGCAGTAATGCCGAGCGAATAGCAGACGGTGCTGTTGGCGGCGGAACCGCGTCCCTGGACCAGAATGTTTTGCTCGCGGCAAAAGCGGACCAGGTCCCAGACAATCAGAAAATAGCCCTCCAGCTTAAGTTTCTCGATCAGCCATAACTCCCGCTCAATCTGGCGCTGGGCACGGCTTTTGAGGCCGGCATCTGCCCGCCCATAGCGCTGCTGGAAGCCTTCGCGGGTGCGCTCGCGCAGGAAAGACGTCATGGTCTCGCCGGCAGGCACGGGGTATCTGGGAAATTCATAGCCCAGAGCTTTGAGCGTGAATTCGAGCCGTGATGAAAGTTCCACCGTGTTGGCCAGGGCCTCAGGCAGGTCGGCGAAAAGCTGTTGCATCTGCTGCGGCGATTTCACGTGACGCTCAGAATTGCGCGCCAGCAGATGCCCGGCAGCGGCCAGCGTGGCATGGTGACGAAGAGCGGTGAACACGTCGCAAAGCTCGCGCTCCCGCGGCGTCGCATAGCAGACTCCATTGCTGGCCAGCAGCGGCAAGTGGAGCGAGCGGGCAATCTCGATGGCGGCGCGGTTGCGCGCTTCCTGCTCGCGATGAAAATGGCGCTGCAATTCCACATAAACGCGGTCGCGGCCAAACAGGTCCGTCAGACTTGCAACCGTTCGTTTGGCTTCTTCCATCCCGCCATCGACCAACGCAGCAGTGAGCGGACCCTCATCGCCGCCGGTCAGACAGATCAGCCCGGCCGCATGTTCCTCAAGTTCCTCTCTGCGAACGGCGCCTTCGCCTTTCTGGGAGCGCAGCTTCATTTTTGTAATCAGGCGGCAGAGGTTCTGGTATCCGGTGCGGGAAGAGACGAGCAGGGGAAGTCTGAAGGGATTGCAGATTGCAGATTTCGGATTGCAGATTGATCCAGGCTTATCGCGGTTCCAATCTGCAATCTGAAATCTAGAATCTGCAATTTCGCTTGTGACCTCCGCCCCAATATGCGCTTTTATCCCGGCTTTTTTCGCCGCCATGTAGAACCGGGGCGCGCCATAGACGCCGTCGCGGTCGAGCAGCGCCATTGCCGGCATGTTCAGGTGCGCGCACATGGCGATCAGGTCCTCGGGCAGGGAGGATCCTTCGAGAAAGCTGAAAGCCGAGCGGGAATGGAGTTCGATGAACATCGCCCCTGGCTGGAGGGAGGATAGCTTTCGCTATTTATTCGCCTTAGAGTTTGACGATGGCAAGGCAGATTGTCAAGGGATGTTAACTAAGAACCGACAACTAGAAACTGACTACTGGGTTTTGTATTTCCCCAGAAACTACAGATTCCATCGACGCAGCGACCACCGCATAAGCATCGCGGCGGGCGGGACGCCCGCCGCCACAGCCGCCTGGACGGCGGCGCTACGAAGACCAACTACGCCGGCACTTTGGTGCGCTTGCTGGTTTGCTTCACGGTCACCGGATCGAGGAAGGTCATCATGGCCCGCAGTTCCTCGCCCACTTTCTCGATCTTCTGCTGCTGTTCTCTCTCCCGGGTCGCGTCGAACCATTCGCGGCCGGTCTCATTTTCCTTGATCCACTTCTTGGCGAAGGATCCATCCTGAATTTCGCGCAGCATCTGGCGCATGGTCTCGCGGGTCTGCTCGGTAATGATGCGCGGGCCTCCAGTGTAATCTCCGTACTCGGCCGTGTCGCTGACCGAGTAGCGCATGTAATTCAGGCCGCCGCGGTAAATCAGGTCCACGATGAGCTTCAGTTCGTGCAGACATTCGAAGTAGGCGATCTCGGGTTGGTATCCCGCTTCCACCAGGGTTTCGAAGCCTGCTTTCACCAACGCGCTGACCCCGCCGCACAGAACCGTCTGTTCTCCGAAAAGATCGGTTTCGGTTTCCTCGGCGAATGTGGTTTCGATGACTCCGGCGCGGGTGGCTCCAATGCCCTTGGCGTAGGACAGCCCCAGTTGTTTTGCTTTTCCGCTGGCATCCTGATGGATCGCCAGCAGCGCAGGAGTCCCGCCGCCTTCCACAAATACTTCGCGAACCCGATGTCCGGGAGCTTTGGGCGCAATCATGGTCACGTCAACATTGGTTGGAGGAGTGATCGTACCGAAGCGGATGTTGAAGCCATGGGCGAACATGAGCGTCTTGCCCGCCGACAGGTGCGGCGCGACTTCCTTCTTGTAGACCTCCGGTTGCACCGTGTCGGGCACCAGAATCATGATGACATCGGCCCAGGCCGCGACTTCAGCGACCGTTCCCACGCTCAGGCCGCTGGCTTTGGCTTTGGCGCGGGATTCGCTGCTGGCCGGCAGGCCCACTCGCACCTGCACACCGCTGTCTTTCAGATTGAGGGCGTGGGCGTGCCCTTGGGAACCGTAGCCAATGATGGCGACTTTCTTTCCCTGGATCAATGCCACATCGGCGGCATTCTCGTGATACATCTTCGGCATGATGTTGTCCTCTCGGTAAAAGAGCGGTTTGATCTACACAGAATATGAAATGTCTTCGCCGGCGGCGGCAAGGTGAGGCACGGTCTTGGCTGGATTGACCACGGTGGAAGTAGCGCCGCGCCGCATCGCAACAATCCCGGTGCGGACCATTTCCACGACGCCGTAAGGACGCAGCACTTCCAGCAGGCCGTCAATTTTGTCTTCGCCGCCGGTGATTTCGATGGTGAGCGATTCAGGGGCGACATCCACCACCCGAGCCCGAAACACGCTGGCCAGCTCCAATACGTGGGAACGGGCTTCGTGAGTCGCGGCCACCTTGATCATGGCCAGGTCTCGCGCAATCGCGGGTTCATGGGTGATGTTTTCGACCAGCAACACGTTCACCAGGTTATAAAGATTGGCCTCGATCCGCTTGGCCTGGTCCGGATTCGTGTCCACCGTGATGGTCATGCGGGAGACTTCGGGCTTTTCCGTTCGTCCCACGGTTAGCGAGTCAATGTTGAAGGCGCGGCGGCGGAACAGCGAAGCCACACGGGTCAGCACGCCCGGCTTGTTTTCGACGTACACCACAAATATGTTCAGCATATTGGCCTTATTCGTCTGCGGCGGTTTCAACAATCGGACTCGGCCGCCGGATCATGTCATTCAAAGACGCACCGGCAGCGACCATCGGGTAGACGGTGTCTTCCTGTTCTACCTTGAAGTCGAGCAGCACCGCACCGTTGTGATCGCGCGCCGCCCGCACCGAGGGCAGTACCTGAGAGCGCTCGGTTACCGCCATGCTGCGGATACCGTACGCCTCGGCGAGTTTCACAAAATTGGGATTGAGCAGAGGCGTTGCTTCGTAGTTGCGCTCGTAGAAAAATTCCTGCCATTGTCGCACCATCCCCAAAAAACCGTTGTTGATGACGGCAATGTTGATTTTCAGCTTTTCCTGTTGAATGGTCGCGAGCTCAGACATGGTCATCTGGAAGCCACCGTCGCCGACGATGACCCAGACTTCGGCTTCCGGCCGGGCAACCTTGGCGCCGATGGCCGCAGGCAGGGCGAAGCCCATGGTCCCGAGCCCGCCTGAAGTAATTAAAGACCGCGCCTTTTCGTGTTTGAAATATTGCGCCTCCCACATCTGGTGCTGGCCCACATCGGTCACTACCACCGTATTGCTGCTGCGGGTCTCGCGCCACAGGTCGTTGATAACGTGCGCGGCGTAGAGATGTCCGTTGTCGGGGAGTTTCTGCACATCCCGCACCGCGGAGTCGCCTTTTAACTTGTCAATGGAATCGAGCCAATCGCTGTGATCGACTGACTCTACGCGAGGCAGCAACTCCTTTAGAACTTCGCGGAGGTCTCCGACCAAAGCGACATCCACTTTGACGTTCTTGTTGATTTCGGCCGGATCGATTTCGACGTGGATCTTCTTGGCATCCTGCGCATACGTCTTGAGATTGCCCGTGACCCGGTCGTCGAAGCGCATGCCCAGCGCCAACAGCAGGTCTGCTTCCTGGATCGCGTGATTGACCCAGGCCTCGCCGTGCATGCCCATCATGCCGAGATTCAGAGGATGAGACGCCGGGAACGCACCCAGCCCGAGCAGAGTCAGGGCCACCGGAATTCCAGCTTTTTCCGCCAGGGTCAGAACTTCGGCCATGGCGCCGGAGACGATAATGCCGTGTCCGGCGAGGATGAGGGGCCGCTTGGCTTTGTGGATCAGTTCCAGCGCTTGCGCGTACTCCGTCTCCTCGGGAGAGAGATCGGGACGGTACCCGGGGAGCTGAGGCCGCGCAACCTCCCAGTCGAACTCGCAGGAAGACTGTTGCGCATCTTTGGTGATATCGACCAGAACCGGGCCGGGCCGGCCGGAGCGCGCGACATAGAATGCCTCGCGTAAGGTGCGCGCCAGTTGGTCCGCGTGGGTGACCAGGTAATTGTGCTTGGTAATGGGCAGGGTGATGCCGGTGATGTCGGTTTCCTGAAACGCGTCGGAGCCGATGAGCTTGCTGCCCACTTGCCCGGTGATGCAGACGATGGGTGAAGAATCCATCATCGCGGTGGCGATCCCGGTGACCATGTTGGTGGCGCCGGGCCCGGAGGTCGCGACCGCGACTCCAACTTCGCCGCTGGCGCGGGCATAACCATCTGCCATGTGGGTCGCGCCTTGTTCATGACGCACCAGAATGTGATGAATGTCGCTGTGCTTCAAAGCATCGTAAGCCGGCAATATGGCCCCGCCGGGGTAGCCGAAGACGTGCTTCACGCCTTCGCGCTCCAGGCATTCCCACAGAATCTGCGCTCCCGTTTTTGTCATGGACCCTGTCCTCAGTCTTGAATCTGTTCAGCTGCTAATGCGAAGCTCCCCGGACAGCCGGGGGCTGTCCCCATGTGATGGTTGCCGCCGCGATCACACCCCCCACAGGTAGTCTTCCTCGCCTTCCTTCTCGCTTCCATGCGGGACGTGGGCGGCGTGGCTCTTTTCCTTCTCACGCGCGCCTGCCAGGTCGCGCGGCGCAGACGGAAGCTCCTCGTGACTCGCGGGTACGACCCAGGTCGGTGCCGGTTTCGCCGCGCTGTCCGGGATGTAGGAGGCGCGGCCGGGTGCGTCGCCGATCAACTCCAGCAGATGTCCGTCCTCGACTGTCTTAATCTTATCTGCCAGGGCCACAAAACGCCGGTACACTTCGTCGAGCTGGGCACGATCGAAGGTGAAGCCCAGCTTTTCGTAGCGGACCCGCAGCGCGTTCCGGCCGGAATGCTTGCCCAGTACCAGTTCGTTGCGGGGCACGCCCACCGACTGAGGGGCAATGATCTCATAAGTGGAAGGATCCTTGATCATCCCGTCCTGGTGGATGCCGGCCTCGTGCGCGAATGCGTTCCGGCCAACGATCGCCTTGTGCGGCTGCACGTATACCCCGGTGATTTCCGACAAAAGCTGGCTGACCGGAAAAAGCATTTCCGCCACTACCGAAGTTTCATACGGGTAATGTTCGGGGCGAACCCGCATCACCATCACCAGCTCTTCCAGGGACGAATTGCCGGCCCGCTCGCCAATTCCATTGATCGTGCATTCCACCTGCCGTGCACCGGCGCCGATGGCTGCCAGCGAGTTTGCCACAGACAGCCCCAGGTCATCGTGGCAGTGAACCGAAAGGGTCACGCCGCCGATGCCCCGCACCCGTGTCTTCAAGGTCCGGATCAATTCCGCAAACTCGTGCGGCACGCTGTAGCCCACAGTGTCCGGGATGTTGAGCGTGGTTGCGCCCGCCTCGATCACCGCCTCCAGAACCTGGCAAAGGAAGCCAATCTCCGTCCGGGTGGCGTCCTCAGGGGAGAACTGCACGTCCTGGCAGAAGGACTTGGCCAGTCTGACTCCATCCCGGGCTTGTTCCAGGCACTGCTGCCGTGAAATCTTGAGCTTGTGCTTCAGATGGATATCGGAGGTGGCGAGAAAAGTGTGAATGCGAGGGCGGGACGCTCCTTCAACGGCGCGCCAGGCACGCTCAATATCCCCCGGGCAACTGCGCGCCAGAGCGGCGATTACGGGACGGCGAATCTCATGTGCCAGCACCCGCACCGCTTCAAAGTCCCCTTCCGACGCGATAGGAAATCCAGCCTCGATGATGTCGACGCCCAGGCGGTCGAGCTGGCGCCCCATGCGCACCTTCTCGGCCACGTTCATGCTGCAACCCGGAGATTGCTCGCCGTCGCGCAGGGTAGTATCGAAAATGGTTACGTGCTCTGGTTGAGACAAGACACCCTCCCCGGCCCGGCTCGCAACGCCTGGGCTTGTAATTCTGCAGAAACGAAAAGGCCATCATCCTTTGCGGTGGATGATGGCCCCCTGTGTAATCTCTTGAATTGCTATATCATCCGCCGCTTTGTGGGGGTGCAAGCACCAGGCCAGCAATGGCCACGCTAAGGGCGAGACGAAGCCGCCGCACCTCCCGTAGCACTCGGCCCACGATGATTGCTATGCCACCCATTTTACGCCGGATCCTGTCTTTATAACGTATCGAACCGACTAACCCTCGTCAATGCTGCGGTGAATGCAAATTGCCGCTACATCCTATCACTTTTTTCGATCAAGAGCTCAAGGCTGGAAGCTCGGACCCTAATGGGGGTGTCGCTGTCCCAGGCCGCGGACATGCTCATCGAAGGCCTGGCTGAGCATGTCGCTCAATTGTTCGGACCCGCCGTCTGTGCCTTTGACGACTATCACTTCGTGGCAAACTGAGCATTCGCCAGAAGCCGCTGACCCTACCCGAAGTCTGGCGATTAACTCCGGCTTTTCAGGCATGGCCCATGCTGCCACAGATTTAGAGAGGGGATATTATCGACTAAGGTACTTTCAACCGCCGCCGTCAGAACTCAAACGGCAGTCATCTGCTTCGATTTCCAGAGGTTGGAACGTTCCTGCTCGGTCCAAATTCGGAGGTCGGCATTCCGACCGTTCGTTTCTTGTAGTAACGGCCCGCCTCCGGTCCTTCCGTAATCTCCCGCTCCGAATTCCGAAATAGGATACTCAGACTTGTGAACGCCCTCCCCCAACCTTTTCTGGCTCGCCGTGCCCCACGACTGAAACTGGCAGAGATCACTCCGGCCGTTCTGCGATTGCAAGACGGCCGCAGGGTTCAAGGCCGGATCGAAGTGGTCTCCCTCACCGGGGGCCTGCTTCATCTGTCCAAAGCGCTGCATCGGGACTTCCGGGTCAAACTGATGTTCGTCATGCCGTCCGGGCCCGTATCGGGCACGGCAGAAATGTTGAAGCCGCTTTCCTCCAGTCAACAACCCTTCCGGTTTATCGGCCTCGATCACGAAGATCAGCGGCGCCTCCGGGAAAGTACCCATTCACCTTCATCGCCTGCACAAAACAGCCCCGAGTCTGAGCGCGGAGGTTCCGATGATGAATGGATTGAAAAGTACAGAGCTACGCTGGATCAGCAGCACGCCCCGCGAGGGAAGTTTTTCAGGACACTTCTGGCGGCGGTGACTGTCGCCGTGCTTTGTCTAGGGAGTGCGATCTACCTCTTCAGCATCCATGTGAAATAGCGCCCCGGTCCGGTGCCGCATCAGTGGAAGGACTGGACCGCGGTATTCTCGTCTTCGAACACTTCGAACAGACCCAAGACCCCGATCAGCTTAAGCGTCTGGATCACGAACTTGGAGGGATTCAGCAGTCTAATTCCGCCTCCACGTTGCTTCGCCGATGCCATCGCCTTCACCAGGACTCCGATGCCGCTGGAATCGATCATGGGAACCTCGGCAAAGTTGATGACCACGCGAGTATCTCCGGCCGTCATGGCCTCATCGATGGTCTGCCGAAAACTGTCGACTCCGGCTCCCAGTCGTAAAGCGCCGCGAATCTGTACCACTTGAACATTTCCAACTTTGCGGGCATTAATTTCCATCTCTCTCCTCTTGCTCCATCCGAGCCAAGAACACTACCCACCCTAGACCTCAGCCGCGCCAGGGTGGTTTGTTGCCGCTCAAGTTACGGGAGCGGCCGCGAATTTGCAAGTCTGGGCAAGAATTACGGTGGCTACCGACGCCTGGGGGAAGGCCGGCGGTCTGCGTGGCCGGTAGCAAAGCCGGTAGCAAAACAAAGAGGGGAGACAAGCGCGAACGCCCACCTCCCCGGGAGAGAAATTACAGATCGCGAGTTACATGCCGCTGTTGTCTTCCTGCGCCGAATGCAACACCCGGAACGAATTGCCGCCGTTCGACCAGATCAGCAGCAATGCGTCCTGGCCCTTGGGCACGGCGCCCAGCGCCTTTTGGACATCGGCCGCGTTCTGCACCGGCTTGCGATCCACTTCGAGGATTATGTCTCCAGACTGCAAACCAGCGTTGTCGGCAGGGCTGCCCGGCTGTACTTGCTGGATCACGGCTCCGCGGAGCGTGTCCGGCGCCTGCAACTGCTCCCGCATTTCAGGAGTTATGTCGGACAGGCCAACTCCCCAACGCGGTTTGCCTTTGCCGGTGTCCGCGGTCTCTTTGCCGGACTTGTCGCGGCTACCCATGGCTTCCAGAGTGACTGGGACGGCAACGCTCTTGCCATCGCGCATCACTTGAAGATGGATGGTCGTCCCCGGATTCTTCTGGCCCACCACCACCTGCAGTTCACCCGCTTCGCTTACTTCTTTTCCATCGATCTGAGTGATCACGTCGCCGACCTTGAGGCCTGCCTTGGCTCCCGGAGAGTCAGGCTCAACCTGGGTTACCACTGTGCCCACGGCACTATCCATGTGAAAGAACTTCGAGTTGTCGGGGGTCACATCCGAGATTCCGATTCCCATGTAGCCGTGCGTGACCTTGCCGAATTGGATCAGTTTCTCCACCGTCGGCCGGACGATCTGCGTCGGGATGGCGAATCCCATGCCGGAGAACGAACCCGAGGGCGAGATCAGAAAGGTGTTAATCCCAACCACCTCGCCACGCGCGTTCACCAACGGTCCACCCGAGTTTCCCGGATTGATGGCCGCGTCCGTCTGGATGAACTGGCCAGGCTTACGCGCGTCATCGGAAGACGGATTTGGACGGTTCAGCGCGCTGACGATACCGCGCGTCACTGTGAAACGGAATCCGAACGGGTTACCGAATGCCAACACGGTCTGGCCCGGATGCAGTTTGGTGGAGTCGCCCCAGGGTGCGTTGGGGAGGTTCTTGCCGTCCACCTTGATGACCGCAAGGTCGGTCAGCGGATCGGTGCCCACCACCTTGGCGGGCAGAATGCGACGGTCGGTCATGGTCACGCGCACGTCGGTTGCGCCATCCACTACATGGTTGTTAGTAATGATGTATCCGTCAGGGGAGATGATCACGCCGCTGCCCAGCCCGTGCTCCACTCGTGGTTGCTGCCGCGGATGCATCTGCCCGAAGGAATGGCCAAAAGGACCAAACTGCTGACCAAACTGCGGGCCGAATTTGCGGTCAAAGAATTGCTGCATGTCCTCGGTGTCGCTTTCGGCCATATTGGCTTTGGCATGTGACGTAACGGTCACGTTCACGATGGCAGGGGTGACGCGCGCGGCCAGCGTTTCCATGGCCTGGTCGAGCGCGAGCAATGCGCCCACGTTGTTGTCATCCAGTGGGGAAGTTGTGGGAGCGGCGACCGCGGCTTTTGCGGGCACCGCCTTCATGAAATCGTAGGTGACGAACGAGCCCACGATGGCAAGCGTTAAGAGCGGCACGATCAGATGGCGCCCGAATTTTTCTTTCCAGCTACCTGTCCAGCTTCTCATTTCTCGTTTCTCCTGTTGTTGAACTACTAATTACTTAGTTGTTGAAGGCAAAAAAAAAACTCAAATCGACTTGACGATAATTTCCGCTTCCATCTTGTTCTGCGCCGGGCCCACCACCGTAATCCGCCACACACACAGATCCCAGACCACGGCCGCGGAGGCATCATCTTGCCCGTCTCGCTCAATTTCGGTTTGCATCACGAGAAACAAAATCGGCGGAGCGGACGCATCATTTGCCATGCTGGTGCGGACCAGCCTCGGCGCACTGGCTCGCCGCCGCACCGCGCTGGCCGGGATGGCGACAGGATGGTTTGTTCTGGTGGGCAAGCTCTTGACTGCTGACTTCGCGGCCAAGGGAGTCGGGTTCTTTTCTGGCGCTTTGATTTCAAGTTTTGCGGGAATGACGTGAGCGCCCGCGTTCCACGCCTGCCTCGCCTCAAAATCGGGGACGGGCATATTCGTTGCCGGAGGGAAGTCCGCTACCGCGGTTGGGGCGCTTTCGAATGACACCAACTGCAGCCGGTTTGAAAATGTGGTCAGACAAATTACGGAAACGCCGGCCAGCAAAACTGGCGCCGGGCTCCACACCCGGGTGGCGCGGGGCCGGTCCGCATCCAGGATCTGCGATACCCGCAGCGACGTATGCCGCATCCGGTCAACCGCAGCCTGCGCCATCGCAAGTCCGCGCCGGAGCAGGCTCTTTTCCGCCAGCGAGACCAGGCATTCCGCATAGGCCCGTGGGCTGGTGGCCTGGGCCAGCACCAGGTCATCGCAGGCCATCTCGCGTTCCAGCGCCAGCTTCTTCTCGATCCACCAAACCGCGGGATGGAAGAATAACAACGCCCCCAGAATCTTCTGCGCCAGGTTGGTCCAGTCGTCCCAGCGCCGGAGGTGCGCCAATTCATGCAGCAGAATCGAGTTTAATTCCGTGGCGGAAAGCTCCTGCATCGCCCAGCGGGGCAGGACGACCAGCGGCTTCACGAAGCCGATTGCCGTGGGCACGCGCACGCGATCCGATGCGCACAGCGCCAGCGGCCGCGGACCGCGCGTTTCTTCCAGAGTCTTACGGAGTACGGGATCGAGAGATGCAACATCGACGGGCATGCAGCTCTTACGCATTCGGCGCAATTGCCAGAGACCGACGGCCACCCGAGTCAGGCCCGCCAACGCGATCAGCGCCCACGCGCCAAAAAGATAAAGCGCCCACGATTCCGGCAACGTAATTCCCGAGCGCTGGCCCGCATGGGTGCCGGGTAAATGTCCGAACAGGGGAAGCGCTGCGACCGCCAGCAACGCCGTGAACCAGACCGCAAAGCGGGTGCCGGAATTCCGCCGCCCCATGACCCGCAAGAGCATCCAGGCCAGAAAGACGATTCCGATACCCTCGACTGCGCAGTTCAACAGGCGCTCGGAGGAAACCAGCGCGATAGAATGCAAGCTGACTGCGGCCGCCGTCATTTCTCGTCCTTCGCTTGCAGAAGCTGCCGGAGGCGCTTCAGTTCTTCGGCCTCCAGACCTTGATCTTCGAGAATATTCAGGACCAGCCGTTCGTGCGAATCCTCGAAAAACCGGCTGACCAGGTGGCGGATTTCCGATCGCGTGGCTTCCTGCCGCTTCATGATGGGTATGTAAACATGGGCCCGGCGGTCTTTGACGTGCTCCACGTAGCCCTTTTTTTCCAGAATGCGAATGGTGGTCAGGACGGAGTTGTAGGCCAGCGCCGGTCTCTGGGGCAGCTCATCGAGCACCTGCTGGACTGTGGCCGAGCCCTTCTGCCACAGCACTTCCATCAATCGCAGCTCAGCCTCGGTAAGCGTTTCTGATTTTCTTGGCGGCAAGCACCATTCTCCGAATAACTATTAGACGCAGACGACCCGCCGGAGGTCAACTAATCATTTAGTTGCTACCACTGCCTCGATGGTTGCCCGGTGCGAGCTGTAGATCTCCCCTCCGGCTAATCGATTGAAAATATTATATTTCCATGTGTACAGATGAGTGGGACCTGGCTAGCGGAATCTGCGGATGAACAAGGTATGCCGGTCGGAGCGATAGAAGCCCAGCACGTAGATGGTGGCCTTGCCTTTGGTGGAATAGATTACCTGGCGAATCCGCAGCAGCGGGGCGCCCCGGGTCAGCCCCAGAAGTTCCGCCGTGCGCAGGTCGGCCGCGGTCGCGTCTACCTCTTCGTCCGCGTGCGCCAGCTCGACTCCGTAATCGTGTTCCAGGATGGAAAACAGTGAACCCCGGCCCAGCGGCGCCGAAATCAAGCCGCCAAACTCTTCTTCCGACAGGTAGCACGCCTCCAGGGCAAATGGTTCGTTCGCGGCATGCCGCAACCGTTCGATTTTTACCAGTTGGCCGTTGGGCGGAACCGCTAAACGCGCCGCAATCTCCGCCTCATAGTCGATGATCTTGTGGCACAACAATTGTGAACCTGCCACCAGCCCCCGGCTCGCCATTTGTTCGGTGTAGCTCATCAACTTGTTGAAATGAATTTTGGGTGGGGCCACGAACGTTCCCGAACCGCGCCGCCGTTCCACTACGCCTTCCCGCTCCAGCGAAGTCAACGCATGACGGGCCGTCATCAGGCTCACCTGGTGGATCCGGGCCAGTTCTCTTTCCGAATCGACCACATCCCCGGGCTTCAGTTCCCCCGTCTCTATACGTTTCCAGATGACGCTGCGGATTCTCTTGTAGGCGGGAGTCCCGTTTCCGTTTTGGCCGTTTTCGCTCATGAATTCTCCACCGCAAGTATATAACCGGCGACCATGCGCCCAGGTTGACACTCAGGTACGGAAGCAGTGGAAGAAATGTTCAACCGCGCTAGCCGGCTTTGCGTTGCGGCTGCGGCATCGGACTGGAGTGGGCCGCCGCCAGGGCGCGGTAAGCAGCTCCCCAGACGGGGGCGTTCTCGTTGAGAACGACGTAGATGGGGATGCGCGCCAGCACGGGCGAGAGTTTAGTCTTATCGCAGAAGGCGCGAAAGAACGTGCCGTCCTTCAGCTTGGCCAGAATTTTGGGGGCAATTCCGCCCGCCACATAAACACCGCCCAGAGCCAGGGCCTGCAAGGCCAGATTTCCGGCCGCCGAGCCATAGGCCTCGGTCCATAAATCCAGTGTAGTGACGCACACCGGGCAAGTCTGCGCCGATGCCTGCTCGGTGATCTCGCGTGCCGGGTCGGCGCCCGATCCGTCGAATGAGGGGTGACGAACATTGGGGTCCAGAAATTCGTGGATGGCTCGAATGCCTCGCCCGGAAAGTACATCCTCACAGCAAACATTGGGCAGGCGCTTCTTCAGGTGAATCAAAAGCTGGATCTCGCGTTCGGTGCGCGGCGCAAAATCCGCCAGGCCGCCTTCGGAGGGAAACACACGGTACTGCCGGCCGTCCCAGACCAGGAGGGCTTCACCCAGGCCGGTGCCAACCGCCATCAGGGCGCGGGTCGCGTTCGGTTGCAGCACTCCCTGGTTCAGCGGGGCCAGATCTTCTGCCGGCAGCCGATCCAGGCCCCAGGCGGTGGCAACCACGTCGTTGAGCAGAACAATATTTTCCGGGCTCACTTCGAGCCGGCGCGCGAGTTCGGGCAGATTCAAAGCCCAGGGCAGATTATTGGCGTGAAGGCGGCCTTCGACGACGGCGCCGGCCACACCGAAGCCAGCGCCGCGGATGCGCTCGCCGGCCGGACTCACGCCCGCCTCCGCCGCTTGCCGGCGGAACTGTTCGATCACGTCTTCGAACCGGGAGAAATCGCGGGTGGAGTAGCGGCGCTCGAAAATGGGCTGCAGGCTGTCTGCGTCCGCCTCGCGGAAGATCGCGAGGTTGCATTTGGTGCCCCCAATATCGCCTGCCAGAATCATGGTCACGAACCCACGGAATGACGCGGACTGCTTGCTGTGCGGAAGGTTGTTTCGATCGTCTTCTGCCGCTGTTTCAGGAATGAGCGGATGCGCTCTTAGCGACGGCTCCTTTCCGCACCTGGGAATCTCCCGGAGGAACCGCTGGTTGAGTCATTATAGCTCTTTAGAGCGCCTTGGCGTTCATTCTCAATTCCATGAAACTGCTGCCGCGCGGAGTTTCCGGATTGCGCAATAAGCCTCGGGATTTGCGGCCAGGCCGGGCCTCTTGGCACGCGTCGCGACGCATCTAACTCAACCGTAACCCACCGTCGGCGGAACGGATTCTTGTGGCGTCGAAGCGCTGTACGCCGTCTTAGACGATGGTCGGTTTGCGGCCGGCACATGGGCAGACCCGGAGCGATCCGTGCTTTAGGGGCGGAGTCTGATATGAGTATCCGAATGAATCCAGAGGCCCGAGTTGGACTTGCGGTTGCCATCTTCCTTTCCGGACTGACGGTTGCAGCCGAGGAAAGGAAAGAAGTCAACTACACGGTCGGACCTGGGGCGGTCGTCTCGATTACCAACTATTACGGTCCCATCACGGTAAAGCCCTCCAAGAACAGGGAAGTTGTGGTTCAGACGGTGTCGCATTCCGATGCCGTGGGCTTCGTGAACGAGCAGCACGGGACGCGCCTCGAGTTGCGGGCGGTTTCGAGCCGCCCAGGAAGCGACCAGGCCGACTATACCGTGCTGGTGCCGGCCGACGCGGTAGTCTGCCTGCGGTCGTCGGACGGAACTCTTCGTGCCCAGGGGTTGCGCGGCGACATCATCCTGGAAGGCGCGACCGCGCTGGTTGAAGCGACCGACATCAATGACGCCCACTTGCACATTAGAACTCTCAGCGGGCCGATCACGCTTACCGACATTCGGAATAGCCACCTGGACGTTCGTTCGGTAAACGGGACCATCCATCTCCACAACGTGACCGGGCCGTCGGTCGAGGTAAATGCGGGAGGCGGCAGGATTACCTATGAAGGCGACCCCGGCGCCAGCGGAGAGTACCTGCTCAGCAGCCGTTCGGGGGACCTCGATGTTTCGATTCCAGCCACGGCCGCGGTCGAGATTCGAACTCGAACCGTTAAGGGGCAGTCCGATGAGGCATTTCCAACCGTCAGCGCCGCTCCGCGAGTGGGCAATAGTCTGTTGTTAAAACCCGGCGCGGTGCTTGGATCCCGATTCCTGGTTCGTTCCCTCAGTGGCACGATCCGGATCAAGCGGCCCTAACCTGTACACAAGACACGGGAAGGCTGTGAGTCATCCCGGATTCGGGTTGGTAGTTACAGGAGTGCTTGTTCCTTGGAGGCGACTGAGAGTTAAACGATCCGATACTTCCGTTGCACGCGGTTCCACTTCGGTGTAGATTTTAGAGATCAGTTCATCGGCACTCTTTATGCGGTCACTCTCGAAAGGAATAGCGTGTCTGTGCTTATTGCTGACGTTGTTGTCGGCGGGGGCATTTGTCGCGCATCATCATTCGAGCGCAACTGATGCGCTGAAATGCACTGTCTGCGTCACCGCGCACTCGGCTACCCCGAAGACCACTTCCAACCTTTCCACGGCGTCTTTCGTTCGCTTCGCCACGTTCCGGCCGGTGCCGGTTCCTGTCCAGCAGCGTCTGATCGCGTTCGCCCTCAGCGTTCGCCCACCTCCCCAAGCCTAAACATCCATTGCCATGGTCCTCGCACGCTGACTACACCGGCGTGCACGGTGTTTTCGCTTTCCTGAAAAATGTTGGGAGGAATTATGCTGGCTTCTTGCAGAAAGCCGCTGGCTGCGGCCTTCGTCATCGTCCTTTCTCTGGTTTTGATTCCGGGCGTGAGCGCGCAGTCCGGAGGAAGCTCGACCTCGGTTACCGGCACCGTGGTGGACCCGACCGGCGCTGTGGTTGCGAATGCGAATGTAGAACTGAAGAACCCGGTCAGCCATTTTGAGCGAAGCGCGAGCACGGACAGCGCGGGAAAGTTCACTATCCCCAATGTTCCTTTTAATCCCTATCACCTCAGTGTCGCGGGCCAGGGTTTTGCTTCCTACTCCCAGGACGTTGATGTCCGATCCGTCGTCCCGGTAACCCTGAGTATCACCTTGCAGATACAAGGTTCGTCCGAATCGGTGACGGTGGAAGCCGCGGGAGAAGATCTGCTGGAGAACGATCCCACGTTTCACACCGACGTGTCGAAGGAACTGTTCGATAAATTGCCTTTGGAAAGCAGGTCATCCGCAGTGAGTTCGCTGGTGACGCTGGCTTCGCCGGGAATTGCCGCTGACTCCAACGGTCTTTTTCACGGCTTGGGGGATCACGCCGAGAACTCATTCTCGGTGGATGGACAGCCCATGACCGACCAGCAGAGCAAGGTTTTTTCCAACCAGATTCCCCTGGATTCGATTGAATCCATGGAAGTCATCGCGGGCGCGCCGCCCGCCGAGTTTGGCGACAAGACCAGCGTGGTGATCAACGTAACGACGCGCTCGGGCCAGGGACTGACTACGCCCCACGGCTCGGTTACGGCGTCCTACGGCAGTTTCGGCACCGCCAATGTGGGATTGAACTTTGGCTACGGCGGCCCGAAGTGGGGCAACTTCATCTCCGTGAATGGGTTGAACAGCGGCCGCTTTCTCGATCCGCCGGAGTTCACTGTCTTCCACGACCGGGGCAATCAGGAAAATGCATTCGATCGCGTGGATTTTCAACTCTCCGACGCCGACTCGATTCACTTAAACTTGGGATTCACCCGCTCCTGGTTCCAGACGCCTAATTCCTTCGACACCCAGGAAGCGACGGCCTGGAAGGGGCTGACAGTAGACAATGGCGGCCTCGATCCGAATGGCAATGTGGTGGGTCCGGCCGATCAGCGTTCGCAGATCAAGACCTTTAATATCGCGCCTTCGTGGACCCGGGCGGTCAATACTAATACCGTCTTGACTCTCGGGGCCTTCATCCGGCGGGACCAATACAACTACTACCCCAGCCCCAATCCCTTTGCCGATCTTGCCCCCGATCTTCAGGCGCAGACCGTGGCTCAGAACCGGACGCTGACCAACGCCGGCATTCGTTCGAATCTCGCCTACGTGAAAGGCATCCACAACATCAAGGCGGGAGTTACTTATCAGCAGACCTTCCTGGACGAGAACAACCAGTTAGGCATCGTGGATCCAACCTTCAACTTCGTATGTTTCAATGCCGACGGAAGTCCCAATACCAGTCCGACAGTGACTGATCCCGGACAGTGCGGCGGCGCTCAGAATCCCGGGGGCAGCGTGAATCCGGACTTCAACAGCCTTCTTCTTCCCTTTGACCTGACCCGCGGAGGAGGGCTATTTCCGTTTCACGGCCATACCGACGTCAAGGAGCTCGCCCTTTACGTGCAGGACTCGATCACGAAAGGAAACTGGGCAGTGAACCTCGGCCTGCGCGGCGATCTTTACAATGCTCTGACCACTCATCGGGAAGCCGAGCCTCGCGTGGGTCTCGCCTACAACATCAAGAAGACCAGCACGGTTCTCCGGCTTTCTTATGCTCGAGTTCTGGAGACTCCGTTCAATGAGAATCTGGTGCTCTCCAGCATCGGATGTGCGGATCCGGTCTTGAATCCGCTGCTTGCCTGTTCGGCGCCGGGCGCAACCCCATTCAGTCCCGGCTGGCGCAATGAATTTCACGCCGGCCTGCAGCAGGCCCTGGGCAAGTATCTGGTCTTCTCGGGCGAGTACATCTGGAAGTACACTCACAACGCCTACGACTTCAGCGTGCTGGGGAGCACGCCGATTACCTTCCCGATCGAATGGCACAACTCCAAAATCCCCGGATTTGCCGGGCGCGTGAGCGTGCCCAACTACCATGGTTTCTCGGCGCTTTTCGTCTTCTCCAGTGTGGCCGCGCGCTTCTTCAACCCGCAGCTTGGCGGTGCGGGCGCGGTTCCCCCGGGAGCCGGCAATAGTGGAATCTCTCCATTCCGCATTGATCACGACGAGAAATTCAACCAGACCACGCACGTGCAATATCAGCCCTGGGCGCGCGGACCCTGGCTGGGGTTCAACTGGCGCTACGACAGCGGGCTGGTGGCGGGAGCAGTTCCGTGCGTGGCGTTAACCGACACTTGCGGAAGTTCGGACTTGACCCAGGTGGATGTTTCCGGCTTGAGCCCGGATCAGCAGTTCCAGGCGGGACTATTCTGCGGCGCGGTGCACGCAGCCCCTCCGAGTGGCGCAAATCTTCTGGGTACTCCGATCTCACCCACCGGCCTTTGCCCTGCCTCGCAATATGGCTCGACCCTGGTAACCATTCCTGCGACCGGGACTCAGAACGACGACAAGAATCCGCAGCGCATTGCTCCTCGCAATCTCTTTGACATCTCAGTGGGCGATGACAACCTGTTCCACGGGGAGCGCTACAAATGGAGCTTGCAGGTCACCGCCATCAATGTGACCAACAAAGTTGCGCTCTACAACTTCCTGTCAACTTTCAGCGGGACTCACTACGTCACGCCGCGGGCGCTCACGGCGGAACTGGGGTTCCACTTCTAACCAATCGACACCGGAGGGCGGATCCAGTTCGGGTCCGCCCCACGACCGCCTCCTGGTTCCGACGAATTTGAAGTCAAGGCCGGATGCTATGATTCCCGCCATCAAACGCGGGGACAGACGGACTCCTATGCCAACTTCAAAGATGCATAAGTTTGAATTCTGCTTATTAAAGCGGCTGCTGAGGTGCAGGCTGCTGATCGGCGCCATGACCGTGATCGCCGCGGTGATGATGACCCAGAACCCGACGATGCTGGCGCAAACCGCGACCGGGACGGCCGCGATCGTCCACGTCGACGCGACCCCGAGCCATGTCATCAATTCGTTTGATCCCGACAGCGCTCTGGGAAGCTCAGTCGATGTCCTGTCGCGCATGGACATCGACCGGGTGTATACGCCTCACATCATTCAGGAATCTCTTTCCGCGGGCTGGGGACCGATCACCTACCGCAATAACACCGAGCTGCGCATGGCGGCCTGGCACTGGACGGAAAACGGAAGCTGGAGCGATGCCGCGCATCGCAGCGGATACTTCATCGGCAGCACCGAGTTGAAACAGCCGACTCGCTACATCCTCGCCTATGCCTTGCCCCATCGCGGATTCGCCACCAGCGGCGACCGCCCCGTACCCGGGGCCAACCTCACGTCCTGGAAAAGTAATCCATATCTGACCAGCCGGTTCACCGGGGA
>DASZHW010000058.1:0-64383 GCA_035937515.1 Terriglobales bacterium | reverse complement strand
TTTGGGAGCATGCGTACCCGCATACCGCTATATTCGCTGCTTGCTCACTACTACCTGGGGCAACTCTATGAGGCCACTGGGAAGAGCCAGCAAGCGATTGACGAGTACCAATCCTTCCTCTCGCACTTCGAGCGTTCCCACACGCGGTTGCCGCAAGTCGCCGAAGCCGGTACCGCCCTCAAGAGATTAATGCGATAAGCGCGCGGAACTCCTCCGGTCTTGACTGCGCTGGCGCATGCTCGGCCTAGGTCCTCGCCTTGCGCTCTCCGTTACACGGCCAACCCTGCACCGCTTTTCATGTCAATGGGTGGGCCCCCGGGCCCATGCATAACTCACAACCGGATTACTAGTGAAATGGGGATGTTAGTGCGCCGGGCTAAACCGGCATGAAGCAGAGAATGCGAAATTCTTACGGGAAAGGACTAGCGATCCGCTCGGCCCCGAGTCTTGCGCTGCTACCGTGAGGGACACAGTGAAGCGTAGACAGGGGTATAGGCGGGGTGGGCTATTGAGCTGCGAAAACATACAACCCGGACGCCGACGCGGTTAACATGCGCGGAAGGCAACATGAACAGGGGCGATATTGCGAGTCCCTGCTCAGTCCGGCGTAGTCGAAGACCCCAGGCACGCCTAGAAACTTCATGCACGAGAACCGGGAGACCTCGGAGATGCCTGCGGAGAACGTCAGCCGCAGGCCGGCGGGAGAAGGCTCAGGCCACACGGCCCGCGTGTCCGTCTCCGAGGAGTCACACCACGGCATAGTACCGATGAATCATTCGAACAAAGACGGAACATCGTCGGCGGAGAGTGAGGAGGGAAGGCTGCGGATCAAGGAGAACACTCTCCTACTCGACACGTACCCGACATAGAGCGGGACTGCGCGTGTCCCACGGGTGGGCGAGTGTGCGGACAAGCTGTACCCTTGGCCGTCATTCATCCGAGATAAGAACCGGATGCGCTAATGAGCGCCCGTCCGGGTCTGTGCGGGGGGCATCAGGCAACTGATGTCCCTACCGCGATCAACCGCAACCTTAAACGGATCCGTCGGGGGCTTTCGGACAGTATGGCCTCAATCCTGGGACAAGATCACCACGGCTGTGACCCACATCGGGAGACCAATTCCCGCGCATGCTATGACATTGCGAATGCTACCCTCGGGAACAAGAAGCGAAGCGAGCACGCATGCGACGATAGCCGTCCCCATAATGTAATAACGAGGTGCTCTTAATAGCCTGGCAAGAGGAAGAAAATGCAGTCCGATGATGACTCCGAGGAACTGAGGGATTAGCGAGTAACGCCGGAAGTGAGCCAGTGCGATCACCGCGCCGGCCCCCAACACCCACTCCGCAGCCGTGTCGATCCAAAACAGAGGAGCGATCGATGCCCAGCGCTCTCGGTCGGCCGCGGAATCCTCATAACGCCGACCTACTCGAACTCGTGACACCGCCCACGCACCGATAACGACGGCCGTCACGGCGACCAAGGCCAACGAAGTATTCCTTGCAGTTTGCACGAACGCTGCGGTCCAAAACATCCACGCACTGCCAAATAGAGCGCAAATCAGCGCACCGCGCGCCCGACCCTTCAAGCTGGCTCCGCTTGATACCAGAGGCGAGCGGATAGCGCTCACTCCTCCCATCATTCCCTCCTCCATCCAGACCATCGCCCGGGGAACCCACGAAATGGATCGATCAGATCGAAGTTAGTGATTCGATGTCCGAAACACGACAGCCAGCAGACTAGCAGGTAGAGAAGCAAATGCAATATCCAGCCCCAGGAGGATCAGTCACTTGGGCAGGCCACTGCTAAAGGTTCTCTTGAATGAAGCGCGGACTGAGGTGAACGTCGAGTTGTATCAGTGATGAATCACCCACCGCCTTGAAGCTGTGGATCTCGCCGGCCTTGATGACAAAGATGTCTCCCGCACTGCCCTCGAAGGTCTTGCCGCTTACTGTCCACACACCCCGACCTTCGCGGATGAACTGGATCTCGTCATAAGGATGCCGGTGCGGCCCCGGCCCCGATCCGGGCTTCCCATGGAACAGGAATACCGAAACACCGGTGTTGCCCCGCTCAGCTCCGATAAACTCATGCGAACTACCGACAAAAGGCAGGTTCTCTTGGCGCACGTGATACATCTCTTGTTATCCTCCTGCCAGGATTCGATGACTGTGGCCACAGTTTAGCTCCGCGAATACCAATGAGTGAGATGGCGATTTTTCAAGGCTATTTCGCCATGACCTCCATATCGCCCACTTGCTAAACTCCTGGGATGGACCACAGAGGCCGTCAACAGCGTCTGCAGGATTCTCTTTCCGCCGCCTATCGCCTCGACGCGCTGCTGGTCACCCATCTTCCCAACATTCTCTATCTCTGCGGATTTAGCGGCAGCGCCGGCGTCCTGGTGTTCACCGACTCGAAAGCCGTGTTCTTCACCGATGGGCGCTACACCACGCAGGCGCGGGCCGAAGTCCAGGGTGCGCGAGTCGTGATCGCCCGCAAGCCGACGTTGCTGGCAGCCGCTGAATGGTTGGCTGCGCACTCCCGGAGTGGACGCCGCGGGTCACCGGTGAGAGTGGGCATTGAAGCCGAACACCTGACCGTGTCCGAACGCACCCGGCTCGCTCGCATTCTGCCCGCCGGCTTCCGCCTTCGCGAAACCAACGGCCTCGTCGAGGAGTTGCGCATGGTGAAGGAGGCCGGCGAAATCCGGCGCATCCGCGACGCCGTCACCTTGGGAGCCAGCCTGTTCGATCGCGCTTTGGAGGTTATCCGGCCCGGTGTGACCGAGGCCGACGTGGCCGCCGAGATGGAATACACCGCCCGCCGCGCCGGGGCCCAGGCCATGTCCTTTCCCACCATCATCGCTGCCGGGGAGCGTTCCGCGCTGCCTCACGCTCGAGCCTCGGCTGCAGTCATTGCTCAGGGATTCGTGGTCTGCGACTTCGGTGTTATACTCGCTGGTTATTGTTCCGACCGGACCCGCACTGTACACGTGGGTCGCCCGTCCGCGGAGGCCAGCAGGGCCTACCACGCGGTACTCCGAGGGCAGGAAGCGGCGATCGCTGCCGTTAAGCCTGGAGTGGCCGTGAGCGAAGTCGATCATGCTGCTCGTAAGTTGTTGCAAGATAATGATTTAGCAAAATATTTCAGCCACTCGACCGGTCATGGCGTAGGCTTGGAAATTCATGAAGCCCCGCGCGTGGCTGCGGGTCAGACCCCGATCCTGCGGCCGGGCATGGTCATCACCATCGAACCCGGTGTGTATCTTCCCGGAAAATGGGGAGTGCGGATCGAAGACATGGTCATAGTCACGGAACGAGGGTGCGAAGTCTTGACGCCTACCCGCAAGGAACTGATCGCGATTTGAAGACCGCTTTTGTCGCCGGACACCGACGAGGTGGTGTCCGGCAGTTTATTGTGCCTTCCCGGCGGGCGCAGCAGAGGTCCGAAGTCGGTCCCACCGCCTGACATTTAAGATGAATCAGAAAGAGCTAAAAGAACTCATAGAGTTCGTGATCGAGAAGGACATCGCTGAGTTTGAGTTGGAGCGCGGTGATGTCAAGGTGCGCATCAAGCGGGCGGGCGAGCCTGCTCCGGTGGTCACGGTGCACTCCGGATCTGCCTCTTCATCCGAACCCGTCGCTGCGCCCCCGGCCAAGCCTCCATCCGCTGCTATGGTCCCGCCGCCTCCCACCCCGGAAGAGGGACTGCACCTGGTCCGTTCGCCCATCGTGGGCACATTCTATGAATCGCCTTCGCCCGGATCCCCGCCTTTCGTGAAACCCGGAGACGTTGTGACCGCAGGCCAGATTCTATGCATCGTTGAAGCCATGAAACTAATGAACGAAATCGAATCCGACGTAGCCGGGGAGGTTGTGAAAAAGCTGGTCGCCAACGGCGCCCCAATCGAGTACGGCCAGGAGTTGTTCGCGATAAGGCCGCGGAAGTAGGCTGCCCCCACGTGTTCTCAGCCGATCTGATCTAGCGAATGTTCAAGAAGATCCTCATCGCCAATCGCGGAGAAATCGCCCTGCGGGTGATCTGTGCCTGCAAGGAACTGGGCATCCGCACCGTCGCCATCTATAGCGAGGCCGATCGCAATTCGCTGCACGTGCGCTTCGCCGACGAAGCGATCTGCATTGGCCCGCCGCAACTGGCGCAGAGCTATCTCAACATCCCTACCGTGATCAGCGCGGCCGAAATCGCCAATGTGGATGCCATCCATCCCGGCTACGGCCTGCTGGCGGAAAACGCCAACTTCGCCGAGGTCGCCGAGACCTGCAATATCAAGTTCATCGGCCCTCCCCCCGAAATCACCCGCCTGATGGGCGAAAAAGAGAAAGCCCGCGCGGCCATGAAAAAGGCCGGCGTGCCCATTCTTCCCGGCTCCGAAGGCATTCTGGCCAGCGACGGCGAAGCTCTGGAATGGGCCCGGCAGGTGGGATTTCCCGTCATCATCAAAGCTTCGGCAGGCGGCGGCGGGCGCGGTATGCGCATCGTGCGCGGCGAAGAAGAACTGCCCGCGCTGTTCAAGGCAGCCTCATCCGAGGCGGCCGCGTCTTTCGGCAATGGCGATCTCTACATGGAAAAATTCGTGGAGCGCCCGCGCCACATCGAGTTCCAGATTCTCGCCGATCAATACGGCGATGTGGTCAGCCTGGGGGAACGCGAGTGTTCCATCCAGCGCCGCCACCAGAAACTGCTCGAAGAATCGCCTTCCCCCCAGATGACTCCGGAAATGCGCGAAAAGGTCGGCCAGGTCCTCTGCAAGTCGCTTTCCGATATCGGCTACGTCAACGCTGGCACCATCGAGTTCCTCATGGACGAAGACCGGCGGCTGCACTTCATCGAGATGAACACGCGCATCCAGGTGGAGCATCCGGTGACCGAAATGGTCACTGACGTAGACCTGGTCAAGAGCCAGATTCTTCTGGCGGCCGGCGAGCGCCTGGAGGATGTGCTGCACGGCCCCATCGTGCATCGCGGACATGCCATCGAATGCCGCATCAATGCCGAGCATCCGGAGAAGTTCACTCCCTCGGCCGGCAAGATCACCACTTTCAATCCCCCAGGCGGCACCGGAGTTCGCATTGACACCGCGGCCTATGCCGAAGGCGTCATCCCTCCGTATTACGATTCGCTGATCGCCAAGCTGATCGTGCGGGGTAAAGACCGCAACGAGGCCATTTCTCGCATGGGGCGCGCGCTCGAGATGTTCATCGTGGAAGGCATCTTCACCACTATCCCGTTGCACCGCAAAATTCTCGCCGATCCGGATTTCCGGGCCGGTCGCGCCGATACGACATTCATTGAGCGGTTCCTGGCCAAGCACGCCAAAACCGAGCCGCCAAAAGCGCCGCCACCCGCGCCCGAGGCCGATGCACGAGCCGAAAGCAACGACGACGACATAGGCCTGAACGAAGCCATGTAAGACGAAGTGGCCCAAGGATGAGAGCGACTAGCCCCGAAGTGGCCGAAGAATGTAGCCCAGGGCGAAAGCCCTGGGTGAACCAGCGGAAATGACGCAGCCCTGAAAGGGCGAAAGAATAGTTACCGCACGCCCCCGCATGCATTCGATGATCCCCCGCTTCTACGCCATCCTCGACAGCTCCTGCTTCCCGGATACACAGACCCTCTGCCGATCCGCCACCGATCTCGCCGCCGCCGGCGTCACCTTGCTGCAATACCGCAACAAGTCCGGCGACGCCCGCCAAATGCTCGATCAAGCTCTCGAACTGAAGCGCCGCCTCGGAGATTCGGCCAGACTCATCATGAACGATCGCGCCGACCTGTGCGTGGCCGCCGGATTCGACGGCGTCCATGTCGGTCAGGACGATCTTTCCCCACAGGCCGTCCGGACCGTGATTGGCGAAAGCCTCTGGCTCGGGGTTTCGACTCACAATCCCGCTCAACTCGCCGCCGCCTGCCAGTCCACCGCCAACTACCTTGCCATCGGCCCAGTCTTCTCGACCGCCAGCAAGGCGAACCCCGATCCCGTGATTGGCCTTGCCGGGGTTCGCGAAGCCAGAACCCTCACCCGCAAGCCGCTGGTTGCAATCGGCGGCATCACCCGCGCCAACTGCCGCTCGGTCATCGAGGCCGGGGCCGACGGCGTGGCGGTGATATCCGACTTGATACGGGAGCCCCGCAAATCAGCAGAGGAATTTTTGCGCATATTGGGGTAAAGTCTTGACGTCTAAACCGCTTGTCATTCCGAGCGGGCTTCAGCCCGCGAGGAATCTGCTTTTGTTGGAAGGGAAGACCCGGGAGGATTTCTGAGCACCGAAACCAAACCGCCCGCCACGGACTGGGACGTCGATTCCCGTCAAGACAAGGAACTGATCCAGGGGCTGGGACTAACCAGCGCCACCATGCTGGTCATGGGTTCCATGATCGGCTCCGGCATCTTTATTGTTTCGGCTGAGATTGCCCGTGAAGTGGACTCGCCCGCACTGCTGATCGGCGCCTGGCTGGTGACTGGATTCCTCACCATCGTCGGCGCCCTTTGCTACGGCGAACTGGCCGCCATGATGCCCCGCGCCGGCGGACAATACGTCTACCTCCGCGAAGCACTGGGGCCGCTTTGGGGATTTCTCTACGGCTGGACCCTCTTCCTGGTGATCCAAACCGGCACCATTGCCGCGGTCGGCGTGGCCTTCGGCAAGTTTCTCGGTATTTTCTTCCCTGCCATCTCTTCCTCGAACTGGATTGTGCACTTCTGGAAGGTGCCGCCCATCCACATTGGCCCCATGGTTCTGGGAAATATGGAGACTGGGCTGAACACCCAGAACCTGGTCGCGATTTTGGTGGTGGTCGCGTTATCTGTGATTAACATCTTCGGCCTGAAAACCGGAGCGCTGATTCAGAACGTCTTCACCTTCGCCAAGGTTTCCGCGCTGCTGGGCCTGGTCCTGCTGGGGCTGTTCGTCGGGCGCAATGCGCAGGCGCTGGCGGCAAATTTTCAGGGAAACTTCTGGCATAACGCTGCGTTAAGCGCGCAACACGCGGTTCAGGTGGGAGTGGGAGGTCCCACCGTGCTGGTGGGCACGTTGACCATCCTGGCCGTCGCCCAGGTGGGCTCGCTGTTTTCCGCCGACGCCTGGAACAACGTGACCTTCACCGCCGGGGAAGTAAAGAATCCCAGCCGCAATCTGCCGCTGTCGCTGGCCCTGGGCACGGGTGTGGTCATTGCGCTGTACGTTGCCTGCAACGTGATCTACCTGAACATCCTGCCGCTCGATGGCAGTCCGGCCGGCACTACCATCCTCGAGCGCGGAATCAAATTCGCCACCGAAGACCGTGTGGGCACAGCGGTCATGTCCCAGATGCTGGGTCCGATCGGAGGAACACTGATGGCCGTCGCCATCATGCTATCCACCTTCGGTTGCTGCAACGGCCTGATTCTGGCCGGCTCGCGGGTCTACTACGCGATGGCAAAAGATGGACTGTTCTTCAAGAGCGTAGCCAGGCTGCATCCTGAGTATAAAACCCCGGCCATCTCGCTCATGGTGCAAATGGTCTGGACCTGTATTCTTTGTGTCTCCGGAAGCTATGGCCAGCTTCTCGACTACATCATTTTTGCCGTGCTGGTCTTCTACATCCTCACCATCTTTGGACTCTTCGTCCTGCGCCGCACCCGCCCCCTCGCGGAACGCCCCTACCGGGCCATTGGTTACCCTGTACTTCCGGCAATTTATATTGTGATGGCGCTATTTATCGATGTCGTACTATTACGCTACAAACCGCAGTACACGTGGCCGGGACTGATCATCGTGCTGCTGGGGATTCCGGTCTATTATGCGTGGAATTCGCGGCGGAAAGCATCTGCCCCAGTGCAGTCGGTTCCGTAATCAAGGAGAGCGTCTTCATGGCCAATTTGGTGGCGACCAAGCCCATGCATACTCTGATGCACGAGGCGCAGGAGACAACCGAGCATAGCCTGAAACGCACGCTCGGTCCGGTCAATCTCATCATGCTCGGCATCGGCGCGATCATCGGCGCCGGTCTGTTCGTTCGGACAGCCGCAGCCATCGCCGATCGTGCCGGGCCGTCGGTGACGCTCGCATTTATTGTTGCCGGCGTGGGTTGCGCCTTTGCCGGACTTTGCTACGCCGAATTCGCTTCCATGATCCCGGTGGCGGGCAGCGCCTATACCTATTCCTACTGCACCATGGGTGAGTTGGTCGCCTGGATAATCGGTTGGGACCTGGTGTTGGAGTACGCGGTTGGCGCGGCCACGGTCTCCATCGCCTGGAGTGAATATTTCAACCGCGTGCTCGATTGGTTCGGCCTGCGGATTCCATATCAATGGAGTCACTCCCCTCTGGAGCGCATGGAAGGGATGCACGGAATCATCAACCTTCCCGCGATTTTCATCCTGTTCCTCCTGTCCGCCCTGCTCATAAAAGGGACGAAAGAATCTGCCATGGTCAACGGTTTCATTGTGGTCCTGAAAGTGACCATCGTGCTTCTGGTGATTGCCATCGGTTGGGGCTTCATAAATCCTGCGAATCACACGCCGTTCATTCCTGCTCCAACGAGTTACGTGACTCCTCAAGGGATCACCCACCACTACGGCGGCATCCTGGGCATTCTCGGAGCGGCGGGAGTCGTATTCTTCGCGTATATCGGTTTTGACGCGGTTTCTACCGCAGCTCAGGAAGCGAAAAACCCGAAGCGAGACATGCCGATCGGCATCCTGGGTTCGCTGGTGATCTGCACTGTCCTCTACGTGCTTTTCGCATACGTCCTGAGCGGTGTAGCCACGGTTCAGGATTTCCGCTCCACCGGCCGCGAAGCCTCGGTGGCCTTTGCCATCACCAAGTACATGCATGGCTACGAGTGGCTCTCGAAATCGGTCACGGTCGCGATTTTGGCTGGATTCTCATCGGTGATCCTGGTCATGCTGCTCGGCCAGTCGCGAGTCTTCTATTCGATGAGCAACGACGGCCTGGTTCCAAAGGTCTTTTCCGACATCCATCCCCGTTTTCGCACGCCCTATAAGTCGAACATGCTCTTTTTTGTATTCACGGGACTATTCGCGGCGCTTCTTCCCGAGGACATTGTTGGCGAGATGACCAGTATCGGGACGCTGTTTGCCTTCGTTCTGGTATGTATCGCAGTCTGGATCCTGCGGCGCAAGCGCCCCGATCTGCCGCGCGCCTTCAGAGTGCCGGCGGTTCCATTCGTTTCGACGGCAGGCGTCTTGATCTGCGGCGCCATGATCTATGGCCTCGGCTGGACGAATTGGGTGCGGTTGATCGTGTGGATGGCGATCGGCCTGGTGTTCTATTTCCTCTACGGCAGGAAGCACAGCAAGGTGCAAGCCCTGCCGGAGAACGCGGGAAAATAGTAGGGCGAAATTATTCTTACGGGCCTTCCGCAAAGCGCGGAGGGCCTTTTTGTTTTATAGTCGTTGCTCGATAGTCGTTAGGTTGCGCGACTGCAGACCAACGGCCAACGACCAAGAATCAACGACCAGCGGCCACCATGAAAATCGTCACTGCTGCCGAAATGCGCGAGATTGACCGCGTCACCAGCCAGCGCTTCGGTGTTCCTTCTCTTACTCTCATGGAGAACGCGGGCACGGCGGTGGCGGAGTTCGTCGCGTCGCACTATCCATCCGCTAAACGCATCGGCGTAATTTGCGGAAAAGGAAATAACGGCGGCGACGGCTTTGTGGCCGCCCGCAAACTGCGCGAAGCCGGAAAAGAAGTTCGCGTGCTCCTGCTGGCCGAGCGCGCTGAACTGCGCGGCGATGCCACTGAGATGTTCACGCGGCTTCCCGTGGCGCCCGCTATTGTGACTTCATCACAGGATTTGCATGCCGAACCGGCCCGCGCCGTATTCGACGCCGATGTTCTGGTCGATGCCATCCTCGGCACCGGTTTCCGCCCTCCGGTAAGCGGGCTCTACGCGGAAGCCATCCACGCCCTGAATGCGACTTCTATCCCCATCGTCGCCGTGGATATTCCGTCCGGGGCGGACGCAGATGTGATGGGCGATCAGGTCGGCGCGGTCGCACGGGCTGATGCGGTGGTGACGTTTACGGCTCCGCGGCATGCCCATGTTTTTGGAAACCTGACCACCGGACCGGTACTGATCTTCCCCATCGGCTCCCCGGACGAAGCCGTTGTCTCGGCGCTGCAGCTCAATCTGATTACCGCCCGCGAGGTAGCGCCCCTGATCGGACCGCGGCCTCCGGCAGCGAACAAAGGAAGTTTCGGACATGTGCTGGTGCTGGGCGGGTCCCTGGGCAAATCTGGCGCTGCGGCCATGGCTGGAATGGCAGCGCTGCGCGCGGGCGCCGGCCTGTCCACCGTGGCCACCGCGAAATCAGTGCTGGCTTCAGTCGCCGGCTTTCATCCTGAGCTCATGACCGAACCGCTCCCGGAGACACGCGCCCAGAGCATCTCGGTGGCCGCGCTGGCCCGCGTAGAAACTCTGGTCAAGGGAAAAACTGTGCTTGCCGTCGGCCCTGGCGTTTCCCGCAACCCGGAGACCGCAAAGTTCGTGCGCGGGATACTTAAAAAATCCAAGCTGCCCACGGTTTTGGACGCCGACGGCCTCAATGCTTTCGAGGGCCATGCCGGCGAACTGAAGCGAAAGACCGGCGCTCTCGTGCTGACCCCCCATCCTGGCGAGATGGCGAGGCTCATCGCTTCCACCGTCCCCGCGGTGCAGCATGACCGGCTCAACGTGGCGCGCACATTCGCGCAGCAACATGGATTGATCGTCGTGCTCAAGGGCCACCGCACCTTGATTGCGCAACCCGATCGCACCGTGTGGGTGAATACCACGGGAAACCCCGGCATGGCGACCGGAGGCACGGGGGACCTTTTGACCGGCATGGTCGCCGGTCTCATCGCGCAATACCCCGATCGAGTTGCCGCCGCGGTCATCGCCGCGGTTCATCTTCACGGTCTGGCCGGCGACGTGGCCCGCGAGAGCATGGGCGAACAATCGCTGATCGCGACCGACCTGCTCACCGCCCTGCCGGAGGCCTTCCGCCGCGTGCGCCTGGCCGCCCAAAGGCCGGAAGTCCAAATCGGGAATGCGGGCATCGACCTTTAGTAATCTGGGAGGGCGTATCCGGGCCGTGAAATAGTGCAAATGGCCATGACTCACTTTCCCCAAGTACATCCCCAGCGCCGCTCTCCCCGTATCCAGCTTGCTGGTTCGGTCCCCGCCCTGATTATGCTGGAAGATGGCCAACGGGCCAAAGGCAAGCTTCAGACGATCTCCGTGACCGGTGGGCTCTTGCGCCTGGCCAGGTCCCTGAGCCAGGGTGATTTTGTCGAGGTGGCGTTTCAGACCCAATCGGGGTCGGTGCGCGGCATGGCCGAAATGCTCAGCCCAGTCCGCGCTTCCAATGACGGAGCGTTGCAGCCTTTCCGTTTCGTGGCACTCGGTGATGACGACCATCGCGCCCTGCGCATGGCTGTGGATTCCGTCAACGACCGTAGTTTCCAAGGTATCCGCTCTGCCCAGTGGTCCGCGCCGAAATCCCTTTAGGAGCCTGTGAAAAATGATTTGGGTGGACGCCGTGCCCTTCCCAGCTTCTCTTGGCAACGGAATCGCTATACTGGTCTCTCGAGCATCCACTCTTGCAATGGCCACCCAGGAATTCGTCACCCATTCGCCCGAGGAGACCATCGCCCTCGGCCGCTCCCTGGCGGGGATGCTCACCCCACCTAAGCTGGTGCTGTTGCGCGGCGACCTGGGCGCCGGCAAGACCACCCTGGTCAAGGGCATCGCCGAAGCCTTCCACGCCGCTGCCGCCGATGAGGTCACCAGCCCCACCTTTACACTTGTTCACGAATACCGTAGCCCCAGCGTCAACCTCTATCACATTGACCTCTATAGAGTAGACACCCCACGTGAGCTTGAAACCCTGGGGATTGGCGACCTTGTGGCTCCAAATAGCATCCTATTGGTAGAGTGGGGGGAAAAGTTCCCTCATTTGCAGCAAGATCAGGATGCAGAAATTACTCTGGAGAGAATAGGGAAAGAGGGAATGGAAACTGCACGCAGGGTCCGATTCACCACCCGCTAAATATTGAGTGTTACCACCGTACCCAGCACCCCTCGTGAGCGCATTTCAATTAACCAGATTTGGAGTCAAAATTAACTCTTAACCAGTCCCATTCGTACTTGCTTGCCGATCCTGCAGATGAGGGCTGAGAAACATCGTAAGTCACACGAGAGAATGAAGTTATATCCCACGGGCCCATGGAGCTTTTGGCTGTGAGAACCCTTCGAGTTTGGCTGCTGATCCTGGCTGCGGCTACGATGCCTGCGACTCTGTCGGCACAGGACGGCAACGCACCCCAGCCTGTGCCAGGACATATTACCGGAACCGTAACCGACGTGAACGACGACATCCTTTCAGGCGCAACCGTCGCTCTCCAGGGTCCTGCCCTCAAAGATCCCCGCACGGTCGTATCGGACGACAACGGATTCTTTGAATTCAAGGATCTCGACCCTGGAACTTATAACGTCAGCGCCAGCGCCGCAGGATTTGCCACCTGGAACTCGCCCCCCCTTGTCCTCAATCCAGGCCAGTACTTGATTGTGACCGGCAGCCAGCTCAAAATCGCGGAAGCAATGACCACGGTGTCTGTGGTCTATACCCCCGAAGAAATCGCCATCGAGCAGGTCAAGATCGAGGAGCAGCAGCGTGTTCTTGGCATCTTCCCCAATTTCTACGTCGTCTATGATCACGATGCCGCGCCGCTCACGACCAAGCTCAAATTCCACCTCGCGTTCAAGACCAGCACCGATCCTGTTACCATCCTCGGGGTCGCGGCGCTTGCCGGCATCAATCAGGCAGCCAACGTTCCCGACTACGTTCAGGGTTGGAAGGGTTACGGCGAGCGCTTTGGCGCTGCCGCGGCCGACGGCCTTACCGGCATCATGATCGGCGGGGCCATCCTGCCCTCGCTTCTGCGCCAGGACCCGCGCTACTTCTATCAGGGAACGGGTACGAATAAGGCTCGCATTCTCCACGCCATCTCCAGCCCGTTCATCTGCAGGGGAGACAATGGACACCTGCAGCCGAACTTCTCCAGTGTGGGTGGCGATCTGGCCTCCGCGGCGATCTCGAACGCCTACTATCCGCCATCCAATCGCGGCGCCGGACTGGTCTTCGAGAATCTCGTGATCAGCACCGGCGAGCGCATGCTCAGCAGCCTGGTACAGGAGTTCGTCTTGCACAGGTTGTCCAAAGAGAAAAGGTGAGAACCGGTCGCTGTGTACCGAGCGCGGCCCGGCGGCCGCGCTTTTAACTTTATCTCGGCCTCAGAACCCCATGATGTTGTAGCCGCAGTCCACATAGACCACCTCGCCCGTGATCCCCGAACTGGCATCGGACGCCAGAAACACTCCGGTCGAGCCTACCTCGTTCACGTCCACATTGCGCTGCAGGGGAGCGCGCTCGGCGTGCGACTTCAGCATATCGCTCAGGCCGGAGATGCCACGCGCGGCCAGAGTCTTGATCGGTCCCGCCGAGATCGCGTTGACCCGGATCTTGCGCTTACCCAGGTCGTAGGCCAGATAGCGCACCGTACATTCGAGCGCGGCCTTGGCCACTGCCATTACGTTGTAGTGCGGCACCACTTTCTCCGCCCCATAGTAAGTCATGGCAATGATGCTGCCGCCATCTTCCATCAGGGGCACGGCGGCGCGGGACAAGGCAATCAGCGAGTACACACTCACATCATGCGCAATGCGGAAACCTTCGCGGGTGGTGTTGACGAAATCGCCTTTCAGTTCTTCGGCGGGAGCGTAGGCCACGCTGTGCACCAGGATATGCAGTTTGCCGTAGCGCTCCCGGAGCTGGCCAAAAAGCTTCTCGATTTCCGCATCATTGGAAACGTCACACATGAACCCCTCCGCGCCCGGCATGGAGAGAATCAGGTCCCTGGCCTCTTGTTCCAGCCGCTCGTTCTGATAGGTGACGGCCAGCCGGGCCCCGGCCTGGTGCAATCCTTGCGCGATGGACCACGCGATCGAGCGTTTGTTGGCTACTCCGAATACCACCGCAACTCGACCTTCGAGGCTGGATGACATGCATCTCTCCTGGCGATGGACGAACCGGAAAGCATAACAGCTTGGGGCGGAAGGGAAGAAGTGCGATTTCAGATTGTAGATTTGCGATTTCAGACTTAACCGCTCAAGGGAACCAAGAACCGAGTACTGAGAACTGAAATCTGAAGTTAACAATCTGAAATCAGAAATCTGAAATCATTCCACTGGGCTAGCTTCGCGCATGGGCGTTGTCGCCCCCACCGGCCACATGGCGCTGGCGAAGGCCGCCGCGTACACCATGCCGATGATGGAGAAGCCCGCCGCCAGATTCCACTGCGCCACCGCGCCCACCGAAAAGCCCAGGGCGATCTGCAACAGGGTGCCGGCGAAATAAAACGCATTCTGTACGCGGCCCATGAAGTGTGGCGGAACTTGTCCCATGATGCTGGTATTCATCGCCACGCCACTTACCCCTCGGGCCGAGCCCATCAGGCCGTAGACTGCGACCGCCACGGCCAGCCAGGGTGAAAGTGGCGCTACGATCATGGAGATCGCCAGCAGCCCCATCGAAATCGCAATCGACCGCCGCGCGCCCAGCCCCGCGATCACTTGCGGCGCGTACAGCGCGCTCAGAAACGCGCCCGTGCCCCAGCCCGCGTTCAGCCAGCCGTAGCCGACCGCGCCGGCGTGGAATACTTTATCGCTGAGCGGTGGAGTCACGACGACTCCGGTCAGCATCGCGCCCAGAAACAGCGCCCAACTGATTCCCAGCAGGACCACCGGCCGGTGCTCGCGCAAAAAGTCGATGCCTTCCTTCATCTCGCGCGCAAACCGTTGGAACGCGGTTTCTGCGGCCAGGATATCGGCCCGCAGCTCGGCCGGCCGCGGCACCACATGGCGTCCCTTGCGTACCGCGAAATAACACAGAAACGAGACCACGTAGGTGGCGAAGTCAATCAGCAGCACTCCCCCCAGGCCGATGTGGTTGTACACGAATCCCACGATCGACCCCGCAATCAGCCAGCCCCCCTGAATGCCCGCCAGCAGAAACGTGTTGGCGTGGACGAACTCTTCTCCCGGCGTCAATTCCTGAATCAGCGCCGTGATGGTCGGCCAGAACATCCAGAAGCCCGCCGCCACCAGTGTGTTCATCAGATACACTTCCCACACTCTTACCTTGCCGGTGAAGGCCAGAATCGCAACCGCCAGAATGATCACCGCGCGGATCGCGTCCAGCATCATCACCAGCCGGCGCCGGTCCTCACGGTCAATCAGGACTCCGGTGAAAGGCAGCAGCAGCATTGCCGGAAGCGTCTGCAGCACGGCAAATGTGCCCAGCGCGATTTCCGAGTGCGTGGCCTGCAGGATGTACCAGGCCACGGCTGCGGAATTCATGCCGCTGCCCAGCATCGATACCATGTTGGCGCCGAAAACGTACCGCAGCGCCCGTTTCTGCAGGATGCTTCGCATAATTCAATGTAAACGATCGGGAAAAACCCGCCAACAGCCAACCGTTCAGATTTTCTTCGTGTCCTTTGCGTTGCCCTTTGCGAACTTCGCGGTCAAAGGTTTTTCACCGCAAAGAGCTCACAGGACGCAAAGAAATTCCAGCGATCATTCTCGAGTCGCGGTTTCCGAAATGACAAACACCATCAAAATGATTAGTTCCGGCTCAATCGGATGGCGGTAGCGGGCGTGCGGGAAAACAAAATAGTAGGTTGTGGGATAGGTCAGCATCAGCAGCAGGAACAACCTGGCCCCAGGTTTCTTTTTTCGCAGCGCTCGAACCAGTCCCCAAATGACCAGCACGGACGACGCCAGGAACAGGGAATTGCGAAAGTCAACAGGTATGGTGCTGCTGGTTTCTTTCGGGACGCCCGCCCAGTAGTACACGAACCGCTTGACACTCACGGCCGCAAAGCGGCCCGGGTGCTCACGGACCCATTCGAAAGCCTCGCGCTTACATTCTTCCGCGTAGGCCAGTTCCCCCAGGCGGCGGAACTTCTCCAACTCCACAACATTCAGGTTGGGCTGAAGATAAGCCATCAGCTTGCCGTCGGCATAGGGCCCGTTGCCCAGACGAAATTGCAGGCCGAAGTCGTCACGGATAAACACGAATCTCCCGAGGGTCCGGTAATTTCGGGCCAGCCATGGTGTCAGGCATGCGAAGAAGACGGCGGCTGCCAGCACCACCCCGGTGAACGATCTCAGGCCGCGCTGGTGCCGCCGATACCAGATCCAAAGTCCGGAGAAGGGAAGGAAGGCCAGCATCGCAGGATTGGAAAGCGCGCCCAAACCCCAAAGCACACCATAAATTGCCCAGCCCTTCCACCCGCTCCAGTCCTCCAGTTCGAGCGACACCATAAAAATGAGGCACAGCAGCAGTGGTCCCAGGGTCGTGTCGAACACCCAGTGAATCGACCAGTACATGGCATAAGGAAGCAACGCCCATGTCCAGGCTGACCATTTCGCCACTTTCTCTCCCATGGTTCTTCGTGCAATGAAAAATATAGGAATCGAGGTCAGCGCATTGAACAGGCTGTTGATGGTCAGCAACACCCATGCCGAAGCCGTGGAATAGATCCCGAAAAGCTTGAACACACCGCCGATCAGGAAGGGATAGAGCGGCGGTTCCCACGCGGTGGGTCCGGTGGAATCCCCGTAGGGGTTGCTGAAACCCTGACCCAGCGCCAGGGATCGTCCCACGCGCCCCATCTCCCAGCCGAAAGCGAAATGGTCGTCGCCTGGCCGGAAGCGATATTGGTGGAAGATACCGATGGCGGCGATCTGAAGGCCGAGCGAGATCAGTACCATCCAGATGAGGGACCGGCGGATATTTTCCTGCGTCGAGGTCGCGGCTAACGCTCGTGCGAGTGGTGGCGTTGCGTTCAATGGGGTGGCAGGCGGGAGAATGCTACTGTCACCGCGGCGCGCTCCGGCCGCATGGCGGTTGTGGCGGAGGGCACGCTCATCACTTCTTGTTCATCCGCATGCAATTCACCTGGTTGAATGCAGCATAGCATCACACGCAGGCCAGAGAAAATCAATCCACTCGCCGGGGCGACCAGGCGCCGGATACGGCGGTCCTCGTCGGGTCGTAATTCATATATCTTGCAGTACCCTCCACTTCGGGGCTAGCATTCGCGCTGCAGGGGGCCCCTTGAGCGGCCCCGATCCACGGGCGGAGGTGACGTATGAAGCATGGCCGCTGGTTCGTCGTGCTGGTTATCGTTCTCCGGATTCTTGCCCCGGTTTCGCTGGCCCAACTGGATACCATCACGATCCCGGCCGGCACTCCCGAAGATCAGGCCCTGCAGGAAGTGACCAAGGAACCGGATGCCCAGAAAAAACTGGCCATGTATGAGGACTTCGTGCAGAAGTTCTCCGCCAATCCGGCGGCGGTGGCCTACGGAAACTGGCAGATTTCGCAGTACTACCAGGGCACCGGCGACCTGACCAAGGCGCTCAGCTACGGCGACCAGGCGTTGGCCGGCTCTCCTCATAACCTGGATATCCTGGTTTCTCTGACCGGAATCGCGCAGCAGATGAAGAACAACGGCAAGATGTTTGACTACGCCGTGCGCGGGGGCGAAATCTACAACTCCATCGGGAAGTCCCCCAAGCCGGAAGGCCTGAGCGACCAGGAGTTCGCTTCTCATCTCGAAGATGCAAAAGCTGGAGCCCGGAATTCGTACGAGTTCCTGGAGGCAGCCGCCTTCAACGTGATCGTCGCGCAAAGCGATGCGAAAGCCCGAATGGCCGAGATCGAACGCTTCACCCCCGCCTTCCCGGGTTCGCGTTTCGAGGACTCGGTGGCCTCCTACGCCATGATGTCGCTCTCCGAACTGAAAGACACGTCGAGACTCTATGCCTATGGCGAAAAGGTTCTGGCCACCAGTCCCAACAGCCTGCCCACTCTGCTGCTCTTGGCCGGAACCTATGCCGACGACGCCCGGCCCGGCAGCACCGCCAAAGCCGCCATTTATGCGCAGAAGGCCATCACCGCTGCCAACGCGGATGCGCCCGACGCCGACCGCTCCCGCAAAGTGTCTGCCGGGGTCGCGCATTCCACTCTGGGTTACGTCTACATGAAGCAGGACAAGACTGCAGCCGCGATTCCCGAGCTCAAGACCGCGACCGGATTACTCAGAGGGCAGGACGAGCAGCAGTGCGCCATCGCTCTCTATCGTCTCGGATTCGCTTATGCCAAGTTGAGTCGCACCACCGAAGCGCGAGATGCGCTTACGGAAGCGGCGAGGACTCCGGGACCAGTACAGGCACTTTCCCAGGACCTGCTGACCAAAGTGAACGCCGCCCGCGCCAAAGGGAAGTAGCTAGTAGCCATTCGCTAGAAGCTTTTCTAGTGCTTCACCAGATCATCCGAAAGCAGCAGTGCCTTCGACGCGAGATTTTGCGCCCGCTGCACGTCTCCAACCTTCTCCGCTGCCTGTGCCTGCTCCATATACTTGCGAATCTGGCTCACGCTGTCCTGCTGGCTGGGGTTGAGTTGACGCCCCGAGATTTGTTTCAGATTGGAGTCGGTCGCGGCCAGCAACTCGGTCGTGCTCTGCCGCTGCCGTGAAGCTTGCTCCTGGCTCATCCCGGGGGCCAGTTGCACTACCGGATCGCCGGTGCTGCCATTGCGCACAACTCTCTTTTCCGGTGCAGCATTTGGATCGCTGGCCGTCTTGTGCTTCCGGCGATGTTTCTTGGCGGGGGTGGTGGGTTTGGGTTGCGCTTCTTCGGTTGTTTTCGGCGGTTGTGGTTCCTGGGGGGAAGTGGCGGCGGGAGATTTATCCTCGGCTGATTTTTGCGACGATGGGGCAGCGACATCCTGCTGGGTCGAACTTCCCTGTGTCAGCGCCGGGACTTCTGCCCGTAATACTGCGGCCGCCCCGCCGAAAGCTGGCGTCAACCCGCAAAGCCCGAAAATGATGGCCAGATACATATTCCACTCAGTTGGATGCGCCTGCTTGTGTGGCGCGGGCGCCCTCGCCCGCGAATGCCTGAGGCCGCGAACCGCGCCGCGCCCGTCATTCACTACTTAATCTCAACCCTCAATCTCAACGGCTCAACTGCGTGTCGCGGCTTCTTGCAGATTCTGGGACCGCGCCTGCGCTAACGGCAAGCGCAAGCGGAATACGGTGCCTTGTCCCTCCACGGACTCGAAGTCTACCGAACCATAGTGCCACTGCAGAATCTGGTAGGTCTGCGCCAACCCGATCCCGGTGCCGCCTTTCTTGGTGGTGAAATACAGCTCAAAAATCTTGTCCTGAACCTCCGCCGGAATCCCCTCGCCCTGGTCGCGAATCTCCGTGACCACTGTTTCTTCCTCCCGGCGCGCCGAAATCGTCAATTGCCCTCCGTTAGGCATGACCTGAACCCCGTTAAGCACGACGTTCAGAATCGCCTGCTTGATGAAGTCGGTATCCACCTTCACCATAAGCGGTTCGGACGGAAGGTCGCAAGTGACGGTCACCCCCTGCCGCTCGGCGTCAGGTGCAGCCAGCGCGGCTCCGTCCTCCAGCAGCCGGCGCAGGTCGGTCTCTTCCAGATGAAGGTCGCGCGGCCGGGTGAAGTCCACCAGGATCTGCACCACCCGGTCGAGCCGGTGGATTTCGCTGCCGATAATGTCCATGTGGCGGCGCGTGTCCGGATCCACCTCTCGCAGTTTTCCCTGCAGCAACTGCAGATGCAGCACGATCGCGTTGATCGGATTCTTGACCTCATGGGCCACGCCCCGGGTAATTCGCCCGTTGGCCGAAAGCCGGCGCGACATTTCAATTTCGTCCTCAATCCGGCGGACCGACTCTGCGTCCCGCATGGTCAGCAGAGCCCCGATCTGCGTCCCCTTTTCCTGAATAAAATCGAGCGAAATCTGGACCCGCTTGCCGTTCGGAAACTCAATCTCTCGGGGCACAATGGGACTCCGCCGTTCGAACGCCTGCCATACCAGGGTCCCCAGCGCCGTTCCGGTGGTGAAAATCTCCCTGACCTGGCGGCCCAGCAGTTCCCGCCGCGGACGCCCCAGGAAGCGCTCCACCGACGCGCTTACCAGCACCACCCGTGAATCGCGGGTAAACAGCATCAGGCCGTCCTGCAAATTTCCCATGATCTGGTCTACGTTGTCCTTCAGAGCGGAAAAAATCTCTTTGGCATCCCGCATCTGCCGTCCCAGGTGTGCGACCTTCAGCGTCACCAGTCCGTATTCGTCGTGACCGCCTTCCGCATCACCCACCGCTTCTCCGCTTCCCGCGGTCACGCTGTCCAGACTGCGGCTCAGTTGTTCCAGGGGCCCCAGCGCGATATTGGAAAGTCCCGCGGCCAGCACCAGGGAGAGAAGAATCGCAATGCTGGAAAATATCACCGCCTGCCGCAGCCGGGGAGTGAGTTCGTTTTTCAGGAAGACCGTGGACACGCCCACTCGAATACTGCCAAATCGCGCTCCGTCCAGTTGCAGCGGGATGCGCACGTCGTACACCGTCGGCGGGTTGTACACCATCTTGAATTGCCGGCGGAAGCTGGCATTTTGCACCGACTGGAAGTCCGGCCGGTCGGGAACCAGCTTCCCGATCAGATCGGGATTGGTGTGCAGGATGGCTTTGCCGTCGCTGTCCACTATCGCGGCGTCGTAGATAATGGGCCAGGACCCCACCACCGACTCCAGAAAATTGTTGAGGTCGCGATCGGTCCCCAGGTAGTAGGCCACCGCCCGCCGCATGTCTTCCGGATTCGCGGTATCCACTTTTGTGCTGCTCAAGTCCGGAATAGCGTTGGCCGCCAGGTAGGCCAAATTGGAAGTCAGCTGGGCGGCGGACTCGCGCGCCGTCGTCACTCGCTGGCGCAGCAGTTCAGAGATGTAGAGATAGGAAAACGCCAGCACCAGCGCAGCCACCATGCAGGTGATGGCCAGAACGATTTTGGTTTTCCGCCGCATGCCCTGCCAACAACCGAGAACTGACAACCGGGAACTGACACCTGAGAACTAACAACCGGGAACTGACAACTGCTCTTACTCTCTCTTCTCTCTTACTCTTCTCTTACCAAAGCCGCGTCCGCAGCCGCGTTCCCGTACTCCTTGAGCTTATTGTGCAGGGTCTTCAAGCTGATGCCTAGAATTTCGGCCGCCCGCGTCTTGTTGTTACTGGTCGACTCCAGCGTTTTCAGAATCAGCAGCCTTTCCGCTTCTTCCACCGTAGTCCCCACTCCCAGGCGGACCGTGTCCGCATCCTCGGTGGAGGTCCGCAGGCTGGACTGGCCAAAACCCGGCGGCAGGTGCTTGGTCTCCACCACTGCGCCGTCGCAGACGATCACCGCCCGTTCCAGGGTATTGCGCACTTCACGCACGTTGCCTGGCCAGGAATAGTTTTGAAACACATTGAGCACGGCATCGCTCACGCCCGCGACTCGTCGCCCGTGCTTGGCGTTCATGTCCGCCAGCAAAGACTGCACCAGCTCAGGAATATCCTCCTTGTGTTCCCGCAACGGCGGCATATGAATATTGAAGACGTTGAGGCGATAGTAAAGGTCATTGCGCAGCTCGCCCCGGGCCACCGCGTCCTCCGGTACTTTGTTGGTGGCCGCCAGCACGCGCACATCCACCGTGGTCTCCACCTTGCTTCCCAGCCGCCGCAATTTCCGGTCTTCGAGCACGCGCAGCAATTTGGCTTGTGTGGCCACCGGCATTTCGCCAATCTCGTCCAGCAGCAGGGTTCCGCCCTCGGCCAACTCGAAACATCCCGTCCGCCGCTCCAGCGCCCCGGTGAAGGCGCCTCTTTCGTGGCCGAATATTTCGCTCTCAATCAGCGTCTCGGGGATGGCCGCACAATTGATGGGAATGAAAGGCTTGCCGCCCCGTGGGCTGAGCTCATGCACGGTGCGGGCCACTAGTTCCTTGCCCGTGCCGCTGGCTCCCGTGATCAGCACCGAAGCCGTGCTCGGCGCCACCATCTCGATCAGGTGGAAAATTTCCTGCATTTTCTTGGACGACCCGATCAGGCTGCCCAGCGAACCTGCGTCTCGCAGCTTCCTGCGCGTGACCTCCAGTTCCGCCTTGGTCCCCAGCAGCGCCGACGCATTTTGCAGAATGGTCTGCAACCGGTTGGTGTCAATCGGCTTGGTGATGTAGTCATAGGCCCCCATGCGCATGGCCTGCACCGCGCTGTCGATCGTTCCCTGGGCCGTCACTACCACCACTGCCATCGTCTGTGCGTCGGTAGCCAGCTTCTCCAGCAGCTCCAGGCCCCCCATGCGCGGCATCTTCATGTCGGTGATGACGATGGCAGGCGCCCAGTTGGTAACCTTCTCCAGCCCCTCGGCGCCATCCCGGGCAGTCTCTGCCCGGTATCCCCAGCTGGTAATGAGCTCCGCCAGACCGGTCCGCTCATTCTCCTCGTCCTCGACGATCAGCACTCTTTCGTGGTTCATAAGGGCCTGCCCAGTCATTATTGTGGCTTTCCCGCTTGGCCGCAAGCCAAGTCTGGGCTTTCCGGCACTGCTTTGCACCGCTTACCCTGCTGTTCCCGGCATGGTTTGCATATCAATTTGAGACTCAAGGGTCCAGGTTGTAAACAAACATTTGTTGTGTCCCTTGATTTGCCCTGACCCTGCGGTAAAATCAAGTCCCTTGATTCAGCAGCTATTGCTGACCGCGCGGGCTCCCATTCTGGTTCCGAATTCTATGCGTGGCGGCAAAAAGTGTTTCTGTTCAGGTTCTGGAGGATTGCATGTCACTTCGTCAATTTAGGGTTGCCGCCCGGTATCTTTGTTTTATTCTCTCGGGTGTGTTGGTTGTTTGTGCGATGTCAGCCGTCGCCACGGCGCAAGAGGATCAGGTTCCCAAGGTGGACCTCTTTGTTGGCTATCAGTGGCTGCATCCAGGCATCACCGTGCCTGCTCCGTTTTCCAACCCCAACGCTCCCCAGCCCCTGAAGGTGGGAGACATTCCCCAGGGCGCTGGTTCCACTGTCACCTATAATTTCACTCCGCATTGGGGATTGTCGGGCGACTACGGCGTGAACTCCAACAAGTTTGGAACCGTTAATACCATCTCTTTTGGACCTCGCTTCGCCGTGCGCAGTGAGGGCGTGACCTATTTCCTGCACACCATGATTGGATACAACCGGCTGACCGTGCCGCTGGTCGACACCAGCAACGGTATCGGTGGAATTTTTGGCGGCGGCATGGATTTTTCCGTCTGGCGCCGCCTATCGATCCGCTTGTTTGAAGCCGATTACGTTTGGGCCGCCCATCACTTCCCGGATGAAGCCGGTCCGGCTAACGCTGACTTGCGGCGCCCCACCATGGGCGGCGCTCGCTTGCGTTCCGGCCTGGTCTTTAACTTCGGCTATCCAACCCTTGCGGTTCCGGCGGCCAGTTGCTCCCTCCAGCCTGGCGAAGTCATGGTTGGCGAACCCATCACCGCCACGGCCAGCGCAACCAACTTCAATCCCAAGCACCCGTTGACTTATAGCTGGAGTGGTACCGGCGGCAAAGTTACCGGCAAGGACAACACCGCCAGCATCGACACCAACGGTGTTGCCGGCGGGAGTTACACCGTCAGTGCCCACGTCAGCGATCCCAAAATGAAAAAGGGTGGAGAGGCCAGCTGCTCCGCCACCTTCACTGTGAAGGAACCGCCGAAGAATCCGCCGACCATGTCCTGCTCCGCCAATCCCACATCAGTGCAGGCGGGCACGCCCGTGGCACTCACCTGCACTTGCACCAGTCCGGACAACGGTCCGGTGACCATCAGCAACTGGACCGCAAGTGGTGGTAGTGTCGCCGGACAGGGTGGCACCGCCACTCTCACCACGACTGGCGCTGCGGCCGGTCCGATCACGGTTAGCGCAACCTGCACCGACTCTCGTGGTCTCACTGCCAACAGCTCGGCTCAGGTCACGGTGGAAGTACCTCCTCCGCCGCCACCGGAAGCCAGCAAGCTGAGCCAGTGCGACTTCCCCAACAAGGTAAAGCCATGGCGCGTGGACAACACTTGCAAAGCCATACTCGATGACGTGGCCGCGCGTCTGCAGCATGATCCCGACTCCAAGCTCGTGATCGTGGGCAACGCCGAACCCGACGAGAAGCGCAAAAACCTGGCCGCCGAACGGGGCGTCAATTCCAAGGCTTACCTGTCAGGTGGAGAAGCCAAACAAGCCATCGATGCCAGCCGGATTGAAGTCCGCACTGGCGGCGCTGGCACCAGGACCGCCGAGTACTGGGTGGTCCCGGCGGGCGCAACCTTCAAGGGTGAAGGCACACAAGTGGTCGATGAGACGGCGGTCAAGCCGGTTCCCGATCACCCGGCTGCACCCAAGAAGAAAGCTAAAGCCAAGGCCCAATAGCAGTTAACCAAACCAGGGGCCGGACGGGTTTCGTTACTCGACCGGCCCTTTTCTCGTCTGGCCTTAGGTAACTTGATAAGCCCGTGTTACGCTGGCAATCTCAGCCGCGAGGCGTGATTTTTTCCGCCGGGGGCAGAATTTACCTATGATTTCGAATACGATTCGGCTGATCTCTCGTAAGTCTTTGATTACATTGGTGGTCGTGATGTTCTCCGTCACCGCGCTCTGGGCCGGGCAGTGGACCGCCTTGGGTCCCGACGGCGGCGATGTTCGCAGCCTGGCGCACGACCCGCGCAATCCTGACCGCATTTACCTGGGCACCAGCACCGGAACCCTTTTCCTGTCCACCGATGGCGGACACAATTGGTCGCGGCTGGCCCACCTGGGCGACGACGACAATGTGCTCGATCACATTGCTATTGATCCCCAGAATTCCAAACACATTTTCGTTTCGGCCTGGAGCGTGGTGGACCAACAGGCTGGCGATATCTTCCGCTCGCACGATGGCGGTGAGAAGTGGGAAGCGCTTCCCGGCATGCATGGCAAGTCGGTTCGTGCCCTGGCCATCTCTGCTTCCGATTCCAAGATACTCGTCGCGGGAGCCCTGGACGGCGTTTTCCAGAGCAAGAACGGCGGCAACAGCTGGGAACGTATTTCTCCTCTCAGCCAGGCCGAGATAAAAAACATCGAGTCTATCGCCATTGATCCCAAGAACCCGGACGTGGTCTACGCCGGCACCTGGCATCTGGCCTGGAAAACCGCCGACGGCGGCGCCAGCTGGCAGCACATCAACAAGGGTATGATCGATGACTCGGACGTGTTCTCGGTCATCGTCGACTCTTCCAATCCTTCTGTCGTCTTCGCCAGCGCCTGCTCCGGCATCTACAAGAGCGAGAGTGCCGGCGACCTCTTTCACAAACTGCAGGGAATTCCGTTTTCCGCGCGCCGCACTCGCGTGCTCAAGCAGGATCCGGCCAATCCCGCCACCGTCTATGCGGGAACCACCGAGGGCCTGTGGAAGACTTTGGACTCAGGCAAGACCTGGAAGCACGTGACCAACTCCGAAGTTGTCGTCAACGACGTGCTGATCGATCCCCGCAATTCCAATCGCGTGCTGCTGGCCACCGACCGCAGCGGCGTGATGGCCAGCGACGACGGGGCGCAGAGCTGGACCCCTTCGAATCACGGCTACACTCATCGTTATGTCAGCTCGATTCTGTCTGACAAGAACGATCCCAACAGCATCCTGGTCGGCGTGGTCAACGACCGCGAGTGGGGCGGTGTTTTTGTTACCCACGACGGCGGATCGAGCTGGCAGCAGAAGAGCACCGGCCTGGGTGGACGCGATGTTTTCGCCCTGCAGCAGGCCGCCAACGGCGCCCTCATCGCTGGCACCAACAAAGGGATCTTCCTGCTGGATCGCGGCGCCACTCAGTGGCGTCCGATCAACAATATCGTTGCCGAGAAGACGCCCGCACGCCTGGTGAAAGGCAAGAAGGGGGCGAAGGCGGTAAAGACGCCCGCAGTGGTCGTGCGCTCCGTCCTGGATGCGCGCGTCAGCGACGTTGAAGTCACACCCAAGCGCTGGCTGGCGGCTACCGGAGCCGGGTTGTTGATCAGCTCGGATCAGGGCAAGACCTGGACCGGCGGTCCCGTCCTGGGCAAGACCGATTTCATTTCGGTGGAGTCCAACGGCGAACTGATCGTTGCCGCCACCCGCGCCAACGTTCTCTATTCCACCAACAATGGAGCCACCTGGCAGCAGGCCCCGCTCACTTCTTTCATCACCAGCATTCATGGCGTGACCCTCACTCCTGAAGGCGAGATTCTGGTTGCTTCCCGCGAAGGCGCATTCCGCAGTACGGATTCCGGCGCGACCTGGGAGCACATGGTGAACGGTATTCCCGACAAGAACATCAGTTCGATCAGCTACGACCAGGGCCGCAAGCGTCTGTTGGCTACCAGCACCGCCACCGGCGTGGTCTTCGAGAGCCGCGACAGCGGAGGCAGCTGGCATCGCGGCCCCGATTCCGGGTACCCGTTGCGCCGCATCAGCGTTGTCCGCGGCCGCTTCGTTGGCGCCACTCCCTTCGATGGCGTGATTGTCCAGCCCGAGAACGAAGCCGAGAGCGCCTCGGCTGGCTTCGGTGGATCAACCAACTAAGATCAACCAACTAAGCGATCAACCTAACACCATCAAATCCACGGAGGAGCGGCCCAATCGCTCCTCCGTTTTGTTTTGTTTCTTGCCCTGGTTTCCTCCCTGTCCCCGTAGCTGGAGCTCATTTCGGGCGAGTCAACCGCGCAATAAATACATCACCAGCCAGAACTGTCTCACTAAGTCGCTGATAAATCGCCTCCCGGCAATGGCATCACTCTTGCGACTTGTTTGTCATTGGGCACGCGGGCAGGATGGTTTCATGAAGCTGTCGAAAGAGGATTGGCGGAATCTTCCGCGGCCCGCCCTGGCCTGGTCTTACGCGGTTTGGTTCTGCGTTCTGCCGATGGCGCTGTTCCTGGCCGCTTGCGCGCAACGCGACGCCTTGCCCACTGCAGACGAAAATGTCGCTGCCGATCAGCATCTGCCCTTCGAGGGCACGTCGGACAAAGGCGGAATCTTTCCCACCGGCTCCCTGGCTCCCGCCGCCATTCCCGCCGGAACTCCGGTCGCGGTTCATCTGAGAGCCACCCTGTCGAGCGCGACCGCTCGATCCGGAGATTCCTTCGAAGCCACGCTGCTGGACCCCATCATCGTTCGCGGTCAGACTCTGGCTCCGCGGGGCACGATTTTGGCGGGAAGAGTTCAGGAGGCGAGACCGGCTGGCCCGCTTCAGGATTCAGGTTACATGCGTCTGGCCTTGACCGCCGTTTCGCTCCAGGGCAGGTCCTTCTCCATTCAGACTTCCAGTATTTTCTTGAAAGGCGGTTTGCCACAAAAACACGATCTGCGACTGACTACCGCAGCCCAGCGCAAGACCACGCTGTTGGGAGCCTCCATCGCAAGTGGGAATGCGGCGCCTGTGCCCTACGCGTCTGTCAACCAGGACGCTGCGGTCGCTCCCGGGCGCCTTCTGACTTTTCGCCTGGTCCAGCCACTGCTCTTCTAAACCGAATCGCCCCTGACCCTGGCTCCGAAGCGGATTTTTTGTGTGGTGAGCGAGACGGTTTTCTACAGCGTGCTCATGAACGCGACCAGGTCAGCTTTCTCCTGGTCCGTCAGCAGCATATTGAAGCGCTGGTCGTAGAAGTTGACGACATCCAGCAGAGTTTCGGCCGAGCCGTTGTGGAAATAGGGCGCGCGGGCGGCCAAACCGCGCAAGCTCGGGACTTTGAACTTGCTTATATCGGCGCACTTGCCGGTGACCATTGCCCGTCCCGGATCGGTACTCACCACTTGCGTGCTGTCGTTGCACAGAATCAGGTAGGAAGGGAGATTGGGACTGGGAGAAGTGGTTCCGATGTTCATCATGGCGAACGTTGAATTGCTACCCACATTCGGCGTGTTGTGGCAACTCGTGCAGGTTCCGGCAATCTGGGCCTGGCCCTGAACATCGTTAAATCCCGGCACGGTAGTAATGGTCATCGGGAAAGTATTAAACAATGCCTCTCCGCGCGCGACCGACTGCTGCGCCGCGGCGTTGGCTCCGGTCGCGGCGGCCCAATTGGTGTACAGGGTGAACACGTTCGGGTTGAACCCGGCCCCTGAATTCATCCCCGCAGTGAAGGGCTGAGTGGAAAGGAACTCGGGACCGCCATTCGCTCCTTGCGAAGTGAGATCTCCCGCGAGACTGTCCACCGATTGTGCGGTGAACAGCGAGCTTTCCAGGCTCACGATCTGCGCGACCTGCGCATCCGTCGGCGGATTTGCCGGTTGGGTATGCACCAGCGTTGCGTCCTTGGCCTGGGTCGGCAACTCGGGTTCCCGGCCGTCCCACATGATTCCGTTGAGAAACTTCAGGTTGGTGGAGGGAAGCGGCCGCCGGTAAAGGGCAGGCATGCTCGCCGTAGTTTCCGGACATTGGTAAGGATCGGTGATCGTGATGATGCTGAACTCGGCATTCGCCGGCACCGGCAAAGTCATGCGGATCAGCCCCAGATTCAGCAGCAGGCTGTAGGCCGACGTCTTGGCTGCCAGGGTTGACACGTCGGCGCTGGGGCAATTGGCGCCGTCATTCGGACGAAACACGGGATCCGTGCCCTGGGTGCTTTGGAATCTTTGCTGCAGGTCCGCCGGCGTTATGCTCCATCCGTCGCTGGCCACGTGACAAGTGGCGCAGGTCCGGCCATTCGTTCCCAGGGTCGTGAAAAAAGGATTCGTGTTGTCAATCTGTGGTTGGCTGAACGTCTCCACGCTCCCGCTGGGATCGGGGAACGTTTCTTTGGATGTGCTAGGGGGCGGCGGCGTCACAGTGGGAGGAGCGGATCCTCCCCCGCCGCATGCTATCAAGCCTGACAATACCAACCCTGCAACCACCAGCAAAACCCGGTGTCGATTCATGCTGCTTGGCCCTTTGCGTCTGACGTCGGCCCGCACACCGAACCAACATCGCTCGACCTGGAACCCTGATTTATTTGGGGGACAATTGGCGGGGGAGGGACCATCACATTACCACATTCAGATCGAAAATCAAATGCGCCATCCCAACGGCCGAGATTTTGCCTGGTTGTCGAGACTGCAAAAAGTTGCATAGCCAGCTGGGTGGCCCATCCAAGCTCTGCTTGGGCGGGGAAGTTCTCCCCATGTTCTTCCGTCACATCATCCTGTGACCTCTGTCCTTAGCAGTCGCCCCTTGCCGGCACAGACTTCCCAAAATGGAGAGCCGGAAACAGGCAATTGTGTCCACTCGAGCTTCCCGATTCGGGAGGGGCATCAACGTGAGAATCCTGGCCGCCACCAATCGCGATCTCGAACAGGCCGTGGCTCAGGGAACCTTTCGCCGCGATCTCTATTTCCGTCTGAACGTGCTTAGCCTCAAGATTCCTCCCCTGCGCGACCGCCGCCAGGATATTCCTCTGCTCACCGGATATTTCCTGGAGCGGTTGGCCCGAACCTCGGGACACCAGCGCACGGTGAACGATGACGCCATGAAGGCCCTGCTGGCTTACGATTGGCCGGGCAACGTTCGCGAACTGGAGAACTGTCTGGAGCGTGCCTGCGCCTTTTCTTCCGGGCCCGTGATCCAGTTAGCCGACCTGCCCACGCCCATTCATGGTGTGCCCGGGAAGGCGCCCACTGAGGGTAACGGCGCCGGCAGGATCCTGCCCATGGCCGAACTGGGAAAACAAACCATCCTCAGCGCCATCGCCCAACTCAACGGCGACAAGCTTCTCGCCGCCCGTATGCTTGGGATCGGCAAGACCACTCTCTACCGCAAATTGAAGGAGTATGTTTCCCAGGAGTAACAAATTCCTGATTCGAGCTTCCCACATCGGGAAGAAACGCAGTTCAGCTTTCTGATAACTCATTTGTTTTCATGAAAGCGAATCACGGCCGAGGACGTGCAAGTCACACCACCATGCTTTTACTGATAACCCCTTCTGCCAAAGCCCGGAGTTGGGCTGAGACCATTCAGCAGGCCACTTCCGAGGAAACTCATGTGGCGGCAAACTTCACCCAGGCCGCTGACTCAGTTGCGGGCCCGGGAATATCTCGCGGTGATGATGGATCACGCCCTGCTCGAGACCGAACCGGACGAGAGTGAGACCTTGCTCGAACACATCGGGACGGCCATCCCGGTTCCGGTCAACTTGCCATCAACGCAATGGACCGGATCCTGCGTGCGCTGCGCGCCGCCATGCACCGGCGCAAGCGGGAACTCCTCCTGGCCCGGCGGGGAGCGCAGCAGGAATTGCAAAATGAGCTCAAGGGCACGCTCACCGCACTCCTGCTCTCTTGCGAGATGACATTGCGAGTCCCCAATCTGCAAGGCATCGCTGAGGCCAAGGTGCGAGCCGTCTACGAGCTGGCCCAGCAGATGAGACTCAAACTCGACGCCGCCACCTGACCCTCGCAATCCCTTGTATGCGCAACATTTTGCGCACCCGCCCTGGCGAAAATCCCGGTTGTGCCGCGTCCTTCCTGCTCTAGAATATGTCGGCGCACAGAACAGCGGAGCGGCCGGCTTCGCGGCGGCGTTCGCGCGCTCTCCCGGGGGGAACCTTCGTGCACGTTCTGGTCACCGCTGACACTGTAGGTAGTAGCTGGACTTATGTCCGCGAGCTGGTGACGGGCCTGGTCACTCGCGGACTGCGCGTCACCCTGGTCAGCTTCGGAGAGGTTCCCCTGCCCGATCAGACCGCCTGGATGGACAACCTCCATGGCCTGGAATATCGCCCCACCGCGTTCCGCTTGGACTGGATGCAGGAGGGCCAGCAGGACCTCAAGGATTCCTCCGCTTATCTGGTCGCGCTGGTGAAGGAGCTGAATCCGGATCTGCTCCACTTCAACCAGTTGTGCTACGGCAGTCTTCCCGTTCCGATTCCTCGTGTGGTCGTGGCCCATGGAGACCTGATCACCTGGTGGAAGACGGTGCATGGCCAGGAGCCCAAATCCGATCCCTGGCTGCGTTGGTATCGGGAAATTGTTTCCCGGGGTCTGGCGATGGCCAGTGTGGCCGTGGCGCCATCGGTGTGGATGCAGGATGCCATTCGCGCTTGTTACACCCGGGCAGCGCATCAGGCCGTGATCTACAACGGGCGCAATCCGATATTCTTCAATCCCTACGCAGGCAAGGACGACTCCGTCCTTACCGTGGGACGTTTGTGGGACGCAGGCAAGCAGGTTTCATTGCTCACACAGCACACCCACCCCCTTCCCGTCTGTATCGTCGGAGTGGATACTCTGCCCGCCGATGCCACGCGGATTCCGATTCGCGCCGACGTAAGGCTCTCCGTGGACGAAGCCAACGTCGCTCTGAAGGGTCCGCAAACCGAAGCGCAGTTGCGCTCGCTCTACAGCCGGGCTGCAATCTATGCCGCAACTTCGCGCTATGAACCGTTTGACATGGCCACCGTCGAAGCCGCCTTCTCCCGCTGCGCCATCGTCGCCAACGACATCCCCGCCTTCCGTGAGATATGGGGCGACGCCGGTCTTTATTTCGGCGCCAATGATGCCGCGAGCCTGGCCGCGGCGATCCGGCGGCTCAGCCAGCAAAAGGATCTGTGCCGCATCTATGGCAATCGGGCCTACCAGCGCGCCCGCGAGTGCTTCACCTCCAAGCGCATGATCGATCAGTACATTGAGCTCTATCAGAGTCTCCTGGGAACCAGATGGGTCGCCGCCTAGCGGCTTTTCGCCTTTAGCTGTCAGCCCTCAACCGTCAGCCATCTGATCGCCAGAAGCCAGAAGCTGAAAGCCAGGAACTGGAAGCCACCAGCCCGAAGCTGCTATCTTCTTATCCGGGCTCAAAACGGGAGGATCCATGGCCGCAGTCAAGATCACCGTGAAGAAGAATGGTCCATATCGCGTGGAGGCGCCTGAAGGCTCGATCGAACTGGTCGACGCCGACGGCAACAAGTATGACCTCACCGGCAAGCCGGCGTTCTCCCTCTGTCGCTGCGGTGGGTCGGTCACCAAGCCGTTCTGCGACGGCACCCACAGTCGCATCGGGTTCCTGGGCGCTGAGTCTGCGGTAAAAAAGGCCGAAAGCAGCAGCTAGACCCTTTCGTTCTTGGACAATGGAGCGGCGGGCGTCCTCGCCTGTCGACCTGCGGGCACAAAACTTCCGAGGCTCCTGTGAGCGACTGGAAAGATCGAGAACTCGGCATGAACCGCGGCATCACCCGCCGCGACTTCCTCAACGGGGTCGCGCTGACCGCCGGGGCCGCCATCCTTCCTTCCGCCTTGCGCTCAGAATTGTTTGCCGCCACCGGCATGCCGGCCACGACGGAAGCTCCCTCCGCTTACTATCCTCCGGCTCTCACCGGCTTGCGCGGTAGTCATCCCGGATCGTTTGAAGTGGCCCACAGCCTGCGCGACGGAACTTTCTGGGACCACGCGGGCCCTCCGGTCGAGACCGGCGAACAGTATGATCTGGTCATCGTGGGTGGCGGAATCAGCGGCCTTTCCGCCGCCCATTTCTTTCGCAAGGTTGCCGGACCGGCAGCTCGCGTCCTGGTTCTCGACAATCACGACGATTTTGGCGGACACGCCAAGCGCAACGAGTTTCCCGCCGGCAAAAGCACGATGTTGGGTTTTGGAGGGACTTTCTCCATCGAAAGCCCTGCTCCTTACAGCGCCATAGCCAAAGGCGTGATTAACGAATTGGGAATCGATGTCTCGTCTTATCCCCGGTATGTGAGCAAGAACCTGTACCGCTCTTTTGGCTTGGTTCCGAAGATCTTTTTCGATAAGGAAACCTTCGCTACCGACCGGCTGGCGGTCAATCCACTGCCGCGCGTCGGAGGTGAAAGCGAAGACTACACGGCCCGTGCTCACGCGCTGGAGACGTTCTTGAAAGAGGCCCCGCTTTCCGATCAGGCGAAAGCAGACTATGAGCGCCTGCTCCAGGAGAAGAAGGACTATCTCCCCGGCCTCGGTTCGGACCAGAAAAAAGCCCGCCTGGCCCGCATGAGTTACAACACCTTCCTCACCGGCACGGTAAAAGTCAGCCCTGAACTGGTGAGTCTGTTTCAGGCCATGCCCCATCCCCTGTTCGGCGTGGGATTTGACGCGGTCTCCGCCCAGGATGCGTGGGGACTGGGCGCCCCCGGTTTTTCCGGCATGAACCTCGACCCCTCTCCCGGCAAAGGCATGAACCGCGACGCCATTTACAACGCCGAAGCTGAGAAGTACTTCTTCCACTTCCCCGACGGCAACGCTTCCATCGCCCGTCTGCTGGTGCGCCAGTTGATTCCCCAGGCCATTCCCGGCCACACCACGGCCGATGTGGTTACGGCGCGAGCGGATTATTCGAAGCTGGATCAGGAGAGTTCCGCAGTACGCATCCGCCTGAACAGCACCGCCGTGCGAGTGAAGCATCAGGGAGATCCCGCCAGCTCGAAGGAAGTCGAGATCGCCTACGCGCGTGGCGGCAAGGTGTACACGGTTCGCGCCGCGCATTGCATTCTGGCCTGCTGGCACGTGGTCATCCCTCATATCTGCGACGAATTGCCCGAGAAGCAAAAAGAAGCGCTCGCCTCCGCCGCCAAGGTTCCACTTCTCTACACCAACGTCGCCTTGCAGAACTGGAAGGCATTTCAAAAGGTTGGTACCAACGCGATCTACGCGCCCGGTGGATATCACTCCTACATGAACCTGGATTTGCCGGTCAGCATCGGCGGCTACGAATGTTCGAGGAAACCGGAGGAGCCGGTAGTTCTGCACATGATGAAGACGCCCTGCAAGCCCAGTCAGCCCGCCCGCACCCAGCATCTCCTCGGCCGCGTCGAACTTTTCAACACCACGTTTGAAACCATGGAACGCAACATCCGCGAGCAGTTGGCGCGCATCCTCGGTCCCGGAGGGTTTGATCCAGCCCGCGACATCACCGCGATCACGGTCAACCGCTGGCCGCACGGCTACGCCTACGAATACAGTTCGCTGTGGGACAGCTTCTGGCTGGAGGGCGGCGAAACTCCCTGCGAAGTGGCCCGCAAACCCTTCGGCCGCCTGGCCATCGCCAACGCCGACGCCGGCGCCTACGCCTATACTGACGCCGCTATCGACCAGGCCTATCGCGCCGTGGGAGAGATCACGAAGGGATAAGCCCGACAACCGAGAACTGAACCGAGAACCAAGAACTGAGAACCGACAACTGGTCTTCTTCGACTTTGATTTCCCCCGGAAGGCGCAGTACACGACCATCGTGGAAGGTCACGGCTCAAGCCGCGTACCAGCAGCCGGGCTTTAGCGCCGCCTCTAGTCTGTCAGTGAATCGTCTTGGTCTTCCGCGACATGTAGTCCATCAGCAGATACTGTCCCAGCGTGTACGGCGTCGTGAAGTAAGCCTTGCCCCGGCACATCTCGGTCACCTTCTGCACGAACTGCACCAGGCCATAGTCTGACGCCAGCATGAATGTATTGATCATGACCCCGGCGCGCTTGCATTTTGAAACTTCCTCCAGCGTCTGGCTGACGACCAGAGGATCCAGCCCAAAAGCGTTCTTGTAGATGCGCCCGTCTTCAAGCGTCAGCGCGGATGGCTTTCCATCCGTGATCATCACGATCTGCTTCATGTCCTTGCGCTGGCGTTGCAGGATGCGCTGCGCCAAACGCAAGCCCTCCCGCGTATTGGTGTAATAGGGCCCGACTTTCACCCGTGCCAACTGCGACAGCGGAACCTCTTCCGCCGAATCATGGAACAGGATCAAGGAAAGCGAGTCCCCGGGATACTGGGTGCGGATCAGGTGCGAAAGCGCCATGGCGACTTTCTTGGCCGGAGTGAAACGGTCCTCCCCGTACAGGATCATCGAATGTGAACAGTCCAGCATGAGCACAGTTGCGCACGAAGACTGATACTCGCACTGGTGCACCTGCAGGTCGCGGTATTCGATGTTCAACGGCAGGCTCAGACCCTCGCGCTGGATGGCGCTCGAGAGCGTAGCCGTGATGTCAAGATTCAGAGTGTCGCCAAACTCATACAAGCGTGACGCGCCGCCGGTCTCAATCCCGGTGGCCAGGTCGCGCGTATCGTGCCGTCCAAAACTGGATTTCCCCAACGATCCCATCAGGTCGCGCAGCGTCTTGAACCCGAGAAAATCCAGACTCTTGTCGGTGATCTCGAACTTGGCCTGCTGGGCCTCGCCCGTTTGCCCGCCCATGCTGGATCGCTGCGACGGATCGTGCGCCTCATCGACACTGATGTAGTCCTCCTGCTCCAGGCGTTGCATCAACTCGTCGATGAGTTCGTCCAGGGTGCCGTCCATCTGCATTTGCCGCAGGCGTTCGCGGGTTTCCTGGTCCAGCAGATCGCCCTCGAGAAGGGCCTGTTCGATGGCGCGGCGCAGATCGCCGAGTGTCTGCTCGCCCTCGGCCATGTCGTAGAAGCCGTAGTTCTGGAAGCCGCTCTGCAGCAGATAATCGGAGAGCGCGCTGAGCAGGTCTTCCATGCTCATTTCGCCGGCCGGGTCGGGTACGTACTTGCTGTAACGAATGCGCTTCATAAAGCAGTCGTTGGTCCCTGGTCGTTGGTCAAGACCACTATGCTGCCGCGTTGGGGCCAACGACGGATAGCCAACGGCCAACGACGGGTGTTCGACTAGTTATACGGTCTGCGGCCGCGAAACGGGTGCTCCTCGCGTTCGAATGGCTTTTCAGCCGGCTTGGGCTGTTTCTCTCCCGCCGTGAAAACGCGCTCTTCATTCCGTCCGATCCGTTTGTGGGCGTGCAGTCCTTCGAGAATGAATTCCGCTGCGGAAACTTGCACCTCCGGGCTGTCCTTGGGGCCCACCCCCAGCTTGACCGTCTTTTCCATCAATCCCTGGATCCCCCGCAACTCCGGCAAGGCTTCGTTGGCGCTGGCGGTGTCCGCCAACTGGATCTCCCCGCCCAGGTCGAACCATTGCACGATCTGCTGCATGTCCGTGCCCTTGAAATAGCCGTCGTGCGTCTTGGCCACCGCCGCCCGTATCAGTTCGCGGCTGACCTGGTCCGCGCCCTTCATCTCGCCCTCGTACTCCAGTTCCAGTTTGCCAGTAATCGCCGGCATGGCCGCATAGACATCGGCAATGCGCGGCACCACCAGGCTTTCCTCTTGATGGATGGCGCGCCGCTCCGCGTTTGAAATCACATTCTCCATGCACGAAATCGGCAGGCGCTGGCTCACTCCCGACCGTTTGTCGATCTTCTTGTCCTCGCGAGCCGCGAAGGCGATGCGCTCAATCACCTCCTGCACATACTTGGGAACGTGCAGCTTATATCCATCACGTTGGGTCCACGCCTCCTGCGCCGTGATGGCGACTCCCTCCTCGATGGTCGCGGGATAGTGCGTGCGAATCTCCGATCCGATGCGGTCCTTCAGCGGTGTAATAATCTTGCCCCGGGCCGTGTAATCCTCCGGGTTGGCGCTGAACACCAACGCGACGTCCAGTGGCAGGCGGAGGGGATAGCCCTTAATCTGCACATCGCCTTCCTGCATGATGTTGAACAGGCCCACCTGAATTTTTCCCGCCAGATCGGGCAGCTCATTGATGGCGAAGATGCCGCGATTTGCGCGCGGCAGCAGTCCATAGTGCACCGTGTACTCGCTGCTCAGCTCATGTCCCCCGCGCGCCGCCTTGATGGGATCGATGTCGCCGATCAGATCAGCGATGGTAACGTCGGGCGTCGCCAGCTTCTCCACGTAACGCTCTTCCGCCGCGAGGTATGCGATGGGCGTGGCATCGCCCAGCTTCGTGAGTTCTTCGCGGCAGCGGCGACAGATCGGCGCGTAAGGACTGTCGTGGATTTCGCAACCCGCAACATAAGGCGTGTGCGTATCGAGCAGGGTCGTGAGGGCGCGCAGGATGCGGCTCTTGGCCTGGCCGCGGAGGCCCAGAAGGATGAAATTATGACGCGAAAGAACCGCATTGACGATTTGAGGCACAACCGTATCGTCGTACCCTACAATTCCTGGAAAAATAGCCCCGCCCCGGCGGAGTTTCACCACCAGGTTGTCCCGCATTTCGTCCTTCACCCGTCGGCTCTGCAATCGTTGTTCGGAGAATGGACTGTGGCGCAACTCGCCCAACGTCCGCGGAAGACTCATGATGGAAAAACCCCCAGAGAACACAGCATCTTTTCGGATTATACGCCGCCGGAGATTCAGTGACGGGCCGCCAGGCTGGGAGCGCCCTGTTTTGGCTGAAGCAGCGCTTTCACGCTTGCGCTAGAAATTCCAACTTGAGTGTGGCTTCAGCCGCTGAGCTCAATTCACGTGCCCATTGCCGCCCGCTCGCCGCCGTACCTGCGCCGTCCGCCGCAAATTCGGCAGTACCGCTTCGAAGTAGGAAATAATGGCTTGCATCCGCTCCGCTTCGGATTTCATTCCCAGCAACGTCTGCTTGAAATCAAGGTCCAGGGGCAGCGTTCCCACCAGATTGAACGAAAGCCGCTCCTCCGGTTCGCTCGCATCCACGCCCCACAATTGTAGAATCTCTCCACGCAGTTTCACTGCTTGCGCAATCTCTTCCGCGCTGGCTTTCCCCGGCTCGTCCTGCAGGTAGAGCACTTCCGCTTGCAGGAATGACCGCTCCTGGCTCACCTGCATGATCTCAAATCGGTCCCGGCCCTGGGTTACGATATCCAGGCGTCCGTCAGGATATTTCTTGGCAACGGTGATAATCTCTGCTGTGCACCCGATCTCAGCGACTCCTTCTTCCTTGGCCCGGACCACGCCAAATAATTTCTTCTGGTCCAGGCACTCTGAGATCATTTCCTTGTATCGGGGTTCAAAGACATGCAGCGGCAACGGTGTGCCCGGCAACAGCACCACATCCAGCGGAAATAATGGGAGAAGACTCACGAAGAAAACTCCAGCATCTGCGCCGCGCGCTCACTCGATTGTACGCTGGGTTGGATTCGACATCTTCGGCACAATGAAGGTTCGGCATGAATTCTAGTAATCTAGATCTCTCTGGGAAAGTCGTGGTCGTGACCGGCGCTTCGATGGGCATCGGCGAAGCGATTGCCAAACTCTTCGTTGACCGCGGCTGCAGGGTCGTTCTGCTGTCGCGCGACGCCGCCCGCGCCGAAGCTGCCCGCGCCCGCATTGGCCACACCGAAAATACTCTGGCGCTCTCCTGCGACGTTACCAATCGCGAAGAGATCGACCGCGTCGTCAGCCTCACCCTGCACCACTTTCAACGCATCGATGTCTGGATCAATAACGCCGGCCATGGGCTCATGGATGCGGCCGCTGACGTTGACATGGCCGCCTGCCGCGAAACCTTCGACACCAATTTCTTCGGAACCGTCGCCTGTATGCAAGCCGCCATCGCTGTCATGAGAGGGCAGGGGGCCGGAACCGTCATCAATATCTCCAGCGTCGCCGGCCATATCCCCCTTCCATTTCACCCCGTATACAGTGCCACCAAGTTCGCCATGAACGCGTTCGGCAAGGCGGCACGCGTGGAACTGGCGGGTTCCGGTATCCATGTCCTGACCGTCTGCCCCGGCTATGTGCGTACCGATTTTGCCGCCAACGCTGTCAAAGGAAAGGAAGCCAAGACTGTCAGGCCGGCCCGGGTCCGGGGAATCAGCGCCCAGCGTGTAGCCCGCGCCGTCCTCCGAGGCTACCTGAAGCAGAAGCGGGAGGTAGTGGTCCCCTGGACCATGCACCCAGCCATCAAGATTTACCAATTGTTTCCTGGCCTGGTGGAACGGACGATGGTGAAGATGGCCAGGCGCGTCGAGTAACCCGGTCCCCGCTCGCCTAGGCCGGTCCTAGCTCCGCCAGCATCGCTTCCATTTCCGACAGCGCGTGACCATTGCTTGTTCTTCGCGCCGAACCAATGCCATCCGCGAGCATTTTTCTGGCTTCTTCCGTCCGCTCCGCCTTGGCCAGTGTTTGTGCCGCCATGAAATAGCCCGCAGTGTAGTCCGGATGGGTGGACAGCAATTTGCCGAACTCCTCGAGAGCCCGTTCCACCTCTCCGGCCTTCGAATACTCCATGGCCAGGCCGTAGCGCGCGAAGGCGTCCGCGGAATTCTGCGCCAGGATTTCCGTGAGCATCGCAATCCGGTCCATAAATCAGCTTGGCTCCTGGTTTTTAACTCAACCTGTATGCAGGGTACTACAACTGTCGGCAGTAACTTTTCTGTCGATTTTCCTTCGTGCACCTTCGCGTCCTTCGTGGTCCGCGATTTTTCGGGACTGGCGAGCCACCTCTGCGATGGGTACAATGACCATCACATCACTAGAGACATTCAGACTTTGGCCTGCCCCTTTTTCATGCCCGTGAAGCGGCTGGACGGAGCTTGGCTGCATCCTTCGCGCCTGCCTCTGGGCAGCGGCTGGGACGGCCTCTGTTCCGCTCCCGGTCATGAGGGTGCCCAGCCCTCCGATCACGAACTTCACCAGTTCTGCAATCTGGGATACGCCACGAACTGCCCGCGTCTGCCCCGTGAACGTGATTGTGATGCCGTCCGCTTCGCCATAGTACGGGATCACGGCTCGCGACTGCTTCTGACGTTTGTCTGCGAAACCGGACATCGTCCCGCCACTCACGGAATCCTGGAGTATGACGCCGACCGGGCCGTGTGGATCTCTTCCCACGCCGACTTGCGCATCCAGAAAATGCTGGATTGTTATCTGCAGTCCTACTTGCAGCGTAGAATACGGTCCGCAGATGCGGACTCTCTCTCGAGCCCAACGCCATGAAAAGTGAAGAACTCGCAATGCCCCGGCCAGTCCGCGATTCGCAGTCGGAAATGGCCGAGATCGTCCTCCCCAACGATGCCAACCTGCTCGGCGCTCTGCTCGGCGGACGCCTCATGCACTGGATTGACCTGGCCGCCGCCATGGCCGCGCACCGTCATTCGCGAAACTACGTGGTGACCGCTTCAATCGACCATCTCGACTTCAGGGTTCCCGTGCACGTCGGTGACCTGGTCATCCTGCGCTCCTCGGTGAATCGCGTGTACCGCACCTCAATGGAAGTTGGAGTGAAGGTTTGGGTGGAGAATTACATTCAGGACCACTGCGAGCACGTGAGCTCGGCTTACCTGACGTTTGTCGCAGTGGACGCCGGCGGGCGGCATCTCCCGGTTGCGCCCGTGGTTCCCGAAACCGACGAGCAGAGGCGCCGCTACGAGGATGCCGGCCGCCGCCGCGAGATCCGCCGCCAGGAAATGGAACGCAAGCGCGCCGGCGGACATTAGCGGGCGGTGTTATCGGACCCCGGCAACTGAGAACTGAGAACCGGGAACGGAGAACCAGCAACTGGCCACTGACACTGATCTTCTTCCCAATCCCGTATAATCCGGACTATGAGTTCTCACCAGCCAGCACGCCCCGGACAGCAACCTCCCGCGCCTCAGCCTCTTCCCGGCGTTTCCGCCATCGTCGCGGTGGGTTCCGGCAAAGGCGGGGTGGGTAAGACCACCCTCGCAGTCAATCTGGCGATTGTTCTGTCTAAGCTCGGACACAGCGTCGGTCTGCTCGATGCCGACGTTTACGGTCCCAATGTGCCCTTGATGCTCGGCATCAATGCGCAGCCCAAGGTTCTTGAGGACAATCGCATTGAGCCGCTCGAAGCCCACGACCTCAAGGTCATTTCGGTAGGCTTCCTGAATCCCGGGGACAAGCCCCTGATCTGGCGCGGTCCCATGCTGCATTCCATCATCAAGCAGTTCCTGGGCTCGGTGGTCTGGGGAGAACTCGACTATCTGATCGTGGATTTGCCTCCGGGCACCGGAGACGTTGCGCTGTCGCTGATTCAGACTGTCCCACTTACCGGCGCCATCGTGGTTTCAACTCCATCCGATGTTTCGCTGCAGGACGCGCGCAAGGCCATCGAAATGTTTCGCCAGATGAAGGTGGATCTGGTGGGCATGGTCGAGAATATGAGCTATTTCGTCTGCCCCCATTGCCATCGGGAAACCGACATTTTTTCCCGCGGCGGCGCGCAGAAAACGGCGGAGCAGTTTGGCGTCCCCTACCTCGGCGAAGTCGCCCTCGATCCCGCGATCCGCAAAGCCAGCGACAGCGGCCGGCCTACGGTGCTCGGCGGAGAAGGCTCCGAGTCCGGCAAGTCCTTGTACGATTTCGCCCGCAAAGTCGTGACCCGTGTGGATGAGATCAAGGCCAGTGCCGGAGAGAGCGTAATCCAGATTCAGTAGGGATTCCTTCTAGGCGGCGAATCTGCCTCGCCTAGATCTGCGCCGTCCCGCCGTCGACAAATAATTCAATTCCGGTCACGAAGCTGGAATCATCCGAAGCCAGGAAAAGGGCCGCCTTGGCGATCTCTTCTGGACGCCCGATCCGGCCCATGGGGATCAGAGTCACGAACTGGTCCTTGATTTCCTGCGGAACTCCGACAAACACGGCGGTGTCGATGGTACCCGGGCTGATGACATTCACCCGAATCTTGCGGTCTTTCAGGTCGGCAGTCCAGGTGCGCGCGAAGGAACGAACCGCGGCTTTGCTCGCGTTGTAGACGCTAAGGCCTCCGAAGCCTTTTACGCTGGCGATGGAGCCGTTCATGATGATCGCTCCACCGTCCGGCATCAGCGGTAAGGCCTTCTGCACCGTGAACAGCGTGCCTTTGACATTGACGTTGAACACCTTGTCGAAGCCCGCCTCGGTAACCGATCCAATGGGAACGTTGAATTCCCCGGTGCCGGCGCTGGCGAAGAGAATATCAATCCGGCCCTTCTCCGCTTTCACTTTTGCGTACAGACGGTCGAGATCAGACAAACTTCCGGCGTCTCCTTGCACTCCGGTGGTGTTCCTGCCGATTTCCTTCACCGCCTTGTCGAGTTGTTCCTGGCGCCGGCCTGTAATGAAGACGTATGCGCCCTCTTCGACGAAAAGTTTCGCCGTTGCCAGCGCCATGCCGGATGTCGCGCCGGTGATGACTGCGATCTTGCCTTCGAGCTTTCCCATAATTCCCTGTGGTCTTAGTGTGTCCGTTATTTACGGAACCTTCCCAGCCTGAACACTCCGTCCGGATCCTTATTCTCAATCACCCATCCCGCTGCCATCTCGCCCAGCGCCGGACCATGTTTGAATCCGTGACCCGATCCGCCGCCTAGGATCCAAACGTTGTCATGCCGGGGATGGCGGTCGATGATGAAATTGTTGTCCGGGCTATTTTCATACTGGCATACCCGTGATTCCAGCAGCGGCGCATTTTTCATTGCGGGAAAGCGGAAGGCAATGTAATCCCGCGCCGCCTTCAGTCCCTCAGGGCTCACCATCCGCTCCCCGGAAGTCGGATCGAACTCCGGCCCGCGCGTGTCATCAGCGACCTTGAATCCTCTGCCCTGATTGCCCGGAATGCCGTACATGAACGTCTCGCGATGGTCGGCCCACACCGGCATCTTGCTCTCGCTGAAGCGGTCATCGCCGGCCGGCGTGCCGAAGAAGAATACGTCCTGCTTGGTGGCGTGGATCCGATGGCCAATCGTCTCCGGAAACAATTTTCCCAGCCACGGCCCGCAAGCGAATACATACTGATCAGCCTGGAGCCTCGAACCATCTGCCAGCGTCAGGCTGTCCCATTTCGCCCCGTCGAGATCGCGCCCCTCGACCGCCATTTGCCGGTACTCCCCGCCTTCCGCCACAAATCCATCCAGCACTGCCTGGCATGCCACTCGCGCCGTCAGGTAACCACCCTCGGGCTCGTAGATTCCCCAGTGCAACGCTTCCATATTGATCTGCGGCCAGCGCGCCGCGATGTCTCGTACCGTGAGCTCCTGATAAGCAATCCCTGCCTCTCGCAGCACCGGCAAAGATTCGCATTCGAAGTGGTCGTCGCCTGCTGTCACCAGCCAGAGCACGCCGGTCTGGTGCAACAGCTTTACCTTCCAGCGCTGGTCGTGCTCCTTCCACAATTGCGTGGCTCGTGCTGCCATCTTCGTGTAGGGCCGATTCGGTCCGTAGGTTCCCCGGATCACGCGAGTCTCGCCCCCGGAAGACGCCCGCGAGTTGCCCGCGCCCCACGCGTCCAGCAAAGTCACGCGCGCCCCGCGGCGCAGCAGATAAAGCGCGGTCCATCCCCCGAAGGCGCCCGCTCCAATCACCACGACATGAGGTTTCGCCGTCGTCATCTTCGTTCCCGGAACATCGTCGCTCAGCCTCCTGAGCATATTCTCCGCGGTGAATTTCCCGAAAGGGAACCAGCCCCCCAGGGTCCTCCACCCGCCAACGGCAGCCGCTATCTTGAGCAGCCATCGCCGCGAGAATATCGCGGCACCTTGTGTAATTCTGGCCATGTCCTCACAATGGGGCCGCTCCAACCTAAATTGCCACCCGAACCTGGTCAAGAATTAGCATTCTTGAGACCAGAGTGCTAATGCTTGACAGGGGGGGCAGGGCTTCCTAGAATCAAAGGTGGAGCATTGTTGGTTCTAATCGTAAGCTTTTGTATTAAAAGTACTTATTTATGCCAACTGGGCAGCCGATTGGAGAACGCGAGCGGGAAATCCTGACCGCCATCGTAGAGACCTTTATTGCCACCGGCGATCCCGTGGGCTCGCGCACTCTGGCCCGTTCCAACCGGGAAGGCCTCAGCCCGGCCACGATCCGCAATGTCATGGCTGATCTGGCCGACGCCGGATTCCTGGAGCAGCCCCACGCCTCGGCTGGCCGCGTTCCCAGCACTGAAGCCTATCGCTATTACGTTGAACAGCTTACCGGCCAGGCCAGCCTTTCGCGTCAGGACGAGGGCATGATCCAGGAATCGCTCCACGGTGTTTCCGATGTGCAGGAGTTCATGGAGCGCACATCGCATGTGCTCTCCTTGGTCTCGCATAATGTGGGTATCACGGTTGCCATCGGCGGGCCTAAGAACGCGCTTGAGCACGTGTACTTTTCCCGGCTCGGCGACCAGAAAGTCCTTGCCGTGGTGGTGACCCGTTCCGGCCTCGTGCGCGACCGGGTGTTGCGTCTCGACCTTCCCCAGAATGATCTGGATGCGGCCGCGCACTTCATCAATGACAATTTTCGCGGCTGGACTATGGAGGCGATGCGCTCCGAACTGGCCCGCCGCCTGGAGCAGGAGCGCAGCGTATATGACCGCTTGATGGCGTCGGTGGAGCAGCTCTACCGCCAGGGCGCGCTGGCCGCGGATGAGACCGCGCAAGTGGTTTTCGTGGAAGGCGCAGCCAATCTTGTCACCAGCGAACAGGACCAGAAACGCCTGCAGGAACTGTTGCAGACCCTGGAAGAGAAGCAGAAAATCGTCGAACTGCTGGGGGCCTATCTCGACGCCAAACAGGAAGCCGTGCGGGTGGTCATCGGGCTGGACGAAGCTCTGCCCTCGATGCGCAACTTCGTGCTCATCGGCGCTCCCGCCCGGGTGGGCGACGACGTCATGGGATCGCTGGCCGTGATCGGGCCGACCCGCATTGACTATCAACACACCATGACTGCGGTCTCCTACATCGCGCGGCTGTTTGACAAGATGTTGAACGAATCTGAGTGAGCATTGGCATGGCCAGAGGGAACGGAAAATCCGACGTCGATCCCGCACAGCTGGATGCGGAGCACGAATTGCCGGCGGCCGAATCCACCGGTGAAGACACGGCCGCGGTTAACCTTCCCGCCCAGACCATTCGAGACGCGGGCAGGCGCGACCCCGAGTTCGACAAGCTGAAGTCCGAGCGCGATGCGCTGATTGATCGTCTCGCCCGGCTGCAGGCTGAATTCGAGAATGCCCGCAAGCGCGCCGCGCGCGAGCAGCAGGAATTCCGCGAATACGCCCTGGCCGATGCGGTCAAGGAGCTGCTGCCTCCACTGGACAGCTTCGAGCGCGCCCTGCAGACCAGCGCCTCTGACAAGTCAGAATTCCGGGGCGGCGTCGAACTCATCTACAAGCAACTGCAGGATGCGTTGGGCAAGCTGGGACTGCGCCCCATTCCAGCCAAGGGTGAGCCTTTCGATCCCCACCTTCATCAGGCGATTGAGATGGTGGACACGCGCGAAGTCAAGGACCATCATGTGCTGGAAGAGTTGCAGCGCGGCTACAAGTTGAAGGACCGCCTGTTGCGTCCATCCATGGTGAAAGTGGCGCGCAACTCCCGGCACTGAACGCAACCCAACCGCCGAAAGGATTTGGGAAAGGCCATTCTGACCAGCAACGGAAAACGCGATTACTACGAGGTGCTGGGTGTTGCCCGCGCCGCTACTGACCAGGAGATTAAGAGCGCCTATCGCAAGCTCGCGCTCCAGTTTCATCCCGACCGCAACCCCAATAATCCCGACGCTGAGGAGAAATTCAAAGAGGCCAGCGAAGCCTACACCGTGCTGTGCGACGGCGAGAAGCGTGCCGTCTACGACCGCTTCGGCCACGCGGGCCTGGGCAGCTCCGGCGGATCCGGCTTCGACCCCGCCTCCGTCCAGGACCTGGGTGATCTTTTCGGCGATTTCTTTGGCCTCGGCGATATTTTCGGCGGCGGCACCCGCCGGCGAAGCCGTACTCAGCGCGGCGCCGATCTGCGCGAAGACCTGAACCTGCAATTCGAAGACGCGGTCTTTGGCACCGAAGCGAAAGTTACGGTCCGGCGCCATGAATCCTGCGAGGAATGCAAAGGCTCCGGCGCCGCCCCCGGCAAGGCCCCCGTGACTTGCCGCTCTTGCAACGGCCGCGGACAGGTTCGCTACCAGCAGGGATTCTTCAGCATCGCCCGCACCTGTCCCGCCTGTCAGGGCACAGGGAACGTCATCACCGATCCCTGCCCCAAGTGCAAAGGGGAAGGCCGGGTCCTCCGCCAGCGCACCGTGGACACGAAAATTCCCGCCGGCGTGGAAGACGGGACCCGCATCCGCTTCTCGGGATTTGGCGAAGGCGGAGTCTTCGGCGGCCCTCCCGGCGACCTCTACGTGGTTCTGCACGTAAAGGAGCATCCCTTCTTTGAGCGCGAAGGCAACGACCTGCACTGCGTGATCCCCATCTCTTTTTCTCAGGCCGCCCTGGGCGCGGAAATCAGTGTTCCGACCTTCGAAGGCGAGCAGATCTTGAAAGTGCCGGAGGGCACGCAGTCTGGCACCACGCTCCGGGTCCGCGGCAAAGGCGTGCCCGTGCTCAATGGACACGGCAAAGGCGATCTATTCGTCGAGGTGCGCATCCAGACTCCCGGCAAGCTGAACCGCCGCCAGCGCGAGTTGTTGCACGAACTCGAAGGCCTGGGCCGCGTGGAAAACCGTCCCCAGCGGCGAACTCTGCTGGGAAAAGTCAAAGACATCTTCGGATAGAATTTTTTTCGACCGGAAACTCTTTCCCGCCGGCCTGCTGCATCTCAATGGCCTTCCTTCGTGCTCCTTCGTGGTTAATGCTAGTCTTCAGCTTCACACCTGTATGACTCGCCGCCGCTGGATCGCCGACGAAGTCTCCGGCAACCGCGCCGCTCTGGTCGGTTCGCACGCCGATCATCTCGCGCGCGTGCTGCGCGGACGCATTGGACAGGAATTCGACATCTCCACCGGCGAGAATGTCCGCCGCGGGCGAATTACCAACATCGCCGAGGGAAGGATCGAATTCGATCTGGGCGAAATCATTCCCACCTCCGCCACTCCCACCCTGACTCTTCTGCTCTCCATCTTCAAGTTCGATCGTATGGAGTGGGCCATTGAAAAATGCTCGGAACTCGGCGCCGCCCGCATCGTTCCCGTGATCGCCCAGCGCACCGAGGTCCATCTCGCCGCTGCCGCCCCTAAGCGTGTGGAACGCTGGCAGCACCTCGCCCGGCAAGCGTCCGAACAGGCGCGTCGAGCCCAGCCGCCGGAAATTTCACCGCCGGCTAGGCTGAAGGACGCCATGACCGCGTCCGGCGGCGTGCGTATCGTGCTGGCGGAATCGGAACACGGCCTGATGCTGAAAGACGCGATAGTGAAAGACATGATAGTGAAAGACGCGATACCGAGAGCCGCGCTGCAAAGCCCCGTTCCTGCAAGTGAGATTACCCTGGCATTCGGCCCCGAGGGAGGTTGGACGCAAACCGAATTCAATCTGTTTCTCCAGGCAGGCTGGATCGCCGCCTCCCTGGGGAGCACCATCCTGCGCGCCGAAACTGCCGCCATCGCCGCCACGGCGGTGGCGCTCGCCGCCATGAGTTAAGCACTCCGGCCTGCGTTGACTTACCCGTTCAGCGCCCCTAAGATTGCTGCTCTTGCGGACACCTGGGTCATGATGGACCAGACCATCTCTCACTACCGTATTCTCGAGAAGCTCGGCGGTGGCGGGATGGGGATCGTCTACAAAGCCGAGGACACCGACCTGGGCCGTTTTGTCGCCCTGAAATTCCTGCCCGACGATGTGGCGCAGGACCCGCAGGCGCTCGAACGCTTTCGCCGGGAAGCCCGCGCCGCCTCTGCCCTGAACCACCCCAACATCTGCACGATTTACGAGATCGGGAAACACGGCGACCAGTCCTTCATCGCCATGGAGTATCTCGATGGCGTGACCCTGAAGCATCGGATCGCAGGAAAACCACTCGACCTTGAAACCGTGCTGTCGCTTGCCATCGAGATTGCTGATGGTTTGAATGCTGCGCATGCCAAGGGCGTGATTCACCGTGACATCAAGCCGGCTAACATTTTTCTGACCGGGCCCGGCCACGCCAAGATTCTTGATTTTGGATTGGCCAAGGTCGCGCCTGCCAGCAGTTCTGCGAGCCAGCTTGCGTCAGCCAACACCGCGGCCGAAACCATCGACGAGCAGCAGCACCTGACCAGCCCCGGCACCATGCTGGGCACGGTCGCTTACATGTCGCCCGAGCAGGTGCGGGCCCGGGAACTCGACGCGCGCACGGATTTGTTCTCATTCGGCGGCGTGCTTTACGAAATGGCTACAGGAGTGCTCCCCTTTCGTGGAGAAAGCAGCGCTCTGATCTTCAAAGCCATTCTGGACGGGACGCCGACCTCAGCCGTGCGCCTGAATCCCGATCTGCCCGTTGACCTGGAACGGATTATCTACAAGTGCCTGGAGAAAGATCGCAACCTGCGCTACCAGCATGCCTCCGACATTCGCACCGACCTGCAACGCCTCAAGCGGGACACGGAAACAGGAAAAGAAGTACAGGCGCCTCCACCCGCTGACTCAGCACGGGCGATCCCTAAGGGCCGGTTAGGGCGCCGCTCGGCACTCCTGGCGTTCGTGGTGGTTATATTCCTCGTGGTACTGGCTTTGTTCGCGGCCAACGTGGGCGGATGGCGGGATCGGCTGTTGGCTCGCTCCCCTACGATTCGTTCGATCGCTGTGCTGCCGTTAGAAAATCTCTCCCGTGACCCCGAACAACAATATTTCGCCGACGGTATGACCGAAGAACTGACCGCCGACCTTTCAAAGATCAGCGCATTACGAGTGATATCCCGCACTTCGGCCATGCACTACAAGGGAACGAACAAGACCCTGCCGGAGATTGCTCGGGAGCTGAATGTGGACGGAGTGGTCGAAGGATCGGTCATGCGCTCGGGGAACCGGGTTCGAATCACCGCCGAGTTGATCCATGCCAAGACGGATCAGCACCTGTGGGCCGAGACCTATGAGCGCGACCTTGACGATGTCCTCAGATTGCAGAGCGAGGTGGCACAGACCGTAGCGCAACAGGTTCGCGTCCAGTTGACTCCTGAACAGAAGGCCCAGCTCGGTTCCGCTCGGAGAGTGGATCCTGCGGCTTATGACGCGTTCTTGCAAGGACGTTCAAACTTTGTGTGGGGGGCCAATTCGCGGGAAGGATTCACAAAAGCCCAGATGCTTTTTGAACAGGCGATTCAAAAGGATCCCGACCTTGCCCTCGCGTATGTGGGGCTCGCGGATAGTTACGTATACATGGGTTCGCAAAGGTGGGTGGCTCCGCCGCAGGCTTATGCGCACGCCCGCGAGGCCCTCCGTAAAGCGCTGGAACTGGATCCGACTCTCGGCGAAGCCCACAGCTCACTTGCATGGCTGAGCTGGCGGTACGACTGGAACTGGCCTGTGGCGGAGAGGGAATTCAAGTACGCCCTTGAGCTAAGCCCTAACTACGTGGCCGGCTGGGAACAGTTTGCCTGGTACCTCGCCTGGAGTGGCCGGCGCGTCGAGGCATTGGCGGAGCTGGCAAGCATGGCCAAACTTGACCTCGCTTTGAGCACCCGCACAGCCGCCGAGTTGGGGATCTACTATCATCAACGCGATTACAAAGCCCTGGTGGAAGCGAGTCGGAGGTTCGTAACCCGCAATCCCGATAACTGGGATGGCCATTACTTCCTTGCTGTCGGCTATGACGGTTCAGGCCAGCCCTTGGATGCCCTTTCTGAGTATCAGAAGGCGGTGGAGCTATCGCACGGCGACACGGACACCATCGCTGGATTGGCACACGCCTATATCGCGATGGGCAAACGGACTGAGGCGGAGAAGATACTCGCCGACTTTTTGCGACAATCGAAAAAGAACTACGTCTCTCCTTACATGATTGCGACCATTTACGCAGGGCTCGGCGACCAGGAAAAAGCCTTTGATTTTCTGGAGAAGGCCTACCAGGAGAGATCCCCCGACATCCCCTACTTCCTCAAGGCCGATCTCAGGCTGGACCCGCTGCGCTCCGACCCTCGCTTCCTGGACCTGGTGCACCGCGTCGGCCTTCCCCAATGACCGTCAGATGGCTTGTGGGACCTTGCTGAAGTCGCTCCGGTTTGTGCAGTGTAAAACAAGGTTTTGCCAGGCGCACGAAGGTGTTGTCCCCAGAAAAATCCTCAGCCTTCTCTGATATCCTCGTCTGCAGTGGCAGTGGCAAAAGCTATTTCGCGTCTCCGCACATTCACCTCTGACCCCAGCCAGCAGGAAGCGATCGAGCACGTTCACGGTCCCATGCTGGTGATCGCGGGCGCGGGCACGGGCAAGACCACTGTCCTGATCAAGCGCCTCGCCCATCTGATCAGCCAGGGCCATGCCCGCCCCAGCGAGATCCTGGCCGTCACTTATACCCGCAACGCGGCCCAGGAGATGCGCGACCGCATCCGCGAAGAACTACCCGGCGCCGATTTGTCCGGCCTGCGGCTCGCCACCTTTCATGAGTATTGCAACACCCTGCTCCAGCAGAACGGCAAGGAGTTTGCCGTTCTCGATGATCAGGATCTCTGGATCTACCTTCGCCGCCGCATCCGCGAATTGCGTTTGAACCACTTCGTTCGCGCGGCTAATGTGACCAGGTTTCTCGACGACCTGCTCGCCTTCATCCGCCACTGCCACGACGAGCTGGTGGGCCCGGAGAAGTACCAGCAATACGTTCAGCAGCTCGAACGCGGTGAGCTGCCCATTCCGCGCGTAACCAAATCGAAGGACGTGGACGGCCTGTCCGACGAGGAAGTCCTGGGGCGCTGCCGGGAAATCGCCAGCGTCTTCGCCACCGTGGAGCGAATGCTGCGCGAGGATAACTTCGGCACCTTCGGGCACATGGTCACCCGGGCGCATGAATGGCTTCAGAAGGAAGGGGAGAGATTTTCGCGGCCGCGCTTCATCCTGGTGGACGAATTTCAGGATGTCAACTTCGCCCAGGTAAAAGTGCTCCAGCAACTCGCAGGAAAAGAGGGCAACGTTTTCGCCGTCGGCGATCCCGACCAGGCGATTTACCATTTTCGTGGAGCCTCGAGCGCTGCCTTCCTCCTCTTTCAGCGTCACTTTGACGGGGTCAAACTGGTCCGGCTGGAAAAGAATCGCCGCTCGACTTCGCCCATCCTCAATTCTGCCTTCGCCCTGATTTCGAAGAATCCCAATGTCTTCGATGCGGCCCGTGGTTCCTATCGCCGCGCGCCTCTGGTCTCTGCCCGCGAGCAGGAAGCGGCGCAGGAAGGCACGATCGGGGAAGTGCCGCGCACGCCCGTGGAAGTCGTGGTCTTGACGGCAAAAGACACCGAGTTCGCCGAAGTCACCATGAAGCTGCGCGACTGGCAGCGCAAGTCCCGTTGCCGTTGGAGTGACTGCGCTGTCCTTTACCGCACCCACATTCATCGTGACCAGGTCGCCGCGGAACTCGCTCGCCTGGGCATTCCGTTCTCCATCGAGAACATGGATGTCATGGACATGCCCGAAGCCCGCGATCTGTTCGCCTGCCTCGGCGCGGTGGTCTCGGACGCCGATGCTGCCAGCCTGTTCCGGGTCGCGGCCTTGCCTCAGTTCGCCATCGATCCCGAAAAGCTGCGGGCGGCAATCCGGGCCCTGCCCCGCGACCCCGGCAATTCCGCGATCGCCTCGGTGCTCTCCAGGATCGAAGATGGACCGGCCGTGCTCGCCTCGCTGCAAAAGACGCGCCAGGATATCGCCGCCGCCGGGGCGCTGGGCGGCGCAGCGCTGGACATCATGGTTCGCAATTTCTCCCTGGACCGCAACTCGCGCTCCCTGAAGGCGGTTCTCGACTTCGCCGTCTCGTGGCGGACCCGGCCAGTGACGAAGACCGGCGAGATCGGCGAACTTCTGGAATACCTGGAATATTTTCGCGAAGCCGGAGGGGTTATCCCGCTGTCCTCGAATGACGAGAACGCGGTCCGCCTGATGACTGCCCACGCCGCCAAGGGTCTTGAATTCGCTCACGTCATCATCCTGCGCGCCAATTCGAATTCCTTCCCGGCGTCGTATAAGGAACCGTTGCTCGAATTTCCGCGGGAATTGCACGACCCCGGCTCCATCGCCCACTCAGACGACAAGGAATTGTGCAGGCAGGAAGAGCGGCGTCTGTTTTACGTGGCCATGACCCGGGCCCGGGATGCTCTCACCATTTATGCCAAGCAGGGCACCGGCGTGAAAGACCCAACCCCGCCCGGCTTCATGCGTGATCTTCTGAAAGATCCCGGCCTTCGCGGCCGCTGGCTGGTGGAGGCCCAGGCCCGCGGCTTTCAGACGGACATGTTTGTCCAGGCAACCGGCCCTCAGCCCCTGTCCCGCACCAGCGAATGGCTCTCCCTGCTGCCTGCTTCCAACCTGCACTCGAGGCTGAGCGCCAGCGCGATTCAGACTTACGAAACCTGTCCGCTGCAGTTCAAACTCGATCGCGAGTGGAACATCCCGGGCGAGGTTCCCGCCGCCATGCAGTACGGAGCCGTGATGCACCGGGTCCTGCGTGCCTATTATGACTCCGTCCGCCTCGAGCGTCCCATCGCGGACGATGCGCTCGTCCAGCTCTTCCGCGATGACCTGGCGCAGGCCGGCTTTCAGGACCATTACCAGCACGATCTCTACCTGCGACAGGGGTTGCAGCAATTGCAGGATTTCCTGGCCGCTTGCCGGCGAAATCCCCCGCCCCATGTGCTGCACACCGAGGAATACTTTGATGTGAAAGTGGGCGACGTAACCGTCGCCGGCCGCATTGACCGGATTGATCAGTTGGCTGGAGAAGAAGTGGCGGTCACCGACTACAAGACCGGCAAAGCACAGTCGCAGGAAGATTCCGACGAGAGCTTGCAGCTTTCCATCTACGCCATAGCTGCCCGCGAGAAGTGGGGATACCGCGCCCGCCACCTCGTGCTCTACAACCTGGAAGGCAACTCCCCCGTAGTCACTCACCGCAGTGACATTCAGTTGGAGGAGGCCAAAGGACGGATCCTGAAAGTCGCGGAGAGTGTGGCGGCGGGAAACTTCGAGCCCAAGCCCGGCTTCTACTGCAAGTACTGCGCCTATCGGAATCTCTGCCCGGCCACGGAAAAGCGTCTGCTCGAACACCCGGAGTAAAACCGGTCAGCCCATCGAATCTTCCGCGCAAAAAACTAGGGGACGCTTGCGCGTCCCCGGTTTGTTTCTGACTTCTATTGCCTAGTGTTTCTTTTTCTTCTTTGCCTTTTTCTTGGTTGCCATGGTTCTATTCTCCCTTCCATTTTTCATGGACTATAGCAACGGTCGTCTGTTGCAACTAGTTGAATGTATAGAGTCAATAAAAAGTGATGTCAAGAAAAAAATGATGCTCGCATGCGCATGCGACCCGTGAACTAAAGTTACCGGAGAGCCGAAGAGAGAAATTCTGTCGGCGACCGGCATCAGATTCGAAGAAACGCTGGTGTGAAATGCTCCGTGTGGGTCCAGATTCTTCCGCGCCACCGCCGCCCGAACAACGCTGCTGTTCCCGTTCACCGCAAACTCCCGGCGCTCGCGAATTCCGTCTTTTTCCCGCCACGCGCATCTATAATTGGGAGCGTGAAATCGTCGCAGGAGTACGTAAATGGCTGCTGATCACGAGGTCGTCATCATTTCTGGCTGTCGCACGCCGGTGGGCAAGTTTCAGGGAAGTCTGTCCGATCTGAGCGCTACGCAATTGGGCGCGATCGTGGTGCGCGAGGCGGTGAAGCGGGCCAATCTGGATCCCACACTGGTGGACGAATGCATTATGGGCAACGTGGTCTCCGCCGGGCTGGGACAAAATCCCGCGCGCCAGGCCGCGATCTTCGGAGGGCTGCCTCCCGAAGTGGGTGCCATGACCGTCAACAAGGTTTGTGGCTCGGGACTGAAAGCGGTCGCGCTCGCGGCTCAGGCGATACAGACAGAAAACAGTTCCATCGTCGTCTCCGGCGGAATGGAATCGATGACCAATGCTCCTTATCTTCTGCCCCAGGCGCGCAAGGGATATCGTTTGGGCAACGCTCAAATCGTCGACTCCATGGTGAATGATGGGCTGTGGGATATCTACAACAACTACCATATGGGCATCACTGGCGAAAACGTCGCGGAAAAATACGGAATCACGCGCGAGGAGCAGGACCAGTTCGCCCTCGATTCTCATCGCAAGGCGTTGTCCGCCATCAAGGAATGCCGTTTTAAATCCCAGATCGTGCCCGTCGAATTGGCGCCGAAGAAAAAAGGTGGCCCTCCTGTAATTTTCGACAAAGACGAATCGCCGCGCGAAGACACCACCATCGAAGTGCTGCGTTCGCTGAAGCCCGCATTCAAGAAAGATGGAACCGTGACCGCCGGCAACGCTCCGGGTGTGAACGATGGTGCTGCCGCGGTGGTGGTGACCAGCGCGCAACGCGCCCAGGAACTGGGAGCGCAGCCCATGGTTCGCATCGTGGCCCAGGCCACCAGCGGAGTCGATCCCAAATGGGTGATGATGGCGCCCGTCGGCGCGGTCCGCAAGATTTGGCAGAAGACCGGATGGAAAAATGAAGACGTGGACCTTTACGAACTCAATGAGGCCTTCTCGGTGCAGGCGCTGGGCGTGATGCGGGAACTGGCTCTCGACCCCGGCAAGGTCAACGTGAACGGCGGGGCGGTCGCGATTGGACATCCCATCGGCGCCAGTGGGGCGCGCGTGCTGGTGACCCTGATCTACGAGATGGTTCGCCGCAACGTCCATCGCGGGATCGCCGCCCTCTGCTTAGGGGGAGGGAACGCAGTGGCCATGGCGGTGGAGCGCTAGCCTGTATTAATTTCCGATGAGCTCGACCGTGTTGCGTGCCCGGGTCCTTATTCGTGCTCGTACGCGACAAGAGTATCTTCCTGGTCGGGCCCGTTGGAGAGCAACATGCGATAACTTCTCAAATCGTCCTCATCCGTCGCACTGGCCGTTGCCTGATTTGCTGTAGCAATCGAGCGCGGCGTGGGGCCTAGTACGATCGTACTCCCCAGCCCCGCGTACACGTAATGCTGGCCGAACGCTTTTCTCAGCGCGGCGAAGGTGGGCTCTCCCGTGCAGTGTCCCGGCGCCACATAGTCCAGCTTCCAGGTGTCGCGCAGTCCCGTGACGACCTCTTCGATTTCCGGATCTTTGGCAACCACCAGATGGAACCCGCCGGCGATTAAGTGGATCCGCTTGTTGATTGCGCTCGCTGCTTCGACGATCTTGTCGATGCCGGGATGGGAGCAACCGACGACCAGCACAATGCCGTCAGGCGTGTCGATGGCGAGCGACAGCTCACGTAGCTCCAGTGTAGTGGGGCTTATCGGATACGAGCGCGATCAGGTGAATGCCGGAAGCGATCTCGGTCGTCTTCTCGATCAATTCAAAGTTAGCTCTGGGCCAGGCACTGCCAAACTTCATTACTTCCGGGGGCGTACCGTCATAGTAGCGCTGCTCCGGTGGCAGAGACTCGTCCTTCCGGTAGAAGCTGCCGGGCAGGGAGAATCCGTACACGCCGAAGTTCTCCTTCGGCGCGTAGATCTTCACCATGGGGTTGACGCTCAGCAGGTAGTCCATGCCTCCCATGTGATCGCCGTGGCGGTGGGACATAACGACGAAGTCGAGCTTCGACATATCCGCACCCTTCGCTTTCGCATTGTTGGCGAGGATGTCGGGATTGTCGCCGGTGTCGAATAGGATGCGCTTGCCGCCATACTCGATAAGCGCAGCAAAGCCCCAGTCCTTCTCCATCGCGGAGGACTTGCCGAAAGCGTCGTAGAGGATTGTGATCTGCGCTTTCTTAGCGTCGGTGTGGGCCGCGGACTGTGGTTTCGTCGCGGCACGTCCGATAGGCAACAAGGTCAAAGTCGCAACCAGACAAAGTACCGGGGGTGTGGATTTCATCTGGAATTTCCTCTCAACTCTGAATCGCTGCGATTGTACTCGTCGGAAACGGCCAAAGCTGCATCTGCGAACGGAAGGCAAAACGATGCCGCGGGCATTCTAGTAGAACAGAGGTTCCTCTGTGGTTGAAGCTCCCTGCAATTTTGCGATTGACTGGTCTGGCCTAGACACTCGCGGCCACAGCCGCCCCTGAAGCTTGTGCCGGCAGAATCACCGTGAACACGGTACCGCCTCCCGGGCCGGAGCTGGCCTCGATTTCCCCACCATGCTCCCGCAGGATTGCCTTGCAGATGCTCAGGCCCAGGCCCGTGCCGCGTCCCGGCCGTTTGGTGGTGTAGAAAGGGTCGAAGATATTGGGCAGGACCTCGACCGCGATTCCCGGCCCGTCGTCCTGAAACGTGGTCGCAATCGCGTTGTCGCGTTTTTCCAGCCGGATGCGCAGGGTTCCGCGATCGCGGGCCTCCCGCATCGCCTGTTCTGCGTTCAGAATCAGGTTGAGAAAAATCTGCATCAGCTGATGGGAGTCGCCGGTTACCGTTGGCAGCGCCGGTTCGGGAAGAAAATCTACAGTGATATTGTTCTTACGCAGGGAATAGGCGTGCAGGTGCAGTGTTCTCTGCACCAGTTCGCTCAGGTTGACCGGGGACCTTCCCGGAGCGGGTGGACGCGAGAAATACATCAGGTTCTGCACGATGTCGGCCGCGCGCCGCGCCTGCTGCTGCAACATCACCAGTTGCTTGCGCCGGGCCTCGGCCTGCTCACCCTCCTGCAGCAGCTCTGCCACACCCATGATGCTGGTCAGCGGATTGTTCAGTTCGTGCGCGAAGCCTCCGATCATCTGTCCCATGGCCGCCAGCCGCTCGCTCTGAATAATCTGCTGTTCCAGCTTCCTCTCCACGGTGATGTCGCGCGCCGAAACGATCACGCCGCTGGCTTTGCCTTCGGCATCGAACAGGGGGCTGGCGTTGGCTCGCATCGTGCGCCAGCTTCCGTCGCGATGGCGCGCGCCAAACTCGCAGAAGCCAAACTTTTTGGCGCCCGTGCTCACGTCGCGGTAGAGGGACAGAAACTCTCCCGACTGTTCCAGTTCTTCCACCTTCTTCCCCAGCAGGTCCGAAGGCGTGTGTCCGAGCAGATCGCGAATGCGTGAGCTCACAAAGCTGTATCGTCCGTCGGGATCGATCACCAGAATCAGGTCCGGGAAGCTCTCCAGCAGGTAGCGCTGGAACTCCTCCTGCCGGCGCAGCGCTTTTTCCATGTTGCGCCGCTCGGTCACGTCGACCAGGGTGCCCTGATAGCGGATGATCTGGCCCGCCCCATCCCGCACCGCGCGCGAAGTATCCAGAAAAATGCCTGCCGCTCCGCCTTTCCGCCGCAGCGTGAGCTCACGGCTGCGCTCACCCCCACGATCGTCCGCCGTCCGCCCCAGCACCGGGCCCTGGCTCGGGTCGATATTGAGCGCGCTCGGGTCGAGCCTCAGCAACTCATCCCGGCTTTCGCACCCTAGCATCCGTACCAGCGCCGGATTGGCGTCCTGCAGCTTGCCCTCGGGTGTGCTGAAGTAAACGCCTTCCTGCAGGGTTTCGAACAGTTCGGTAAAGCGGCGCTCTTTTTCCCGGTCTTCGGTAACGTCCCGGGCCAGCGCGCTGACGCCCACCACTTCGTCGTCCTTGATGATGGCATTCAATACACAGTCGAAGTAGAGCGTTCGCGTACTGTCTTTCAACTGAACCGGCACCAATCCCGACCAGCGGCGTTTCTCCAGAAAGCGAGCCAGGCCGGTTTCCACATGACGCCGCACCGGCTGCTGCAGGAATTCTTCCCCTTTGTGCCCGACCACATCGGTGTATGCGCATCCCAGCAGTTCCGTCACTCGCCGGTTCACCGTTCTGATGGTCCCGTCCAGAGAGCAGGCAAAAGCCACATCGTCAAATGAGTCGATCAGCTCCTTGAAACTCCTCTGGGAGCGCTGGATCACCTGGCTCAATTGGTCTAACTGCGATTCGGAAGGCGTGGCCCCGGTGCGGTCGTGCAGATCGTGCAGCAGATGCTTGAGTTCCGAAACTTCCCGCCGCCGGCCGTACACGTATCCTGCGAACAGAATGGCCAGCACCAGCAGTCCGACCGAGATCGCTCCCAGATGGTAGGGCAGATCCTGCAGGCGTTCCCAGGAAAGCGCAGCCAGTCCGGTGGCGAGGAGAATCAGGAATGCAAGCGCCAGCCGCCACAGCCGCTGTTCCTCCGTCTCCAGGTGACTGGGAGATCGGGTGGGACGTTCGGATTGATTCTCTTTTTTCGGCATAGATAGCCACACCGGTCCAGCGCCGGGTTACGACCGGACGACGGCCGCTGCCTGCATGCACAGATTGCTGGGAGTGTTAACTGAATCCTAGTGTACGAATCGTGGACCGGCAATGGAAAAAGCATGTTGGGAAACTTGGTTCTCTTAGACACCTGGTGCTCAGACACCTGGCGTTCAAACACCTGGTGTTCAGGCATCTGGTGTTCATCTGTCACTCCCCGTTGTGACCCCCATCGCCGCTCCTCCCCGGGTGAACCCGTATCGTGGGCCCAGTATGTAGTCAGCGGCCTGATCTTCATTGGTCGCGATGGCCTGGGGCTCGGCCCACAATGGGAAACGCACAACCTCATGCTCTATAAGACTTTGAGCGCAGCGGTGTATGGCATTGACGCCAACATCATTGAGGTTGAGGTCGACGTCTCCGGCATCAAGACCAGTGAAGATCACTTTCACACCGTTGGGCTGCCCGACGCCGCCGTCCGCGAAAGCCGCGACCGGGTTCGCGCGGCCCTGCGAAACTGCGGTTTCGACATTCCCACCACCCATATCACAATTAATCTCGTCCCTGCCGACATCCGCAAAGAGGGTTCCGGATTTGACCTGCCTATGGCTTTGGCGCTGGTGGGTGCCTACGGAGGACTGAATAAGAAGGAAGTCGCCGACTGCCTGTTCGTCGGTGAACTATCGCTCGACGGCGGGGTCCGCGGAGTGCGTGGCGCTTTGCCCATCGCCATCGAAGCTCGCGGCAAAAAGATTCCCCGCCTGATCGTTCCCGAGCTGAACGCGCGAGAGGCGGCGATGGTGCAAGGCGTCGACGTCTACCCTGTGCGCTCCCTGCTCGACGTCATCCGCTTCGTGAACACCGGCAACGGCGTTCTTCCGCTTAAGGTGGATGGCGACACCCTGCTCAGCGAATCCCAGCACTATCCCGTGGATTTCAAGGACGTGCGCGGCCAGCACACCGCCAAGCGCGCCCTGGAAGTGGCCTGTGCCGGCGGCCACAACATCCTCATGATCGGACCTCCCGGCTCGGGCAAGACCATGTTGGCCAAACGCATGCCCACCATCCTGCCTCCCTTTACGTTCGAAGAGGCGCTCGAAACTACCAAGATTCACAGCGTCGCCGGCGTGCTCGACACCGGTGGCGGCCTGGTCGGAGTTCGCCCCTTCCGCTCTCCACACCACACCATCTCCGATGCCGGACTGATCGGTGGCGGCGTCATCCCCCGCCCGGGCGAGGTCTCGCTCGCCCACAACGGAGTCCTGTTTCTCGACGAGCTGCCTGAATTTCCCCGCAACGTCCTCGAAGTGATGCGCCAGCCCTTGGAAGACGGCACTGTTTGTATCGCGCGTGCCTCGATGTCTCTGACCTTCCCCGCGCGTTTCATGCTGGCCGCCGCCATGAATCCCTGTCCGTGCGGCTACTTCAACGACCGTTCGCGCGATTGCCATTGCACTCAGCCCATGATCCAGCGCTACATGGCCAAGATTTCCGGCCCGCTGATGGACCGCATCGACATCCACATCGACGTGCCCGCCGTGAACTACAAAGAAATGAGGGCCGCGAACGAGCCCGAGAGCTCGGGCAAGATTCGCGAGCGGGTGATCCGGGCCCGGGAGATCCAGTTGCAGCGATTCTCCTCTTCCCGTTCGCGGCTCTACTGCAATGCCCAGATGGCGCCCCGCCACATCCGCACTTCCTGCGAACTGTCCGCCGACTGTGAGCGCCTGCTGGAGCGCGCCATGACCCAGCACGGCATGACTGCCCGCGCCCACGACCGCATCCTGAAAGTTGCCCGCACCATCGCCGACCTCGAAGCCGCCCCCGCCATCGATCCCAAGCACTTCGCAGAAGCCATCCAGTATCGGACCTTAGACCGCACCTTCTGGGCGTAGATGAGGATTGGAGAAATGTGGGAGAGAAATGAAGTGGAGAAATGGAGTGGAGAAATGCCGAGGAGAAATGGGGAGGAGAAACGGGGAGAGCGCCAGTTGGTGAGCGTGTTCGTTGTAGTCTTGTGGGGCACACGTTGCAGATGGCACCCGAGAGGCGCGCCGCGGAGCGGCCTAGACACCGTTTGACCAACCCCCGCCAACATGCTATAAAAGCTGGTTTTGTGCCGGGCTTTCTGGGGGCGCGCGGCGCCTGCTGGAAGGGCTCCTGCGGTACAAAACATCCGACGCGGCCAAGCTCAACACTCCTGTTCAAAGCCGTGTAGTGGAAGCGTGTTCGGAACTCCGGCCATACGCTCCCCGGCGCTCTTGCTTAGAGTGTCCGGTCAGCGTTGTGTGCCAGGCGGGCAGTGCCTAAACACGTGATGGTCCTGAAATAGTCTTCATACCGGAGGAATCCCTATGTGTACCTGGCTGGCGAAAGCTGTGTCCGAAGCGCGCCCATTCGCCCAGACTGCAATCAAGACCCTGGCCGCCACCGCCGCCGTCCTGAGCTTCGGTGCCACCGCAGCCCTGGCCCAGTCCGCTCACGAAGTGGGCGGCGAAGCCAGCCTCAAACTTCCCGATCTGTCGCAGGTCTTGTTCCTTGGCATTGACGGTCACCGCTTGCTGATGATGGGCATTCTGTTCTGCATCTTTGGCCTGGGGTTTGGCCTGATCATCTATACCCGCCTGCGGAAGATGCCCGTGCATCGTTCCATGCTCGAAATTTCCGAACTGATCTATGAGACCTGCAAAACCTATCTGATCACTCAAGGAAAATTCCTGCTGGTGCTGTGGCTCTTCATCGCCGTCGTCATCGTGCTCTATTTCGGCGTGCTCTCCCCGGTTCCGGACAAGCCCATCGCCGTCACTCTGCCCATCATTCTTCTGTTCAGTCTGGTTGGGATCGCCGGCAGCTACGGTGTCGCCTGGTTCGGCATTCGGGTCAACACTTTCGCCAACTCCCGCACCGCTTTCGCCGGGCTGGCCGGCAAACCGTATCCCATTTACAACATCCCCCTGCAGGCCGGCATGAGCATCGGCATGATGCTGATCAGCGTCGAGCTGCTCATCATGCTCTTCATCCTGCTCTTCATTCCCGCTGACTACGCCGGACCCTGCTTCATCGGCTTTGCCATCGGCGAGTCCCTGGGCGCGGCCGCGCTGCGCATTGCCGGCGGCATTTTCACCAAGATCGCCGACATCGGTTCCGACCTGATGAAAATCGTCTTCAAGATCAAGGAAGACGACGCTCGCAATCCCGGCGTGATCGCCGACTGCACCGGAGACAATGCCGGCGATTCCGTGGGCCCCTCCGCCGACGGATTTGAAACTTACGGCGTCACCGGCGTCGCCTTGATCACCTTCATTTTGCTGGCCGTGAAGGACCCGACGATTCAGGTACAGCTGTTGGTCTGGATCTTCGTTATGCGCATCGCCATGCTGGTGTCGAGTGCGGCCGCCTACTTCATCAATGGCGCCATTGCCAAGGCCAGATTCGGCGCCGCCGACAAAATGAATTTCGAAACTCCCCTAACCTGGCTCGTGTGGCTTACTTCGCTGATTTCGGTCGCGGTCACTTTTGTGATTTCCTCCATCATCGTTCCCAACCTCGGTGGCGATACCACCCAATGGTGGAAACTGGCCACCATTATTTCCTGCGGCACGCTGGCCGGAGCCATCATTCCCGAGTTGGTAAAGGTGTTTACCTCGACTGAATCACGGCACGTCAGGGAAGTTGTCACTTCCGCCAACGAGGGCGGGGCCTCGCTGGGCATCCTGTCCGGCTTCGTAGCAGGGAACTTTTCTGCCTATTATCTCGGACTTTCGATGGTGGCTTTGATGTCCACCGGATACTACTTCAGCACTTTGGGGCTGGAGAAGCTGATGATTGCTGCGCCTGTCTTCGCCTTCGGTCTGGTGGCGTTCGGCTTCCTCGGCATGGGCCCGGTGACCATCGCGGTCGATTCCTATGGCCCGGTCACCGACAACGCCCAGTCCGTGTACGAACTTTCGCTGATCGAGCAGGTCCCCAACATCAGGCCGGAACTCAAGAAAGATTTCAACATGGACGTAAACTTCGAGCGCGCCAAGGACTTGCTGGAAGAAAATGACGGCGCCGGCAACACCTTCAAGGCCACGGCCAAACCGGTCCTGATCGGGACCGCTGTAGTCGGCGCTACCACCATGATTTTTTCCATCATCATGGCGCTCACCAGGGGACTCACGGAAAATGTCAACAATCTTTCCCTGCTGCACGCGCCCTTCATGCTGGGACTCATCACCGGCGGCGCCATGATCTACTGGTTCACCGGCGCCTCCACCCAGGCCGTCACCACCGGCGCCTATCGCGCAGTGGAGTTCATTAAGGCCAACATCAAGCTCGAAGGTGTGGTCAAGGCTTCCGTCTCCGACAGCAAGAAAGTGGTTGAAATCTGCACCCGCTACGCACAAAAGGGGATGTTCAACATCTTCCTCGCCGTCTTCTTCGCGACCCTCGCCTTTGCTTTCGTCGAGCCCTTCTTTTTCATCGGATACCTGATCTCCATCGCCATCTTCGGCCTCTACCAGGCAATCTTCATGGCCAACGCCGGCGGCGCCTGGGACAATGCCAAGAAAATTGTGGAAGTTGAACTGAAGCAGAAGGGAACTCCACTGCACGACGCCACCGTAGTCGGCGACACCGTGGGCGATCCCTTCAAAGACACTTCTTCCGTGGCCCTGAACCCGGTGATCAAGTTCACCACCCTGTTCGGACTTCTGGCCGTGGAGCTGGCGGTGAAGCTGACCGCCGACGCTGGCAACGGGCTCAGTCACATCCTGGCCCTGGGCTTCTTTGTCGTGTCTTTCTTCTTCGTGTACCGCTCGTTCTACGGTATGCGCATCGTCAGGGAAGGACCAGCAACTGTGGCCCGGTAGGCACACTCACTGAGAATCGTCGCAACAGAAGGGGGGGTGCACCATTTCTCGCGTTCTTTGCGAGAAGTGGGGCCCCTCCACGACTCCAGTCGCACACACCAGCGACCGCCCTTGGGAAAGACCAGTTACTTCGGGCTGGGTCCCACGTTTGCCTCCGGCTGGCTGGAGTGTTTCCGCGGCAAAGGCCAGTCTAGTTTCCCTTCATTCTGTCTTTCACCGTGTGCGCCAGTTTTTCAATCTCCTCCGCTTTCTTGATCACGTCCAGGGAAAGCGTGCCCTCATTGGTCTTGTCCACGTCCGCCTTCAATTCGGTGGCCAGCTTGAGCAGCTTCTCGGTGTCACGCTTCATTTCGGCCTGGCGCGCCTGGGCGGCTTTCTTGGCCATCTCTTTTTCCATGCGCACGCGTTGCTCATCTTCAGCCCCGGGTTTTTGCAGCGGAGGAATTTCCAAACGTTGCAGGGGACTGGCCCCCAACCCCGCGGGTAAAGCAGCCATGAGCAGCAACCACAAAACCAGCTGGAAGAGCGACGTGAATCGCACAATCACCTCGAAAAGCGGAGAGTAGTGTAAGGAATTATACGAAGACAGCCGGATACTCTCGAGGATGCCCTGTCCAAGCTTCGCTGGGGCGGGGACTTGGCAGGGACCTTACAGCGAACTCATCTTTGCCAGGAACTCGCCGTTGGTCTGGGTCTTGGCCAGGCGCTCGATCAGCAATTCCATCGCTTCCACCGGCGACAGCGGGTTTAGCACTTTCCGCAGCACCCAGATGCGGGTCAGGTCTTCCTTCGGGATCAGCAATTCTTCCTTACGGGTGCCCGAGCGCTGAATGTCGATGGCCGGGAAGGTGCGCTTGTCCACCAGCTTGCGGTCCAGGATGATTTCCGAATTGCCCGTGCCTTTGAACTCTTCAAAGATCACATCATCCATGCGCGATCCGGTATCGATCAGCGCCGTGGCAATGATGGTCAGCGACCCACCTTCCTCAATGTTGCGCGCAGAACCGAAAAACCGCTTCGGACGCTGCAGCGCGTTCGAATCCACGCCGCCCGAGAGCACCTTGCCGCTCGGCGGAACGATGGTGTTGTAAGCGCGCGCCAGGCGGGTAATTGAATCCAGCAGGATGACCACGTCGCGCTTGTGCTCCACCAGCCGCTTGGCCTTCTCGATCACCATTTCTGCCACTTGCACGTGGCGCGCCGCAGGTTCATCGAAGGTCGAGGAAATTACTTCGCCCTTCACCGATCGCTGCATGTCCGTGACTTCTTCCGGACGCTCATCGATCAGCAGCACCATCAGCACCACTTCCGGATGATTGGTGGTGATCGAATTGGCCACGTTCTGCAGCAGCATCGTCTTGCCCGCACGCGGCGGCGAAACGATCAGGCCGCGTTGTCCCTTGCCCAGCGGCGTCAGCAGATCCATCACTCGCGCGCTCACGTTCTCCCGGGTCGTCTCCAGTTTCAGCCGTTCCTGCGGATACAGCGGCGTCAGATTGTCGAACAGGATCTTGTTGCGCGCCTCTTCCGGCGATTCGAAATTGACCGCTTCAATCTTGACCAGGGCAAAATACTTTTCGCCCTCGTGCGGGGGACGCACCTGGCCGCTGATCGTGTCTCCGGTCTTGAGGTCGAACTTGCGGATTTGCGACGGCGAGACGTAAATGTCGTCCGGGCCGGGAAGATAGTTGTAGTCCGGCGAGCGCAGAAAGCCGTAACCGTCGGGCAGGATTTCCAGCACGCCCTCGGCAAAAATGTGGCCTTCTTTTTCACTCTGCGCCTGCAGG
>DASZHW010000057.1:0-5893 GCA_035937515.1 Terriglobales bacterium | reverse complement strand
ATCGGCGTCATGGTACTGATCCCGCTGATCTTTACCGAAGCCCTGCCCAAGTCCATACAATTAGGATTCCTGGTGGCACCCCCGCCGCCTCCACCACCGCCGCCGCCAGCTGCTGCACCGGTCAAAATTGTAAAGGTGATCCAGACCGACATCGTCAACGGCCAGCTGCGCACTCCGACCAAGATTCCACAAAAGGTTCAGATGATTAAGGAAGAAGAGGCGCCGCCACCGGTCATGGCTGCGTCGGGCGTCGTGGGCGGAGTTCCGGGCGGAGTACCAGGTGGGTCGATGAACGGCGTGCTGGGCAGCATTGCCAGCGCCGGTTCCGTTGCTGCCTTGCCGAAGATTGCCACCCCGCAGCGCGTACGTGTGTCGTCTGGCGTTTCACAGGGCTTGTTGGTCCGCCGGGTGAACCCGACGTATCCGCCGCTGGCGCGCCAGGCTCGTATTCAGGGATCGGTGGTCCTGCAGGCGCAGATCAGCAAGACCGGCGACATCGAGAACCTGCAGTTGATCAGCGGTCACCCAATGCTGGCTCCGGCCGCGATCGAGGCGGTGAAGCAGTGGAAGTACAAGCCTTACCTGCTGAACGGCGAACCGGTTGAAGTTGATACGCAGGTGCAGGTGAACTTCACGCTGGCCGGCAGCTAGACTCGCCGGGGTTGAACAGTTGGAGATTTGTTGGTGGATGTGTGTGCATTGGCCCTCCCCTTCCTGCCTGAAATATGGCGGCTGGGAAGGGCTTTTCCGAGAGCCCGGGTTTCGCCCAGTTCGTCATTGCTGCGGCTTCCGAGCTTTGCGGTTTGAGCCCTGCCGGTCAAAATCCTAACCACCGGTTGGAACAGTAAAGCGCATCAAAGAGTCCAATAGAGTAGGAAGTTTCCGAGGAGGAAAAGCAACTCATGCTAGCAACTCACGTAGCAACCATGCTTCATCACGTTCCTGCCGCTGCCGCCTGGATTGTCCAGGAAGGTGGTGGCGCAATGGCGACCGATCCCCTTGGCCTGTGGCATGCAATGGGTTGGGTTGCTAAAACCGTTGTCATTATCCTCTTCATCATGTCCGGCTGGTCTATCGGCGTGATGATCGATCGCTGGATGGCCTATAGCGCCGCCCGCAAGCAGTCTCGCGCATTTGCCCCTGCAGTGGCAGGAGCACTGCGCGATGGGCGCATCGACGAAGCCATCAAGGTTGCCGAGCGCAACAAGAAGAGCCACCTGGCCAAGGTTGTCACCGCCGGCCTGATGGAATTCAAGGCTCACCAGGACAGCCCGGGCGCAATCCCTGGCGAAACCATTGAAGCCTCGAAACGCGCGCTGGAGCGCACAGAAGCCATCGTCCACGCCGAATTGAAGCGCGGATTGGGTGGCCTCGCCACCATCGGCTCGACCGCCCCGTTCGTGGGATTGTTCGGAACGGTGATGGGTATTCTGAACGCCTTCATCGGCATCAACAACTCGAAGGCTACCGGTCTGGCGGCAGTCGCCGGCGGTATTGCCGAAGCACTGGTCACGACGGCCATCGGGCTGCTCGTCGCCATTCCGGCCGTCATGATGTTCAACTATCTGACGGGTCGCGTCGAAGCCTTCGACGTCGAGATGGATAACTCGTCGAGCGAACTGATCGACTACTTCCTGAAGAAGCGCGGCGACGTTCGCCGGTAAAGTACTCGATCCGCTTTCCGCGTAAGTTGCTTGTCCGGCGCTGGAGCGATCCGGCGCCGGGCCTTCCCAACTTAGGTCCGGCTGGTTTAAGGTCCGCCGCGGAAGCACGGGAGATTTCAAGCTATGGCGTTAGCAAAGAGGGACGAAGGATCGAAAGTCAGTTCAGAGATCAACGTCACGCCGATGGTAGACGTGATGCTGGTTCTACTGATCATCTTCATGGTGGTCACGCCCATGCTGCAGAAAGGCATCAGCGTGGACATGGCCAAAGTGAACAACCCGGCACCGATGCAGGACGCGGATCGGGAGGACGCATTACTGGTCTCGATTACGCGCGACGGCAAGGTCTATTTCGGCAGCGAGCAGATTTCGGTGGATGGCCTGACCACGAAGGTCAAGGATCGCCTCGCCTCCAACTCCCAAAATAAGCAAGTGTACGTCAAGGCCGATATGCGGGCGCGGTTTGGTTCAGTCGTGCAGGTGGTGGACGCTGTCCGTGCCGCTGGTGTCGACGACCTTGGCTTGCTTACGGATCAGAGGAAGACAACCCCAAGCGCCCCGCCAGCCCCGGCTGCGCAAGGGCAATAGAGGAGAACGACCATGGGAATGAGTCTTGGTTCGAAAGGCGGACAGAGCGCGAACATCAACGTCACGCCTCTCATCGACGTGCTTCTGGTGTTGCTGATCATCTTCATGGTGATCTCGCCGGTGACACCGAAAGGGCTGGATGCGCTAGTTCCGCAGCCCCCGCCGCCGAATGCGCCGAAGAACAATACGCCTGATCGCACCATCGTTGTGCAATTGATCGATCGCGGCGCCGGACAGGATCCCGGGGTCAAGATTAACAACGAAGATGCGACCTGGGACAACCTCCAGGGGCGTCTCACCGATATTTACAAAGCTCGCGCGGAAAAGGTCATGTTCGTGAAGGGAGACGATGCTATTCCCTTTGCCAATGTTGCCAATGTGATTGACATCGCTCACGCGTCCGGCGTGGACAAGGTTGGCCTGATCACCGCGAAGATTGAAGCAGGCGGCTAGACTAGCTGCTGGGTACGGCCCGGAGTTGTACGATTCTTACTCGGCCCGCGGCACGGAAGCCCTGCGCTTCCGTGCTGAGCAGGGGCCGCTTGTCAAACCGACGTCTCTGGGCCTAGGATGCTGTGGCGAGGGAGACCTATACCGCAATGAATAAATATCTCAAACTGCTGACGCTGGCGGCAGTGGCGCTAGCGCTTTTCTCTTCTGTGGGATGCGACAAGCTGAAAGCTCGCGACCAACTGAACAAAGGCGTGAAGGCTTACAAAGACAATCACTACGAGCAGGCCATCACTCATTTCCAGAATGCCGTTAATCTGGATCCCGCTCTAATCAATGCGCGGATGTATCTGGCCACCGCGTATGTGTCACAGTTCATTCCGGGAATCGATTCGCCGGAGAATTTGCGCACCGCACAGCAGGCGATCGAGGAGTACCAGAAAGTAATCGACGCGAATCCTTCACGGGATCAGAAGGTGAACAGCGCGAAGGGCATCGCGTACTTGTACCTGAACGAGAAAAAGTGGGACGACGCTAAGAAATATTACCGGATGGCTTCGGACCTCGATCCGAATGACGCCGAGCCTTATTACTCGGTGGGCGTGATTGACTGGTCTGCATGCTACCAGCCTCGCATGGAAGAGCGCGCCAAACTGGGAATGAAGCCCGACGAGCACCTCAGCTCGAAGAACAAAGACCAGAAGAAGCTCTGCGAAGAGCTGAAAGTAAAAAACGGTCCTGCGATTCAGGAAGGCATCGACAGCCTGGATAAGGCCATCAAGCTTCGTGAGGACTACGACGACGCCATGGCGTACATGAACCTGATGTACCGCGAGCGCGCCGACGTGGAATGCGACGACGAGGCCGCCCGCGCGGCAGATCTTAAGACCGCTGACGGCTGGGTGGATAAAGCGATGCAGGCCAAGCAGGCCCGAGCCGCGAAAGCCGCTGCAGCCCAGGGTGGCCAGGTCACGATGGACCAGCCGAAATAACCCGGTCCGACCGTAAGTTCAAGCCTTCCGCTTTCGCGCGGGAGGCTTTTCTGTTTCTGCACCCTTCATCGCCGGCTGTATAGGCGTAGCTCGAGCTTAGGAAATTGCCAGCGCTCCACTCTCGGGAAAGACTCCGGCAGAACCTGCGTGAGCATGACTGTTGTCGGATCAGGCCTTTCTGGCGGGCCGTTGTTCATCAGCAGGAGCCAGACCCGAGGGTGGTCTCGCACCGTGGTGCGGACAAACTCCGGAGTGGGCTTGCCGGTGAAATCACGGTAGTCGAGCCCTGCCCCGTGGTGAGGAAATAGAATCTCGGGGCCGAGCTGGCTCCTGAACTCTGGGCTGGCGGTATTCGCCCCCGCGCGCAGAGAGCGAAAGAATTCATAGGACACGCGGGTCTCGGCGATATGGAAGATGATGGCATCGCCGGGCTGCGTGTGATCCAGAATGAAGTTCGCCGCCGCTCCTGACGCGTCGCGCTCGTTGTCGAAATCGTGGCCATAGACGAAAGCGATCCCTTGCAAACCAAGCAGCAGGACTGCGGCAAGTGCTGGCGGGAGTAACCAGCGGTGGAGCCGCGCCATTCCCGCGGCTACCAGGATTAGCAGAGCTGGAAGGCAGAAGATCATGTAACGGGCCAGGAAGACGGGGCGCGCGAATGACAAGAGAACCGTCAACACGACCGGAAATAGCAGCCATATGAGAAGGAGCTGGCATCGCCATACCTGCCAGGATGGCTCTCGCTGCCAGAGACGTTTTTCTGCCGGCATCAGTGCTGCCACGAGTGCCGCGGCGTAAATCAGAGCAATCGCCCAATTACCGCCCGCCAAGTGCTCGAAAAATTCGAAGAGGTCATGGACTCCAGGGCGTAGTATCCAATGGATGGGTCCGGCTCCGGTCTTGGCGACAAAGATCAATAACGGTAAAACCGCGAGACCGATTATCTTCCAGGCTCGCCGTATATTCGCCAAGCGCCCCTGGACGCCTTCAGGCCGAGGGATACGGGATACGACGATCCAGTGACAGGCAATGAGCAGAATCGCGTAGAGATGGGCGTAGACCGCCAGCACACTCGTGAGAATGTACCAAGGCCATCGCCGGGCCTGAGAATTTGAGGTCGCAGATTGCGACCTCAAGTCCGGCGACACGTCTCGAAGCCAGGCAATCAGAAATCCTGAAGAAAGCGTTGCCAACAGCATGAAAAGCGCATAGCTGCGGGCTTCCTGGGCGAAGCGAACACTGTAAGCATTGACGGCAAACAGTGCCGTCGCGATGAGGGCGACGCGATGATCAAAGAGCCGTCTAGCGACCCAGTAGAGGGCCGGAAGCGTGGCCGCGGAAATTATTGCCGAAAGACTGCGGACAAAAAATGGGCTCTGCCCAAAATGCAGCCAGACTCTCAGCAGGAAGTAATACAACGACATGTTGGCTTCGCGCCACCACATCAGGCGCAGGAAGTTTCGCCAGCCGATCCGGGCGACCTCCACGCTGAAGCACTCATCGAACCAGAACGGTTTGCAGGTGAGGCATCGGAAGCGCACGAGCATGGCCGTCCCTAGCACGACCAATAGGGTCACCCAGTGCGACCAACCCGCCGCGCGGGACTGCGATTGAGAGGTGGCTGTGCTTTCGTTCAAAGCAGTGGGCTGCATGCCGGCGGGTGTTCGCCGTCGATGATACTACGCGGAAAGCTCTTCAACGTTGGCGGCAAAGATCCTTAACCACGAAGGACACGAAGTTAGACGAAGGAAGAGCGGGATATCCTTCGTGTGCCTTCGTGTCCTTTGTGGTGAATGCCTTTCTGCGTGGAGTCCCACCGCTGGGTATGATCGTCCAGTACAATGTTCGGTTTGATTGCTGCCGATGCGGCTTGTATCAGAAGGGTTTTGATGTTCAAGAAGATTCTCATCGCGAATCGGGGGGAGAACGCGGTACGTGTGATTCGCGCCTGCCACGAGATGGGGATCGCCGCCGTCGCCGTTTACTCTGACGTCGACCGCGCTTCGCTCCATGTCCGCAAGGCCGATGAGGCGTATCCGATCGGTCCTGCGGCCGCCAGGGAATCGTACCTCAGTATTCAGAAAATTCTCGACGTCGCAGAGCGTTCGGGTGCCGATGCCATCCATCCGGGCTACGGATTCCTCTCCGAGAATGCAAAGTTCGCGCGAGCTTGTGCGGACGCGAGAGTGAAGTTCATCG
>DASZHW010000056.1:0-3642 GCA_035937515.1 Terriglobales bacterium | reverse complement strand
GATGGAGAAGGCCGGTGTCCCGTTCGTGCCCGGATCTTCGCGGGCGCTGGAGTCGGTACAGCAGGCGAAGGATGTGGCGGCGGAAATCGGATATCCCATCATGCTGAAAGCAGCGGCGGGCGGCGGCGGCAAGGGTATGCGCCTGGTGCATACCGCACAGCAACTGCAACCCGCGCTTGAAGCCGCACAGAGCGAGGCGCAACGGGCTTTCGGAGATGGCGAAGTTTACCTCGAGAAGGCGATACTCAACCCGCGGCATATCGAGATGCAGGTGTTGGCGGATGAATACGGCAACACGGTTTATCTCGGCGAACGCGAGTGTTCCATTCAGCGGCGCCATCAGAAAGTGCTGGAGGAAGCACCCTCGCCGCTGGTCGATCCGGAAATGCGACGGCGCATGGGCGAGGTCGCGGTGCAGGTGGCCAAGGCCGCTCGTTACTGCAACGCGGGCACGGTCGAGTTTCTGGTGGATGCGGGGAGGAGTTTCTATTTCCTGGAAATGAACACGCGTCTGCAAGTTGAGCATCCGGTAACAGAGTTGATTACAGGTTTGGACCTGGTGCATCTGCAAATTCGCATCGCGGCGGGAGAGAAACTTCCTTTCCGACAGGAAGACGTTCCTATTCGAGGGCATGCCATCGAATGCCGTATCTACGCGGAGGATCCGGACAATAATTTCTTCCCCAGCGCGGGGACAATAGAGACTCTCCTGACTCCGGCCGGCCCGGGAATCCGGCTCGACAACGGAGTGTATGCGGGCTGGACCGTGCCCATCGACTATGACCCGCTGCTGGCGAAGCTGATTGGCTATGGGCAAGACCGGCAGCAGGCGGTTTCCCGGCTGGCTCGTGCCCTGCCGGAATACTTCGTGGCGGGAATCAAGACCAACCTTGGGCTGTTTCGGCGCATTTTGGCTGACGAAGACTTTCGGTCCGGCAAGATCGATACGGGATATCTGGAGCGTTTGCTGAAGGTCGAGACTAGCTCCGAAGGGGACGACAAGAAACGAACGGTGAACATCGCCGCTATTGCTGCTGCAGTTTTCACCTTGCTGGACTCGACGTCGAAAACGGCCGGCAATGGGACGGCATCGAATCAAGAGGGCGCAACCAGCCCCACAACCTCAAGCTGGAAAAGAGCGGCAAGAACCGAAGCTCTGATGTAGCGCTAGTTGATGGAGGAAGGGCGTCCTCGCCCGTCATTGCACGAGCTATGGTTTGGACGGGCGGGGACGCCCGTCTTCCATGAGACTGGTCTTCATGATTTACAACGTCACCATCGATGGAACCGCCTTCCGTCTAGACCTCGATCTGGACCGAGGCGCCGGCCGCTGGCGCTGCCTGGTGGACGGACGCGAAGTCCAGATCGATGCGGTGCTGGCGCAGCCTGATGTGCTGTCAGTCCTGATCGACGGCAAGGCCTGCCAGATCAGGCGCGAGCGGCTGGCATCGGACTTGCGAATCTGGGTGGGCGATCGGCCCTATACGGCTGAGGTGTCTGACCTGCGGTCGTTGCGCGGCCGCAAGGCTCGCGCCGACCGTGGCAAAGGGCCGCGGCGCCTGGTGGCTCCCATGCCGGGGAAGGTGGTCCGGTTCCTGGTAGGGGAGAACTCAGCTGTGGAAGCCGGTCAGGGTGTGGTGGTGGTCGAGGCAATGAAGATGCAGAACGAAATTAGATCGCCGAAAAAAGGGACAGTGCGGAAATTAGCGGTCGCGGAAGGTGCCGCAGTGAACGCTGGTGATGTACTCGCGATCGTGGAGTAGCTTCTTTCGGGCCGGCGCAGGACGCCCGTCCTCCACCACACAGTCTAACTACTGCGCAGTGCCGTTGCCGTCCAGCACTTTTTGAGCGTAGTTGTTGTCTACCCGGGCTTGATCTCGGAGCACCTCATAATACGCGGCCTTGAGCAGTTGCTCGCGGCGGTCGCGGAGCTGGGAGCGGATGGCCTGCTGCACCCGCGGATCGGCCAGTTCGCGCTGTCCTGCCGGCTCCTTCGACATTAGCTTTACGATCTGGTATCCCGCAACCTGCTTGTTCATGGGGTTGGCGAGCGGAATCAGGGCGCTGTACTGGCCGGGCTTCAGCTTGGCTACGGCGTCGCGGGTGCCGGGGTCCGTGTTGCGGAGCGAGGATTCAGGGGCGAAACCCAGATCGCCTCCACTGCCCGAAGTCTCCGCGTCCTCCGAGTAGTTCATGGCGAGAGTCCCGAAGTCATCGCCGCTGTCCAGCCGATTCATGATCATCTGGATTTTCTTGCGGGCATCGGCATCATTCTGCGCCTTGTCATTCTTCAGGTTGTGAACTTGAGCATTGGGGGTAGTGGTCACCAGGATGCGTGCCAGGTGATACTGCGGCTCGATGAGGTTGAATTCCGCCTTGTGCGCGTTGTAGTAGTTCGTAATGTCCTGGTCGGTCACGTTGATCTTGGACGTGATTTCCTTGTTCAACACTTTGTCTACGGTGAGGGAACGGCGCAGGTCGCGCTTGAAATCGTCCACCGTGATCTTCTTTTCCTTCAGGCGGGCTTCAAACTGTTCCTTGGTGTAAGGGGACTTGATCTCGTTCAGCTTGCCGTCCACCTCTTCGTCGGTGGCCAGCAGCCCGAGCTTCTCCGCCCGGCGCATGAGGATTTCGTTGTCGACCAACTCTTTCAGAATGCTGAGACGCAGGCTGGTGGCCTGTTCGCCGACCGGCACTTGTTCAGAACCAGCGGTCTGGTTCTGGTAATACTTTTCCACGTCAGCCCGGTAGATCTTGCGGCCATCCACGGTGGCGGCGACATCGTCGCCGGCGCGCTTGGAACTACAGCCGGCAGAAAAAATCAGGAGCGAGACGGCAAAAAGCGCAACCAGCCTGTGACGCAAAAGATCGTGTATTTTCAAACCAAGTCCTCCACATTGCTGATCGATACTTTGGCCCGATCCGCTATTCGCCAGTCATCATCCGTAAGATCAGGGATTATTTGCTCGCCGGCTGCGACGTAGCGGCCGGGGCAGGCGCAGGACGCGCTGGCGGCGTTTCTCCCGCCTGCACCAGGGCGCGATCCAGGACAGCGCGAAGTTCGCTCAACGAGAGGGCCCCATCCACCTTCTCACCGTTCACGAACATAGTAGGAGTAGCCTCCACGCCCAGCGCCTCGCCCTCGTGGACGGAAGTCTTGACCTTATCGTCCTGTTGCGCTTTGACGCAGGCTTGAAGTTTTGTCCCATCCAGATTGTGCTTTTGTCCCTGCTCGATGGTCATGCGATCGAGCGTCGCAAACTGGCCGTCGTGACTCTTCTCAGAGTTCACTTCTTTCTGATTGGCGTGAATGTAATCGGCGAAGTCCCAATATGCGTCCTGGTTTTGCGCCGCCAGACAATTCGCGTTCACCGCGGCGTGCGTGGCCCAGGGATGAATCTCAGCCAGCGGGAAATCCTTGTAGATGAATAACACCCGGTCGCCATATTCCTTCAGCAGGTCAGGGAAAAGGGTCTGGTGCATGCGCGAACAAAAGGGGCATTCGAAGTCGTCATAGTTGACCGCAACCACCTTGGCCTTGCTGTTGCCGCGCGTCGGGCGTCCGCCGACGTCGATCTTTTTCATGATCTCGGCAAAGGGGTCCTTGCTCAGGTCGAGCTTGGTCATGCGGAGCAGGGTTTT
>DASZHW010000055.1:0-2809 GCA_035937515.1 Terriglobales bacterium | reverse complement strand
CTATGGAGCCTCGAAATCCAGGGCGTAGACTTCCTGCGAGCTGATATCGCGCAGCAGCAGCGGAGAGCCGTCGGGAGTGACGCCGCTCCAGGGAGTCCAGGCAAACACCACTCGACGCAGCCCCTTCAGGTCAGCCACGCGCTCCAACTTCCGGTCGGCGACACGCACCCGATAGACGGCTGCTCCCTCTCTCAATCCAGTATCGAAGTATATGTACTTGCCGTCCTTCGACCACTCCGTAAAGCCCACGCCCATCTTCAGGAACTCGGACCACTTCTGCGATGTGAAGTCGAACAGCATGAGCTTTTGGCCGTCAACGGTGGTTGCGGCAATGTACCTCCCGTCCGGAGAGCAAACGGGGAAGATCATATCGGTCGAATCCGGCAGGGTGCTGACCTGGGAAGTCTTCAAATCTAGGAGCTTGATGGCAATAGTTCCGGCTTTGACAGAATCGTGGAAAACGATCCGGTTTCCATCGGCAAGCCAACTCGGTCGCGCCCCGTCAAACTGCAGAGTGGCTGCCTGCTGCGGGGTCCCGCCATCTACCGGGACGATAAACAGGCGCGTGAGCTGGGTGGGATCGTTACTGACAAAAGCGATCCGCTTTCCGTCGGGAGACCAGCGTGGCAACACGGCAAATATAGGGCGTGAGGTCAATTGCAACTTCTGGCTGCCATCGCTGCGGCTGCGCCACAGGGTTCCCTCGGGAATAGTCACATAGGTGACCCACTGACCGTCGGGCGAGAAGGTGGCATCTGTAACCGACGCGCCGCCAAGGTAGGGAAGGAACTGCTGCGACTTGCTGTCGTAGCGGACCAACTCTGAACGCGGTTGCCCACCCACCGCATAGATCTTCTTGCCATCAGCACTTACCTGTGCGCCCTCGAAGCTCATGGGCCCGGAGGTCAGCTGCACTGGGCGGCGGTCTACTTTGTGAAAGAAATCCCCGTTCTCACGGATCGCCCACAAATCCATCCTGTTCTGGCGGAGACTTTGAAAGATGAAGTACCGCCCATCCGGCGTCCAGCTCCCATGCTGGTGGAAAGGCTCTTTCACCTCCGGAAGGGCCGGGTGCGGGGTGCCGCCGCTGGAAGGTACCTCCCAGATCGAGTTCGGCTTCCTGGGATCAGTCGCAGTAAAACGCAGAACCTGTCCGTCGGGTGACCAGCGGAACCAATAGGAGTAGTCGGACAGGGTGGCAAATCTGCGTGCACCATTGGGGCTGAGTTCCACGAGCTCGTTGTTGCGGGCGATCAGAAGGTCGCCGTTCGGCATCCAGCTACCATCCCAAGCCGGAAGATCGCTAACCCGCCGGGGCGATCCGCCCAGCACCGGCAACGCCCAGAGCTGTTGATCTACTTCCGCGCCGGTGAAGCTGCCGATCAGCAGCTCCGATTTGTCAGCGCTGATGTTCAGCGGAGTGACATTTGGGAAGGGCGTCGGGATGGGGACAGTTTCTCCTCCCGAGGCGGATACCTGGGCGACAACGAAGCGGCCTTCGATATTTTCCTGAATGTAGAGTCGGGGGCCGTCGCTGAGTACCGTGGCTGTCGCCTGTCCGGCAAAACTCTTCTGTTGGCCGTCGTGAGTGATCTGCGTGTAGCCGGTGATCCGAGGCGGGGGCAGAGTGGGGCGAAACAGATACCCAATTCCGACAAGAAATGCCAGGGCGGCGACCGCGCCAACAGCGTAAAGCCTGCTCCGGGAGCGAGCTTTTGCCGGGAAAGTGGAGACCGGCTCCGCCGCTACCGCCGCCGCATAGCCCGAAACAGAGCTGGTGCGGCCCGAGTCGATCTCTCGGCGTAGCCGCTTCAGGTCAACCGCCATCTCCGCTGCGCTTTGATAGCGCAGCGTGCGATCCTTTTCGAGCGCCTTGCCCACGATGCGCTCCAGTTCGGCCGGCACGTCGGGGTTCAAGCGCACCGGAGAAACCGGCGCCTTGTGCAGGATGGCATCGAAGACCATGGCCGAGGTGTTGCCGGAGAATGCCGAGCGCGCAGTGGCCATTTCGTACAAGACAGCGCCAAAGGAAAACAGATCGGTGCGTGGGTCCAGCTCTTCCCCGGCAGCCTGTTCCGGGGACATGTAGGCAACGGTTCCTATGGCCGTGCCCGGGCTGGTGAGGTGAATCTCGCTGATCACAGTTGCGGCCTGCGGTTCGGCGGGCTGGGAATGCGCCGGGGCCAGCTTGGCCAGCCCGAAGTCGAGGATCTTGGCGTGCCCGATTTTGGTCACGAAGATGTTGGCGGGCTTGATATCGCGATGAATGATGCCCCGGGCATGGGCGGCATCGAGGGCCCCCGCAATGTCGATCGCCAGTTCGAGCAACTGGTCTGTGGGCAGAGGTTTGCCAATGGTGCGCTCACGCAGCGTCTGCCCTTCCAGCAACTCCATCGCGATAAACGCTCGCCCCTGCTGGTCGTCAATTTCGTAGATCGTGCAGATGTTGGGATGGTTCAAAGCAGAAGCGGCTTGCGCCTCGCGTTGGAAACGGGCGAGGGACTGAGGGTCTCTAGCGACCTCATCGGGCAGGAACTTCAGTGCGACGAAGCGGTGCAGCCGTGTGTCCTCGGCCTTGTACACTACTCCCATTCCACCACCGCCCAGCTTCTCGAGGATGCGGTAGTGCGAGATGGTCTGGCCGATCATGAATTGAGTCATGGTAGGTGCGGTACGAGGGCAAGTCAATGAGAGCCGGGGGGTTGGCGGTATCTCAAGAGGTTGCTGGCATAACATCGCTACTTCACCAACAACGGGGACGCGCGAACGAGTGGTTCTAATCAAGGGTGATTTCCAAGACTTTTTAGCC
>DASZHW010000054.1:0-2870 GCA_035937515.1 Terriglobales bacterium | reverse complement strand
ATCCGCAGCTCGGCTTCTGTCAAAGTTCCCGATTGTCTCGGCGGCACCGAAGGCCCTCCATGGCACCTTAGACGCTTCACGCAGCGAAAGGTAACTAATTCTTTAGTTGCAGGGGAAATGTCGCGAGTTGCCCGGCTAGCGAACCGGACTGGCCCTCATCAGGATGTAGCGCTCAGGCGGGGCCGGGCCAAATGCGAATGGCAACGGCCCCCAGTAAGACGAGTAGAAGCCGGCGCCCAGCTGCCCGCTCAGTACTGCTGCCCCTGACGGATTGGGAAGCTCCAAAACTGCTTCCTTCTGGAAAGACATATCCGGCGGAACACCGGCGAATCTCAGGTTGTTTTCCGGCACAGCCACCAAGTCGCCAGCGCGAATCTGGAAGTCCTGGGCATCCACCGGCAGCGCCCCCAGTTGCTCCATATAGTACTGAAAGCCCCAATGCCCTTCATACCAAAGCGTTCCAACTTCATGGCTGGTGCGCCCGCGGATGCTTTGGGCGGCCTCGCGCGCCAGGTTGGCGAGACGCGCATCGGCGCCCGCCACCCAGATCGACAAAACGCCAGATACCATCAGTCCGCCAGCAACTTGCAGTATCAGGCTGCGAGTCCACGCGCGGTGCATTGTCTCCAGCCGGCGCATGCTCAATATTGCAGCGGCGGGAATCAGCGGCAACACGGACCGGGCGTTGATCGTCCAGTTCAGGAGGCTGACGAAAGCGAATGTACCCACAACCCACAGCCCCAGCAGCAGTGAGTCCGGGTCTCGTCTGCCCCGATAGTCGGCAATCGCCAGGGCCAGAGTGAAAACGCCGCCTGCGATAAAGAGCACTAACTGGCTGCCGATCAGCTCCCAGTGGGCAAGAAGCGGATGTGGCGTCAGCTTATTCGCGAACTGTTCCGCTAAATTTACCCATCCAAAAATGAGTGCTGCGGCAGCCAGGGTGCTGCCGGCGACCATGATGCCCAGCACCTTTCGAGACCACATCAGAGTACACAAGGCAACCACGGAAAGGGTGCAGCCTCCGGTGAAGCTGAGGCTGACCAACGTCCTGGTAAACCGGGAAGCGTGTCCTCGGTTCGCATGCGCAAAATGAACGGCGTTCCCGAGCAGACCCTGCCCATAGAGCGCGTGGGTCCAGAGTTCATAGCCTGAGAGCGCGCCGACGGGAATCAGCAGATACCACATCCAGCTTCCGAAACGGCGCAGGCGGGCCAACGAGTAAGCCGCCAGCAGGAGAATCAGCGCCGCCCCGAAATACTTGGTCAAAGCGCCCGCCGCCATCAAGACTCCGGACCCCGCCAGATACCAGGACTTTCGCGGCTCGAGGCCTTCGATCCACAGAATCACCGCCCACACCCAGAGCGCCACCATCATCGTGTCGCACATGACGCTCGATGCCGACACCAGGATCCCGGGAGTGAGCAGCGTAGCCAACCCAGCCAGGAGTGGAAGTCGGGTGAAATGCTTTGCCAGGCGGTAGGTTCCGAGAATCAGGGCGAGCGCGGGCACGAGGAATGCGAGATGAAATGGGCGCTCCGACCATCCGGCAATTCGGCCGACCGCCGCTCCGTAGTAACAAGCCAACGGGGGATTCATGGTAACGTCCGCCATCCGATTCCGGCTTTCGTACCAGATGACATTGAAGCCGTACGGGTCGAGGGGGTGCTGGACAATTTGGCGCGCCGCGAAAACAAATAGCGGGTCATCCATGTGAAAGGCACGGCCTGAAAAAGGCAGCAGGCAGGCGGCCGTCAGGACTCCCAGGAAGGCATAGGAGTAAGCCGATGACCACCGTCGGACGAGGGAGATATCCCCTGAAGGAGGCACGGTGGCTGGGCGGGTGGGCCACATCAAGGTGGAAAGTATAGCGCGGGTTGTCTTGGCGTGTTGGCGCGAGATAACTGGGGGCCCGCGTAATTTGGCCCAGCCGCCAAAAATGGAGTCCCGTGGAATATTGTACTTGCCACATTGTACGTACTATTATATACATATAATGAGCGCACAGGAGACATCGCAAAAGGGGTTAAGCGGCGCGGGAAAGTTGCCCGGCCGCGGGCTTCCGCGGACGGGCGAACGCGTCCGCCGGGACCTACGCCGGAGTGGCTGGGATCCTGCAGGCCGATCAAAAAGGCAGTGACGTTGCGTCTGGATGCCGACGTTCTGGGCCTGGTTCAAACAGCAGGGATGAGGCTAGCAGACGAGAACTAATCGGGCGCTGCGGAAGTTGATGTCGGAACAGAGGAAGATCTCGGTGGAATGAGCCGGGGCTGTTCGGCGGGCCACTTCTCAAAAAGCGTGAAAGGGGCGCACCCTCCCTTTGTTTTGGCCGACGTTCTGTCTTGGTCGACGTTCAAAGACAAAACTCGGGTTATAGTTCCCGCGTTGATTTGGGCCACCCGCCTCAAATCACCACCGCTTCCTGATACTCGCCATACACCTTGCGCATCGCATCCGCAATTTCGCCTACCGTGGCATTCGCCTCCACTGCCGCCAGTATCCGAGGCATTAGATTGTCCCCCGACCGCGCCGTATCTTCCACTGCCCGGATCGCGGCTTGCCAGGTCCCGGCATTGCGCTTCGCGCGCAGCGCTCGCAGGCGCTCCACTTGTTTCGGTTCCAGCGCGGGATCGATGCGCTGGATCGGCACCGCCTTCTCATCTTCGCCCTGGATCTGGAAGCGGTTCACGCCGACCACAACCGCCTCCTGCCGATCGACCGCCTGCTGATACTCGTACGCGGCGTTCTGGATCTCCTGCTGCACGTATCCGCGTTCGATCGCCTTGAGCATGCCGCCCATGGCTTCGATTTTTTCGAGATAATCGACGGCTCGCTTCTCGATTTCATTGGTCAGCGATTCGACGTAGTACGAT
>DASZHW010000053.1:0-1755 GCA_035937515.1 Terriglobales bacterium | reverse complement strand
GGAGCAACCGTTCACACCTGAGGATGAGAAGACGCTCGACGATCTGGGCATCTAGTGGACGAGGGTTTCACAGACACCCCCGAGCGGGGTGGGCATGGTGGAAGCAAGATTGGCCATGTCCCGGTTCTTTTAAAAGAAGCGATCGACTTTTTAGCTATCAAGCGTGGCGGGACTTATATCGACGCCACGGTGGGCCTGGGCGGGCACAGTTTAGAAATCGCAAGACGCCTCGGCGCACCGGGTCATTTGATTGGGCTCGATAAAGATCCTGCAGCGCTGGATGAGGCCCGCATCAGGCTCATCTCTTCCGGGGGGGAGGGATGGCCTGAAGTGAGTCTGCTGCATGGTTCCTTCGCGGAGATCGGAGAGCGGTTCCAGTCGGCGTCAGCCGACGGACTGCTGGCGGACCTCGGCGTAAGCAGCCTTCAGTTGGACACACCATCGCGGGGATTTAGCTTTCAGGCGGAAGGCGCGCTCGACATGCGAATGAATACGCAAGCTGGGCCCACCGCCGAACAAGTGGTAAATCAGACGGACGAGGTCACACTCGCGAATCTGATTTACGAATTCGGTGAGGAAAGGAGGTCGCGGAGAATCGCCAGAGCCATTGTCCGGTCGCGGCCGATATTGACGACTGCGCAACTCGCAGCCGTGATCTCAGCCGCGGCCCGGCCAATGAATCAGGCAGAAAGAAGAATTCATCCCGCGACGCGAACTTTCCAGGCTCTCCGAATCTTCGTAAACCATGAACTGGACGACCTGCGGGAGTTGCTGAAAGCAGCCCCGCAGACTTTGAAACCGGGCGGAAGGATAGTGATCATCAGTTTCCACTCGCTGGAGGACCGCATCGTGAAAGATGCCTTCCGCGAAGGAGTGAAGCAGGGTCACTACAACGTACTGACGAAAAAGCCAGTGACCGCCGGGGAAGAAGAGATTGATCGCAATCCGCGGGCACGCAGCGCCAAGATGCGAGCGGCGGAAAAAGTTTAACCCTGGAAAACCAGCCAGGGACCCGGTGCAGCCGTTGACGGATGGGCCGGGATAAAAGTTTCCGGGACGGCATCGCCTCTCTCAAACAAAGGGCGAAACACAACTCTCTACCTTCTTCGGTGCCGTCCCGGAGAGTACGGAAGGTAGAACGGAGGCCACAGATGTACACGGGAACATTGATCGACCAATTGATTGCCACGGTGGAGCGAACTGAAGTCCGGACCGAAGCCCGCGTCGACAGGCGCTCGCTCGATACGCGCTCCCAGGAAGAGAAACTCGCCTACTGGTATGCGGTTGCGCAACAGGAAGTTGCCCAATTCGAATCCAGTCTGGCAGGGGTGGCATAAATGGCGGCGGCACATTGCGCAACTCCGACCATGCGGCGTAAACGGACCTGGACTGGAACTCCGGAAGTCTATTTTGCCAAGCCCATCGATAATTCGCGGCTGGTCAAAGTGGAGGATCCGCAGCGCAGCCGAGAGATGAAACAATTTGGAGTTGCCCTGAGCTGCCTGTTTCTGCTGGTGATGACTTTTGCCTGGCAGCATTTCAAAGCCATCGAGTACGGCTACAAGATCGAGACCCTGCGAGTCCAGCGCGACGGCCTGGCAGAAATGAACCGTGCGTTGCGTCTGGAAGAAGCCTCGCTGCGCGACCCCGAGCGCATTGACACGCTGGCGCGGAAGCTGGGACTGCAATCCCCACAGGCCGGCCAGGTGATGCATATGGACACAGTGTCACCGGACACCGCAACGCCGGAGTTGG
>DASZHW010000052.1:0-1579 GCA_035937515.1 Terriglobales bacterium | reverse complement strand
TGAGGACTATCTCTTCGAGGAGGGGGCCACCGATCCGGAAGATTCGCCAAGCTGCGGAAAGCCCGGATCTCCGCACGATGCGTGCGTCGGGGTGGGGGGAAGTCCCTCAGCCAGCGCCTTCGGTTTCATGCCTTTCACATCCTCAACGTATGCCCTCAACACTTCCGCTACGCTCCACGCCTGCGCAATACATCCGCACGGACGATGTGGCGGATCACCTTCGAAGATCTCGGAGATGTGACCGAGACCAGCCTGTGAGAGATGTTCCTGCAGTGGAGCAAGCCATGCCCCGGCCTGCCGGCGTGCCTTCGTGTCACCCCCATTCACCTTCACATACGCTGTGATGAAAGCGCCCAGCAGCCACGGCCAGACTGTTCCCTGGTGATACGCGCCGTCGCGCTCAGTCGGACCACCGGTATAGCGGCCGCGGTACTGCGGATCACTCGCCGCCAGGCTCCGCAGCCCCACCGGAGTGAGCAATTGCTCCTGAACTTTTTGCACCACTGCTCTCGCCCTCTCCATTGCAAGCATGCTGTGCGGCAGGCTGACCGCAAAAATCTGATTGGGACGCGTCGAGGAATCCGGAGTGCCGCCGTTCACAACGTCATACAGGCATCCATCTTTCTCATTCCAGAACAGCCGGTTAAAACTCCAGCTCGCAACCGTGGCCATATTGCAGTAGCGTTTCTGCCCCTCGTCATCGCCGAACTGGCGCGCAAAATCTTCCATGATACAAAGCGCGTTGTACCAGAGAGCCTGGATCTCCACCGGCTTCCCTCGTCGCGGCGTCACCACCCAGTCGCCCACCTTTGCGTCCATCCAGGTTAATTGGACTCCGGGCTCGCCCGAGGAAAGCAGTCCGCTCGGAGAAACTTTGATTCCAAAGCGCGTGCCGCGAACGTGCCACGCGATGATGTCGGCAAACACCGGATAGAGTTCCTCGCGCACGAACTCCAAATCGCCCGTGTAGGTGACATAGGCCCTCGCCGCCTCGAAGAACCACAGCGTGGCATCCACCGTGTTGTATTCCGGCGTCTCGCCAGCATCAGGAAAGCGATTCGGCAGCAATCCCTGGTCCACGTGCTTGGCGAAAGTGCGCAGAATGCTCTGCGCGACATCATATTTGCCGGTCGGCAGAGTCAGCCCCGGCAACGCGATCATGGTGTCGCGACCCCAGTCGCCGAACCAGTGATAACCCGCAATAACCGTCCGTTGGTCACCTCGGGAAACGATGTACTGGTCAGCGGCAGCCGCAAGTGTTTGGACAAAGCTGTCTTCGAGCGGGCAAGGAGCCATCGCATTTCGGCGACGGGTGATCTCCGCCTGCTGGTATTCTGCGGCTCTCGTCACGTCGCGCTCTTCTGTCGAGGCAATCATCGACGCATGACGATGAGCGCGCAGGTCAAAACGCAGCACAAAAGGATTGAAAAGATCCTCCGCAAAATCCAGGCCACGCTCCCGCTCGACGTCGTAGTTGAAGTTCCGGTACCAATCGCCTGTCTTCTGTAGCTGGTATGCGTTGTGCGCCAAATAAAGCGCCGGCAAGCCCTGATAAGGACACACCGTGGCCCGTCCTGGA
>DASZHW010000051.1:0-3734 GCA_035937515.1 Terriglobales bacterium | reverse complement strand
AAGGTGGTGGCCCTGCTGTGGCCCGGACAGAACCCCTTGGGCAAGCATCTTCGCATGCTCACGCTGCTCCGGAACGCAGGAGGGTTCGAACCCAAGCGGCTGCCGGGAGGAGCCATCGATTCTCGCGCCATGGAAGTGGTTGGCGTGGTGGCCGACACGCGCGAGGGCGCGCTGAACAGCGACCCGCCCGCTGTGGTCTACGCGCCCTACCGCTTTCAGGCCGTAGGCTGGGGCGAGTTCGTGCTGCGCACGCAAGGCGATCCGGCCGCTGCGATTTCTCAGGTTCGCGCCGCGATCGCCAGAGAAGATCCGGAGATGCCTCTGACTCCCGCCGAGACGATGGAAGAGATCGTCGACCGCTCCGTCGCGGTCCGGAGGTTCGAAATGAACCTCGCGGCGGCCTTCGGTGTCGCCGCTCTCGCGTTGGCGTCGCTCGGCATTTACGGCGTGATTTCTTTCACGGTCGCGCGCCGGACTTCCGAGCTGGGCATCCGCATCGCATTGGGGGCGTCCACGGGGAAGCTGATGGCTTCCGTTCTTCGTCAAGGAATGACGCCCGTGCTCCTGGGGCTGGCAGCAGGCTTGGCTACGGCGCTCTTGCTTGGGCGACTGATCGCATCGCAGCTCTACGGAATCTCGGCAAACGATCCCCTGACCATCTCGACGGTCGCAGGATTGCTCTTGCTGGTAGCCTTAGGAGCCTGCTGGATACCCGCCCGCCGCGCTGCTCGTGTCGATCCGGTTCGCGCACTGCGGTTCGAGTAGGCACCGAGCCGTGATCAAAGGGCGCGTTCACCTCCTACAAACGAACCTCTCCCTAGCGCGGACTTTGGCAGGGCGTGCTCGCAGTGGCTCGGAAAGAGATTGTTCGATTTCCGGCGTGATGAATCCGACGCCATCGAGGTCCTGGATGTCGACTTTGTCCTTCAGCCGAAAGCTGGCCAACTTCATGCGCACCAGGTCGGCGAAGTAGTTCTACGGCTGTAGAATCGGCGGTCAGCTCACGTAAACCATCAGGCCCCGCCCAATCGCCGTTCCTCAGTTCACCTTTTCCCGAAAATAACCCCGTTTCTTTCCCATCACTTGACCCTTCGCATCTTCAGCCTCCAGCCTGTCGCCGTGCTACGTGTTGAGTCGGAAAGGACAAGCTCTATGCCTACACGTTCCCGCAAGCCCGTCTCCGAAAAACAACTCGCCGCCAATCGCGTCAATGCCGCGAACTCCACCGGCCCTCGCACCCCCGAAGGCAAGGCCCGCTCCGCACAAAACTCCCGCAAGCACGGCTTCACCGCCTCTCACTTCGCCGTCGTCCGTCTCGAAGAGCTAGAGGAAGTCGCCCACCTCCGCGCCGACCTCATCGCCATCTACCAGCCAGTCAACTCCCAGGAACTATTCGCCATCGAGCGCATCGCCCTGGCCCAGCAGGCCATGCTCCGCATCGCCCGCCTTGAATCCGGCCTCCTCACCAGTTGCCTCAACGAAGCCCTCGACACCTCCGGCCAGCTCTTTATCGGTATGTCTCAGGATCTCGTCGGCGATGGCGATATCGAAATCACCAAAGCCCAGAACCGCAACTACGCCCTCGCCGATGGCTTCCAACGCATGACCAGCAACAGGAGATCCAACACCTGGCCTCTATTCCTACGCTATAAGGTCCTGACCGAACGCGAATATCGCCGCGCCATTGAGGATTTTGAACGCCTGAAGGCCCTCCGGAATGAGTTACCGAACGAAATCCACATGACCGGCATGCTGGCCACCCCCGGCAATGAAAATGGCTGGCACGTATCGGGAGCTCTTCATACAATCGAAGTCGTGCTGGGGAGGATGGCCGGAAATTGGAATGGCGCGCAGTTGGTCCCGGGAACGAAACTGGCCAGGTGGACGTGTGGCACCCCCGATTGGAGTAGTCGAGCCGCGGAAGAACTTCAGCCTAGAGACGTCGACTGCTCCCCAGCACGGAAAGGAGCCGCAGATGATCTGCGCAGAAATCGAGCGTTGTGCTGGCATTGACGTGGGCAAGGAACGGTTGGCCGTTTGTGTCATGGTGGGACCATTAGCCGGGGAACCGCGCGTAGAATTTCGAGAGTTCGGCACCGTCACTGCCGAACTGGTACGTTTACGTCAGTGGTTGCAAGCCGAGGACGTCACCCACGTCGTCATGGAGAGCACGGGTTCATATTGGAAGCCGGTATTCAATGTGCTGGAAGACAGTGTCCGAGTGTACTTGGCCAACTCGCAGGAGGTAAAGAACCGGAAAGGACATAAAACGGACAAGAAGGACAGTTGGTGGCTGGCGCATCTGCTGCGGCATGCTATGATTCGGCCCAGTTTCGTGCCGCCCCGAGGCTTGCGGGAACTCCGCGATTTGACCCGTCGGCGGCGGAAGATGATCGGGGTGGGAACCAGTGAACGCAATCGTGTGGACAAGATCCTGCAAGATGCCAACGTAAAGCTCAGCAGCGCTTTGTCAGACATTTTCGGTGTGTCCGGTCAGTTGATGTTGGAAGCGTTGCTGGAAGGTAAAGCGCAACCGGCAGAGATTGCGCAGTTTGCCCAATGCCGGGCGCAACGCAAGATCCCGCAAATTATAGCGGCCCTGGAAGGGCATCGGATGAATGACCATCACCGCCAGATGATTCGCTACAGCCTGGAGCATTTGCGCTTTCTGGAAGAGCACATTTTGGAGTTGGATGAACAGATCGTGGCGAAAATCGAAGCTCTCGGTTATACACCGCAATGGCAGTTGTTACAGACCGTGCCAGGCATCAAAGAAAACAGCGCCGCCAGTGTGCTGGCAGAAATCGGCCCCGACATGGGTCAATTTGGGTCCGAAAAGAATCTGAGTTCGTGGGCTGGGGTGTGTCCTGGCAATAATCGCAGCGCGGGCAAAAACAAGGGTAGCAAGACCACCAAAGGGAACCGGTGGTTGCGCGGCGCACTCACCGAGTGTGCCTGGGGAGTTTCCGGCAAGAAGGACTGCTTTCTGAAGGAGAAATTCTGGCGGCTAGTGACCAAAAAACAACGGAAACCGCCGGCCATCATGGCCATCGCACACACCCAGTTGGTGCTTTGCTATCAGGTGCTGAAAAGCGGGCACCCCTATCAGGAACGAGGTCTGCCGGTGATAGACGAAAAGCAAAAAAACCGCCTGATCTGTCACCATGTGCGGCGGCTCGGCAAACTGGGCATCCGCGTCCATTCGCTGGCTCTTGCCAAGGACTCCAGGAAACCGAAACCCAAAAAGACCAGTGCCAACAGGAATTGATTCTCCTGCAACGACGGGGAATTTTCGGAAGAACCGATTTGGGAAGCTCAACCCACGGAAAACGAAGCCTCTGCTACCCCTCGCGAAACCAACCCGTCGCCGCCGGTGCAGCCTCCCGCAGGTGTCATCGGACCGGCAGCACTTGATCCCACTACTCCGGCAGCCCACCAAACCAGCCCTCACGCCCCCTCCGAAGAGTCCCGGCGGATATAAGAACGGCGCTCCGCCGCCCCCCGGACCTGACGCGTGAAGAAATTCAGGCCTGAATCCGCCTTACCCTCGCGTGCCTGCCCTTGGCTTCTCGTCGGCGTCTTCGTTGCGGACGCCGCGGCCGGTCCAGGTGGCCCGCAGGAAATCCCGGTTCATGCGCGCGATCGTTTCCAGCTTGATTTCTTTGGGACAAACCGCTTCGCACTCGCCGATGTTGGTGCAGCTTCCGAACGTCTCCTGCTGCGCTTGGGCCACC
>DASZHW010000050.1:0-1530 GCA_035937515.1 Terriglobales bacterium | reverse complement strand
CAAATCATCGCTTTTCAGCCGGCGGCTCCTGACGGATACCTGCTGCGGGCGGTGGCCGAAATCGATCGCAAGCAGTACTCAACGGCGGATGATTATATTCATCGGTCCCTCGAACGGGAGCCCAACAATCCTGCCGCCTATGTGCAGTTGGGCAACCTTCGGATGGCACAGAATCAGTATGCCGAAGCGCAAAAAGCCTATCAACAGGCGCTGGATCAGGATCCGAATCTGACCGACGCACTGGGCGGCGTGCTCAACGTCGACCTGGTGCAGAAGCAGCCGGACCGGGCCATCGCTGCCGCGAAGACACAGTTGGCCAGGTATCCCAAGAACGCCGGGTTTCACATCATGCTCGGCCAACTTCTGATGGAACAGAAAAAAGATTTAGCGGGGGCGGAACAGGAGTTCAGACAAGCCTCCGACTTGGATAAGAAGAGCAGCGAGGCGCTGGTCAAGCTCGGCGTTGTCGAGAACGAACGCGGCGCCACAGATCAGGCGCTGCAGACTTATCTCGATGGGTCAAAGATGAATCCCAAGGAGATCACTTTTTACCTGCTGTCTGGCGGCATTTATGAGAGCAAGCAGGATTGGGATCACGCGAAGCAGCAGTACCAGAAGGTGCTTGAGATTCAGCCGGAAAATCCGCTGGCCTCGAACAATTTGGCATACGTGATGCTGCAGCAGGGTGGCAATGTGGACATCGCTTTCCGGATGGCGCAGACCGCCCGGCGCCAGCTTCCCGATAACCCAAACTCCGCCGATACGCTGGGCTGGGCTTTCTACCAGAAACATGTCTATACGTCAGCCATTAACCTGTTCAAAGAGGCGGTGAAGAAGGAACCGGACAACGCGCTCTTTAACTACCACCTTGGACTCGCTTATGCCAAAACTGGTCAGGCCGGGCTGGCCAAGCAACAACTCGACCGCGTGGTGAAGATTAAGCCGAATTTCCCGGAGGTTGACGAACTACGGCGGGCAGTGGAAGAAGCGAAGGGGTAGAGGCCGCTCACTCTGGCAGTATCACCCCGAACACCTCACTCAACTTTGCTTGCCAATCATGGTCTCCAGAGAGCGATGTTTCTTGTCGCGACCGTCCGCGTGTCTCAATCAGCTGATTGTCCGATAGAGTGAGCCGGCCTTCAGGGGTGGCCAGCGAGCATATTCGCTGGCGGGTGAAATGCGACTCGGGCGAGGTCTGATGATAGTGGCACATCCCCGCAAAATCTGACAGTTCGCGCGGTTGGAGGGTGAACGCATACTGAGTTTTCCACTTGCCTTCGGCCATGACTTCCAGGCCGAACACGGCATCCGTGGGTGCTGGGGATGTCATGCGAGATGTCAAACGATAGATGCGTCCGCTTTGCTCGTGTTCCAAGCGAGACCGGAGACGTAATGGTTCCAGGAAGCAATCTCCAAAGCCGACGTCGGCCAGCCACGGTTCCTCAAGATCGACGCGCAGCGTGAGATGGTCGAATTCCGATCCGTAGCTCCCATCTGGGCGAGCGACTCGACACGAGAGCAACGTCACCC
>DASZHW010000049.1:0-22319 GCA_035937515.1 Terriglobales bacterium | reverse complement strand
CGGATGTTATAATTTGGTTCTCGTATCAGTTCGGGTGGCGCTTTCCCACCTTGTTTTCGGCGGATAACGAGCATGTCGGGGAGTGGCTCAGCCTGGTAGAGCACCTGGTTCGGGACCAGGGGGTCGGAGGTTCAAATCCTCTCTCCCCGACCATTCTTGATTTTCTGCTCTTTGGCAGATCAGGTCGAAGGGCTTTCTGTAGGTAGGACAGACACTTGCTTCGTCGATGGAGCATTTCTGGAGCCCGCTCTCGACTTCGTTGGTCGTGCCATTTACGAACCTTGGACTCGGCGAAATCTTCCGCACCGATTTCACTGGCGACGGTACTGTCCAGGATTTGATCCCTGGAACACACGTCGGAAGCTTTGATCGCGGCATTGACGCGTCGAACATCAATAAAGTGCTCACAAATTACAACAATACGGCTGCTCTCAATTTGACGCCGGCGGGCCAGGTTCTGCTTCACAACGGATTGTTTACGGCGAATCAACTCGGGGTAGGTGACTCGTTTTGCTACAACAACCCCAACAACCTGCCAGTCAATTCGCTGTGCGCGATCGCTCCTCCGGTGCCACTGGCCCCGGCTGGCCAGGTCAATTTAGCCTGGCTGCACGCGCTCGACCTGAGGGTGTCCTGGACTCACAGGATTCGCGAGAATCTCACCCTGCAACCGAGCGTCGGCTTCTACAACCTATTCAACTTCGCGAATTTTGATCTGCCTGGTAATGCGTTGAATGGGGTCTTAACGGCAACCGCGGGGCAGATCAACGGAACCACTCGCACTGAACATGATCTAAATCGCGTGGGAGTTGGAACGGGGGTCTATTCGCTCGGCGCCCCCCGACAGATCGAGTTCGGACTGCGTATCACCTTCTAGCACTGGAGCCGCTCGTTGCTTCCGTTTTGGACTGAGTGATTGACGCATGGTGTGGCCTTTGTCAGGCCCCATTGGGTATTGATGTTTCGCCAGAGTTGGCGGTGAACGCCAACCTTGCACAAAGTGGCAAACCAAGACCTGGTCGTGCTCATTCAATGGCGTGAGCGCACGGATTCTGCACGTGTCCCAGCCCCCGAAAGTGAGCCGAAAAAGATTGCCTTCCGGCGCGAGGAGCGTCGGCAAGAATGGAGTAGCTGGATTGCCCTAATCAGCGGCTGGGCAGCGGCTGCCGCAGTAGGTGTACGTCATCAATCCACACTCGCCCCTTTCCCTGCACTACCAGGTTCAGCCGAATCAGGTCAGGCTTGTTGTCCCGCCTGCAGGGAAAAAGGGGTTATGGCCGTCATCCAGCTCATGGTGCCTGTAACTGGACGGTCCAACCCGCGCGAGAAAAACTCTCCCTTGCCAGGAATACGAACCCACATTTCCAAGAAGGCCTTTCCGTCAAGGCTTTGTGTTTGCAAACTGGCCTGGTACAGCAAGGTCGCGTTTTGGATGCTCACGTCAGTGACCTCAAATAGTGGCACAGTCATGGGCTCGTTCGCGTCCACTCGCAGGGAACCTTTTCCGTCACTCGATATTTTCGGGTCGAAGCTGACTCCGGTGGTCGCACGCACGCCTTCGAGGCTGTCCAGAGGGAAGTGCTTCAACTCCACCGGCGGCGCCGGCGCTTGTCTTGAACTAGTGCACGCGGCCATCGCAATCGCAACAATCAGCGCCAGAAATCTCTGCATGTTCACTCCTCGCGGGCTCGATAATTACCCGGTGACGATTTTATGGCGCTTAGCCGACAAGGCCACATTTTCTGCGGCAGTCCTAGTTACGAAAGGGTTTCTTTTCCGCCACATGCGGCCCCGGATTCTGATAAATTGCTGATCCTATGTGGTCGCGTGCGGTCCGAAACCCTGCAGAAGGGATTTCGGCAATAGGGGAGCCCAAGTTGTGTCAGCCACAAAAGTTCTAAAATCGTCTGCTAGGGCCGACCAAACTCAGCTGTCAGCTTTCAGCCGTCAGCAAAATCCTGGACCTGCCGACCTTACTCCAAGGGCCGAGCGGCCTGTGGTCGGTTGGATTGTCTGCCGTAGGGACCATCTTCGATGTAGGAAGACGCCGCGCTCTCACCGATCAGGCACATGCGGCATATGACTTCCAAGTGGCTTCCTATCGTGAGAGCGTGCTAACTGGATTCCATCAGGTAGAAGATGGCCTGGCGGCGGTGAGGATTCTGGAAAACGAAGCCAGCGTGCAGGATGAAGCCGTGGTGGCAGCGCAACGCTCGCTCGACCTCTCGATCACTCGTTACAAAGGGGGAGTCACAACGTATCTGGAAGTGATCGCCGCACAACGCGCTGCGCTTTCGGATCAGGTGACAGCTGTCAATATCCTGGGACGTCGCATGGCGAACACGGTGTTACTAATCCAGTCCCTCGGCGGCGGAGGGGAAAAATCAAGTTTGCCCGAACGACCGGAATGCTGTGGCAAGCTGGTGAGCAGCAATGCCAATTGACGGGTTGATGCCGATCATGCCTCAATTTACCAGTGGCAGCGGCGTCGACGTTGCAAACGGTTGTCGGCTCCCAGGCGGCTGGAAGGAAAGTGATGTTCCAGTCGTTTTTCCCGCCCTGGCCCTGTGCTCAGTAGCTGGTTTTCATTTCTCCGTGGGCGTTCCTTTGGTGATCTGCTCGTACCAGAGGCGATGATGGGTTCTGGCCCATGTCGTGGTAACTTCTCCGCGGATGATGGAAGTGAAGCCGCCCCGGACCATGGCGGTGCCCATGTAAACGTGAATAATGAAGCCACCAATGGTCGCCAGCGCCGCGACCACGTGAACCGTGACGGCCAGATAACGGAGCCAGTGCAAACTCCACGGAATGGATTCGACGAACCAGAGTCCGACGCCCGAAATTGCCAGCAGAATCACGCCATAGAACATCAGCCAGAAGAATAGTTTCTGGCCATAGTTAAACCGGCCGATGGGTGGCAACTTTTCATCTTCGTTCTCGATGTAATACTTCATCACCTTCGACCACCGCCGGTCGACGTCGGTGGTGAGCATGTCGCCGCGCCACATCTTGTACATCCAGGAGACTGAGAGCGCAAAACCCAGGCCAAGCCACGGATGCCAGAAGCGGGCCGTGGGTCCGCCGCCCACCAGAGTAGCCAGCCAATACATATAAGGAGACCAGAAGGCCAGGCCGGTGATCAGGCAATAGATGTAGGTGAATGCGGCGAGCCAATGATGAATTCGTTCGCCGAACGTATAGCGAAGAATGTGGCCGCCGGTTTCGCCAGCGGTTGGTCTGGAGGAAATGACGGGCGAGGTGCTCATGGCCGCCCTCCCTCATCATTCTTGCCCTTCGTGGTGCCGACTTCCTTCGGACCGAAGCGCAAATAGTGCAGGGTCACTCCAACGATGCCGCCCAGCATGGCGAGATTTCCGATCCACTTGGCCGGGCCCTTCCAGAAGCGGACCACCCACGGAACGTGCGGATCCTTGGGCAAGCCGCCATACGCCTCAGGATTCGTAGCATCGTGCAGCACGTAGATGACGCCCGTTCCGCCTACGCCTGCCGGATCATAAACGCCGGCTTTCTCGAAGCCGAAATTCTCGCGAAGCTGAGTTGCGCGCGTCTCGGCCAGATCCTTCATGTCCTCCTTGGTACCAAAGTGGAGACAGCCGGTGGGACAGGATTTGATGCACGCTGGCTCAAGTCCCTCGCTCACCCGGTCAACGCAAAGTGTGCACTTGAACATCTTCTTGGTCGCCGGGTTGAGCTTGGGAATATCAAAAGGGCAGCCGCTGACGCAGTATCCGCAGCCGGTGCAATTCTGCTGCTGAAAATCGACGATGCCATTGGTGTATTGCACGATGGCGCCGTCGGCGGGGCAGGCTGCGAGACAACCAGGATCGGCGCAGTGCATGCACTGATCTTTGCGCATCAGCAGACTGATGGTACCGTCGGAATTCTCGTGTTCATTGAACTTGATCAGGTTCCAGTACTTCCACGTCGTCTCCGGCATGGTCTGGTAGCTGTTGTCGAACACAGTGTCGGTGAACTCATATCCGTTCCACTCGAGACAGGCGACTTCACAGGCTTTGCAGCCTATGCAGGTTGTGGTGTCCACCAATTTGCAGACTTGATAGTCGCGCTCCACGCCTTCTCCGGGCGCGGGCCCAACATGGCCGGATATTCTGCGGATTGCTAAGGTCGCCTGACTCATGGGCTACCCCATTGGGGAATTGAGTAATTGAGTAATTGGGTAATTGAGTAATTTGAAAACCGCTGCGCAGGAAGTTGGGATTTCAAATTACTCAATTACACAATTACTCAATTACTCAATTTTCCCTTCACGCCTTTTCGAGCTTAACCAGAAAGCCTTTGAATTCCGGAGTGTAGGCATTGGGATCCACGACCGTCGGTGTCAGCCGGTTGAGGATCGTCCTGGCATCCTTGCCCTCGTCTTCCTGGATCCCTCGATATCCCTGATGGATCGGAATACCAATCTGGTAAACCTTCTTGCCGTCAATCGTCATCGGCTTGATGCGCTTAGTCACGAACGCCTTGGCCACGTAGTAACTGCGTGCGCTCGTGACTTTCACTTTGTCGTTGCCCTTGATCCCCAGCTCCGCCGCCAGCTCCACTGGAATCTCGACGAACGGTTCAGGAATGAGCTGCACATTCATCTGATTATTCTTGGTCCAGTAGTGGTAGTGCTCGGTGAGTCGGTAGGTGGTGCAGACTATGTTGAAGCCGTCGCCCGGTGTGGCGTACTTGTCCGCTGCCGTCTTCAGTTTCTTGACCACGGGATTGTTGGACTGGTTGGGATGCAGCACGTTCTGCACCGGACTCTCAATCGGCTCGTAGTGTTCCGGAAAGGGCCCATCGTTGAGCCAAACGAAGAGGCGGCCCAGACCCTCCTGGTTCATGATAAAGGGGCCCATGTGGTCTTTCGGCGGGGAGTCAGCCTTGAAGTCGGGCACATCGTTGCCGACCCACAACTGCTTGCTTTCGTCCCACCACACTTGCCGCCGCGACGGATCCCACGGTTTGCCTTCCAAATCGCAAGAAGCGCGGTTGTACATTCCGCGCCGGTTCGCCGGCCATGACCAAGCCCAATTAAGATAAAAGCCGAGGCCAGACGGATCGTCGGTTCCGCGACGCTGGGTCATCGCTCCCGCCTCCGTCCAGGAGCCGGAATACAGCCAATTTCCGCACAGGGTGGTGCCGTCGTCCTTCAGCCAGGCAAAACCCGGGAGTTGCTGGCCCGACTTGATGACCTGCGCGGTCTTCGGATCGGTCAGATCGGCTAGCGCCTTGCCGTTAACCTCCTTTGCCAGGTCCGCCAGCGAGGGATTGTGTGGCGTCGTGTATGGCCACCAGGCATTGAGAATTGGGTCCGGGAACTTGCCGCCTTCCTTTTTGTATAAGTCGCGCACGGCGAGGAAGATTTGCGCCACTATGTCCTGGTCAAGCCGAGCCTCGCCCGGCGGAGGAACAGCAACATTCTTCCATTGCAGCCACCGAGCCGAGTTGGTCATCGACCCGTCTTTTTCGGCGAAGCCGGCGCAGGGCAGACGATAGACCGTGGTGTTGATGGTCTTCATCTCCTCCGGCGTAATACCCGGCGATTTCCAGAATTCGCTGGTCTCGTCCGGATAGATCTCGCCAACCACCAGCCAATCCGCTTTCTTGAGTGCATCTATGTTCTTCTGTGAGTCCGGCCCAATCGCGACGCCGTTCATGCCGAACGCGAACATCCCTTTCACGGAGCCGCGGTACATGTTGTCCCAGATCTGCGTCCAGGAATAATTGCGGTCCACCTTCGGCAGGTAATGGAATGCCCAGCCGTTTTCCTTGGTCGCGGCCGGCCCATACATCGCCTTCAGAAATGACACCGCGAACTTGGAGGTATTGGAGTAGTAGTTGAACGAATCCCATCCTGCCGGTTTAACCGTCAATGGCGTAATGCGCTCGATGTACGTCTTGAAATCGGTATCGGCGGGGACCGGCACCTTCAGATATCCGGGCAGGCTGTCGAAGACTCCCGCCATGTCGGTGGCGCCCTGAATGTTGGAGTGGCCGCGCAGAGCATTCACGCCGCCCCCGGCACGCCCAACATTCCCCAGAAGCAGCTGCAGCATGGCAGCGGTGCGAATAATCTGCGTTCCGTAACTATGCTGCGTCCATCCCACTGCATAAATCACGGTAGCGACCTTCTTCATGTCGCCGTCTTTGCGGACAGAGGTGAACATGTCCGCGGCTTTCAGGAATTGATCTTTAGGAATTCCGGTGATGCGCTCCACCATCTCTGGGGTGTAACGCGAGTACTGCTGCTTGAGCAGTTGGTAGATGCAGCGTGGGTGCTGGAGTGTGAGATCGTAGGCGACCTTCTCCGGCATGAGCGGGATCGGGAAAGGAGGTTTGGCGGTATCAACGGGGGCCTTCTGAGCGGCCACGTTCGCAGCCTTGCCACTCATATCGCCACCTACCGCGTAGTTCCACGTCGTTCTGTCGTAGGTTTGCGTGGCGGGATCAAATCCAGAATAGAAACCGTCCTCCGGCAGTTTGAAGCCCTCACTCACGAGGAGAGGCGCGCTGGTGTAATTAAGCAGGTAATCCTTGGCTATCCGGTTGTTCTGGATAACGTAGTTGATCAGCCCGCCCAGGAATGCAATATCTGATCCGGCGCGAATCTGAAGGAAAAGATCTGAAGTCGACGCGGTGCGGGTGAAGCGCGGATCCACCACGATCATCTTCGCGTTGCGGGTACGCTTGGCCTCAATGGCCCACTTGAAGCCGCAGGGATGGTTCTCGGCGGGGTTCCCGCCCATGATCAACATCATGTCGGTGTTCTTGATGTCGATCCAGCCATTGGTCATGGCCCCGCGCCCGAAAGTTGGTCCCAAACTTGAGACCGTGGGTCCGTGTCAAACCCTGGCCTGGTTTTCTATATAAGTGAGGCCCAGGCTGCGCATGGTCTTGACGACCAGGTAGTTGAACTCATTCGTGTCCGTGCAACCGCCGATCCAGGCCATGCTTTCGCAGCGGTTCACGGTGCGTCCCTGCGCGTCTTTTTCAAGCAAGGTATCGTCGCGAGTCTTTTTCGTCCAGCGTGCGATCTCATCAATCGCTTGCGACCACTGAATGTCTTCCCAGTGATCGGAGCCGGGACGGCGCACCTGCGGCTGCAGAAGTCGCCGGGGGTTGAGAATGTCCTGCTCGAGCGAGGCTCCCTTCGGACACAGCGTGCCGCGATTGATGGGATGGTCCGGGTCGCCCTCGACGTGAATCACCTGCGGCGTGACGTTCTTGGCCTTGTCGCCGATGGTGTAAATCAGGATGCCACAGCTCACGGAGCAATAGGGACACGTGGATCGCGTCTCGGTGGCGCGGGCGATCTTGAGTTCTTTGAGTTCGGCAAGTGCGGGAGTCAGGTCGAATCCCAGGAGAGAGATGCCCGCTCCACCAGCGAGCGCGCTTTTGAGGAAGGTTCTGCGGGAGAGTTCCATGGTGCATCCTCCGACAGCCTGGATCGACAACCTATCAGAAATTCAGTCTCGCGCCCATGTTTACCCAAAAAATATAGTCCCATGCCTCGGCCCCGGTCAAACGCGGGCTCATCCGGGCAGCTACACGCTAGATCCCAGGTAAGCCCGGGATGCCGTCCCCTCTGAGCCGCACAAATTTGGGTTCGTGCTAGCGCGGCAAAATCACCGACTCATCTTTTTGCATAGCATCCAGTGTCGCCTTATCGATCTCGAGGTGAGCCATGACCAGTTCGGGCGGAGTATGCCCCAGCCACTCCGAAAACGACAAGTCCTGATAGAAGCTGCTCTTGAACATCTCCAGGAAGACCAGGTCTCTATCTCCTGTATTCTCGACGTAATGCAGCAAGGTTTTTTCCACGTACCCGACGTCCCCCGCCTGAAAGTCCATGGTGCGGGCGCGGTTACCTTTCGACACCACAGTCATTCGTCCTTTGCCGGAGATGAAGTACTGCCATTCGTCGGCGTTGGGATGCCAGTGCAATTCCCGCAGGCCGCCTGGGTGGACTGTGACCATTGCCATGGTCGTAGTTGTGATTTTGAATGTGCTGGAATCAACGATGCGTACCTCTCCACCTTTCGTGCTCTTCGTCGGTGGCATGTCCATAGTACGAAAAGCGAAATCGCGTGGAGACTTTCCCAGCGCTCCGGCGGCCGCGCTCTGGTCGGCCCCAAGGGCCCCGGGAATGGCGGCCTGGAAAATGAATAACTCTTGCTTCGGGAGATTCTTGAAAGCCTGTTCGGCAACGCCGAAGTTCTTTGCCAGGACTTCAGGCAGAGGCAGTTTGCTTGCGTCGAGTCGAAGCCCCATAATCGCCCGGTGGCCAAGAATCCCTGGCAGCAGCGCACACGACGCGCCGAGCAACTCGCCGCCCAACACAGTTTCGCGACCGAAATTCTGACTTTCTACATCCACGTGGCCCGCTTCCAGCAAAGCCTCTACCAGCAACTCGGGAGGGTATCAGGCAGTACGGTTACTGTCTCACCAAGCGCCCTGCCGGAATTGCCTGCACTGCTTGCCAGCTTTCCGGCATTTCTCTCCTTGGTAGAAGAAAAAGCGCCGGCGCGCTTTGCCCAGGTCGCTCACGATCTGCGCCATTCACCATCCGATTCCTGGTCTGATCTGCTCAACCACAGTTGGTCCGAAACCGACGACCCACCGGACGTCCCCGACGAATTCCTTGCCTACGCTTTTCTTCAGCCTTACGCCGAGTTCGTCCGCTCCCGCGCGCCATTGCATCTTGACGGTTACACAGATTCGCTGTGTCCCTTCTGTAATCGCAAGCCCACCCTCGCCGTCTTGCGCCCACTAGGCGACGGTGCCCACCGGAATCTGGTCTGCGGTTTCTGTCTTTGCGAATGGGAGTTCCGTCGCATCGTCTGTGCCGGATGCGGCCAGGAGGACCAAGGCAAACTTCCGGTCTATACCGCTGAACAGTTTCCTCACATGCGAGTCGAGTGCTGCGATGCCTGCCACACCTACATCAAATCCGTTGACTTCACGAAAAACGGTTTGGCCGACCCTTTGGTCGACGAACTTGCCTCGGTCCCGCTGGACTTGTGGGCACAAGAGCATGGCTACGCCAAACTCCGTCCCAACTTGCTAGGATTGTGAGCCTGAGTTGTCATTTGGCATTTTAGCCATCTGAATGCTGGAGTCTCCTCTATGACCACAAGACGGCCCGGCCTCGAATCGCGAAGCATGGATCTGACATTCGTTATTTCCTATAGAATGTTGCTTCGTTCAGGCGCTTCACTCCATGATCGCGATCACTGCCGCAACCTTGTTCACGCCGCTGGAGCGGATCGAGCCGCCACTGCTGCTGGTTGAGGACGGGTCCATCGTAGAAGTGACCTCACGCGCGCGCCGCGAACTGCCCGGCAACTGCAGCACCGTGGACTTCGGCGACGGCATTCTCGCGCCCGGATTCATTGACATCCATATTCACGGCGGCGCCGGGCATGACGTGATGGAGACGGGGGCCGACCCGCTGCCCGCAGTAGAAAAGCTGCTGGCGCGGCACGGTGTAAGCAGCTATTTTCCGACCACCGTGACCGCTCCGCTGGATACCACGCTGGCCGCCCTGGAGCGGCTGGCGGGCGCCATCGAGGCGGCCGGTAAAAATCCGAACTCGGACGGGCAGCGGGCGCGCCCGCTGGGAATTCATCTCGAGGGTCCATTCATCAGCCACGTCCGCCGTGGCGTGCATCCTCCGGAGAACCTGCTGGTTCCTTCGCTTCCCGCGTTTGATCGCTTCTGGCAGGCTGCGCGCGGGCACATTCGCGTGATCACGATCGCGGCCGAACTGCCGGGTGCCATGGAGGTGATCGCGGAGGCGTCCAGGCGCGGAGTGTGCGTGAGCCTGGGGCATTCCGACGCCGACCTGAATGCGGCGCGGGCCGCGGTTGCCGCGGGCGCCCGCCATGCCACCCACACCTTCAATGCCATGCGCCCGCTGGATCATCGCGATCCCGGGATTCTGGGCGAAGTGCTCACCGATGACCGGGTTTCCGCCGACATCATTGCCGACGGAATTCATCTCGATCCGGCAGTCGTGGATCTTTTCATCCGAGCCAAGGGGGCAGAGGGAGCGGTGCTCATCAGCGACGCCACGGCGGCGACGGGCATGCCCGACGGGCGCTATCGCCTGGGCTCGCTCGAGGTGGAAGTAAAGGATGGCACGTGCACGGCGGGAGGAAAACTGGCGGGCAGCGTCCTGACCATGGACCGCGCGGTCCGCAACGTGATGCAATTTGCGCGCTGGGACCTGCAACAGACGTTGCGTCTGGCCACCCTGAATCCGGCTCGGGTCACGGGACTGAGCACCCAGGGCGAGCTGAAGCCGGGGGCTCGCGCCGATCTGGTTGTACTCAGCCCCACCGGTGAGGTTCGCAACACGATCATCGGCGGCGCGGCATGATCCCAGCCCCGGTTCTCCTGATGACGAACCCTGATGGAGAGCAAGGACGACCGATCTCTGGCAACTGAGGAGAACACAAATGGCCGACAAGGGCGGCTTCCCCCATTTCATGCTGAAGGAGATATTCGACCAGCCCCAGGGGCTGCGCGACACCATCCTGCCCCGGGTGTCGCAGGACGAGGCTGCGGTCCAGCTCGACGACGTGCGCATCAGCACCGATGAGCTCCGCGCCTTGCGCCGCATCAATATTGTGGCCTCGGGCACCAGTCGTCACGCCGGCATGGCCGGCCAGTACATGATCCAGGACCTGGTCAACATTCCGGTGGACGTGGACTACGCCAGCGAGTTCGAATATCGCAATCCACTGATTGGCCCGGGTGAAGTGACCATCGTGATCACGCAGTCCGGCGAAACTGCCGACACCACCGCAGCCCAGCGCGAGGCCAAAGCCAAGGGCTCGCGCACCATCGCCATCTCGAACGTCGTTGACTCCACCATCGCCCGCGAAGCGGATGGCGTGCTCTACACCCACGCCGGACCGGAGATCAGCATTGCGTCGACCAAGGCCTTCACCGCGCAGATGGCGGTGCTGTATCTGTTTGCGCTGTACCTGGGCCAGGTGCGCGGCAAGTTTTCCAAGGAACAGCGGCGGCAATATATCCGCGAATTGCTGGAACTGCCGGGCAAGGTGGAAGAGGTTCTGAAGTCCGCGCCCGCGGCCTGTGAGCGGCTGGCTGACAAATTTTACAAGACAGAAGATTTCCTCTTCATGGGCCGCGCCATTCACTATCCCGTAGCCATGGACGGTGCGCTCAAGCTCAAAGAGGTTTCGTACATACACGCCGAGGGGTATCCCACGGGCGAAACCAAGCACGGTCCCAATGCGATGATCGACGAAAACCTGCCGGTGGTGATCATCGCCACCTGTGATCGCAACGATTCCGGATCGGTGCTTCGCCATGAAAAGAATCTTGCCAATATCCGGGGATTCAAGCAGCAATCGGCGCGGGTGATTGCGATCGCGTCAGAAGGTGATGAAGAGTTGCGCCAACTGGCCGACCACACGATTTTCGTTCCACATGCCCCAGAACTTCTGCTGCCGCTTCTGGAGATTGTGCCGCTGCAATTGTTTGCCTATTACATGACGGTGAAAAAGGGCCTGGACGTGGATCGACCGAGGAACCTGGTGAAGTCGGTGACGTTGGAGTAGGAAAGCAGTTGTCAGTTCGCAGTTCTCAGCTCTTAGTTGGCAATGGCACGATCAACCGACCGCAGCTAGATCACGACTGACTCTTTATATTCTCCGAACACTTTTCTCATGGCGTCGGAAATCTCGCCGACGGTTGCGCTGGCTTCGACTGCGGTCAGGATGCGCGGCATGAGGTTTTCGCTCGAACGCGCAGCCTCTTCCACCTGTTGAATGGCGGCCTTCCAGGGCGCAGGATTGCGGCGGGAGCGCAAGGCGCACAAGCGCTCCACCTGCTTGCTCTCCAGGGATTCGTCGATGCGCTGGATAGGGATATGCGTCTCTTCCTCCACCGCAAAGCGATTGACGCCCACGACAACGGCCTCCTCGCGATCAACCTGCTGCTGGTATCGATAAGCGGCGTTCTGGATTTCCTGTTGCACGTAGCCGCGCTCGAGGGCCTTGATCATTCCTCCCAGCGCTTCGATCTTTTCCAGGTAGGCGGTGGCGCGGGCTTCGATCTCGTTGGTCAACGCCTCCACATAGTAAGACCCGGCCAGGGGGTCGACGGTATTAGGAACGCCGGATTCGTAGGCCACGATCTGCTGCGTGCGCAGGGCAATCCGCGCGGCCTGCTCGGTGGGCAGGGCGAGGGCCTCGTCGTAGGAGTTGGTGTGCAGGGACTGGGTGCCGCCCAGAACCGCGGCCAGAGCCTGCAGCGCGGTGCGCACGATGTTATTCTCCGGCTGCTGGGCGGTGAGCGTGGAGCCGGCGGTCTGGGTGTGAAAGCGCAGCATCCAGGAGCCCGGGCTCTTGGCTTTGAAGTGAACCCGCATGATGCGAGCCCACATGCGGCGGGCGGCGCGGTACTTGGCTACTTCTTCCAGAAAATTGCCGTGCGCGTTGAAAAAGAAGGAAAGACGCGGCGCGAACTGGTCGAGCTCCAGTCCGGCATCGAGGGCAGCCTGCACGTAGGCGATGCCGTTTCCCAGAGTGAAGGCAACCTCCTGGACCGCAGTCGATCCCGCTTCGCGCATGTGGTAGCCAGAAATGGAAATCGTGTTCCACTCGGGAACGTTCTGGTTGGTCCAGGCAAACAGATCGGTGATGAGGCGCATGGCATGCGCGGGAGGAAAAATATAGGTGCCGCGGGCGATGTATTCCTTGAGCACGTCATTCTGCACGGTGCCGGAGAGCCGGCGGATATCGACGCCCTGGCGACGGGCTACGGCGACATAGAGCGCCAGCAGGATTGCGGCCGTGGCGTTGATGGTCATGGAGGTGGAAATCCGCGTCAAATCAATGCCATCGAAGAGGCGTTGCATGTCTTCGATGGAATCAATGGCGACGCCCACTTTCCCAACTTCCCCCAGGGCCAGGGGATGGTCGGAATCGAGACCGATCTGGGTAGGCAGGTCAAAAGCAACTGAGAGGCCGGTGGTGCCGTGGGCCAGAAGGTACTTGTAGCGTTTGTTGGATTCGTCGGCATCGCCCATGCCGGCATACTGGCGCATGGTCCAGAGGCGGCCGCGGTACATAGTGGCCTGGACCCCGCGACTGAATGGAAATTGGCCGGGATAGCCGACTTCTTCTTCCTGGTTGCGGCCGTCGAGGTCAGCCGGGGTGTAGAGCGGGCGAACCGGAATATAAGAAGAGGTCTCGGGACCGGCGGGCCCGGCTGCGGACTTTGATTTGCTGGCCATTGAGAAACAGTCGTCAGACCTAAGTCGTCAGTCCTCTGGAACACTGCTTTCAGCTTTTCTTCCACACCCTCCAAAAAGAGCTTACCCCGAACCAGCCGAACGTCAATGTGAAAACAATTGCGACCAGGACTCGTCCCGAAGTGGTTTGACCCGCCTGGTAGCGGGTGTATTCGCGCAAGAAGGCGCCGGCGCCGATCAGGGCTAAAACCAGGAAAACAAAGCCTGTGACCTCGAGCCAGAGTTGATGCAAAACCCGTCCGAGATGGGTGGCAGTGGTGCGCGCCCCGGCCAGCACCGCGGATAGGGTCCGATTCCGTCCGGCAAACTGAGCGGCCACCCGCGCCGCTATGTGCAGTTTGCGGAAAGTGGAGACACTCGTCATCAGCCGTCGATTTTAGCAGTGTTCGGAGGTACAATGACGGCGGTTGGGTCGCGAAACGGATTCCAGGTTTCGGCATCTAAGCAAGCAGAAGCAGGGCTCGGCGTCGGCGATTCCAGGCGTTACAGGGGGCCAAGTGGACCAGCAACTGAAGCAGTTGATGAAGGAACTGGGTGAGGCAATCAATGAGTCGCTGGCCGATAGCGAACAGATCGCAGAAGTTGTGTCCCGGATCAAGGATGGGGGATACGACATCTTCCTGGTCCTGGAGGCCACCATTGGAGTGAGCAAGCCGGGCGAAAAGTCTGAAGACAAGACCTCGATGGTCACTACGCTTACAACCAACCCAGAGTTCAAAATCAGCGATCAGGACCTCAAGTTTCTGAAATCCCTGCGCATCAAGATTGAAAACGACGCGGCGTAGTCGTCAGTCTCCCGTCGCCGTCTCAGGCTCCAGTAAATCTTTTCCCTCGCCGCAGACTGCGGAAATCTCTTAACCGCACAGGGCTGGAAACCCTTCATTTCTCCAGTACCGGGTTGTGCTAGTATCTACGCTTTTGGCGGGGGCGGGCTGCGCGGACTCATGGTCAGGACGCTTCCGGGGCCAGGAGTGGGCGTCATAACGGACGGGCTATGAAAGACACGCTGGGAGTCCTACTGGCGGGAGGAGCGGGCGAACGGCTCTACCCGCTGACCCGCGACCGCGCCAAACCGGCCGTCACCTTCGGCGGAATCTACCGCATCATTGACGTCACTCTTTCCAACTGCATCAATTCCGACCTGCGGCGGGTGTACATCCTTACCCAGTACAAGGCATTGTCGCTGAACCGTCACATCCGCGAAGGCTGGAACATCATGGGCAGCGAGATGGGGGAATTCATCGAAGTGCTCCCGCCCATGAAGCGGGTGAGCGATCAGTGGTACCAGGGAACGGCCGACGCCGTGTACCAGAACATTTACTCGATCGGCTCGGAGCAGCCCAAGCATGTGCTCATCCTCTCCGGCGATCACATCTACAAGATGAATTATGGCTTGATGCTGGAGCGGCACAACGATTCCGGGGCCGACGTGACCCTGGCCACGATCCAGATCGATCCCGCCGAGGTTTCGCGCTTTGGAGTCGTCGATGTCGACAAGGATCACCGCGTGCTGGGCTTCGAGGAGAAGCCCAAGAACACCAAGCTGCGCTCGCCGTCCAACCCCGAAAAGGTTTGCGCCTCGATGGGCATTTATCTGTTCAATACCGACGTGCTCATCCCGGTGCTGCTGAAAGACGCTGAAGATCCGGCTTCAAGCCACGATTTTGGCAAGGACATCCTGCCCAAGATGGCAGACGACTACCGTGTCTACACCTACGACTTCGTGGACGAAAACAAAAAAGAAGCCCTGTACTGGCGGGATGTGGGGACGCTGGAAGCGTACTACGAGGCCAACATGGACATCGTGGCGGTGTCGCCCGTGTTCAACCTCTATGACTCGGACTGGCCGATCCGGACTCATCAGCGCCAATATCCGCCGGCGAAGTTTGTGTTTGCCGAGGCCGGGCGGACGGGAACTGCGGTGGATTCGATCGTCTCCGCGGGGTGCATCGTTTCCGGCAGCATGGTGAAGGCCAGCGTGCTCTCGCCCGATGTGCGGGTGAATTCCTATAGCGAAGTTGACAGCAGTATTCTCTTCTCCCACGTCAATGTGGGGCGGCATTGCCGTATCCGAAAATCCATCATCGATCGCGATGTGCACATCCCGGAAGGGACCACCATTGGATTTGACAGCGAGGCCGACCGGCAACGGTATTTCGTCACTGAAAGCGGGATCACAGTCGTGACTCGCGACTATTCCCTGTTCGAGAACCCGGTGACCGTGGACTACTTCACCAGCGAATAGCTCAACGGCCGGTCAGGCTCCGCCCGCGTTCCGCTTCCCCACCGAGTTGTGTGTCATCTAGTAGCACGCGGGGTTGTCGCTGGCGGGGCGGGGTGAATTAGAAAACCAGTTCTCAGGTGCTGGTTCCCGGTTGTCAGTTTCCCCAGTTCCCCAACTCTCAGCTGTCCCCATTCGCTCTACTTAGCTTTGCCGGTCACGTCTTCGATGTAGAGCGAGATCAATTGCTGGCCGGGTTGGGGCTCAATACGGCGAGCGTTGAGTTTCATCACCCGCGGGCCCAAATGGGGGAAGTCGTGGCGAACCTCAAACTCTTCCACCCGTCCATTGTTGGGGAGAACGTTCTCCAGCAACTCACGCAGTTTGGGGATGTTCCATTGCCCGTCGCCCAGGTCGTAGATGGCGCGGCTCTCGGTTTCCTGGCGCGAGACTTCGAATTCCCGGCAAAAGGCCAGGTTGGCGCTGAGGACTTGCATCTTGGCATCCAGGACCAGGATCGCTTCGTGGGCATGCTCGATGAGTGAGTCGGCGAAGCGGCGCATCGGTTCGAGATTGCGCTTCATGGCATCGATGTCCTGGAAGCTGATTACCGCGCCGTCAATCTTGTTGTCCCAGGTTTTGTAGGGACGCACACGCATCAGATGCCATGCGCCCGACTCGCTCTCCTGCACTTCGACCTCCTGGGTGTTTAGGCTCTCGACGGTCCGGTGAGCCACTTGCCCCAGGTCCTCCACCTTCAGGTTGGGCCGGATTTCGCTCAAGCGATGGCCGACATCGCTGGGCTGCAGGTTGAGCAGTTTCTGCGCCGGCGGTGTAAAGCGCCGGATGTGCAGGTCAATTCCAACGATCACAACCGGGACGGTCACGTTGCCCAGCAGGTTGACCAGATCGTTGTTGACCGAAGGAGGCAGGACGGGCAGGCCGGGTCGAGGCAGACGACTGTCGTGACTTCATATTGAGGGCGGAACCTTTCATAGAACCCCGCGCGGGCAGTCTCAGCGGTCGCAGGGCAAGGTCCAACTCAGCCGGGAGGAAGCGGTCTGTGAGCGGACCCTGGGTACGGCCTTATAGTCCGCGGTGAGGATTGTAGTCTCCGAGCGAAACACGGGTCAACAAATTGGACAAGCCGGAGGGGATCAGCTTTCTCTCCCAGTTCCATTCTGGGAACGGGGTGATTTGAGCCCAGAACTGTCGCTTTCATCTTCGATTTTTGTTCGCTTACGCCTTGACCGGGCCTGCTAGAATGCCTTGCCTTCAAGAAGGCAAGAACTTTTGGGACCACAGAAACGTATCTCTATTGTGGTGTTGAGGCCCGGGTGTGCCGGTGAGCCCAGCCGGGGTGACAGACCAGGAGTTCCAGGGAGTGCGGGTTGGAAGACGCCCAGGCCGTTGCCATGCTGGTCCGTCGCTGCATCGCCGGCGACGTGGTGGCCTGGGAGGAGATTGTCCAGCGTTACAACCGGCGGATTTACAACATTTGCTACCGTTTTGCCGGGTCGGCCGACGACGCGCAGGACCTGACCCAGGAGGTATTCATCAAGATGTTCCGCACCATGGGTTCCTACGATGTGGAGCGGGGCGCGTTCATGACCTGGGTGACGACGGTCACGCGCAACCTTCTGGTGGACCACTTCCGCAAGAGCAAGCAGGACCGGATGACGGATTCGCTGGACGCAACGCCATCGGAGCACGAAGACGCCATGCCGCTGAGCGACAGGATCGAGGACAAAGCCTTGCCGGCAGATGCGCGCGTACAGAGCCTGGAGACCAGGGAAACAGTGCATCGGGCGCTGCAGAAGCTGTCGCCGGAACTGCGGGAGGCGGTGATCCTGCGAGACCTGCAGGACATGGATTACCGGGAGATTGCGACTGTGCTGAAAGTTCCGGAAGGCACGGTGAAATCGAGGATCAACCGCGGGCGGGCGGAACTTGCACGCCTTCTCCAACGTACTTATAGGCAGGTGATGTGATGCCAGGTGAGAGCAAAAACGGTATGCAGTGCGGGGAGTTCGACACGCTGCTCAATGACGCCCTGGATGGGACCCTGACCGGGTCCCGGCTGGAGAGCTTTCAGGCGCATGCGAGGGTGTGCGCGGTGTGCGGGCCGCTGCTGGCCGAAGCGGACGCCGGGCGGCGCTGGCTGAAGTCGCTGGCGGAAGTGGAGCCGCCGGCCAATCTGGTGCACAACATTCTGGCAGCCACGACTGGCAAGGAAAGCGGGCGGGTTTGGAGCGAGGCCAAGAGCGGGGGTTCCTGGCTGGACGCCATCCGGGAATGGTTGCGGGGAGTGTTCACTCCGGCGCTCGCGGTAAGCCGCCAACCGCGGTTTGCCATGTCATTCGGGATGGCTTTCTTTTCTCTGTCCATTTCACTCAGTCTCGCCGGGGTCAAAGTAAACGACCTTCGGCACCTGGACCTGCGGCCCACGGCGCTCAAGCGCACGTATTATGAGACCACCGGCCGGGTAGTCAAGTATTACGAAAATATCCGCTTTGTATATGAAATCGAATCGCGCGTGCGGGAGTTCAAACGAGCTACCACACCGCCGGAACCGAGCCCCAAGGAGCCGAACAAGAAAGAACCAAAAAATAACAACACCAGTGGACAACCCGAGCAACGACAAGAACGCAACTACAGTCAGTGGGAAAACCAGCCCGTGCTGGCCGGTATCCCCAATGATCCGCCTGTAGTGACGGTGACCACTTACAGGAGGCTTTCATGAACTGTGCAAACCATCCCGATATTGAGAAAACCGCATTCTGCCGCACTTGCGGGAAACCGCTGTGCGCCAACTGCACCCGTTCGGTGCATGGAGTGATCTATTGCGAGACCTGCCTGGCGGCCCGGCTGGAAGGCGTGCAGCCAACCGTGCCACCGGTGGCGGCCGGATTCGTTCCGGCCAGCCCCGCAGCGGTACCGGGTTCCGGCCCGAATCCGGCTTTGGCGGGCGTGCTGGCGGGCTTTTTTCCCTTCGGTGTAGGCGCGGTTTACACCGGGCAATATGCCAAGGGCCTGGCCCACCTGGTGATCTTCACCCTGCTGATTCTTGGAGCCAGCAGCGGCAGCGAGGCCATGGGCGTGGTTTGCGGAATCGGAATTGCAGGATTCTACGTTTATCAGATTATTGATTCGATCCGCTCCGCGCGGGCGATCCAACTGGGCCTGCCAGCGCCCGACCCGTTTGGGCTGGGAACAACATTCAGTTCGGGCGAGCGAGTCGATACCAGCAAAATACCGACGGGAGCGCTGGTCCTCATCGGCCTGGGCGTGGTCTTCCTGCTGCATACCCTGGACATCTGGCAATTCAGCCCGCACCGGGTGTGGCCGATTCTGCTGATCGGCATTGGCGGCTTCCTGCTGGCCCGGCGCCTGGGTCTGTTTGGTGGGGCGCGCGATTCTCAATGCGGCGTGCGCGGCATCATGGGACCGGCCATCATGCTGACTCTGGGAGTCCAGTTTCTGCTGGACAGCATGGGAGTCATCCGTTTCGGACGCACCTTGCCAGCTTTGCTGGTGGTGATCGGCTTAGTAAAGATCCTGCACAGCACAACAAGCGTGGGGCCAAGCGGAGGACCGCCAGTGCCCCCCAGCGGGACGCCTCCATCCGGAATTATCTCGGGCGAGGTGCAGTCTCCGTCGACGGAGGTACACAATGGCTAGCCCGGTGCAAGCTCCTCCGGCAAGGCCACGCCGCTCCATCGCCGGCCCTGCGGTTCTGATCCTGCTTGGCGGCGTGCTGCTGCTGGCCACTACGGGAGCGCTGCGCTGGCAGCCACTAGTCCACTGGTTCGGGCTTTACTGGCCGGCGCTGATCATCCTCTGGGGCGTGATCAAGCTGGTCGAATACCGGCGGGCGCAACAGGAAGGCATACGTGCTTCCGGCATCGGCGCTGGAGGAGTTTTGCTGCTGGTCTTTCTGATCGTGTTCGGCACAGCCGCGAACCAGGTCTCCCGCCTCAATTGGGATGAGATCGGCGATCACATTGACATGGGCGACGAGGATTTCGCACTCTTCGGCCACAACTATAGCTACGATGACCAGCTGCAGCAGCAGTTTCCCGCAGACGCCAGCCTGCACATCGTGAGCGACCGGGGCGCCGTGAACGTGGCCGCCTCGACGGACAATCAGATTCGAGTGGTGGTTCACAAGCGAATCAACGCCGACAGCCAGCAGGAAGCGGACAAGTACAATCCCACCACCAAACCGCAAATCACGGTCAGCGACCACACCATTACCCTGAATGCGAACGCTCAGGCGGGCCAGCATGCGGTCACGGCCGATCTGGAGATCAGCCTCCCGCGAAAAGCATCGGTGGTGATTTCCGCGCGCCGAGGCGACGTGAGCGTGCTGGGGCGCGACGGTGATGTGGATATCTCCAGTCAGCGCGGCGACGTTGCCGCCTCCGATATCAACGGCAAGGTGAATCTGAACCTGGCGCGCGACTCGGCGCGGATTTCAAACGTTTCCGGCGATGTGGTGGTTCAGGGAAGGGCCAGCGATCTTTCGATCGAGGACGTCAAGGGCGCGACCCGGCTGAGCGGCGAGTTCGACAGCATCAAGCTGTCGAAAATCGGCAGCGCGGTGAGTTTCAAGTCGGCGCGGACCGACCTGGAATTCTCCAAGCTGACCGGCGACCTGGACATGGATTCGGGCGATATGCGAGCCAGCGACCTGACCGGCCCGTTCCGCATGCTGACCCGGTCGAAGGACATCCGCCTGATCGGCGTCAACGGAGATGTGCGATTGGAGAACGAAAACGGCGATGTGGAAATCCGGATGAACAAGCTGGGCAACATGCAAGTGAACAATCGCAACAGCGACATCCAGCTTTACCTTCCCGACAAGGCTGCTTTCCAGTTGGACGCACATTCTCGCGGCGGCGAAATACAGTCGGACTTCGACGCTTTGAAGATCAATAACGGCGAGGATCAGGCGACCGCCAGCGGCACCGTCGGCGCCGGCGGCCCGCGCCTGGTCATTACGAACGAGCACGGCGGGATCGAACTGCGCAAGGGATCTCTGGTGGCCGAAGAACCTATGACGCCCAAGCCTCCGCGGCCACCCGCTCCGCCGAAGGTGGGAGTGCCGACGGAGAATTAGGGAAGATTGAAGATTCTGGATCAGTGGCCAGTGGTCCGCAATTAGGATCACTGGTCACCCGCCACTGGCCACCAGCCCTGCCCCCTTACCTCCCGGGCCGCGCCCGTGTTATGTTCAATTTCCTTCTCCTCAGGGCATGATTCGTTCCTATCAGGAAAAAACGCCGGTGATTCCACCCTCGTGCTACGTGGATGACTCGGCGCAGATCATCGGCGACGTGATTCTGGGCGAGCACGCCAGCGTGTGGATGAATGCGGTGTTGCGCGGCGATGTGCACTCGATCCGGGTAGGCGCGCATTCCAACGTGCAGGACTGCAGCGTGCTGCACGGGATGAAAGAGCAGTACGGAGTTTTCCTGGGCGAGTACGTGACGGTCGGCCACTCGGTGACTCTGCACGGCTGCGTGGTGGAAGACCGCTGCCTGATCGGGATGGGATCGATCATCCTGAACGGCGCGCGCATTGGCGCGGGCTCGATCATCGGGGCCGGGACGCTGATTCCGGAGAAGACGATCGTGGAGCCGGGATCGCTGTGGATGGGCTCTCCGGGAAAGTTCCGCCGCAAGCTGGAAGAGAAGGACCAGGAAAGCATTCTGCGGTATGCGAATAACTATTTGGGATACAAAGATTCGTATTTGCGGGAGCGAGAATAGAAAGACAATAGTCACTTGTCGGTGGCCGGAAGCTAGTAGCTAGAAGCCCATGATCAAAGCTGTCCGAGGAACGCGCGATCTGCTGCCGCCGGAGACGGCACTGTGGAATTTTGTCGAGGCGGCGGTGCGCGACGTGTTCCGCGCCTACAACTTCCAGGAAATCCGTACGCCAATTTTCGAAGCGACGGAACTCTTCGCTCGAGGCGTGGGCGAAGAAACCGACATCGTTGTGAAAGAAATGTACACCTGGGAAGATCGGGGACGGGCGCAGAGCGACAAGGGGCAATCGCTCACGTTGCGCCCGGAGAACACCGCGGGCGTGGTCCGCGCCTACATCGAGCACAAGCTTTGGGATCGCGGACTCAACAAGCTTTACTACATCGGGCCGATGTTCCGGCGAGAGCGGCCGCAGAAGGGACGTTATCGCCAGTTTTATCAGATCGGGGCAGAGGTCATCGGGCCCACCAGCGCGGGCAGCGAATCTCCGGCGCGGGATGCAGAGCTGCTGGAACTGCTCGCCACCTTATTAGACCGGCTGGGAATCAAGGGCTGGACACTGCAACTGAATTCTGTGGGTTGCGCGAACGACCGGGCCGCGTACAACGAAGCCCTGCGCAAGGCGCTGGAGCCGGTGGCCGGGAACATGTGCGTGGACTGTCAGCGGCGGGCCGTTGCCAATCCATTGCGCGTGTTTGACTGCAAAGTCCCCGAGGACCAGCCCATCATCGAGAAGCTGCCGCGCATCAGCCAGTTTCTCGACGAACCCTGCCGCCGGCACTTTGAACAGGTCAAAGAAATTCTGAGCAGCGTCCGGGTGGAGTTCGAGGAGAACGACCGTCTGGTGCGCGGGCTCGACTACTATACCCGTACCGCGTTCGAGTTCACTCACGGCGCGTTGGGGGCGCAGAACGCGATCCTGGGCGGCGGGCGTTACGACGGGCTTTCCGAGTCGCTGGGCGGGCCGCAGGCCCCGGGCGTCGGCTTCTCGATCGGCGAAGACCGTCTGGTGCTG
>DASZHW010000048.1:0-74583 GCA_035937515.1 Terriglobales bacterium | reverse complement strand
GTCCTCTCTGGGAATGTGGTTCGCCGCCAGCCTGACCCAATTTGTGGTGTGGAGGCTGATCGGCGGCCTGGGAATTGGAGCCGCTTCGATCATCGCCCCCATGTACATCGCGGAAATTGCTCCGCCCCGGCTGCGCGGCCGACTGGTGACTTTGTATCAGCTAGGAATCGTGCTGGGGATTCTCGCCGCCGTGTTCGTCAACATGCTGATCCAGCGCCTCGGGGATGAAGCCTGGAACACGGCCACCGGCTGGCGATGGATGTTCTTCGCCGGCATTGTGCCCGCGTTGTTGTTCGCAGCCGCAATCGTTCCCGCGGTCGAGAGTCCACGCTGGCTGATGAAGATGGGCCGCCGAGAAGAAGCGCTCTCCGTTCTGTCGAAGATCAATGATCGGGCCACCGCGGTGACCGAAGCGCAGCAGATCCAGGATTCTCTGCTCCTCGAAGAGGGCCGCATTTCTGAGTTGCTGACGACTTTCCGCAGGCCTCTCTTGATCGGCATCATGCTGGCAGGCTTTTCCCAGTTGAGCGGCATCACTCCGCTCTTCTCCTTTCTGCCGGAAATATTCCGATCTGCCGGAACCGCCACCAGCGACGCGTTTGTTCAGTCCGTCCTGGTCAGTCTGGTGAACCTGGTTTTCACCCTGTTCGCGTTGTGGCTGGTGGATCTTTCAGGGCGCAAAAAGCTCATTCTTGCCGGCACTTTGCTTCAGTCCATTTCTTTTGCTTTGGTCGGCTGGTTTTATCATGTCCACGGAAGCGGCGTGGCCGTCCTGATTTTCGTGATGACTTTCGTGGCCGGACACGCCTTCGGAAACGGCGTCGCCTGTTGGGTCATCATCTCGGAAATCTATCCCACTAAAGTGCGCGGACGCGCCATGTCCATCGCCACCACCGCCCTGTGGGTGGTCGGATACCTGGGCAATCAAAGCTTTCCGCTCATGCAAAAACACCTGGGCAGCGACGGCACATTCTGGTGTTTCAGCGCCGCCGCGTTCTTAAATCTGGTCTGCGTGTTCTGGCTGGTTCCCGAAACCAAGGGCCGCACGCTCGAGGACATCACCAAATTCTGGCGAGGCAAGATATGAGCGAATGGCCCGACCGGGCGAGGAGCATACCTTCAAGCCTGATCAAATGGATGTCACGCTTTCACCCGACTGATTCCCAGATGAATTCGAACCGGCGGGCAGAACAGGAAAGCCCAACTTCACCAGTTCATTCCCAAGCTGCTCAATCGAGCGGAATTGAATCGCGTGCATGCCGACGGCGCGCGCTCCCTCGACATTCGGCTTCTTATCATCCACAAAAAGCGCTTCCGGGGCCGCGACCCCGACGCCTCGCAGACTGTGCTCGTAGATGGCTGGTTCAGGCTTGACCAGCCTCACGTCAGCCGAGAATGTCGCATGGTCAAAATGCTTCAACCAGGCAAAATTCTCCCGGGAATAGCGGACCATCTCAGCCGGCATGTTCGAAAGCAGCCCGGTTTTTATCCCGGATAAACGAATTTGCTCCAGCCATTCCACCATGGCCGGGTTAATGTGGGCCCACATTTTCAAATCCCACAGGCCGACGTTCTTGAGTTGCTCCTCCGCCAGTTTCACCCCTGCGTCTCCCGCGACCTTCGACCAATAGCCTTCGTATGAAATATCTCCGCGGTCGTAAGCCAGCCGGTCCCGTCCCCAAAGCTGACGAAACATCTGCGGATCGAGGTTGAAGACACCAGCCATACGGCTCCACTCTTCCGACGGGGGCGATTGGCTGAGAACTTCGCCATAGTCGAGAATCACAGCTTTGATGTTCGATGAATTTCGCTGGTCCATGGGCCCTCGTTTCCATCTTCTCCCGGCGAATCCGGTTCCGTCCAATGAATTGAGGTTCGCTCTGTGATAACTTGTGGGCTGCTTTTTGCCGGTTCGGAACGACTGCCGGACAAAATCTCACGGCTGGAGTCAGCATGAAGCTGAATGCAACTTTGCTGAAGAGCACGGTCGTAGCCGCTCTGGGCGGTCTTCTCTTCGGATTCGACACTGCCGTCATCTCGGGCACCACCAGCGCCCTCACCCAGACCTACCATCTTTCGCCAATGCTGCTGGGAGTGACCGTCTTCAGCGCCCTGTGCGGAACCGTTGTGGGAGCCATGCTGGCGGGATTTCCGGGCGAACGCTATGGCCGCCGCGACAGCCTGCGAGTCATGGCCATCCTCTACCTCATCTCTGGGTTGGGTTGCGCCATCGCGTGGAACTGGACCGCCCTGGTCGCATTTCGCTTCATCGGAGGACTGGGGGTCGGCGGTTCCTCCGTTCTCGGCCCCATGTACATTGCGGAAATTGCCCCGGCAAAATTGCGCGGGCGCCTGGTGGGAGTGTTTCAGTTCAACGTGGTGTTTGGCATTCTGCTCGCGTATTTCTCAAATTACGTGATTGGCCTGCAGCACTTCGGGGCCGCCGAATGGCGATGGCAACTTGGCGTCACTGCCCTTCCCGCCGCCTTGTTCTTTGTCATGTTGTTCACCATTCCCCGAAGTCCGCGCTGGCTGGTTAAGAAGGGACGAGTGGACGAAGCTCGCGCGGTCCTGAAAATGACCGGGGACGAGAACTACGAGCACGATTTGCAGGAAATTGTCGCCTCGATCAATGTCGAGCAGAGCCAGGCGGCGGAAAAATTGTTTTCGCGAAAGTATGCCCTTCCCATCTTCCTTGCGGTCAGCATCGGAATGTTCAACCAGCTCTCAGGCATCAATGCGATTCTCTACTACCTGAACGACATCTTCAGCTTTGCCGGGTTCAGCAAGGTCTCAGGCAATCTGCAGGCGGTTGCGGTTGGCGCCACCAATCTGCTCTTCACCATGATCGCCATGTCCGTGATTGACCGCCTCGGGCGTAAGACTCTGCTTCTGGTCGGCTCGGTCGGAACCGCGGTATGTCTGGCAGGAGTGGCCACAATTTTCTTCACTCACCAGCACCAGAGTCTTCTGCTTTGGCTGCTGATAGGCTACATCGCATTTTTCGCCTTCTCCCAGGGCGCCGTGATCTGGGTTTATCTCTCCGAAGTCTTCCCCAACTCAGTACGGGCCAAGGGCCAAAGCCTGGGTAGTTTCTCTCACTGGTTCATGAACGCGGCCATCTCTCTCATTTTTCCTGTCGTAGCCGCTTCTTCCGGAGCCTATCCGTTTATATTGTTCTCGGTGATGATGGTGCTGCAGTTCTTCGTGGTCCTGTTTGTCTACCCCGAAACCAAGGGCTTCACGCTGGAGGAGATGCAGAAGAAGCTGGCGGCAGGTTAACACTGCTGAACATCCTCAAATTTGGGTGAACTTCAACCGGTTCTCGGGTAGGATTTCGCCATGAATCCTCACACGCTCTCCCGGCGTACCTTTCTCGCTCTCTCCGCCATGCTTCCCTGGTCTGTCCGCGCGTTTGCGTCGAACTCGATCCCGGTCGGCCTCGAGCTCTATTCCGTTCGCAATGCATTGAAGGATGATCTTACCGGCACGGTCCGGACGGTCGCTCAGATGGGATATCAGGTCGTGGAATTCTACTCGCCTTACTTCGACTGGACCCCGGCACAGACCAAGGACATGCGAAAGCTGCTCGACGATCTTGGCATCCGCTGCCTCTCGACTCACAACAGCGAGTCTTACCTGAGCCCGCAAAACCTCTCCCGCGCCCGGGACATGAATTTGACCCTGGGGAGCAAGTACGTCGTGATGGCAAGCTCCAGTCCAAAACCGGGTCTGGACGGCTGGAAGGCGGTTGCCGACACTCTGAATTCCGCTGCGGACCAGCTTGAGCCGGCTGGCCTCAAGCCGGGTTATCACAACCACAAAGTTGAATGGATTGCCGTGGACGGCCATCGTCCCATGGAAATCCTGGCCAAACAGACCAAGCCTTCGGTGGTCCTGCAACTCGATGTCGGCACCTGTCTGGAAGCCGGCTCCGATCCCGTCGCCTGGATCCGCGCCAATCCCGGACGAATCAAGTCGATGCACTGCAAAGACTGGTCGCCCGACCCGGCCAAGGGCTTTACTGTGCTGTTTGGCGAGGGAGCTGGAGACTGGAAAAACATTTTCGCCGCGGCCGAGAGCGTGGGCGGGATCGAATACTATTTGGTCGAACAGGAAGGCAGCAGATTCTCGGAATTCGAGACTGCGAAGAAGTGCCTGGAGACATTCCGCCAGATGCACCCAGCTTGATTCAGTGAAGCATCGGCCGCGAGCGGCAACCTGACCTGCTACGGGGGCCCATGACGCCGGAAGAGCTTGAGAGCGATCCCTTGGGTGACTCAGGAGGACAATGGCTCACCCTGCTGGCGTCACTGGTAGTCGGCGGGGCATTCTTCGCCTTGTGGTTCTGGCTGTTGCCAGGGTGGCTCGGTTTCAGTGTCGCGACATCAGGAGGGGCGCGCTGGCGATGGCTGGCCGCGGTTCCGTCGGTGCTGGGATTCGCGGGCGCCCTTCGTTGCATTTGGGATTTCGGGTCGACCGGACGCGGAACTCCCGCTCCTTTTGCCCCGCCGCAGCGCCTCGTGGTCGTAGGCTTCTACCGCTACGTGCGCAATCCGATGTACGTTGGTTTTGCGGTCGGGTGGGTCGGGCTCTGGGTTGTGTTCGGACGCTACAGCCCGGCCGCGATCGCAATTGCGGCAGCCGCGGGCCTGGCGGTGCATCTGTTTGTGGTCTTTTACGAAGAGCCAACGTTGCGCAATAAGTTCGGGACGGACTACGAAGACTACTGCCGCAACGTGAGCCGCTGGTGGCCGCGCCTGAGGGCCTGGGAACGGTCGTAACCAGAGCGCTGGCTAGACGCCAAATATGCGCAATCGGTTTTCCGGCAGCCCCTGGCCTTCGCACTGAATTGCGTACAAGCTTCCCGCCAGCCGGTCGCCGGGCGCCGCGTCGGCCGTCGCGGTGGTGACGAACAGCGTTTTCAGGTCCTCACCCCCAAAGGTGCAGGTCGTGATATTTCTCACCGGCATCTCTACCACCCGATCAATCTTTCCGTCGGGAGCCACACGCACGATGCAGCTGCCGTAGTACCGGCAGTTCCAGAGATAGCCTTCAGCATCCACGGATGAACCATCGGGAAGCCCGCGCTCGAAATCCTGGAAGAAGGGTCTTTCGTTGGCGATGGCGCCCGTGCTTGAATCGTAGTCGTAGGACCAGATGACATTGGCCAGCGAATCCCCAAAATAGAATCGCCGCCGGTCCGGACTCCACGCCAGCGTGTTCGATATGCCAATCTCACGCCGGTGGGTTGTGACATCGCCGTTGGGATCTACACGGAAGAGAATACCGTCCTTTCCCCCGAATCCTCCGCTGGAGCCGTCGGGGTTCACGTTGTTGCGCATCGATCCTACCCACAGCGACCCTCGCGGATCAGGGCGGGCATCGTTGAGCCGGACTTTCGGCCATCCCTCCAGGGAGAAAATGGGTTTGTGGCGGAGATCGCGCCCAGGCTCCCATAAGATCACGCTGGAGCCGAGCACAACGGCCAGGACGTCGTCGCGGTCGGTCAGGGTCACAGCGGTTACCGGCTCATCAAAGAACCATGTCCGCACACACCGATCCTTCAAAGTGAAGCGATGGATCAAGAAGCGGTTGATGTCGGTCCAGTAGACCGCTGAATGCGCGGCGTGCCAGACCGCTCCCTCACCGCAGCGGTCGCCGGCGGGCGCGGCGCAAACCGAAATCATCTGGTCGTGAGTCACGGTCATTCGTTATTGCACTCCAATGCCGGCCAGCAGGCCGCCATCCACTTTGTAGTCCCCGCCGGTGCAAAATGCGGCGCGGTCTGAGGCCAGAAACGCGGCCAACTCGGCCACTTCCTCCGGCGTGCCAATGCGTCCCAGCGGGTGACTCTTTCCCCAGCGCTCAAAAACCTCTTCCAGAGGCACCCCCGGCGCAAAGTTCGCTGCCGAGCGCGCCAGCATCGGAGTGCGGATGGATCCCGGGCTGATGGAATTGACACGAATATGGTCGGGGGCGTGATCCAGCGCCAGGGCGCGCGTCAGACTGTGGACTGCGCCCTTCGATGTCGCGTAAGCCACCACTCCGCGCTGGCACGCGTAGCCCTGCACCGACGCGAGGTTGATAATGGACCCGCCGCCCCGCTTTTTCATTTCTGGAATCCCGAAATGCGCCAGCAGATAAATGCTGGTGACGTTCACCATCATGCAGCGGTTCCAGGTCTCAAGATCGGTTTCAACCGCGTTGCCAAAAGGATGGAATGCGGCCGCATTCACGATCATGTCGAGCCCGCCGAATTCGCCCACCGCCTTCTTCACTGCCGCCTGGACTGCGCCCGCTTGGGTGACATCGCATAGCTCCACTCGTAAATCTAATCCGCTGGCTTTGGCATCGGCGGCAAGGTCCTGGTTGGCCGGCACTTCAATCCCGCACGCCAGAACCTTGGCTCCCCCCGACGCGAAGCGCCGGGCGATGGCGCGTCCAATGCCGGTCGTGCCGGTTAAGATCGCGACTCTTCCTTCAAACTCTTTCATGTGGCTCCCGTGTTTCGATCTCACTTTAGAAAGTTGTGACCGCTCAGTTGGCCAATTCAGGAATCGCACGTTGCAACCCTCGCGCTACACCGCGCAGTTCGGCCAGACCTTTCAACCTGCCCACCAGCGAATATCCCGGATTTACTTTCTTGCCGATATCATCCGCCAGTAGATGTCCGTGATCGGGCCGCATGGGAATCTCGTGGTCTGCGCGTCCTTCGCGGCGGCGGCGCGTTTCCTCCTCCATCAGGGCACGAATCACGCCCACCATGTCGGAGCTTCCATCAAGATGCTCTGCTTCGTGAAACGAACGCTCAGCCTCGCGGGTCACCTGCCGCAGGTGGGCAAAATGAATTCGCGGTGCGAATTCGCGGACCATCGCCAGCAAATCATTGTCCGCGCGCGCCCCGTAGGAGCCCACGCAGAATGTCAGACCGTTGGCCTGCGCGTCGACGCCGGCAAGAATCTGTCGCGCGTCCTCCGCGGTCGAAACCACCCGCGGCAGGCCCAACAGTGGCCACGGTGGATCGTCCGGGTGAATCGCCAGGCGCACTCCCAACTCATCCGCCACCGGAACAACTTCTTTCAGGAAGGCCACCAGATTGGCCCGCAAGTCTGCCGCGGTCATGCCCAAATATTCAGCCAGGAGCCCGCGAATTGTCTCTCGCGTGTAGGACCCTTCCGCGCCCGGCAGGCCGGCAATGATGGTTCGCTCCAAATCTTGCCGTCGGGCCTCAGACATCTGGTCAAATCGAACCCGCGCGGTCGCAATCTCCCCGGCTCTGTAGTCGGCTTCCGCGTTCCCGCGGGCCAGAATGAACAGGTCATAGACCGCGAAGTCGACCGAGTCGAAACGGAGCGCGTAGCCTGTGCTGGGAAGCTGCCACATTAAATCGGTTCGGGTCCAGTCCACTACCGGCATGAAGTTGTAGCATACGGTCCGCACTCCAGCCTTCGCGATGCTGGCCAGTGAGTCTTTCCACGCTCCGATAAACTTGCGGCAATCGGCAGACCGCAGCTTGATCGAGTTGTGCACCGGAATGCTCTCTACCACCGACCACACAAATCCCGCGGCTTCGATTTCGGCTTTCCGCCTGAGCACTTCGTCCAGCGGCCATCCCTCCCCACCATAGAGATGATGCAGCGCGGTCACGATGCCAGTGGCGCCCGCCTGCCTGATCTGCTCGAGCGTAACCGGGTCCTGCGGCCCAAACCATCGCCAGGTTTCCGTCATATCGCTGCCTTCATCGCGCTCAGTGACTTTCCCTGGGCACGTCAGCCCCCCGGCAGCCCACCAGAAAGTCGAGATCCACGCCTTGGTCAGCCTGCAGGACGTGCTCGACGTACAGTCGCTGATATCCCCCACTTGCGACCGGCGGCGGAGATTTCCACGCCCGCCGTCTCCGGTTGAGCTCATCGTCCGCGACGCGCAGTTCCAGATTGCGCGCCTCCACGTCCAGCTCAATCTCATCGCCATCCTTGACCAGCGCCAAGGGCCCTCCCACGGTCGATTCCGGCGTCACATGCAGCACCACGGTCCCATAGGCGGTACCGCTCATCCGCGCATCGGAAACCCGCACAATGTCCGTGATTCCGCGTTGCAGCAGTTTCTTCGGCAGGGGCATGTTTCCGACTTCCGGCATTCCGGGATAGCCCTTCGGTCCCGAGCCCTGCAGCACCATCACCGAATTCTCGTTGATGCCCAGCCCGGGATCATCCACCCGCTGTTTGAAGTCTTCGATACTGGCAAAGACCACCGCCCGGCCGCGGTGCTTCAGCAGGCGTGGCGTGGCCGCGGAAGGTTTGATCAATGCTCCGCCCGGCGCCAGATTGCCCCGCAACACCGCAATTCCCGCCCGCTCCCGGATCGGTTTTTCCCGGCTGTGAATCACTTCCGCATTCCAGCAGGGCGCAGCAGCGGTATTCTCGCCCATAGTCTTGCCATTGACGGTCAGCGCATCGCGGTGGATCAGCTCGCCGAGCGCACGGACAACGGCGGGAATTCCGCCCGCGTAGTAAAAGTCCTCCATCAGAAATCGACCGGACGGCATCAGGTCGACCAGCAGAGGAAGATCATGACCCAGGCGGTCGAAATCGTCGAGCCGCAGCTTGACGCCCACCCGCCCCGCCAGGGCCAGCAGGTGCAGCACCGCGTTGGTCGAACCGCCGATCGCCGCATTGACCCGGATCGCGTTTTCGAACGCCTCCCGGGTGAGGATCTGCGACATCTTCACATCCTGGCGAACCATCTCCACGATGCGCCGCCCCGCCTCCTGCGCCAGAACATAGCGCCGCGAATCCACCGCTGGAATGGCCGCATTCTGGGGCATCCCCATGCCCAGCGCCTCCACCATGCTGGCCATGGTGGACGCCGTGCCCATCACCATGCAGTGTCCGGCGGAGCGCGACATGCAGGATTCAGCGTCCATGAAATCGGCGCAGCTCATCTTGCCCGCGCGCACATCTTCACTCATCGTCCAGACATTGGTGCCCGAGCCGATCGTTTCCCCGCGGAAATGGCCATTGAGCATGGCCCCGCCCGAGACCACAAGCGCCGGCAGATCGCAACTGGCGGCACCCATCATGAGAGACGGAGTGGTTTTGTCGCAGCCGCAAAGCAACACCACGCCATCGATCGGATTGCCCCGAATCGATTCCTCGACGTCCATGCTCACTAGATTGCGGAACAGCATCGCGGTTGGCCGCAGGTTCGACTCGCCCAGCGACATCACGGGAAATTCCAGTGGGAAACCGCCGGCCTCGTACACGCCCCGCTTCACGCGGTCGGCAATCTGGCGGAAATGAGCGTTGCAGGGAGTCAGCTCGGACCAGGTGTTGCAGATACCAATCACCGGCCTGCCGTCGAACAGGTCCGCCGGGAAGCCTTGATTTTTCATCCAGGAACGATGAATGAACCCGTCTTTGTCCTGGGGGCCGAACCAGCGGGTCGAGCGCAGCGGCGTCTCTCGCTTCCGATTCATAGGTTTGATCCTAGAAGGGGCCGTGCGCGGAATGCGGCCGCAGACATCTTACGACATCCCGATCCGTTGTCTGTATGATCCGCTTGCGCCCGGTTTCACTCGCTTTTTTTGCTCTCCCACCTCTCCCCACACCGCAGCACCTTGTGCGGCTGCCCCAACTTTCGGCATTGGCGCACGAAGTCCTCAGGGGACGCGGTATTGAACTCGAACATCTCGTAGTGGCACGGAATCACCAGCCCCGCGCCAATGTCTTTGGCCAACTCGGCGGCTTCGCTTCCAAACAGATTGCCTGGCACGCGTCTTTCGGGAGCGCGGCCATTGATGGGCAGCAGCGCCACATCGATTGCGAACGGCTTCAGCTTCTCCGCCACGCCGGGATAGCGCACGGTGTCGCCGCTGTGATAAACCGTCCATCCACCGAACTGGAGCACGTAGCCCAGAAACTTCGCCCGGCCTTGTTCGTCACGCTCGATTGTCTCGTGAGCCGACGCCACTCCGGAAAATCGGATGCCCAGGAGTTCAACAGTGGCTCCGTCATCCGTTCCAACCGGAATCGCCGGATCAATCCCAAGCCGCTCTGCGACAAACGGCCGATTGGCCTCCGCTACTACCAGTTTCAGACCCGGGTTGGCGGCCAAAATCGGCCTTAAAGTCTCCGCATCCAGATGGTCGGTGTGATTGTGTGTGGACGTAGCAATGTTCACAAACGACAGGCGCGCCGGGCCGATCACCAGTTCCGTCATTCGCGTGTGAGGCTTGTCGGTCTGCGCGTACTTCCTGGTCAGCGAATCGGACAGATAGGGATCGAGCAGCACATGGACGTCCTGCCATTGCAGCAGGAAGCCGCTCTGTCCCAGCCACCACAGACGAAAATTGCCATCGCGCCGGTCGGCCGCGCGAATGTCGGCCAGCAGCGCGTCGTGCGACTGGACCGCCCGGATCACGGCAGTCCCAGTTCTTTCCGCACTGCGGCCACGCCGCTAACCAGGTTGGCCAATTTCTGACGTGCCGCCCAGCGCGCGGTCTGGCTGAGCCCGCAATCGGGCGCGAAGGCCAGCTGCTCTGCCGGCGCATGCTTCAGACACATGCGCACCCGCTCGGCAACATCCGTGGACGTCTCGATGTAGTAGCTTTTCACATCGATGATTCCGACCGCCACATCGATGCCGGCCGCGGCAATTTTATGGATGATTTCGATCTCGGCAAATTCGCGGCTGGCCATTTCCAGGTGCATCTCCTGGACTGGCAAATCGAGAAACGCGGGAAACAGTGGCCCGTACCGCCGCAAACCCACGGCGCGACCTTTGTAGTTGCCAAAACAAAGGTGGGTTGAGAGACGGCATTGGCCCAGCACAGGTTTGACGGTCTCCGTAAAAATTTCTACGAAGCGGCGTGGATCTTCCTTGTGCGCGTAGCAGCTCATCGAAGGTTCATCGAGCGTGATTTCCCGGCAGCCGCACTGCACCAGCTGTTCGAGCTCGCCACGCACAATCGGAATCAGCGCCTCGGTGACATCCCAGCGGTTCCGGTAAGCCCCACCCGGAGTGATGCGCCCGGCGAGAGTATAAGGGCCGGGAACGCTGGCCTTCAGCACCGGACCCGGCGGAGCGATCTTCTGCAGCAACTTGAATTCCTCTACCGCTCCCAGTCCATGGCCAGATCGGATCGTTCCCGTAACTTCGTATTTCTCGCGCTGATCATGCGCAGGCGGGCCAAAACGGCGCGGGGAACTTGCCGTTCCGCTGATGCCCTCAAGCCGCCCATAGAAAGAAAGATTGAAATCGTAGCGTGTCTGCTCGCCGTCCGTAATCACGTCCAACCCGGCTGCAACCTGATCATGCACCGCCACAATCACCGCGTCCGCCCGCATTTCCTCGAGATCGGCCTGGCCGAATTCATCCCGGTGCGCGGATGCGAACTCCATCCATCCCGGAAACGGATAGCTTCCTACGACCGTGGTTCGCAATGCCGGCCGCTTGGGTCGAGTATTCGCGCCTGCTGCGGAAGCCGCCGTCATCTGTTTAGTGGGATTCATTCGCTCACCGTCCATCCTGCATCCACTGTCAGCACCTGACCCGTGATGGGACTGGAGTCCGCTCCCAGCAGGAAGCACGCAGTCCTGGCGACGTCTTCTGCGGTCAGCATCCCTTTCCGCAGCGGCTGCTTGTGAGTCACGTATTCAGTGATCCCCGCATCTTCCTGCGCCCGCAGCGTCATCGCTGTGCGCACCAGTCCGGGCGCGATTACATTGATGCGGATTCCGCGCGGCGCATAGTACGCGGCCGCCGCCAGGCCCATCGCTTCAACCGCGCCCTTGCTCGCAGCATAACCGGCGGTCGCGAAATGTTCCCGCTGCGGATGCTGCGCCAGCACGCTGCTGGTGTTGAGAATCGCTCCCGTTTGCCCCTGCTCGGTCCACAGGCGCAGAACTTCGCGGCACATCAAAAATGTGCCCTTGGCGTTCACTTCCATCACCGTGTCCCAGGCTTTCGATGTGCACTGGTGCAGCGGCCCGTCTCCGAACGAACGCGCGCTGATACCGGCCACATTCATGAGCGCATCGATGCGGCCGAACTTGTCCAGGCACTCCGAAACTCCGCGCTGCACCGCCGCTTCATCGCGCACATCTCCGACGGCAAACGCCGCACTCTTCAATTCTCCCGCGAGCGAACTGCACTGTTCCTCATTGATACCAAAAATGAACACAGGATTCTGCGCTGCCCAATGGCGCGCAACCTCGGCTGCAATGCCCGACGAACCCGTAATGAGAAGAACTTCACTCACGTCATTCGAACAAATGTTTCAGGCTCTTACGATAGGCTTCGTAGAACGCTTCCAGTTGCCCGGCCGCGTCGGCATTGCCCACGAACTGATGACTCGGCAGCACCACCGGTTTGACCCCGCGAGCCAGCAGCAGTTCTGCGGTCGCGCAGCGGATCATATTGATGATCATGGCTCCCGTAATCGTAGACACCGGGCCCGTCCTCCACTCCAACCCTTCGAGTTCGACCACGCAATCGCCCGGAGGGCACTGGTTGTCGATAATCAGGTCGGCACAATCGATCAGCTTCTTTCCGGAAGAGTGGGCCGCCTTCGCCTGCTCGCCATGGGCTTTCGAGACAATGGCGATCACCGGAAGCCGGCGCTGCTGCGCTCCCATCGCCGCTTCCACGATCACCGGACGGATCCCGCTGGTCGAAATTACGATGAACGCGTCGTGCGGTCCAAAATGAAAGCTGCGTAGAATCTGCTCGGCGTAGCCTTCGTAGTTTTCCAGATAGAGTGGCGCACGCAGTCCATTTGCCCCCACGATCGCCGCATGATTGGAAAGCGCCAACTCCACTAGGGCCACAAAACCGGGGTAGCATCCCTGCCGCGGCGTCATCTCCTCGCACATCATGCGGGAGTGCCCGTTGCCGAACAGAAAGACCAGGCCGCCGCGCGCAATTCGCTCCGCGCAAAGCTCGGCCGCCTGCTGAATGACCGTCGCCTGGGTGCGCTTGAGGTCCTGCAAGAGACTCATGGCACGTTCGAAGAACATCAGGCCGGCGTTATTCGCGCTGCTGGTGGGTCCTGGAGGATTCAAGAAGAATCAGCGCTCCTTTCGGCATTTCACGCCGCGGCCCGGAATTGCGGGGCTCACTAGGATGGCATAGAGTGCGTATAATGCACAACGATTGTGCGCCAGGACAGGCCAGGCACTCCCTCCGAGATCCCGCTTGCGGTCGGCGTCGACATCGGCGCCACCGCCGTCAAAGCTGCCGTAGTAGACCTGCGCGGTAATCTCGTCGAAAGTTTCCGTGAACCCTCGCCGCGCACTCCAACCGCACTGCACGATTTTGTTCAATCCGTCCTGAAGCGCGCCCCGGCCTCCCTGCGCGGAGTCGGCATCGGCTGCAAAGGAGTGATCGACACCACTACTTCTCGCGTGAACAGCCTGCCCGGAGACCTGAACTTCCTCGAAGGAAAGCTCCTGGCCGACGTAGTTTCCGCCGGTGACCTTCCCCTCTACGCCGACAATGACGCGCGCACCGCACTGATTGCCGAAGTCCTCTGGGGCGCGGCCCGTGCCAAGCGCAACGTAGTCATGTTGACGCTCGGCACCGGGGTTGGCGGAGCCGCTCTGGTCGACGGCGTGATGCTTCGCGGAGCCTCCGGCGCGGCCGGCCATCTCGGGCACATGACCCTCGACCTTCATGGCGGACTGTGCATTTGCGGCAACTACGGCTGTGTGGAGACGCGCTTCTCCTCGCGCGCCATCGAGTCCGACTACCTCGCTCATCTCCATCGCGCCGCGCCGGCCAAGCTGTCAGTCGACCATGCCGGTCAGCCGCCCAGCACGGAGGCGATTTTTCGTGCCGCCGCCGGTGGAGACGAAAGCGCCCGCCGCGTGCTGGATCGCGCTTTCGAATACTTGGCCGCAACCCTGGTCAGCGTCTTGCACATCTTCGATCCCGAAGTTCTGATTCTAGGCGGCAACATTGCCGAGGCCGGCCCACAGTTGCTGGCTCCGATCCGTGACAAAGTCACCAGCCGGACCCGCGTTCTTCTGGGCCGCGAGATTCCCATCGTGTTTCAGAGCACGGTCGGCTATGGCGGAGTTGCCGGCGCCGCCGGCCTGGTCTTTCTGCAACAACATTTGCTGGAAATCTGAACGCCGGCCTGCGGGCCAGGAGCGGAGATGAACTCAGGGCCTGGAATCAACGCTGGGAATCAAGTCCAAACCGGAGCGGCGCGCTACCTGTATCTGCCGGCCGCCGTGGCCGCGATCGGCGGCCTGCTTTTCGGCTTCGACACCGCCGTGATCAATGGCGCGATTGTCTTTCTCAAAAGCCAGTTCAGCATGAGCGATTCGCAGACGGAAGTCGCCGCCAGCAGCCTTCTGCTGGGATGCGTGATTGGAGCCAGCCTGGCCGCGCTCACCAGCGACCGTTTTGGAAGGAAGCATGTCCTACTCGCCGCCGCGGCGTTGTTCACGATCTCCTCTCTGGGAGCAGCTTTGCCCCGTAACCTCACCGAGTTCGTGATGGCCCGTCTGATCGGTGGGCTGGCTATCGGAATCGCTTCCACGCTTTCGCCGCTCTATATCGCGGAAATTTCTCCAGCCAAGAGTCGCGGACTTATGGTGAGTCTGAATCAACTGGCGATTGTGATCGGCATCCTGCTGTCCTACAGCGTGAACTATCTGCTGACCGGAGCGGGCCCCGCGAACTGGCGATGGATGTTTGCTTCTGCCGCTGTGCCCTCGATCCTCTTCCTGATCGCCCTGCTGTTTATCTCCGAGAGTCCGCGCTGGCTGGTGCAGAAGGGCCGGGACCGCGACGCAGAATACTTCCTGGCGCAAATGGTGGGTTCAGATGCCGCCCGCGAAGAAGTCAGCGATATCCGTGCTGCGATTGCGGAAGAGAGCGGGAACCTGCTCGATCCCACCTTCCGCCGACCGCTGGTGGTTGCCATCCTGATCGCGCTTTTCAGCCAGTTCACCGGCATCAACACGATCATCTATTACGGCTCGCTGGTCTTCCTCGAACACGTGCCTCACCAGACCGCTACCACCGCGCTGTGGACCAACGTCGTAATCGGAGCGATCAACTTTATCGCCACCATCCTGGGAATGAATCTTATCGATCGCGTCGGACGGAAGCCTCTGTTGATGTCGGCTTTCGCAGGGATGGCGGCATCTCTGATGGGAGTGGCTGCCGCGATTCGGGTCCAGGCGCCAGCGGTTGTGGTTCTGATCTTTGTGCTGACTTACGTGGCCTGCTTTGCCGTGGGTGTAGGCACCGGAACCTGGGTGATGATGGCGGAAATCTGCCCCACCCGCATCCGCGGACGGGCCATGTCGCTGGCCACCATCTTTCTCTGGTGCGGGACGCTGCTGGTTACCCTGACGTTCCTCTCGCTGGTCTCGGCCCTCACCGCGCCCGGCACTTTCCTGATGTACGCGGCCATCTCAATCGCCGCATTCCTCTTCGTGTGGCGAATCGTTCCCGAAACCAAAGGCCGTACCCTGGAGGAGATCGATCACTGGTGGCGGGCTAAGGGTTAAGACCGATTTTTCCAAATCTTCACTGCAGCAGCACCGGCTCGGGCTCGGCCGAACCATCCGCCCGCGGGTCGGATGCGGCAAAATTTATCTTTGTCTTAGAATTGTGCAGCACCGCTTGTCCGCGGCCCATGGCCGTCGAATATTCCTTCCTCACCGTCAGCTTGTGGCCCTTCTGCCGCAGTTGTTGCAGCGTTCCCGAGTCCACCCGTGATTCGATCAGGATGCTGCAGCCGATTTCCTGCTCTGCGGGCCGCACCGTGAAACGCGGCTCCGAAAGCGCTGCCTGAATGTTCATCTCATAGTCCACCACATTGGAAACAAATTGCGCATGCGCAACCGGCTGATTCGCCCCGCCCATGATGCCGAACCCGATGTGCATGTCTCCCTGTTCCATGAATGCGGGAATGATGGTGTGGAAGGGCCGCTTGCGCGGCGCCAGCGCATTGGGATGATTGGGATCCAGCACGAACAGCCCGCCGCGATCCTGCAACATAAATCCCCTGCCCTTCACCGCCACTCCGGAACCAAACGCGTCATACAGACTCTGGATGAGGGAAACAATATTTCCGTCTTTGTCCACCGCCGCCAGATAGGTGGTATCGCTTCTCGGCGGCGAGCCACTCACAACATTGCAATTCGCCTTTTCCGGATCGATCGAGGCCGCACGCTCCCGGGCATAGTCATCGGAGAGCAGTCCCTTGACCGGCACCTTCGCAAACCGCGGGTCCGCGTTGTAGCGGTACAGGTCGCTGTAAGCCAGCTTCATGGCCTCGATCCGGTTGTGCAGCTCCACCGGCGCCACCGGTCCGGCCCGGTCTGGCGCGAGCGTACTCATGATGTTCAGCATTTCCAGCGCCGCCATGCCCTGTCCGTTGGGAGGCAACTCATAGACTGTCCAGCCGCGATAGCTGATCGAAATTGGTTCCACCCACTCGGCTGAGAACTCCGCCAGGTCCTCGCCCTGCATGGTTCCACCCAGCGCAGTGGACGAGCTCACGATCGACTGCGCGATCTCCCCCCGATAGAAAACGTCCCGGCCCTGCTCCGCAATCAGCCGCAGGGTTTTCCCGAGGTCGGGGTTGGCAAACATCTCGCCCACTTCCGGCGCCTTTCCCGCCGGAAGAAATATTCGCTCTGCCTCCGGAGTCTGCTTCAGGGCGTCAGCACTTCCCTCCCAGAACCCGTGGATCAGCTCCGGCACCGGATATCCGTGCTCGGCGTAATAGATCGCGGGATAAAACAGATCTTTCCAGGGCAATCGTCCAAAGCGTGCGTGGCCTTTGTCCCAGCCGTCGACGGCGCCGGGGACGGTCACGCTGTCAATGCCGGCCTGCGGCATTTGCAGCATACCCTTCTGCTTCAAGTGTTCAATCGAGAGGCCGCGGGGCGCCCACCCACTGGCGTTCAATCCATACAACTTGCCCGACTTCGCGTCCCAGTAAAGCAGGAAGAGATCGCCTCCGATGCCGTTCATCATGGGCTCGGTCACGCCCAGCACCGCATTCGCGGCGATCGCAGCGTCCATGGCTGACCCGCCACGGGCCAGAATCTGCGCTCCGGCTTGCGACGCCAAGGTGTGGCTGGTGGCGACAATGCCCCGGTCATTGATCACCATGGAACGGCCGTACGAGCGGTCTTGCGCAGAAAGCCTCACGCTGCCTATGAGCAGCACACCCAGCAGAAGGTTTCGTAATTTCATGGCGGAGAATTATAGACGGACAGGCCGTTGCCGGGTCGCCCGGCCAGGCCTGAAAATCGTCCCGAAACCTCAGCCGTGGCTCGAGCTTACCCCTGCCGAATCAGGCGTTTAAGCTTGGCTTCAGGAAACAACTTTTTGCTCCCTGCCGGGGTTTAAACAATACGTAGCAAGGGAGGCTCAACATGCTAAAGAAAAGCGCACTTCTACTGTTTGGACTGGCCGCGCTGCTGGTAGCTATTACGCCAACGCGGGCCAACGCTGAGGTAGTGATCGCTCTGGGATCGCGGTATCCGCGTCCGGTCTACGTTCGTCCGTACCGGTATGTTGCTCCGGTGCCGTACGTCGCTTATCGGCCGTATCCTTACGCTTACGCGCCAGGCTACGCTTACCCGGGCCCCGTTTTCTACCCGCGCTATGAGCGGCCAGGATATTGGGCCGAGCGGAGATGGGAGCATCGTGAATTCGTGGTGCGTCATCCGTACTGGCGCCGGTAACAAGCTCTGGTTGACTTGACGCCGCACCCAGCGGCGCTGACCCCACCCTTCGCCCACAGGCCAAGGGTGGGTTTGCGTTTTTAGCGTTGCTTGTCTTCGAACGGATTTACGGCACGGATCGAACCGTACCGTTGGCCTGACGCAAAGTCCTCGGAGTAGAGCACCGCAGCACCAGCCGTCTCAGCGGCGTGAAGTATCAGCCCGTCCCAAAACGAAATCTTATAGCGCTCCTCGATTTCCAGGGCCCCGACCACCGACCGCGCGTCATTGATGATGATTTCCCAACTCAAGTAGTCCTGGATGAGCCGACGTATCTCGTCGGTGGCGAGCGGGTGGCTCACCTTACGCCGAAGACTGACACACACTTCCTGAAGCACCTGCGTGCTCAGCACTCCTTCTCCTGATTGCCAGAGATGCTCGATCAATCTTTGGGCCAGTGCTTGCTTTTCACCGGCAGATCGGTCGTGTGCATAGACCAGAATATTGCTGTCCAAGAAGTACTTATCGCTCATGAAGTTCGTCACGCGAACGGGGACGCTTGAAGTGCAGATCGAAGCCCTCACGCAGCCGGGCCAGCGCTCGTCGCTTGGCGCGATCGTAGGCTCGCCGCTCTTCTACCATCTTTTGCAGCCGCGCAGCCAGCAGGGCGCTGATCGACGTTCCTTCTTCCGCTGCGAGTATGCGCACCTCCCGCAGAAGGTCGGCGTCGAGTTTCAAGGTAATGTTGGTCTTCATCACTAGAGGCGCACACATCCACGTGCAGCACTATTATACGTGCTGCAGCTTGGGAAGGGTCAAGTGTTATATTCTTTCCCCTGATCGGGGGCCCGCATGCCGGAACCCGCGCCGCCACTCACGTTTCTGTGCATCACCACCTACGAAAAGGGACAGGAATTCATGCGCGAGTGCAAGCGCCAGGGCTGCCGCGTGTTCCTGCTTACCGCCGAGACCCACCGCAATGCCGACTGGCCGCGGGAGAGCCTGGACGAAGTCTTCTTCATTCCTTCCGAACTGCCCGTGCCGGAAATCGTCAAGGCCGTAACCTATCTCGCCCGCGAGAAAAAAATCGACCGCATCGTCGCGCTCGATGAATTTGACATGGAGACCGCCGCTACCCTGCGCGAGCACATGCGCATCCCCGGAATGGGCCTGACTACAACCCGCTACTTCCGCGACAAACTCGCCATGCGCATGAAGGCGCTGGAACACGGAATCCGCGTGCCCGACTTCATCCCCATCCTGAATCACGACGACATTCGTTACTATCTCGACCACGTCCCCGGACCCTGGGTGCTGAAGCCTCGCTCCGAAGCCTCCGCCATCGGAATCAAGAAAATCGACTCCGCTGAAGCCTTATGGCCGATCCTGGAATCGCTGGGCGATCAGCAGTCTTCGTTTCTGCTGGAACAGTTCGTTCCGGGAGATGTGTATCACGTGGACTCGGTGGTCTCCGAGCTGGAGGTCGTGTTCTCCAGTGTCAGCCGCTATGGCCAGCCGCCCATGGCTGTGGCCCAGCAAGGCGGCATCTTCACCACCTATCTTTTGCCCGGCGACTCCGAAGAGGCTCTCAGTCTGCGCACACTGAACCGCGACCTGATCACGTCCCTGGGCCTGGTGCGCGGCGTGTCCCACGCCGAGTTTATTCGTGCCCGCAGCGATGGAAATTTCAATTTTCTGGAATGCGCAGCGCGCGTGGGCGGTGCTTACATCAGTGACATGGTGGAGACAGCCACCGGGATCAACCTGTGGCGCGAGTGGGCGCGAATTGAAATTGCCGGTGGCAAACAACCCTACCAGCTCCCGGCCATGCGCAGTGACTATGCTGGAATCATTCTTTCGCTGTCACGCCAGGAAGAACCCGACACTTCCGCCTACAACGATCCTGAGATCGTTCAGCGCCTCAAGAAACGACACCATGCCGGCCTGGTACTGCGCTCCTCAGATCCCGATCGCATTCAAGCGCTGCTCCAGAGTTATGCCTCCCGCTTCGCCCAGGACTTTCTTGCCATCGTGCCCCCGGGCACCAAGCCGGCCGCGTAAGTGAAACTGCAATCCGAACGACCGCCTATGCACAAACCGATGCCGGGTATACGACATTCTCCAGAAGAAGGACCGGGGCTGGGCCCACCCGACAGGCCGCAGCAATAGCAAAGTGGACGAGATCGTCCCCGCTTGTGCCGGGGTCTCGATTGCTCAGACCGTGACGCCTGCATGACTGACTTGGCGGCAGATGCCGCGATCAAGCGTTGGCTCCGCCAATCGAAACAGCAAAAAAACTGGCTTCCTGGCCTTACAGCCTCTGCAGGCGTCCCTGACGCTGTTCCTCTTCGGTTGGTCCGATGCACTACGCAAACGACTCTAAGATGCAATCGAGTCTATGCGGGTTATTCGCGGCGGCGCAACTTTGCCCCTCGAAAGTCGCAAACTTCTCCTTTTGTTACAGGTTCCGGGACAGCCTAGCGTCCGCATGGAGGAGCGGCTGTGACGCTGAACATCCGGCCGCCCCCCCACCGCTCGACCTATGATCTCGCCGGGCCCAAGGCCAACGGTAGTTGGGAAGTTAATTGTGCACGCGCAATCCGGCCGCTATGATGCTTGCGATTCTGGCCTTCGGCAGGCGTGCGTACTGGCCGCGGGACACTAGAGGGAGGACTGGCCATGGATGCACTGCTGTTCGTGGTGTACGCGATTGTGTTTGCTTTCGCTATCGGCACCATCCTCAAGGGTTTCTTTCAGGTCCGAACCGCGGAAGCCGTGGTCATCCAGCGCATGGGCAAGTTCCTGCGTGTCGCCACCGCCGGCATCAACTTCAAGCTGCCCTGGATCGACCAGATCGCCGGTCGCATCGATTTGCGGGTGCAGCAGCTGGCTCTCGACGTTGAGACCAAGACCAAGGACAACGTTTTCGTAAAGATTCCGGTATCCGTGCAATATCACGTCATCGCCGACCACGTGTACGAAGCTTTCTACAAACTGGCCAACCCCAAACAGCAGATTTCGTCCTACGTGTTTAACGTGATTCTGGGTCACGTCCCCAAGATGAATCTGGACGACGCCTTTTTGCAGCAGTCTGACATTGCGGTGGCGATCAAAGAAGGCCTCGACGACGTAATGAAGACCTACGGCTACGCCATCGACCAGGCGCTGGTCACCGACATCGAGCCGGACGTGAAAGTAAAATCCGCAATGAATGAAATCAATGCGGCGCAGCGGGAACAGGTCGCAGCCACGGCGCGCGGTGAAGCCGAGAAGATCCTCAAAGTCAAGCAGGCGGAAGCGGAAGCCGAGAGCAAAGCTCTGCAGGGCCAGGGTATCGCCAATCAGCGTAAAGCCATTATCGACGGACTGAAGCTGTCGGTGGAGTCGTTTGCGGCGGCGGTCGAAGGAACTTCAGCCAAGGACGTGATGATGCTGGTTCTGGTTACTCAGTATCTCGATACCTTGAAGGAAATCGGCGCCCAGGGAAAGAGCAACACTGTATTTGTGTCGCACTCGCCGGCCGCGGTTGGAGAGTTGTTCCGCCAGATGCAGGACGCGGTCATGATCGGTCAGACTGCCGCCGACGCAAGCCAGAAGTAAATGGCTGTGCGGGGTCCGGTTATGCGCGTGCGTTAGAAACTTCCGCCGTCTTTACGCGCTCCGGCCGGAAACCCAGGCCGATCAGCCTTGCCGGAATGCGGCGTAGCCAGGGCGATCGGTCCAGCAGTCTCACCGACCACGGAACCGATAACGGTTTGGTGCTGTCCAGCACCCGCCGAATCACATTGTTCTGCACCGCCAACTGCAACCGCTGCGTGGCCCACGTTGGAAATGTTCTCCGCCGCTGGAGGTCGCGCAGGGTATCCTCGCTCACGGTTCCCTGCTGCAGTTTCGGACCCACAATGTTCCCCGCTGCCACCGCATCCTGGATCGCCAGATTGATCCCCACGCCGCCGATGGGCGACATGGCATGCGCGGCATCGCCGATGCACAACAGTCCGGGCCGCCACCACTGACTTAAGCGGTCCACGGCCACCGTAAGCAGCTTGATGTCATACCAGTCGCGCAGTTCGCCTACCCTCTCTCGCAGAAACGGAGCCAGTCGGGCCAGATCTTCGCGCAGCGCTTCCAACCCCTGTTGCCGAAGCAGTTCGGCATTCCCCTTGGGGATGACGTAGGCCAACTGCCAGTAGTCGTCGCGATTCAGGAGCGCGAGGATCCGGCCGGTATCGATCCGGCCAAAGGTTGCTCCCGGGTCCGTGGGCTGGCGGCTGACCCGCATCCACAACACGTCCATAGGCGCGCCCAGGTGGAGCACTTCAAGTCCAGCGCGAGCACGGGTCACTGAATGGCGGCCGTCGGCCCCTACCGTCAGATCGGCCCGGATTTCCAAACCACCCTGCGGAGTTCGGGACCGCACCCCCATCACCCGGCCGCCTTCTTCAATGAGATCGGTGACCTCGGCCTCCATCTTCAAATGAAACTGCGGATACTTCCCCGCCTTTTCCGCGATGAAATTGAGGAACTCCCACTGCGGCATAAAGGCAACATACTGGCAATGGACTGGGAGATGGCTGAAGTCGGCGAGCTTCACCGTTTCAGCCCCGATCTGGCCGGCAAGCTCGGGCACCGCCTGGTGCGGACGCTTGAGGAAGTCATCCAGAATGCCCAGTTCGTACATCACTTCCAGGGTCGAGGGATGAATCGTGTCTCCGCGAAAATCACGGAGAAAGTCGGCGTGTTTCTCCAGGACAACCACGTCCACAGCCAGGCGCGCCAACAGAAAACCCAGCATCATGCCGGCGGGCCCGCCTCCCACGATGCAGCAACGCGCGTGCAGATTCTCAGTCACGCGGAGCAATATAAACGAACGCGCTTGCAAACCGGAAGGGGCGAATCAGAACCTACTGGAGGGGAAAAAGGAAAAGGCCGTGACATTGGTTATGCTCTAGCCGCCAGCTCCTGCGAGGGAGCCAAACAGCGTGGAAGCATGCACCATCACGGCCCTTGATGTAGTCGCTGCTTTCGCAGCTCCAGACCCCGACTACCCCTCGCAGAGCCGTCGGTTTTTTCGGGTCTGGCCGCCTTCCGGGTCGCCCCGTCCAGCTGACCACTCGGCCTACTTCGGACTGGCTAATTTTATTTGAGCCAACCCTTTCAGCCGTCGACGTGTGTGAAGGTAAGCGCTAGGACAAAAAATGTCAACGCCGTTTTTCGGTGCAACCCACAAACAAAATCCTGTGGAAATCAGAAATCGCATTTCATTGCAGCGCTAATGCTTACCCTGCTCGTGCATTTCCTGTTCCGCGTTTTCCACAGTTTATTGCACAGGCCGATTCCTCTGTTGCAAGGGTTAGAAATAAACAACTTGACGCGACAATCGTTTCTGACGCATGTTGGAGCTAACGGATCGCAACGGATGTCGGACCTCGTAGCCTACGTGGATGGCGGGTCTCTGGGAAATCCAGGGCCGTCCGGTATTGGCGTTGTGATCCAGGGTGGCGCCGGCGGCACCATCCGCATTGCCAAATGGATCGGCCGCCAAGACAACAATGTAGCCGAGTATGTGGCCCTGCTCGAAGCCTTGCAATGCGCTCTGGCTCTCGAGGCCAAGGTGTTACACGTTTATTCCGACTCAGAAGTAGTGGTGCGACAGATGCAGGGCCGCTACGCCTGCCGCAGTCCCCGCCTCTATTCCCTGCACTGGATCTGCCGCAAGCTGGCTCGTTCCTTCAAATTCTCCATCACCCACGTCCCACGCGAACGCAACATGGAAGCCAACGGCCTGGCCAACTCTGCTGTCCAGGAGCGGCTTTCCGCGCGGAATGAAGCTGGCGCTCGTTCTTCCTGCGCTCTTTGAGGAGTCCGAAAGGACGCCATCTGGGTCCATTGCTCCGCACCACCCGCGGTTGCGTCCCCACCGCTGCCTCTGCTAACTTTCCCCCTCGCACCCGGCACCCGCGCCACGCTCATTTCAATGCCTGACACCGCGACACTCCTCGTCTCCTGTCCCGACCAGAAAGGTCTGGTTGCAGGCATCTCCAGCTTCGTCTTCCGTCATGGCGGCAATATTCTGTTGTCCGATCAGTACACCGATCTCGAAGCCGGCATCTTCCTCGCGCGCTTTGAGTGGTGCTGCGACGGGTTCCAGATTTCCCGCGATCAGATCGCACAGCGTTTCCAGTCGCTTGCCGACGAATTTGCCATGCGGTTCGAAGTCCACTTCAGCGACCACGTGCCCAAAGTTGCCCTGTTCGCCTCTCGCCTGCCTCACTGCCTCGAGGACCTCCTGCAACGCCAGCAGGCGGGCGAATTCAAGGCTGAGATCGCCGTGGTCATCAGCAACCATCCCGATGCGGGGGTGGTGGCGAACCGCTATGGTGCGCCCTTTCTCCATTTTCCCATCACTGCGGAAACGAAACAGCGGCAGGAAGCCGCCGAACTGCAGGAGCTTCGATCCCGAGGGGTGGAGCTGATTGTGCTTGCCCGCTACATGCAGGTGCTGACTGAAGACTTCATCGCCGCCTACCCCAATCGCATTATCAATATCCATCACTCTTTCCTCCCCGCCTTCGTGGGCGCCAAGCCCTACCATCAGGCCTTTGAGCGCGGGGTAAAGCTGATTGGCGCCACCGGTCACTATGTCACGATGAATCTTGACGAAGGTCCCATCATCGAGCAGGAGGTGGCACGCGTCTCCCACCGCGATTCCATTGAAGACATGATTCGCAAGGGGCGTGACCTGGAGCGGACCGTCCTTGGCCGGGCAGTTCGCCTGCACCTGGGCCACCGCGTTCTCACTTATGGAAACAAAACGGTGGTGTTCGACTGAGTAATCGCGACGCGACCCAGCAGTCTGATTGCGGGTAGAATGACTGAAGCGTCGGTCCTGATCCTGACCCATGTCCAGAGATCGAATCTCTTTCCTTACCGCGCCTTTCCTGCTCTTGATGTCGATCCTCCTGCTCGCCCCGCGGGCGCAAGCACAAATGGAAGTTGGAACCATCACGGGCACGGTGACCGATGCCCATGACGCGCGGATTTCAACGGCGAGAATCACTCTGGAAAATCCCCTCACCGGGAGACACATGCATGCGCTGGCGGACGATCAGGGTCAGTTTCACTTTGACGATGTGCCCTACGGGACCTACGTCTTGCGTGTGGCCGCGCCCGGCTTCCGATCCTCCACTGAACAGGTCAGTATTCGCTCCAATATTCCGCTCCGCGCTCCCACGCGCCTGACGGTGGCCACGGCCAATTCCAATTTGACCGTGGAGGCGCCCGATGTCCTGCGGCATGAAACTCCGCGTACGGAGATCATCATTGATGAAAGCTCGATCAAACTCTCGCCCACGGTGCTGCGGCAGGATCAGCTGCAGGCGCTGGTGTCAACTACCCCCGGCTGGAACACGGAGAACGACGGTCTCATGCACATTCGCGGAGTGGATGACGGCACTCTTTACGTGGTGGGCGGCGTGCCCACCCCGGACCGGGTGGACGGCCTGTTTGCCGGTTCCTTCAATACCGACGCGATGACTTCGCTCGACATCATCACGGGAAACATTCCGGCGGAGTTCGGAGACCGTTCCGGGGCCGTGGTCATCATCCAGCCCAAATCCGGTCTCGATACCCCACTCAGTGGGACGCTCTCTCTCGGTGCGGGCAGTTTTGACTCTCGTGAAGTGTCCGCCACACTCGGCGCCGGCACGCTGCGTTGGGGAATTTTTTTTGCCGGGTCCGGACACCAGTCCGACCGGTTCCTCGATCCGGTCGACCCTCGAAACTTTCATAACCAGGGGGGAGACGCCGCTGTGGATTTGCGCTTCGACTGGCACGCCACCGCTCGAGATCTGATTCGCCTGGCGGGAACGCAGCAGGGCGCCAACTTTGCGGTTCCTAATAACCAGGAGCAGCAAGCCGCGGGTCAAAAACAGCGTCAGGAACTGCGTCATGACCATGAATCCATTTTCTGGCAGCGCGCGTGGTCGCCCAACACAGTCAGCGATGTTGCCTATTTCCGTAATTTCTTTCGCTCCCAACTCAATCCCAGCCCGTTCGATACCCCTCTCACCGCGAGCCAAAATCGGCGCCAGGCCCGTCAAGGCGTGCTGGCCACCGTGACCCATGCGCTTCACGGACACACAATCAAGGCAGGCGTGGAAGCTTCGCGGGTCTCTCTGGCGGAGTTCTTCAGCTTCGGTATCACCGATCCGGCCGCAGCCGAGGAAGCCGGCATCAACGACCCGGCCATGGCCTTCACGGCTGCGAATCCGTTCCAATTCTTTCAGCGGGTCACGCGCGGCACGGAGGCGTTTTATGCCCAGGATGATTTTGCGGCATTTCACAACTTCAATATCAGCCTGGGAGTTCGCTACGACCATTCCGATCTACTGATCCCCGATCAACAAGTGAGCCCGCGGGTTGGCGCGATCTACTACCTGCCGAAGACCAAGACCGCGCTGCGGGCTTCGTTCAATCGGTTGTATATGCCGCCGCAGGTGGAGAACCTTTTGATCGCCACTTCGCAGAAGGCCCGCGCCCTGTCGCCCTTTGCTGCTTCGGGCGGAGGCGCCGACATCCGCCCCGAAAAGCTTTCCGCATGGGAAGCCGGTTTCTCCCAGGAATTGCCGAAAATGTTGAGCCTGAACGTGGCTTACTGGTGGCGCCGCTTCCGCAATATTGACGATCCCAATGTCCTGTTGGGCACAACCGTCATTTTTCCCAACAGCGTGGCTCGCGCCGAAGCCCAGGGGCTGGACGTCCGTCTTGACGTTCCCCTGCGCCGGGGCTTTTCCGCCTATTTGAGTTATACCAACAATCAGGTCGTGGAAATTGGCCCGCTCAACGGAGGGTTGTTCCTGGACGATGATTTCATCGAGATCGGGCCCGGCACTCGTTTCAACCCCGATCACGATCAACGCAACGTTGCCGGCTTCGGGCTTACCTACGCGGCCCGCAAGCATGGATTCTGGACATCGTTTTCCGGGCGATACGAGAGCGGCGTGCCTATCGAGCTCCCTGATCTTGATGCGGCTGACCTACAAGCGCTCCCCGGAGCCAACCTAGTGAATTTTGATACTGGCAGGGTCAAGCCGTGGTACGTATTGGGCTGGTCGGGGAGCATGGATCTGCTGCGCAGGGAGCGATTCCTCCTTGGCGCCCAGCTCGATATTCAGAACCTCGCCGATCGCCCGTTTGCGTTCAACTGGGGTAATCCATTTTCAGGCACGCACTTCGGCTACCCCCGGCTGGTCGCGGGGAGTTTGAAGTTTTCATTCAGCAAGTGAAGAAGACCCTTCGAAGCGCAAATTAGTGGCTGACTGAAGCTGGTACCGGGTCGCTGATAATGTCTGGCCGATGCATCCGGGGCCGGCTTGGTCTTGTCGGCGGCACTCGCAACCATGGGTATGGCGAAAATCAGAGCTGCGGCGCACACTAGGATCAAGGGCTGCGCCAGTCGCTTTGTTATCTTTGTGTGCGTCATCAAACCCTCCGCAAACTCTTCGCGGTCGCAGGCCCGCTCACCATTAGCGGTTGACCATAAACATGTGCTTTACAGCGACTTCCCCTTCGCACCTTGCAGCTCATCGATCAGCCAACTTAAGAAAATTCTTGCATCGTATCTGTTCAAAATTGCTCACTCTGAACCGAATCTAGCAAGGACGAACCAACCTGCTATGTCGCCCGTTCCCCAGATCGGAATAGGACACGACGACTCTCTCTCACGTTTCCACTTGGAAAACTCATCATTCGGCTGATCTGCCGCCGCGGGTTCCTGTACTTCACTGCCCTGCGCTTCGATGCGACTGATCTCTTTTCGCAACCAACCCGCCAGAGCTTCTTCCAGTTCGAGCTGGGTGCCATAGCGATAGAAGTAATCGATCGTCTTACCCTGGTCCGTGAGTGGAATGAAACGGCAGGGCAAACTTTCGTTCCGTCTTTCCTCGGGAACCGACGTCATCAACCAGCATTCGCTGCAGGGATGGGGCCGGCCAGGATCGCCAAAGTTCAAGCAGCTCGGCGAATCCTCGAAGATCAGCTGCGGGCGCCGGGGAGTGTGCGGAGAACGTCCATAGCCGCCATCCTCCAGGAACTTCAGTTCGAACTTGAGGAGCTCAAGTATCTGCTGCTTGTCCGGGGTCATGGGCCACCTCCTCAACACCTCTAAATTCCCAGAGGCCCACGGGAACCGCAGTGCCAGCCCTCACGTCTCTCTGTGACTGGGGTCACAACCAGGCGGGGAAAAAGCAATTTGGACTTCAGAACCGATCAGGCTGATTCGGAAGGCGGTCAGCAGAAGTCGCAGGTAAGGATGAAAATGAGAAGAGAAGTGAAGACTGAGACGGGCGCGCCTCAGCAGAATCCAGCCTGCCCCACCCAAGGCACACAATTACACAAGTTCATTCTGCGCGGTGCGAACCGAACCGTGCTGGGCGAACGGCAGCGGCAGAAGGCCTATGCGGGAGTCCTCGCCGGACAACCCCCGCCTTACCCTCTGCCGCCCGAGTTCTTAACCCACGCGCTCCGTGCCGTTCCGCACCGGCCCGGGCCCGTTCCTGTACAAGAGAAGGGCCTCGAGGAATTAGGCGCCGGGATGAGACAGCCGCTTGGAGATCAGTGTGGCGTGGAGTACGCCATCCTTGTCCCAACTGCCCTGACAAATCACGCGATCGCCGTCCTTGACCTGGGTGCTGTCGATGTCATTGACTTTCTTGCTGCCATGCTCCTGACTGACCCATTTTGTCGAGCTGTCGTACTGGACGATCTTCTCCACGCTCGAACCCACCTTGCGGACTGTCAGAGTCGATTTGTCCGCGCTGCTGCGGATGATCACACCCTCCCAGCGGTCCTGCTTCGCCATCTTGTCCTGGGCGGGAGCGGTCAGCACCAACAGGGCTGGGAAAGCAAGTACAGATACGAACACCAGAGAGAGTAGCTTCTTCACCATTTTGACATCCTCCTTAGTAGTGGAACAATGTGCCGCGTGGCCAAACACAATAGACCTTGGGAATCAAAAGAGCAAGCCGCATCATACTCAAGTTTCCCAGGCTTGTCCCCGCGCGGCGCTGCCGGGGCATCAATACAATACTTCGTTCTCCCCTTTTTCCGCGATCAGCTTCTGGAATTGGGCCACAATCTTATCCCGTCGCGCCATCAGGGCTTTTACCTCATCTTTGTTCAGATAGTGCTTGGTTTTTTCGGTCAGCTCGTTTCCGTCCAGCGCCTTCAACTTTTCGAACAGGTGCCGGTCGCAGCGCACCAAGTCCCCGGGGTTTCTTAGATCCTTGGAGAGCCGGAAGGCGCGGGTAAAATCAATCCTCCAGATCTTCCAGTCCGCCCCGATTAACACGTTGGTGAGATTCGGATCGTTATCGTAGACCAACTGGTCGAGGACACGAACCTTATACATTTGACTGTTCCAGGCATCGGGGTCGGGCGCCGTCAGACCCTGCTTGTGACGCTCCACCTCATCCATCCTCACCGGCAACCACCAACTCAGCGAGCCCACATCGCCTTTCCATTTGCGCTCGACATACACCGGCAGCATGTCGTCAATGCCCAGCAGTTCAGCCAACTGATACGCCGCGATGTTGTATTTGTAAGAATCGACGAAATTCAGCTCGGTTCCGCTGGCCAGCTGCATTGAGGGTTTGTGTTCATCAATCGTTTGGAACGAGGCGTCGTGGGTGATGGTGCCGTCACTGAGCGTAAGCCGCTGGGTGTCGGTGATGCCTTTTTTGGCCCGCTCATTCTTCACCACCTTCGCGGTGAGGAGGAACTGAGTTATCTGCTCCTTGGTCAGGTTGGGCTCATCCGCCGCAACCAGGATGCCCGAATACAGCACACAAACAGCCGCTGCCAAAATCAGTCGCCACTTCAGATGAAGCTGGGACATACATTCCCTCCTCAGAAATTTCACCTCTTTGCCCCACCCGAGTACGCCGAGTATCCTAACGTTTTCCGCTTTTGACAACGATTTTTTCAAACGGTGGCTGGCCCCACTGAAGGCAGCTGCGGTGCCAAAGTTTCATGGCTTCCGCCCGACCGCTCATCATTTGGCGCAACCTATTGACGCATAACAGGTTATTCGCGGACCGGCGAGACGGATCCATTTCCACCCGCCGTCGCCACCACGCGGTTGCTGTAACCCACTGGTTAACCCACGCTATCGGTTCGGTTAGAAACCATCTCGAAACCTGCGCAGGCTGGAGAGCAGACGCGGCCTCACGCGATTGTGTCGGGTTGTGTCTACCAGAGTAGTGATTCGGATCACAGAGCTGAGTGACGGACATCGCTGCCACGAAGGTCCTGCCTTAGTCAGAATCGCTACTGCGTACTTAGACCCAGCGCACTGGGGAGTAACGGTCGGAAGTGCAATTTCATTGGATTTAGGCAGGGATAATGGCGTCGGCGTCGGTTTCTTGGAAGTGTTCACTTTTGGACAGCCTTCTGCTGCTTCGAGGCATGACAATGTGTCGACATCTCGCCACTTTAGGGCACGAACTGCAGAGCTGAATACGTAATCCCAAATAACTTGAAGAGTGCAGTTTTTGAGGAGGTCGTCAGATGCTCAAGTGTCATCAGATAACGGTACTTCTCTTCTCGCTGCTGATCTTGGCGCTATTCGCCAGCCTTCCAGCCCCGGTCGCCGGAGGAGCAAACCTTGGCCACCAAATCTATGCAATTCCCGCATTCTCGCGCCAGTACGGCACGTCCTGCAGCACCTGCCACGTGGACTTCCCAAAACTCAACGATTTCGGCAAGGCCTTCAAGGACGCCGGATTCAAGTTTCCTAAAGATGATGAGACCTTCATCAAGGTTCCTCCGGTGATGTTGGGATCTCCGGCGCAGAAAGAATTGTGGCCTCATACCATTTGGCCCGGAACCATTCCCGGACTGCCGCCCATTGGGCTGCGCTTTAATACGTTCTTCCAGGTCGTCGGCAGAAACCGGAACAACTTCAATCTGCAACCTCCAGGCGATCCGACCGCTCCCCTTATTCCTCTTATTCCTCGCACTGATTTTCAGTCCGGGTTTTTCAGTATCTTCATGGCGGGAAATTTTGGCGATGATATCGCTTTCTGGGTGGACGACGACATCAGCGTCGGCGGCTCCGCCGCCAGCGGCGGGCTAGGCGATGGTTATCTGAAGTTTGTAAACATTGGCCGGCATCTGAAACTGCCGACCGATTCGCTCAGTCTGCGGGTCGGACAGTTCGAGCTGGACTTGCCCTTCAGCCAAGCTCGCAGCTGGAACCTTAGCGGCTGGGACATTTATGACCAAATGAATGTAGGCACGGTGAATTCCATCCTGGGGCCCAGCGTCAACAACTTGTTCGCCATGTCGAATGCGGCGCAGGGAGTGGAGTTCAGCGGCGGTCACACCTACCGCGGCTATCACTATTCGCTGGCGATTGTGAACCAGAATACCAGCGGCGGCACGGCGGCGACCGGAAACAACGTTCCGCCGGTAGTTGCCTACACGTCAGACTCCAACTTTAAAGACATTTACGCCCGCCTCTCCTATCGCTTTAACCTGGAACATGACCCGGCAAGCCGCACCGAAATCCAGGCGGCGGGAGCCACCGGTCCTCGCGATCATACTTATCTCAACCTCGGGACACTCTATTTCTATGGACGTTCCGTGCAAAGGCTCCACGGCCAGGACAGCACGGGAGTTTCGACCGTATTGACGGCGCGTGAACCGTTCTATCGGGTGGGGGGAGACTTCAGTTTCAACTATCACGCCTTCAACCTCTTTGGACAGTACATGTACGGCCGTGACCAGAACCTGCTGCCGCTGCTGCCTGCCGGGCTCCCGCTGCCGACCGGCCTACTCAGGGGAAGTCCGGCCAGCTTCAGCGGCGGCTTTCTCGAAGCAGACTATCTGGCGCTGCCTTGGCTGATGACCATCATGCGCTGGGATGCGGTGCACTCCACCGCCGACGTCATCAACGGCATCGGAGCTACCCCCGACACCGACATCGGATCGTTCGTGTCGCCCTTCCGCGCCACACGAAATCGCTTTACGCCCGGAGTGCAGTTTCTGGTTCACGCCAACATCAAGGCATCCTTCGAGTACCAGATCCGGCCCCAGCAGATCGTCTACGACCCGACCACGGGCACGCCACTGACTGGTGCATTCCGTACGAACTCGGCGATTGCAGGACTGGAATTCGTTTACTAGATCGGGGATCATAGTCATCACTAAACTAAGGAGAAATCATGAAGCGCAATGTTTTGATTCTGATCACAGTCGTAGCTGGATTTTCTCTGGCGGCTAGCGCCGGCACCATCAGCGGACAAGTCTCCGGAGTTGCCGGACAGTCGGTGGTTTACGTTGATACCATTGCAGGGAAGACCTTTCCCGCGCCCACGCAACGTCCAGTGATAGACCAGAAAGGTCTGGTCTTCCAGCCGCACGTCACCGCGGTCCAAGTCGGCACCACCGTCGACTTTCTCAATAGCGACAGCGTCGCGCACAACGTCTTTTGGACTTCCATCGGCGGTAACAAGAAGCTAGGCCACAACCTTGGCACCTGGCCGAAGGGTGAAAAGAAGTCATTCAAGTTCGACACGCCGGGCGCGGTGCCAATACTTTGCAACGTTCACCCCGAGATGTCGGCTTATCTTGTGGTCGTCCCCACTCCCTATTTCGCCACTTCCGATCAAGCCGGGAACTACAAGATTGAGAATGTTCCGGACGGAAGTTACACCGTGACCGCCTGGCATGAAGGGACAAAGAACCAATCCAAGCCGCTGACCGTTTCCGGCGACGGCAAGGTTGATTTCACTCTGAGCAAATAAAGATACGGAGTGCGGGAACGGAAGCAACAAGCCTTCGCTCCTCCCAAGAGCCGAAATGAGATGCCCGTCAATCATATCGATGAAACAGTTGTTGGTGATTTTCGCATTACTCTCACCACTATTTGGTCAAACAGGTGGGAATAGGGATATTCCAGTCACCGCTGTGAAAGGCGAAAGCTGGATCAACCACCTGCATAAGAAATTTAGTGAGACCAGCATGGGCAAGACCTGGCGCTTGGGGCCGGCGGCCCCGACGCCAGGAGAGGAGTCCACACGCTGGCAACAGAGCCTGTCGCCCGGCTTCGCGGCACGAACCATGACTCTCCACGGCTCGGATGTGTACCGCCTGAATTGCCGGGGATGCCACCAAGAGTCCGGTCACGGTGCGCCTCCGGAAATCAATTCCGTCATCGATCCGGTGCGGGCGACGTCTGTCGAAGTCATCATGGCAAGAATGAAAAAGGCTGGAATGAACATGAGCCGGGCAAACGCGACATTGCTCGCGAAGCAGTCCAATACGGCGTTGCTGGACCGCTTCCACAAAGGTGGCCAGGACATGCCCCCATTCCCTCAATTAAGCGAAACCGAGATCCGGTCACTGCTGGCTTACCTGAAACAGCTTGCTGGTATCCCAGGGGCAGAAAAGGAACAAGTTGCGATCACCCAGCCGCCCTCCAGTGTGGGCGAGCAAATCGTAAAATCTACCTGCCACATCTGCCACGACGCTGTGGGCCCGAACCCCAATCCTCAGCAAATTCAGGAAGGGGCGATACCACCGCTGAATACTCTAACCAAGCGGACGAGCTTGCCTGAATTTGTCCGAAAAGTCACCGCCGGCGCCACCATTAACATGGGTGCGGCGCCGATGCCATACCGAGGAAGAATGCCAGTGTTTGACTACCTGAGCGAAGACGAAGCAGCGAATGCGTACTTGTACCTGACGCTCTACCCGCCTCAGGAATAGAAAACCTACATGAACGCCAGGTCTCACGATCGCACAGTAACTACAGCCAGGCGGCCCCCGATCAGCTCGGTTGAAGCGCAGCCGATCCGCCGCGTCCCTCGTCAGGAATCGTGTATCCGCAAGACTAAGCTACTCGCACTGATCGTTATGTCGGTTGCTGCAAGCGCCGCCTGGGCGCAGGTTCTCAGTCCGGCTGAGATCAAGGATCCAGATCTGCGCTCCCTGCAGCAACAATACCTGAGCGATTTAAAGGCCGTGGGTCAGGACGTTCTCGCCCTCCAGTTGCAGTACCATTTCTATCTGAGTCGCAAACTGGACCTTGACGAATCGCAACAACAGCACGCGGATCAACGCTCTATTCGTTTCGACCGCTACGACGGCCAGACCGTACTGACTGTGACCGGCAACTACTATGCTGCGTATCCTGCCGACAACATTGCTGCCGAGCGGCGGGCGCGGAGCACTTTTGTGAATGTGGTGATGCCGATCCTAAGGTCAGAAGTTCCGCGCTTCCAGTCGAACCATCAGGTACAAGGCTACGCGCTGGAAATATCCCATCATATCCTGGGAAAAGTCATGGGAGTTCCGGTGGAGAGGCCGGAGAACCTGATGGTATTCCTGCCACAAAGCGCGGCCATCAAACTTCTCGGCTCCAGGGACGAGACCGCGCAGCAGGCGGGGTTGATGCAGGGTCAGGTCTTTCTTAACGCCCAGCCCATTACGATCTGGCTCAATGGGGAAGGCCCCAGGCCGGGAACTGGAGCTCTTTCCAATCCCGATTCGACGCAGAGTCATCCGCCATCGAACGGAGTGGGACCAGGAATAGCCCCGGTCAGCGAGGCGAGCGTGGGCCAAGGACCCGCCAACCCATCGAAAACCCAAGCAGCCAAGCCGAACGATATTGCGCCGACCCCGCCCCGTGACGCCTCGCCAGAGGCGCTTATGGAGTTGCAGGCCTCCAGCCAGCAGTTATTGGCCACGCTGGTGAAAGAATTGGACCCTCAGGCCCACTTTGTCTCCTACGCGCCTCAGAACTTCGTGGCGTTCCGCCAGGGAATTTACCTTGAATTGTCCCTCAATACCAATCTGCCCGAGTCCGCCGCGGGGTCGCGCTACAAGCTAGCTGCCATGGCGTTTGACGATCACGTGGCACACCTCATTCGTGCCACACTCACGTATTTTAAAGACGAACCGAGGTTCGACGGCATCAGTTTCAGCACCACCGTCCACCTGGCCGCCAAGGTGGCTGCGGCCGGCAAATCCGAGGCGGTGGAGTTCTTTTTTCCTTTTGCGTCCCTGCGCTGCTATGAGAAGTATGATTGCACCGGTCAGCAACTGATCAATGCTGGGACGGTCCTCATTAACGGAGAACGGGTCGCACTCGACCTGCAGATCGCTGAGGGAAGCACCGGCCGCTGAGTGACTAAAATCCTCCCGCCGAGGCACGCTTTCCCAGGCGATACTTCAGCAAGTTGCTCGCAAACAGCGTATACTTGAGTTGCTTAACCTCGAAGACACATCATCAGCGCCTTGCGCCTTCGCGATTGAGAGATCGGCTGGGAGGCGTCCCCTCTGTATCACCGAGCATCCAACCATGGCTGGCCGTTCGGAGTCTCTCCACCGGCCAGAGCATCCGAGGGAGTATCGCGGTAGCCCGGACGTTCAGCAGCAACCCGCTCGACAGGAGTCCATCGATGTCCGGAATCAACGGCGACAAATCCAGATTTAATCGCGAACGTAAGCAGAAAATAGCGCGACGGAAGCGCAATCGCGAACGACTGAACAGCCTGGCCGGGCAGCACAAACCTGTGGTGGGTACATCGGGTCCGCAGACCAAGACGGTATCCGCATGACGACGCCGATCGTTGTGTCAGCGCTTTCCGAACCCATGCCTGCTCCGCTGAAGAAGAAGCGGATTCTTCTGGTGGATGGATCGTCCACCAGGCGCGACTTGCGCGCCGAGAGCATGAGAAAACTCGGCATCGACGTGGACTGCGCCTCCGATATCGTCGAAGCGCGTTCGTGGTGGCGAGCCGACCTTTACAACCTGGTTCTGATGAATGTGGCGAATGGATCCGGTCACCGAGACAAATTCTGTGAGGACATGCGCAGCGCCAACCCGCCCCAGCACCTTGCGTTCCTGGTGGGCAAGCCGGCGTACCTGGCGGATTCGCCAAACGCGGAGGAAGCATCCGAGGACCAGCCGGAGAGCGATGTAATTCCCCAGAGGGAAACGGGCTCCCCGCGATCAGCGGATACTCCCGGGGGTTCGTCCCAGCGTTGGGGAATCCTGGAAGCCTCCCAGCGGATTTCCGCCGTACGCTCCGCGTCTCACGCTCGCTCCAAGGCAGTGCAGGCTAAGCCCGAGTTGCCCCGCGATGCTGAAATGTGGCTAGCCAAGCGGAGCCGAGGATCTCGAACTCTGGACGATTTACTAAGAGAGGAAATGCAATGAAGAACCTTTACGTTGGCAATCTGCCACACAGCACGACCGAAGCCGAGTTGCGAAATTTTTTCCAGGCGCACGGAGCAGTGGAGAGAGTGAACATCGTGACCGACCGGGAGACCGGCCGAGCGCGCGGATTCGCGTTTGTGGAAATGACCGACGCAGGTGAAGCCGACAAAGCGATCGCCGCACTGAATGGAACCCAGCTGGGGGGACGCGCCTTGACCATCAACGAGGCCAAGCCCAAAACCGACCGGCCGCGAAGCGGCGGCAGTGGGGGACAACGGTTCGGCGGCGGCGGTGGGGGACGTGGACGCGATGACTACCAAGGCCACGCGCGTCAGCCCCGGGAACCACGCTGGTAGCTTTTCCGGCTGGCCTGGAATCCTGCAATAACGGTGCCACGGCCGGCCAGCGATGAACAGAACATCAAAGATTGGGGGGATTGTGCATGCCACGAGGCAGATCGACGTTTACCAAGCGTCAGAAAGAACAAGCACGTCAACAGAAACAACGCGACAAAGCCGAGCGCCGGAACCAGCGCAAACAGGACAAGCCCGAAGTCAGTCCGGACGACGAGATGCGTGAGTTGCGCGAGCACGCAGAAGCGCAGGCGGCGCTGTTCCGCATCGGCTCCGACGAAGCGGATTCTGATGAGTCGGCGCTACACACCAGTGAAGAAATCGATCGGTAAAGCCTGAGGAGGCTCGCCCCGGGCCTCCTCCGCCCTACTTCGTTTCCTGCGCGAATGCCAGGTTTATGGGCTGAGTTGGAATCGACTTGAATGCCTTGCCCGCCAGGAGTCGCTGCTGGTCATCCACGCTTTTCTCCCATAAGGCGAAGCTGATGCTCAACGAAGTCACCGCGGCGTGAATGGTTCGAGCAATGGAGACTGCGTCCTGCACGCCTGAGATCGCGCCGACTAACGTGAAACCTCCCATCGCAATATCCGCGCTGGCGGTAGCGATGTGGTATCCCATCTTGAACTTCTCTCCCCCGCTCATGCCTTCAGTCCCCAGCTTGGAATCCTCCAGGCCCGGATAGCGAATAAAGAGCCGGGTGTAGTTGTTGGCAAACCTGCGCGCCTGCGGACCCTCGATGGGGGTGAACGATGGCAGGTAGATCGGGGCCAACGTAACTTCCTGCTGGGTAAGCTTCAGCTTGAGCAAGCCTTTGTCAGTTTCTACCTTCTTGATCTCGCTCAAAGTCACGTCGAGAGCATCGAAGCCCTGCTGGCGCGGGGTCGAGGGATCGATCACCATATCTCCCAGGCCGTCTTCACCCGCCGGCCTGCTGGGCGGCGCCGGATTTCCCTTCTTGTCATACGACGAAAGGTAGATCAGCCGCACATGATCCCGGCTCAATTCGCACTTTACCGCCTGGTCCTGCTTGTGCCCTCGCAGCTCGGCGTAAAACGGAACGGGCAGGCCCTGGCTGGCGACGGCGTCAAAACTCCTGGTCGCGGAATGGCCGTCGTTGGCCTGCAAGAAGACCAGTCCCATAAGCTGGTTGGCTTCGGCGCCGAGGGGAAACAGAGCGAGGGCGATCTGAAGATGCTCGCTGGCCCGCGTCAGTTGCTGTTGCGCGTAAGCGAAGGGAATGGCAAAACCACCGACGCGGCTTTGTGCCTTCTTTCGATCGTCCTTCTTTTTCACCCGGGCGCGCTTGGCGCGCAAGGCGCTGCGGTTCTCGTCCAGGTTGAAGGTCAAGTTCATGCCGCGGTTGAACAAGTCAGCGACGATGTCTTCCGCTTCGTCTACCTCTTCGTCATATTTGGTGCGTTTCGCATCCAGGGTGGTGAGGTGCAGATCGGCCTCGTCTTTGGCGCTCTGATCGGTCACCAACTGCTGGTAGCGAGTGAAATTCTTCCGGGCCTCAGCGATATTGCCCATAGCCTCATCGAGCAACCCTAGTTTCCATTTGGTCAGGGCGAAGTCAAGGGCCAGTTCGCTGGCCTGGTTGAACGCGGTCAGGGCGCGATCATATTTACGCTCCGCCAGGGCGCCATTTGCCGAGGCATAGAGCCGGCGAACTTCCACCCCATTCTTGCCGGGCAAAGTCAGCAACGATTTCAGCTCAGCGATACGAGCGCGCGTTTTCCCGGCATCGAGCGCGTTGGGCGATATTTCCAGATATTTCTCCAACAGGCGGGCTGCCTCCGCCGGGCGGCCATTGCTTTCCGCACAGTTCGCGAGATTGAAGACCGCGGATGGACTGGTGGCCAAAGTACCCTTTAGCTCAGCGAGAGCGTTGCACAAGCTCGATCTGTGGCCTGCATTGATATCGCCATGCGTGCTGGCGGCGGGCCGGTTCGTCTTCAGGACCGCCTGAGCCGCCGGTGGTGGCGATGGGGTTCCGGAAGACGGCGCATCAGAAGACGGAACATCCGAAGATGGACTGTCGGAGAATGGGCGATCTTCTTCCGAGAACGTTTCTTCCTCTCCGCCCGCGTCTTCCAAAGATGCTTCCAGGCCGACGCTGTCGGAGAGGTGATTGACCCGGAGGATTCGATCTCTGTCGCTTTCATTTACTGAGGGTGCGTTCTCTCCGGTGATGAAGAACGTGTGCATCTGCAGGAGATTCTGCCTTTGTTTGGGCTCTGCCGTACCCGCCTCGGCTTGCTGCAAATATTCGAGAGCCTGGCTGCGCTCGCCGAGCTGGTAGTAGCAAAGGGCAAGATTGTAGGCGAGCACTGATTGAAAGGCCTGCAGCTTCATGCCCTCTTCCAGCACGGCGGCGGCCTCCTTGAACTTGTGCGACTCGTAGAGCTTGCGCGAATCGTTCAACTCGTCCTTTACCCGCTTGTGAATTTCCTCATCCAGATGTTTGATGGCGTCGGTGACGGCGTTTACTTCGATCAGCGCCTGCGACTCGGTGTACTTGACGCGTGCCTCCGCCAGTTTTCCCGCGCGCTCCAGCTTTTCGGCTTCTGCCGTGACGGCCTTGACTTCAGCTTCCAGTTCCTTTTTCTGGGTCTTTTCCAGATTCTCCGCGGCCATTCCATAAGACAGAAGCAGGAAGATGGTCAGGAGAATTGTCCTGGTTCGCATAAGCCCCTTTCAGGAAGCCCTTCGATTTACGTTCTTAGTCTGCTAGAAAAAAATGCAGGCCTCGACGCCACGGGCAGAAGAGATGCCCTCCCTCGTGCACAAAAAACTCGCGAGCCTGTTTGGTTCTTGAAACCAGCAAGATGCTATTGGAAGCCAGTGGCGAGGGCACGTCCCCGGCGAGCAGTATACCTTTAAGACGCAAAAGCGCTCCCAATATACCGGCGCACCCTACAATGCCCGGCCGGCGCAAGCGCCCGATGCCCATGCCCATTGGAAATTGAATCCACCTAGATGTCCGGTCACGTCCACCACTTCGCCGATGCAGAACAAGCCCGGCACCTTCCGGCTTTCCATGGTCTTGGCTGAGAGTTCATCAGTGTCCACACCTCCTACGGTAACCTCGGCCTTTCCGTAGCCTTCCGTACCCGCCGGAAGAACCGCCCATTTGTGCGTCTGGCGCTCAAACTCTCCCAGGGCGGCGTTTGTCCAGGCCGCGGGAGTATGCGCGTCCACCCACCGGGCGGCCAGGCGATTGGGAAGAAACGTCTGCAATGCCGCTCGAAGCGCGGCGACACTTCGCGGGGAAGCCGGGTCTTGAATCGCCGCAGTTACCTGCCTGTCGGGCGCCAGGTCTATCAAGATAGGTTGCGGCTTCTTCCAATAAGACGAAATTTGCAGCACTGCAGGGCCGCTCAATCCCCGATGCGTGAATAGCATTTTCTCCCGGAAGTGTTGGCCGTCGCACGACGCGATCACTTCGGTGGAAACACCGGTTAAGTCGGCGTAGCGACTCCGGTCGTTTTCTTTGAAGGTGACCGGAACCAGTCCCGGGCGGGTTTCGCGAACGGCCAACCCAAATTGCCGCGCCAGTTCGTACCCCAACGACGTGGCCCCCATCTTGGGAATCGAGAGGCCGCCGGTGGCAATGACCAGGACCGGAGCGCGAAATGTTTTTTCCCCGGCGCGCACCACGAATTCATCCGGCCGCGTAACCTCTTGCACAGCAATCCTGGTCAACAGAGTGACTCCGGCCGCCGCGCACTCGGTTTCGAGCATCCCCAGAATGTCTTGCGCCGAGCGATCACAGAAAAGCTGGCCCAGAGTTTTTTCGTGATAAGGAATGTGGTGCTTTTCGACCAGGGCGATGAGATCCGACGCCGTATAGCGGGCCAGCGCCGACTTGGCGAAATGCGGATTGCCGGAGATGAGATTCTCCGGAGTGCAATAGACGTTGGTGAAGTTGCAGCGCCCACCGCCCGAGATAAGAATTTTCTTCCCCGGACGCTCGGCATGTTCGAGCACGGCAACGCGGCGTCCCCGCTTGCCGGCCTCAATCGCGCACATCAGGCCGGCGGCTCCGCCACCGAGAACCAGGGCGTCATACTTGTGAACGGAAGGAGTCATCGGCCACGAGGAAATATACAGTGCCCTGCCGACCGGGGAGGCAGGGATCACCAGCGCCGTGAAGCGGGGCCCCCAGGTCTCGCAGCCTTCCAAATGTCGGGTCAGCGGACCCTTTGATGCTCAGAGAAACTTCACCAGCGCATCGCTTGTCTCTTTGGGGTTCTCTTCCAGGATCCAATGTCCAGTGTTTTTCAGAACGATGACGGTCACATCTGAAGCCACCAGCTTCATCTGTTGTCCCAAAAATGCTCCCAGAGATTTGTCGCCACCGATCGCCAGTACGGGCATGGTCAGCCTGGTCTGGGAGAGTTGCGCGAAGTCCTTCGCGGCCTGCTGGAAGGAGACGAAGTAGGCCCAACCCGCGCGCATCCGTCCTGGCCGGGAATAGGCAGCGGTGTAGGCTTTCCGGTCCGCTTCTGGAATCGAGCGCGTCTTGTCGGCGGCGAGATCGTTCCAGAAGTATTCGAAGAAGATGCGTTCGCGCCCTTCGACCAGGGCCTCGGGAGTGGGCCCGTGGAAGCGGAAATGCCAGTAGTCCGGGCTGTTGAAAACCGCCTCCCACTCGCCAACGCCGGGGAGGAAAGCGTCCATCACCACCAGTTTTTCCACTTCAGAAGGAAACTGTGCGGCATAGGCATACGCGACCATCAAGCCGATGTCATGGCCGACCACCTCGGCTTTTTTTACCCCGAGCGAAACCGCGAGCGCATGCATGCGGATCGCGGAAGTCTTCATGTCCAGGCCGTTTGCCGGGATGGACGAGTCCCCGATGCCGGGGAGGTCGGGCGCGATCACCATGAATTGCTTGGCCAGCTCGGGAATGATCGGCTTCCACATGAGGGAGGTTTCGGCGTAGCCGTGCAGCAGGATAAGGGGCGCGCCGTGACCGGCTGTCCAGTAGTGCACCTGGACGCCGTCGACCTCCGCGGTGCGGGAGACGACGTTCTCGTGCGACGCATCATCCGCGTAGGCCGTAAACGGAGACAGAGTCAGGACCAAGAACAGGCTGAGCAAGGCCAGGCCAGAAAAGCTGGTCAACGCACGCTTCATCGAACATTCCTTTTGAATGAGATTTTGTGAGGGGCCGGGCATGGTTAGCGCACTCGGCCCCAGGCACTATTCTAGACAAAAACCTCGCCAGGCAGGGCGGTGAGGGTGCGGGTAGAGAGCGTGTTCTGGATAAACCGCTTGGGCTGGTCGGCGGCGGCGGATGCGTCAATTTGCCTGCGTTCGATGCGCAACTGCAAGGTCCGCTCGATCTGGCGGAGTTCCAGCACCTCGGCGCCGGTGACCAGCGTCGTGGCGTGGCCCTGGGATCCGGCCCGGCCGGTACGCCCCACGCGGTGGATGAAGTCCTCGGCCATTTTCGGCAGATCGTAATTGATCACATGGGCCACATCGTCCACGTGCAAGCCGCGCGACGCGATATCGGTCGCAACCAGCACCTGGAAGTGGCCTTCCTGAAATCCGCTCAAAGCTTTGTTACGCTGGGCCTGGGAACGGTCGCCATGAATCATCGCGGCCGAGAAGCCGTCCCGTACCAGGGCCTTGGCAATGCGCTCGGCGCCGCGCTTGGTGCGCGCGAACACCAGCGTCTGGCCCTTTTCCGCATAGAGCAGTTGCCTGAGCACGTCGGCTTTTTCTCCGGGGCGAACTTCGAAGGCGGTAAGCTGCACGCTCTCGGCGGGCTTGAGCACAGAACCCAAAGCTACCCGCACCGGCGCGCGCATGTAGTCATGGACCAGCCCGGCGACGGATTGCTCGAGCGTCGCTGAATAGCACAACGTCTGCCGCTGCCTGGGAATGCAGGCCACGATGCGCCGGATCGCAGGCAAAAAGCCCATATCCAGCATGCGGTCGGCTTCATCGAGCACCAGTATTTTTATCTGACTCAGGTCGGTCAATCTTCGATCGATGAAGTCCTGCAGCCGTCCCGGCGTCGCGATGATCAATCCCGAGCCCGTCCGGAGATCGTGAATCTGCGTCTTCTCCGATACGCCACCGATCACCAGCGCCGCTTTGGTCATGCTTTTGCCGCGCAGTTGCTCGTATTGCTCGTGCACTTGCATGGCCAGCTCACGCGTCGGTAACAAGACCAGCGCGTTCGCCTGAGGTGACGGCTCGCGCCGCAGCATCTCGATCAAGGGAAGCAGGAAGGCAAGAGTCTTGCCCGTACCCGTCTGAGCCGTTCCGATTACATCTTTGCCTTCCAGGGCGGGCGGAATAGCTTGCTCCTGGATAGGGGTTAAGGTTGTGAATTGAGCTGCCGCCAGCTTCTGCTGCAACGCAGCAGAAAGGGGCAGTTCTGTAAACTTGGTCATTCGAATTGTTTCTTTCTGGAGGGGCCTGCTGTCACACACTCAGACACACGTCACAAGTGTCCATGCCGCTCACACTTAGTTTTTAGATTGGCGCTGAACTGAACGGCGGGCAGGCAAGGCGGAGATAGAACTGATCCAACGTGGGACCACCGCGTAAACAAGCAAACCGTAACAAAAGCGTCCCGATTAGTATAGCACGGTGCGGCTCTCGACTCAGGGCTCACTCATGACCGTGGTAACCTGCGCCGCTATCTTCTCCAACGAACCCCCGGGACGCCGAAGCGCAGGTTTCAGGAACGGTGCAGCGCTCGCCGCGCTTTGGCATAGTCGCCCGTGCGGCTGGTCCAGTTGCTCGCCAACGTCCCCAGGGCCCAGAACACGGCAAACAGAAAAAACTTTCCGCCCCAGGGAACCCCGGCGCGCCAGGCCAAAAAGGCGCTCAGGGTAGGGACCACGGCCGAGGACGTTACCCCGGCAGACCACATCAGAGCTTTCGAACCGGGACTGACGTTTTGCATCGAGAGCTTTTCCGTCTGCACTCCAATGAATGGAAGATGTTCAAAGACCCAATGAATTCCTGCGGGGTAGCCCTCAGGATTCCCTGTCCCGCCGACCGTGTAGAACAGGAAACGGATGCCTACAGCCCGGCCGACGAGCCAGTGCGCAATTGCATGCGAGAAGAAATAGAGAAGAATCCAAGCCAGAACCATCGCGGTGACGGCGACCGCGGTCGAGTGTGTCGAGTGCGCGGCCTTCAGCGAAAAACACGCGGCCAGAATTCCCACAGTCTGCAAGATATTGCCGGCAGGAATCGAAAGACGGGCGAAGACGCTGCGTTTCATGGTATCAGCGGGTTTCACGACTCCCCCGTTCAAGCCCAGCTTCGTGACCGGTCCGAGTCGCGACCCACCGGAGCGCGCTGGAGAATAGCTTCAACTCTTGTCTTTGACATCACCTTGATGCGGGAAGGACATCAGCGCACGCGATAAGGCGTAAAGCCCCGAACCTTGGTACGGAGACGATACACCGAGGTCGTGGCTGTGATGTACAGCGTCCGGTAGTCCTTGTCTCCCCAGGCGAGGTTGGCCGGTTGTTCCGGCATCTCGATTGTCCCCAGATGATGGCCTTGTGCGTCCCAGACCCAGATGCCCTTGGGGCCAGTCACAAACAGGTCCCCGTCGCGGTCAACTTTGATGCCGTCGGGCACGCCTTCATGCGGCCCGCCCCGTTCTTCGCCGAAAATTTGGCCGTTGCTTACTGAACCGTCAGATGCGACGTCGTACACCCGGATGTTTCTCTGTTCGCTGTCATCCACATAAAGGCGCTTTCCGTCGGGAGAAAAAGCAAGTCCGTTCGGCTGAGTCAGATCTTTGGTCAAGAGACGGACGCCGCCCTGGTCATCGAGCCGGTAGACGCCCTGGAAGGGTATCTTCTGTTGTTCTCCCTTGACCAGGTCAAGCGTGGGATCGGTGAAGTAAATGGCGCCGTCGGGACCGATCACCACATCGTTGGGACTGTTGAGTTTCTTGCCTTCATAGCGATCAGCCAGAACGCTGTATTTTCCCTCCGGAGTCACGACGATGATGGCGCGCAATACGCTGGCACAATCAAGCAGGCGGTGCCGCCGGTCGTAAGTGTTGCCATCGGGATCGCCCAGAGAAATCAGTTCCTGCTTGCGACCGTCGAGGAAGACGCGATAGATCTTGTTCTTTTCCTCATCGCTCACGTAAAGGAAGCCGGAGTCATCCCACACGGGGCCTTCAGTGAAGCCGAAATCGCCGGCCACCCGAGTCAGCTTCGATTTAGGGTCAATCAATTTCCAGAATGCGGCGGATTCGGCGGTGAGCTTGAAGGTCCGGGCAGGCTTCTCCTCCGCGGTCGCGACCAGCAGCGATCCGGCAACCAACATCGCAATGCCGGTCAGGAAGGTCGCCGGCCAGCGGCGATTGAGCCCCAGGCGGCCTAAGAACAGCCCCACACCCGACCCAGCCTCTGTTGTCATTTTCTGCTCTTTCATCTTCTGGGCTTTCATTTTCCGCCTCCTGCGGTTCGTTCCCGTTTCGCCTGTCACAACCTGGTGAAGCTTCGGGCCGGTGTACAATCGATGCGGTTCTTGAGGTCAAAAGGTTGCGGTTCTTTCACGTCCGATGAGAAACTGCCGCAGGCTCCTTGTGCTTTTCCCGTTCTGAGAGTGCTGAAATGGTATTCCGATGGTCGGCCCTGGCGGCAATCTCCATTTTAGCTTCGTCTCTCTCTCCAAATTCGTTCGGCCAAGCCTTTCCGCTTCCAAAAGATCCCTGGACTCAGCCGAATACAGGAAAGATCGAGACCTTCAATTCGGAGGGGGCCACTCTCGTCCTCAGTGTGTACAACGATCTGCGCGGCTTGCTGGATCGCCAGGCAATGGTCAAGCTGTCGAATCCGACCACAAAGATGGTGGTCTGGCAAACTACTCAGGACAAGTCCGCGACCACCTTCGGCGACCTGCCTCTCGGGACCTACGACCTGGAGGTCAGCGCGGTCGGATACCTGCCCGAACACCAGGCATTGGAAGTTCGCCGGGAATTGTATGTCTATCACCTGGACGTCGCACTCAGGAAAGATCCCGCCAGCATCGAATTTCCTGCTTCAACTAATTCCGACGTCCCGGCTAAGGTGCGCAAGCAAATCGACCGCGCTGTCACCAGCCTGAAGAGTGGAGATCTCAAGAGAGCTCAAGATCAACTTGCCAAAGCTTACCAGAACGCCCCGTCCAGTTCGGATGTGAACTTTCTTTTGGGATACGTGTCGTTTCAGAAAAACCAGTTCGGCGACGCACAGGGCTATCTGAGCAAGGCCGCCCAGCTTGATTCGCACAACGTGGAGGCTTTAACGCTGTTGGGCAGACTGCACTTGCAGCAGGAAAACTATCCCTTGGCGAAGACGGTGCTCCAACAGGCTGCCGCCGCTAACCCTCGCAACTGGATCGTACATAGCCTGCTGGCCGATACCTGCCTGCACTTGCGTGAATACCAGGAAGCTCGCGACCAAGCTGAGCAAGCCATCGAGGAAGCCCGCGGCCAGGACTATTCAGGGGAAATCGTTCTCGGCGAGGCTCTCGCGAATCTGGGACACAGGGTTGAAGCCTTGCGAGCGTTCCAGACATTCCTGGAGAAAAGCCCGCGCAGCCCTACTGCGCCCCGGGTGCGTGAGTTGATGACGCAACTTGAAGCCAGCAATGTGCTCGCGTCCAATGACTTATTCAGCCCCGAGATGACGGGGCTGCGAAGCGCGATCGACCCAATTCCCGCTGCCAGCGTTTTGGTGCTGAGACCAAATGCGTGGGAACCACCGGGAATCGATGACGTGCGGCCTCCCGTCGCCAGCGGAATGAAGTGTCCGGCCCAAGAGGTAATCGATGGAGCCAGTCAGCGTGTGAAGCAGCTGGTGGATGATATTTCTCGTTTCGTGGCCATCGAAGAGCTGATCCACGAAGATCTGGACGACTTCGGCAATCCTGTAACCAAGGTGACGCGAACCTACAATTACACCGCTTCGATTTCAGAGCAGCAGAAAGGCTACCTGGGCGTCGAAGAATATCGTCTGGGGTCGGAGAGCAGCTCCGAGCTGGCGGGGATCACGACCCGCGGTTTGCCTGCCCTGGCCTTGGTGTTTCACCCCGCCATGCGCGACAACTTCGAGTTAAGCTGCGAAGGCCTCGGACAGTGGCAAGGAAAGGCCGCATGGCTGGTTCACTTCCGACAACGCGCCGATCGGCCCAATCGCATGCAGGCATACAAGATCGGCTACCAAAGCTATCCGGTGGATCTGAAGGGCCGCGCCTGGATCCTCTCGGAAAGCTTCCAGATCGCGCGCATCGAGTCGCAACTTATTGAACCCGTTCCCGATATTCAATTACTCGGGCAACAGCAAATCGTGGATTACGGTCCAGTTCCTTTTCCCAAGAAACATGTTGAGCTGTGGTTGCCGAAGAGCGCCGAATTATATTTTGATCTGCGCCGGCATCACTACTACCGTCGTCACAGCTTCGACCATTTCATGCTGTTTTCTGTGGATTCGACGGAAAACACTCCGCTACCGAAGTAAGTGGGTTTGGTTGCCCCCCAGGGATTCGAACCCCGATAAGCAGATCCAGAATCTGCTGTCCTACCGTTGAACGAGGGGGCAACTGGCGGTGAGATTGCGGAAACGAACAGCTTTGATTCTATTGGCAGGCGAGTCAGTGGTCAATGACGGGCCATGTAGAGTAGGTGGAACTCGAGATCCGCTGCCCGCTGCTACTGCGCCACTATCTTGAGGACACTGCCCGAGTAGTCCACAACGTACAGCTCTCCGGCCCCGTCCTGGCCAAACGAACTGATGTTGCGCCCGGTACTCATCAGCTCCGAGCTGGTGAACGTGCCCGGGGGGTTTTCCGTGAGCCCAAAGATTTTTCCGTTCCCGAAATCCCCGAATACATAAATCCCGGCCAGCCCCGGAATCGCGCTGCCGTGGTAGACGAAGCCGGCGATGACCACGACGCCGCCTGAGCTGTGAGTGTATTCCGTGATCGGCAAGGTCAGACCGGTCATGTTGCACCCACTGGGCGGGTTATAGCAATGCGCTCCCTCCATGGTGTCCCAGCCGTAGTTCAATCCCTTCATCACCAGATCGACTTCCTCATAACTGTCCTGACCCACGTCGCCCAGGAAAAGCCTGGTTCCGCCGCGTTCGAAGGAGAATCGCCAGGGATTGCGGAACCCGTAGGCCCAAATTTCCGCCAGCCCACCTCCGGCGACGAAAGGATTGTCGGCGGGAACCTGGTACTGCAGTCCAGCACTGAAAGGGGAATCCACGCCGATCCTCAGGATTTTCCCCAGGAGCGTGTTGAGGCTCTGCCCATTGCTGCTTACGCCCCCGTCGCCCATGGCGATGTAGAGAAAGCCGTCTGGCCCGAAGGCGAGTTGCCCGCCTTTGTGATTGGCCTGAGGCTGATTGATGGTGAGCAATATCCGTTCACTGCCGGCATTCGCCTGGTTGGGATCTGCCGAGAGCTGGTATTCAGCAATGACGGTCTGCAACTGCCCACCGGGGAGAGTGCGATCGTAGTCCACGTAAAAAAGAGGATGCTGGGTGTAGTTGGGGTGAAAGGCCAGGCCCAGCAACCCTTGTTCCCCGCCGTCGAAGTGCACCATGCCGCTGATGTCCAGGAACGGGGTCGCCACCAGGACGCCACTGTTGATGATGCGGATCTTTCCCGTTTGCTCGACGATGAAGATGCGCCCGCTGCCATCGTCCGCAACCTGGAGACCAACTGGATGATCCAGGCCGCTCACCACATTGGTCAGCGACACGCTGGGTGTTCCCGCGGGAGGAGGAGTGGTCGAAAGGCTGCCGCCGCCCCCGCATCCGCTCAAAAAAAACGCGGCACAGCACCCCACCAAAGTATGCAATATGGAACCACGTCCCAGGATCATGATTGCCCCAAAAATATAGTATGCGGACGCAATCCCGATAGCGGCGCGGGACTCGAGCTGACCGGCAGTGTCCCAGGCGGATCCAAATTCTTCCGGGCGTGACTTCCCTTACTCTTTCTGCTTCACTCTTACTACCGTGATCTTGGCAAACCCTTCTTCAAATGTGGGAGGCCGCAGCTTGGCGCTCATGCGCCGCATCACGTCTTCCGCTACCACTCGTTGCCGCCGCTGGTTGCGTTCCAGGCAAACTTCCAGGGGAACGTCGAAGAACACAGCCTGCACTTCGTAGCCGTAATCCTTCGCCAGCTTGATCCAGTTCTGGCGCTCGTGCGGGGTCAGGTTAGTGGCGTCCACATAGTTCAACGGGCGTCTCGCGATCAACCGTGCCTTCAACATCGACCGCAGGTTAGAAAAGACGAGATCCTGGAACCGCTGCTCTGTGGGATCGTCGAACAGCAACGCCCGCAACAAATCACTGGAGAGCGGAGTGATCTTGTGCCGCTTGAACCAGGAACTTTTGCCCGATCCGGGCAGTCCGATCGCCAGAATCACGCTGCCCTTCGGAGCCCGTGTCGCTTCGGCCAGCGCAGCTTTCGGTTCCCCCAGCCGTTCCGGCGTGGAAGCCGCCGGAGCCTCACCTTCCGGAGCCGGTCCCTTCGATGCATCGGTCGATGGCGCGGTTACCGGTCGCCCTGCTCCTCTTCCCCGCCCACCCCGGCCGCGTCGCCGCCGCCGGCGCCCTGGGTCACCGCCTCCGTCTTCACGTCGCGCTGGCGATGGACGGGCCACCGCGGTTGTTTCTGGCATTTCCTCTGGCGCGGTGGAGATCGCCGACACGGAGCTCGCTGACTCGGAAGGAGCTTCAATCTCGAGTTCAGTCACTTTGGGGGGAGGCGCCGCCTTGGCAACGTCCGCATCAAAATAGGCGGGCTGAAGTGGCGCAGGCGGCGGCTCGCCGGTCCCAGCCTCGGGCGCTTTTTTGCGACGCTTTAGGCGATCGCGCATCCATTTGCGCATGTCTGGCTTGTAACACACCCGCACCTCCGCGGGCAATGGAAGGAGCAGGAAGAGTAATAATTCCGGCGGCCTGCTTCTTCTCCGCCGGATGCGCATCCAATGTCTGCATGCCGATCCCACCCCAGATTCGCGGCCAGAAATATATCGCGCTCATTACTCTTCGCAAGAACGGAGACCGGGTCTCGACTCCGGTCTGGTTCGGGGAAAAAGATGAGAAACTCTACGTGATGACCCGCAGCGACTCAGGAAAGTACAAGCGTATTCGGAATAGTCCCCAGGCGCGGATTGCGCCCTGCACCGCGCGCGGCAAGATCATCGGCCCCGAGCTTCCTGCGACGGCTCGAGTTCTCCCTCCGGAAGATTGGCCCTGGGCTCGCCAAACCATCGCGAAAAAGTACTGGCTGGCGCGGATCTCCTTTTTGTGGAGCAAGAAAAATGTGTACCTGGAAATCGAGGCTCCCGCCTAAACGCGCAGCGCCTGCCTGTGAACCATTGCCTCTCCATCGTGATCATTCCTAGCCGCTCCATCTGGTCATTCCGAAGCGATGTAGCGGAGAGGAATCTGCTCTTCCCTTCTCACTCGCCTTCTCACTCACACGGTTTGTAATTTGCTGCATTCTTCATTTCCCTGTTACCATTTTCCTTCCGTTTCAGGTTCATTGATTTTCCTCGGTTCTTCATCCCATTCGGAGGTGGTATGGCAATCAAAGTAGGAATCAACGGGTTCGGGCGCATCGGACGAAACGTGCTGCGCGCTTCACTCGGCGACAGCAAAATCGAGTTCGTGGCGGTCAACGACCTCACGGATCCCAAGACCCTGGCCCACCTGCTGAAGTACGATTCCATTCTGGGCAATTTGCCGAACAAGATCACCGCCGGTGCGGACAGCATCACCATCGACGGCAAGACCATCAAGGTGTTCAAGGAAAGAGACCCTGGAAAACTGCCCTGGGAGTCGGTAGGCGCGCAGGTCGTGATTGAATCCACCGGACACTTCACCGACGCTAGCGATGCCGGGAAACACGTGCGCGGGCCGGTCAAGAAAGTCATCATTTCCGCCCCGGCCAAGAATGAAGATGTGACTCTGGTGCTGGGGGTCAATCACCAGGTCTACGATGCCGCCAAGCATCGCATTATTTCGAACGCCTCCTGCACCACCAACTGCCTGGCGCCGATCGCCAAGGTGGTCAACGACAATTTCAAAATCGTCAGCGGCACCATGACCACGATCCACTCCTACACCAACGACCAGGTGATTCTGGATTTTCCGCACAAGGACCTGCGCCGTGCGCGCGCTGCCGCCATCAACATGATTCCCACTTCAACCGGCGCCGCCAAGGCCTTGAAGCTGGTGATTCCCGATCTGGCCGGCAAGCTCGACGGCTTCGCCATGCGCGTCCCCACTCCGAACGTTTCGGTTGTGGACCTCGTGGCTTTCGTGGAAAAGAAAACGACCAGGGAAGAAGTAAATGCCGCGCTGAAAAAGGCCGCGGAGAGCGGTCCCCTCAAGGGCTATCTGGGCTACGAGGAGGGCGAACTGGTTTCCGCCGACTTCAAAGGCGATGGCCGCTCTTCTATTGTGGATGCGCCCATGACCCTGGTCGTGGCCGGCAACTGCGTGAAGGTAATTTCCTGGTACGACAACGAATGGGGATATTCTTCGCGCGTCCGGGACCTGATCAACTACATCGGAAGCAAGGGTTTGTAGCGCCGGCGTCCTGCTGCTGTCGTGAGGATATTTTGCCCTCGCGGGCGTTTATGCCATTGTCCATGTCGAAGCTTTCTATCCGCGACCTGAGCCTCAATGATCACCGCATCTTCATGCGGGTGGACTTCAACGTCCCGCTCGAAGACGGCCGCGTAATCGACGACACCCGCATCCGTGAGACCCTGCCAACGATTGAGTATGCCCTGCGCCATGGTGCGCGGGTCGTGCTGGCCTCTCATCTGGGACGGCCCAAGGGAAAGCCCAATCCCAAGATGAGCCTTAAGCCCGTGGCCGAGCGCCTGCGCATGCTGCTGGACAAGGATCTGGCGCCCGGAGAGAACGTGGGCTTCTGTCCCGATTGTGTGGGCCCGGAAGCGGAGGAAATGGCGTTGAAGCTGGAAAAAAGCCAGACCCTGCTTCTGGAGAACCTGCGCTTCCATCCGGAAGAGGAAGGGAACGAGGAAAAGTTTTCCAAGAAACTCGCCAGTCTGGCGGACTACTACGTCAATGATGCCTTCGGCACCGCCCATCGCGCCCACGCGTCCACGGTTGGCGTCACCAAATTCGTGAAAAAGTCGGCTGCCGGGCTGCTCATGGAAAAGGAACTCGAGTACCTGGGCAAAGTGCTGCGGCATCCAGAGCATCCCTTTGTCGCCATCCTCGGAGGCGCCAAGGTCAGCGACAAGATCGGCGTGATCCAGAACCTGCTCAACAAGGTGGACGCTCTCATCATTGGAGGCGGGATGGCTTACACCTTCCTCAAGGCCCAGGGCGAGCCGATCGGCAAATCGCTCGTGGAGGAGGACAAGGTCGATCTCGCCCGCCAGTTGCTGCGGGAGGCAAAGAGCCACAAGCTCAAGTTCCTGTTGCCCGTCGATCATGTCGTGGCCGATCGGATCGACGCCGCCGCAACCGTCCAGATCGTGGGCAGCGGACATATTCCTGCCAACCTGATGGCCCTGGACATCGGGCCCAAGACCGTCGCCGCCTTTGCCACCGAGATCGCTCGCGCCCGCACGATTGTGTGGAACGGCCCCATGGGCGTCTTCGAAGTCGCCCCGTTTGCCAAGGGCACCTTCAAGATCGCCCAGGCGGTCGCGGAGAATGCTGCGGCTACCTCGATCGTGGGCGGCGGCGACTCCGTGTCCGCCGTGCACGCCGCAGGCGTAGCTGAAAAGATCACCCACATCTCCACCGGCGGGGGCGCGTCGCTGGAGTTCCTGGAAGGCAAGAAACTGCCCGGCGTAGAGGCCCTTACCGACAAGCGCTGATCACTAAGGAACTGGAGTGAGCGATTTCACAATCCGCCTTGTCCTGCCGGTCGGCAAGGCCGTCGAGTTCCATGGCCCCGCCGACATCACCCAGGAAACCAGTGAAGCGATCGTCAATGCAGCCAACTCTTCTCTCCTTGGCGGAGGTGGCGTGGACGGAGCCATCCATCGCGCCGGCGGTCCTTCCATCTTGCAGGAGTGTCGACGCATTGTGGCTGAGATCGGCCGTCTTCCCGCAGGTAAGGCGGTCGTCACTGGCGGAGGACGATTGCCGGCTCAATACGTCATCCACACGGTGGGGCCGATCTATGGTTGCGGCCAAAGCGGCGAAGCGGAAACTCTGGCCAGTTGCTACCGCGAGTGCATCCGCCTGGCCGATGACCATGCCATCAAGTCTGTTTCCTTCCCTTCCATTTCAACCGGCGCTTATGGATATCCGGTAATGGAAGCGGCCGCCGTTGCGGTGGCTGCAACTGTCGACGCAGTCGCATCCGCGAAGCATGTGCGCCAGGTCCGGTTTGTGCTCTTTGACGCGGGCAGCCTGAGCGCCTACGTCAGAGCGGCTGAAAGATTGCATGGCGTCAACCCCGGCTCATCATACAAATTGGAAAAGAGTTCCGCATGAGAAAGAAACTGATGGCCGCCAACTGGAAGATGTACAAGAATCCCGAGCAGACGCGGGCCTTCTTCCGCGACTTTCTGCCCCTGGTTGGCGGACACACGCGTGACGAAATCGTTGTGTGCCCTCCCTACATCGATCTGGTGGTTGCGGTCGAAGCCGTCAAGGACGCCAACGTGGCCATCGGCGCGCAGGACCTGTACTGGGAAAGAGAAGGCGCGTACACCGGCGAAATCTGTCCCGGCATGCTCGTCGATATTGACTGTACTCATGTCATCGTCGGGCATTCCGAGCGCCGCCAGTATTTTGGCGAGACCGACGACATGGTCAACTTCAAATTGAAAGCTGCTCTCGAAGCCGGACTCACGCCCATCGCCTGCGTGGGGGAAGTTCTGGAAGAGCGCGAGGCCGGTCTCACCGAAGACGTACTGCGCCGCCAGTGCCTGCGTGCCTTTCACGCCATCTCGGCCAGGAAAGCGGCGAAACTGGTGGTCGCTTATGAACCGATGTGGGCCATCGGAACCGGCAAAACGGCGACTCCGCAGCTCGCCAGCGATGCCCACCAGTTAATTCGTGGTGAAGCCGCAAAATCTTTTGGCGAAGAGTTCGCGGCGAATCTTCGGATCCTGTACGGCGGCTCGGTAAAACTCGAAAACGTCAAGGCGCTCATGGCGGAAGAGGAAATCGATGGCGCGCTGGTCGGCGGGGCGAGTCTCGACCCGAAGTCTTTCGCCGCCATCGTGAAATACTAGCGCTCGCGAACCAGACCTGCCGGATTTGCGCGCCTTAGAGGGTGGTGTAGACCAGGTTTACGAAGAAGTCGGGACTGATATTGCCCTGTCCCCACTTCGCATCCAGGTCGGCGGTCGGCTTGGCGGCTACGGCCTCCTCCAGTGTCTTACCCCCCTGCTTGAGCTTTGCCACGCGTGATTTGACCTCCCCAAGCATGTCGCGGTATTCCTGCAGGCCCTGACGGTCCGAGACCGGACCATGCCCCGGGATGATCTTTGTGCCGTTATCCACCGATGACAGGCTGCGATTTGCGGCCTCGATCATGCCCGCGATCGACCCTCCGGTGGAGTAGTCGATCATGGGATAGCGGCCGCTGAAAAAGGTGTCTCCCGCGTGAAGGACATTGGCGTGCTGGAAATGAATGAAGATGTCGGTGTCGGTATGCGATGGCCGATAGTGTTCCAGCTCCAGTGTCTCGCCATTGAGATAGAGTTTGCTCTGTTCGAGGAAGGTCTGCTGAGGAAGTGCAGCCGCCGGGGACGGATCGAAATGGATGCCGAACGCGGCAATGTTCTGGGGAGTCGAAAGCCGCGAGCGCGTATTCTCGTGGGCCATAATCGTTGCGCCCGCCTTGTGCAGCCATTCGTTTCCGTCCGTGTGGTCGAAGTGCCAGTGCGTGTTGATCAACAATTTGAGGGGTTCGTTGCCGATCGATGCCAGTTCCCCGCGAAACTGCTTTTCTGATGTCCCGAATCCCGAATCCACCATGATCTTGCCGTCAGGACCGTTCAGGACGGCCACGTTTCCTCCCGAGCCAATGATGACGTAGATCAGATCCCGCAGCTTCTCCGTTCTCAGGACCGCGGTCGCCCCAGACGCGCGCGCCCGGGCAACCATATCGGAATTGATCGGGGACGCCTGCATCGCATCCGCCTTGGCGTAAGCTATCGCTGGGCGCGGCAGACTTGAGACCAGTAGCGCCGTGCCGCCGATTCCTGCCAGACGCAGAAAGTCACGGCGGGTGGGCGATGAGGCTGGGGATACAAGTACGCCGGCAGTCAGTAATCCCTTGTCCATTTAGGTTTCCCTCAAAACCAGTTGCAGCGTTCGTTCACGCCCAGAATGCTACCTCAAAACGCCCTATTCCGGGGTCCATGATAAAATTTATCGGTCCCGGAGATTCGAACGTACGGTCCGCCACAACAACCCGCGGCTTACTTCGGGGTGGTTTCCTCAGTGCATGAATGGTTGGTTTTTCTGTGCGGAAGTGGTGGAACTGGCAGACACACCATCTTGAGGGGGTGGCGCCGAAAGGCGTGGGGGTTCAAATCCCCCCTTCCGCACCAGAGCATTTATTTTGATCAAGGATTTGAAACGGCATGATTATTCTGTTCACGATCGTCCACATTATCGTTTGCTTCTTCCTGATCATCGTGGTGCTGCTGCAGAGCGGCAAGAGCGGTGACATTGCGGCCGCATTCGGCGGCATGGGCAGCCAGACGGCTTTCGGTCCGCGCGGCGCGGCCACGGCGCTGTCGAAGGCTACAACCTGGTCGGCCATCATCTTCATGCTGACATCGATCACGCTCTCGATTGCGGCCTCGCGCGGCGGCAGCACGTCGAACTCGGTTTTGCAGGGATTGAAGCCGGCCCAGAGCACTTCGCAGCCCGCGGCGCCGGCGAAGACGCCACAGAAATAAGTCGTCTGTCTTCAGTCCTCAGCCCTGACCGGGTCTGCTGACGACGGACGATTGACGGCCTATCCGCCATGATTCACGAAATCCTTCCCGTTGGGCCACTGCAATGCAATTGCTCGGTGATTGGGGATGAGACCACCCATGAAGCCATGGTGATCGACCCCGGCGACAACATTGACGACGTTCTCGATCTGGTTCGCAAACATAAGCTCCAGGTCAAACAGATCGTGATTACGCACGCTCACATCGATCATGTGGGCGGAGCCATGAAGCTGCGAGCGGCCACCGGCGCTCCCATCCTGCTCAACCAGAATGACTACGCTCTGCTGAAAATGCTCGACGTGCAGGCGGCCTGGATCGGCATGGCCAATCCCGGCAAAGTGGAGATCGATCAGAGTATCGGACAGGCTGACACGGTTGGACCCGGCCCCCTCCGGGCCCAGGTGATGCATACGCCGGGCCACACCGAGGGAAGCATTTGCCTCTATTTTCCCGCCGACGGCAAGTTGATCGCGGGAGACACACTGTTCGCGGGCAGCATCGGCCGGACGGATCTGCCCGGCGGATCCTTCGAGAAGATTATGCGATCCCTGCGCGAAAAAGTGCTGGCGCTTCCAGACGAGACGATTGTGGTGCCGGGACACGGTCCGCTGACCACCATTGGGGAAGAGCGGGAACGCAATCCGTTCCTGGTGAAGGGCTAGCCAGCGTCGGATGTACCCTAACCAGCCTTGGATGTACCCGAATAACGATTGGTCAGATCACTTCCGCCCATCATGATCTTCTTTTCTGAAGCTTTTCTACCAGCGCCCGCAATACGGTCTGGGCTTCTTCGCTCCACCAGTCTTTGATAGCTTGGTCGAGTTCGCGCTCGATATCCTGGTCAAAAAGCGAGGCCAGGTCGGCGCGCGCCTTGGTCCGGGTCAGGGTCATGGCTTGCGGGGGTAAGGCGAGCAAGCTGCGGCACCATTCGATCGCCCGATCCACCACCCGGTCAAGGGGAACCAGTTCATCTACCAAGCCGAGTCTGACCGCTTCCGAGCCCGAGATCACCAGCCCGCCGGCGCCCAGTCGCTCGGCCTGGCGGGCGCCCACCTGCCGTTTCAGCGCGGCAAGAATTACAGGCGGCAGAGGAATTCCGACCTGTACCTCGTTGAAGCCCATTTTCCAGTCGCCCTCCGCCATGACCCGCCAATCGCAAAAGAGCGCGAGCACAGTGCCACCGGCAGGACCGTGTCCGTTGATGGCCGCGGCAATCGGCACCGGCGAGCAGGCCAGGACCTGCAACACCGAATAAAGATTGCGCCAGGTCTGAGCGATTGCCGGACGATCGAGCGTAATCAGCAGCGGGACATCCAAACCGGCGGAGAACATGCCGGGAGAGCCCGCAAGCACCAGCGCCCGGATACCTTCCTTCGGAGCGGCCTCCACAGCCTGTTTCAGCGCGACCAGCAATTCCGAAGAAAGAGCGTTGGCCGGCGGGCGGTTGAAGCGCAGTTCGCGCACGACCCCATGGTCGGTCTTGATGATCATGACAGTTTCAAGCTCCGTTCGCAGGAATGAATCCGTCGTTCGCGGCATGAAAACCGCTAAGGATCGGAGTGCGCTCCTAATTCAACAGTTTCAGCACCCGTTCTACGCCTTGCTGGAATTTCTCCGCCGGCGTAATCAGGCTGACGATCAGATATCCGTCTCTGGGGAAGTCGTAAAAGTGGCCGGGATGCACCAACACGGAAGCCTCGCGCAGAATCCTGATGGCCAGGTCTTCGTCGGATTGCGTGACCGGCACCCGCAGAACTGCGTACCATCCGCCTTCCACATCGAGACGCCGGCAGCTCTTGTGCCTGGCAATCTGCATGTCGAGTCCGGCCAGGTTCTTGCGGACGCGGTCCAGAATCAGCGGCTGAATCTTAGCGCGCTGTTCGAGCAGCGCCGGTATAGCTAACTGGATGGGAGCGTTCATCGAAAGATAGGTGTCGGCGATCACTTCCAGCCGCTCCATCGCTACGTTCACCAGGTCGGGCGGGCCTGTGCTCACAATCCACGCGACTTTCATCTGCGGCAGCGCGGAAATCTTCGACAGCCCGCTCAAGGTAAAGGTAAGCACCTCGTGATTGGAGACAAAGCTGGGCCGGGGCACTCCCTGATGGGTATAGTCGAGAAAGACTTCGTCCACCACCAGGGCCAATTTTCGCTCGCGGCAGAATGTATTCAGCATGCGCTGTTCGGCGCTGCTGGCATACGATCCCGTAGGATTGTTGGGGTGCACCACGACCACCGCCCGCGTCTGGTTGGCGGCGTGGTCGAGCGAAGGGAAATCAATCTGCCAGCCATGATCGTAGAGCAGCGGATAGGGCACCAGCTTCACATCCTGCAGGTCGGCGAGAAACTCAAACAAGGGATAGCTGGGCTTGGGGACAAGAACCTCGTCGCCCGGATTGCAGAGCAGCCGGAATACATAGGAATAGCCCTCGCTGGTACTGGTGGTGAGCACGATCGATCCGGGATCCACATTCAGGACGCTGGGCTTAGCCCGATAGTATTCAGCCACGGCCTCACGCGCACTGGCCAGCCCTTTGGGCTGAGGGTCGTAGTCGAGCGCTTGCGGATGGGACAGCGAGCCAAGAATGGCTGCAGCGTCATAGTGCAGGCCAGCGCGCGTAGGATTCGATTCCGTCAGATCAAGCACTTCCCTTCCCGCCGCACGCAGCTCGCGCTGGACCTTGGTGAAACGGTTGGGAGTGAGCTTCCAGCCACTGCGTTGGGAAAACATGCCGCACCATGATACCCGGAGGGATGAAGCAGCACGAGCGATGCTCCAGGGCTCGTTCGCATGGCACATGAGATTGTTGAGCCCAGGCGTATACTGTCGAGTTTCGTCCCCGATGCCCAAGAGCACCCACCACGAACTTCATCTGGCCCAGCGCATGTCGCGGCTGGGCACGGAAACTGCCTTTGAGGTCCTGAACAAGGCCCGAGCCCTTGAGCGCAAAGGGAAAGAAATCATCCATCTCGAAATCGGCGAACCGGATTTCGACACCCCGGGCAATGTGGTCGAGGCCGGCATCGACGCTCTCCGCAAGGGGTGGACTCACTACGGCCCCTCTGCCGGTCTGCCAGAGCTTCGGCAGGCCATTGCCGAGGACGTGAGCAGGTCGCGCGAAGTGAAGGTTTCTGCCGAGGAGGTCATAGTTGTGCCTGGCGGCAAACCCATTATTTTTTTCGCGCTCCTGGCCTTAGCGGATGTAGGGGATGAGATTATTTATCCCAATCCCGGGTTTCCCATCTATGAGTCGATGATCCACTACACCGGCGCCAAGGCGGTGGCGATTCGTCTACGGGAGGAGCGGGACTTCGGTTTCGATGTGGATGAACTGGCCTCGCTAATCACGGATCGCACCCGCCTGATCATCCTGAATTCGCCGCACAATCCGACTGGGGGGGTTTTCAGCCAGCAGGATATTCATGACATCGCGCGCGCGATCGGCGATCGCGACATCATGGTTCTGTCGGATGAAATCTACAGCCGGCTGATTTTCGAGGGCGAGCACCATTCGATTCTGACCGCCCCTCGCTTTCAGGAACGCACCGTTCTGCTGGATGGCTTTTCCAAGACCTATGCCATGACCGGATGGCGCCTCGGCTACGGTGTGATGCGAAAAGATCTGGCGGCTCACATCACGCGCCTGATGACGAATTCCAATTCCTGTACGGCCAGTTTCACGCAGCTCGCGGGTATCGAGGCGCTGCGTGGAGACCAGTCTTCAGTCGATCGGATGCGGGGGGAGTTCCAGCGGCGGCGCGACGCTTTTGTGGCGGGACTGAACCGGATCGTGGGTTTCTCCTGCCGCCTGCCCAAGGGCGCCTTCTACGTGTTTCCCAACATCAAGAAGACGGGCTGGCAATCGAAGAAATTGGCGGATGCCTTGCTCACGGAAGCGGGAGTGGCGTGCCTCTCGGGAGCCTCCTTTGGAGACTTTGGAGAAGGTTATTTGAGGTTCAGCGTGGCCAATTCGCTGGAGAACCTGAACAAGGCGCTGGAACGAATTGAGCAATGGACGAAGAGAAATCTGTGAAAGAGCGGCGGAAGGCAGTCCAGCCCAAACCCAGCCGTCCGCGCATGCCCGGATACGGGCTGCCGAAGAGCAGCACGGGACTCCTGCCCTGGAAGTGGGCCGAAGACCGGCTGAAAAGGAGTCATAACTACTGGATCACCACGGTCAGGCCGAACGGGGCTCCGCACACCATGGTGGTCTGGGGATTGTGGCTGGATGGGGCTTTCATTTTCAGCACGGGGAGCAAGTCGCGCAAGGCGCGGAACCTGAAGAGAAACAAGCGCTGCGTGGTTTGCACCGAAGATGCGCACGAAGCCGTGGTCGTAGAGGGATTGGCAGGAATCGCGGGCGTGTCCTTGCGACAGGAGTTCCTCAGGAAGTACCAGCCCAAGTACGATTTCAACATGGACAGCATGAAGCAGGACATCCTCTCGATGAAGGAACCGGTGTTCGTGGTTCGTCCGCGCCTGGCGTTCGGGCTGTATGAGAAGAAATTCATGAGCAGCGCAACGCGCTGGAAGTTCTCCTCCTGACCCGGCGGCGAAAGCACTAGCCGGATCAGGGCTGGCTCTCCGCCAGCAGCTCCTTCAGATACGAACCCCAGATCGCCGGCAAGGTATGCGTGCCGTGGCCACGAGTCTGGTCTGAAATGGGAAGGAGGACAAACCGTCCCTGCTTCACTCTCCTGATCTGCTGCTCGGCGATGCCAAGCTCCGGCGGATTGATGAAATCGTCGGCTGAGTTGATGTAAAGCACGTGTGTCTTGATGCTTTCCAGCTGCCCCGAGGGATCGTAGTTTCTCGAGGAATCCACCTGGTAGAGAAGATCGTTGGCGTCGGTGCTCGCAATACGGCTTTGCAGCGAGCTGTCGAGGTAGGCATCCGCCTGATCCCGCGACGGATATTGTTTCTGCATCTGCAACGGGCTGCTGCCCATGATCATCAGCAGATAGATCGCGGTCCGCAAGCCGCGCGGCTGTTCCTTATACTCGCCATTGAGCCATCCGGGATCGGTGCGGATGGAATCGAGGATTATCTTTCGGGTCACACGATTGCGTCCGGCGATCTGCACGGGAAGGCAGGCCAGGGGCAGCGCGGCATCCATGAAATCGGGATAGGTTTCCGTCCAGAGCCAGGAATGCATGCAGCCCATGGAAGTACCCATAAGCAGGCGCAGGTGGTTCACGCTCAAGCCCTCGGTGAGCAGGCGGTACTGCGCCTCCACCATGTCGGCGTACTCATAGTGAGGAAATCTGGCGTGCAGACCGTCGCTGGGTTTGCTGGAGTGGCCGTGACCGATGGCGTCGGGGAGAATGATGAAGTAGCGGCTGGCGTCGAGCAGTTGGCCGGGACCGAAAAGCACGCCAGCAAAGTTCGGCCCGGTAAACTGCTGTCCGGAACCGCCCGTCCCGTGAATTACCATCACCGCATTCAGCACGCGGCCGGCGGCATCTTTTTGTGGCTTGCCATAGGTCGTGTAGTGCAGGCGCAGCTCGGGCAGGACTTCTCCCGAGCGAAAATGAAAATCGCGAATGACAAAGTCGCCGTCAACCGGCTGGGGAGGCTGCTGCGCGGCAATGGTTGCCCCAAGGAAACACAAGACCGGGAGCAGAACCAGGGGGAAGGTCCGGGAACTCGCTTTCATGAACCGGAGCTTACGCGGTAAGACAATTGAGAAGCAAGAGATCTCTCATACGCGGACTCGAGAGACGCTGGGTCGCAGAGTGCTATGATCGCTGGCTCGTGGTCCGTCTTGAGTCTTTGTCAAACTATTGTCTGAGATGCTCACCAAACCATCATGACCAATAAATTTCGAGTGTTTGCTACGTGCGACATCGGCGACTCCCTTGACCGGCTGCGGGAACGCGGCTACGAGGTGGAAGTGTATCCGAAACCGGAGGCGCCTCCGAAGAGCCTCGTCCTGGAGAAAGTGAAGTCGGGAATTGACGGTCTGATTACCACCCTGCGCGATCCGATCGACGCCGAAGTGTTCGAGGCAGGAAAAGGGAAACTGAAAGTGGTGGCGCAAATTGCGGTTGGATTCGACAACATCAATCGCGCCGATGCCAACCGGTACAAGATTCCCTTCACTCATACCGCAGACGTGCTTACTGAAGCCACCGCGGAATTCGCGTTCTTCATGATGGGCGCGCTGGCACGAAAACTGTGGACTGCGGAGCATCTGACGCGGGAAAACCAGTGGGGCTACTGGCATCCCTACCTGCCATTTCTGGGAGACGAAGTCACAGGAAAGACGATTGCAATTATCGGCACCGGACGGATTGGCCTGGCCATGATCAAGAAATGCGCCGGGTTTGACATGAACATCCTTTGCTACGATCCGGCCTATCAGAATCATGACTATGTGAAGGCGATTCAGGAAGTCATGGATCTGCGGCAGACGCGGAAGATAACCAGGGAAAAGACCTGGATCAAGTATGTGAGTCTGGAGGATGCGTTGGCGGAGGCGGATTTCGTTAGCGTACATGTACCGCTCCTGCGCCAGGGCGAGAGTCCGGCGCCCACTTATCATTTGTTCAACGAACGCACGCTGCGCAAGATGAAGCCAACGGCGTTTCTGGTGAATACCTCTCGCGGGCCGGTGGTGGAGGAAGCGGCTCTGGCCAAGGCGCTCAGGGAAAACTGGATTGCGGGCGCGGCCCTGGACGTTTATGAAAAGGAGCCGTTGGCGGCGGATTCACCGCTGCGTGATCCAGCCATCGAGGACCGGTGCCGGCTTTATCCGCACTTCGCCAGCGCGGCAAAAATCACGCGGCTGTCGAGCGATCCGGAGAAAGGAATGGCAGGACGCACGGTGCAAGGGCTCATTGACGTGCTGGAGGGGAATTACGGTGGAGACGTGACCAAGATGCCGTACGTGGTAAATAAAGAGGCGTTTGGGAAGTAAACAACGTTCTTCCCGCGAAGCATTCACTCCGCTCAGGATGATAATGGGAGGGTTCTTCTATTCCGAGATGGTGTGTTCTTCGCTCTGGGCCCGCAGAACCCGGTCTACAGAATAAGGTGCGCGGCGGGTCGGCTCGTGGTAGTGGCGGACCTGCATTTCCCCCAGCAGTCCCACGGCCAACATATTCAGGCCGGCCAGCAACAGCACAGCGGTAAATACCATCAGTGGACCGTGACTGGCCATGATGGACGATTGATGCAGAAACTTCTGCACCACCAGCCAGCCGGTGATGCCCGACCCCGCCAGAATGCTGAGCATCCCGACGGTTCCGAAGAAATGCAGCGGGCGGGATAAATAGCGCAGCAGAAAGCGAATGGTAATGAGATCAAAAAAGACGCGGAAAGTGCGGGAAATGCCGTAGTGCGAAACCCCGCGCTCACGGTTGACGTTCTGGATGGGGACTTCGCAAATTGAAGCTCCATGCCAGGAGGCCAGCGCGGGAATAAACCGGTGCAACTCTCCGTACAGCGGAACCTGGTCGAGAATCTCGCGGCGGTAGGCCTTGAAAGTAGTGCCGAAGTCATGGATGTCGACGCCGCTCAGTTTGGCCATCAGCCAATTGGCGCAGCGCGAGGGGATGCGGCGCAGCCAAAGGTTGTCAATACGGCGCTTGCGCCAGCCGCTGACAATGTCATAGCCCTCGGAAATCTTTTCCAAAAACAGGGGGATGTCGGCGGGGTCGTGCTGCAGGTCGCCATCCATGGCGATAATGTACTCTCCGCGAGCATGATCGAAGCCTGCCGCGAGCGCGGAAGTCTGGCCGAAGTTGCGGCGTAACTTCACCACCGTTACCCTGCTGTCGACCGCGGCGATCTCGCGCAACGTGTGAAAACTGCGGTCGGTAGAACCGTCGTCCACGAGCACGATCTCGAAAGTCTCGCCGCTGCCCTCCATGACCGCTTTTAGGCGGTCGTAAAGGTCGGTGACATTCTCCTGCTCATTATGCAGCGGAACCACAATAGAGTACTTGGGCATTGATCTCTCTAGTATACGATTAGATGCAGATTTTAGAGCGAAGACTGCAGTAGAAATTGTGCAACCATGAAGCCGGAATGGTAACACGGAGGGGTGGTTCCGGGGCAAGCTTTGCAAGGCGGGTAAGGCCACCCGCCCTGCGCAGGTTACCGCTTAGAGGCCTGGACCCTCGGGGTACGCCGGTAAATCCGGGGGCCGCGGCGGCAATTTCTTCGGATTCGCCTGGATTTCCTTCATGACCAGGTCAATCGCTTTTTCCAGCTGCGCGTCCTGACCCTTCACAACCTGGTCGGGGCGATTCTCCACCACGATGTCGGGTTGCACACCCCGGTTCTCGATGATCCACTTGCTGTCCAGGCCATAGCGGGCGCCCTCGGGACGAGTGATGAAGCCACCGTCGATGAGCGGAATGTTTCCGCGAATGCCGCGAACCCCTCCCCAGGTACGCTCCCCGATGAGCGGACCAAGTTTGTAGTACTTGAAGTAGTAACTGAAGAGGTCGCCGTCCGAGGCAGCATAGTGGTTGGTGATGCATGCCATGGCTCCGTTGAAGACGACCGGGGGCACGGTGCCGCTCTCCCAGTTGCGGTTCGAGCCCATGCCGGCAAGCACGCGGCGAAGGCGGGCGAAAATCAGTTGATCGACAAAGCCGCCGCCGTTGAAGCGCACGTCGATAATCATGCCCTCTTTGCGAATCTGCGGGAAATACTGCTTTACGAATTCGTTCAATCCCGGGCCGCCCATGTCGGGTAAATAGACATAGCCGACGCGGCCGTCGGTAGCGGCCTCGACCTTCCTGCGGTTGTTCTCGATCCAGTTCAATTCGCGCAGACTGAATTCGTCGGAGATGGGCTTGACCTGCACGGTGTGAGAGCCGTCTTCGGAGGGCCTGGAATTGACCGTCAGGGTGACGGTCTCATTCGCAGTATTCACGAAGAGCTCATAAGGATCCTGGGGTAAACGAAGAGGGCGCCCGTTGACCGCGATCAAATAGTCGCCTTCCTTTACGGTTACACCCGGTTCGGTCAAGGGCGAGCGCACCTGCGGATCCCAGTTCTCCCCAGCATAGATCTTTTTAAGACGGTACATGGTGCTGGCACTGTCAGCTTCAAAATCCACGCCCAGCAGGCCCACATTCACCGAATGAAGGTCGGGATAGTCTCCGCCACCCACGTAGGTGTGGGAGTTAGAGAGTTCGCCAATCATTTCGCCCAGGATGTAAGTCAGGCTGTAACGGTCGGCCACGGAAGGCAGCAGCTGGGAATACTTGTCACGCATCTTTTCCCAGTCCACACCGTTCATGGCCGCTTCGTAGAAGTAGTCGCGTTCCTGGCGCCATACTTCGTTGAAGATTTGTTTCCACTCCAGGGGAGGATCGATCTGCGCCTTCATGCCGCCCAGATTCAGCGCGCCATCGCCGACTTTCTTGGGGCCGTCGGGCTTGGCGTCAATAATCCCGTACGAGTGGCCATCGCGTCCTCCGTCGGCTTCGTAGAGCAGCTTGGATCCATCGAAGGAGAGGGCAAAACGCTGGACACCTTCGACCAGTATTTTGTCCTTGCGCTCCTTCAAGTCATAGACGTGGACCGCGGAAGATTCGCCCGGGATCGGACCGGATAAGCCCTGCACCGGGGTAGTGGAATAGTAGATAAAGCCCTTGGACGCCAGGTACGTGTTGATGACGGCGGGTTCAGTAGGCAAGGCCACAATGCGGTTCTGGATTCCCTCGAGATCAACGCGAAATTCCCTGGGCTTTTCCTTTTCCTTTTCCTTTCCCTTTTCTTTGTCTTTGTCCTTGTCAGCTTCCTTGGAGTCCTTTTCCTTTTCCGATGGCTGCGCCTTCCCTTTTTCCTCCGGCTTGACCTTGCCCTTGGCCTTGCCGGACTCCCTGGGGAAGGTTGCGGGAGTCAACTCATCTTTGTTTTCTTCCTTCTTGATTTGAACCTCGTCGCTCAGGGGCTGGAAGGGAGAAGCGTCGTCCTTGCGCAGCGTGACCAGGTAAATGCGGGTGGTCTTGGGATTGGCGAACTCGAAGTCCACGTTGCCGAGGACTTCGTTGAAATCACGATCAGAAAGAAAGTAGAGATATTTGCCGTCCGGATCGAAGACCGGGGCAAAGCTGTTCGTCATGCTGGTGGTAACAGGGGTGATCTTGCTGTCGGCGAGAGAGTAGAGGTGCACGACGGCGTAGGAGTTCTCCGCGTTCTTGTCGTAGGCCAGCCACTTACTGTCGGGAGACCACGAGTAGTTCAGGATCTCGGCGTACTTGCCCTGGTCCACTGCGACCGGTTTCTTGTCATTGATGTCGACGTACCACAGACGGCAGTCTTTATCGGACCAGGCCAGTTTCTTGCTGTCCGGTGACCACTGCGGAGCATATTTGAAACCTTTATAGCCGCTGGTGACCTGCTGCTCCTTGCCCATGCCATCCTGCGTGGAGATGAATAGCTCGTCCTCGCCGGTGCGGTCGGAGACGTAGGCAATCCAGCGTCCGTCGGGCGACCAGGTCACTGATTTCTCGCGAATGCCGGGGGTGCGGGTAAGGTTGCGGATGCTGCCTTCCTTGGCGGGGACGGTAAAAACATCGCCCCGAGCGCTGAACACAGCGCGCTTCCCTTCCGGCGAAATGTCAAAGTCGGTGATGTTTTTGGCCACGCCGGCCCAATGACGGAGGCTCTGGTCGCGGTCGGCGGGCAGGTAAAGAGTCAGCTTCTTAGGCTGTTTCGACTCGAAGTCAAAGGTGTAAAGGTAGCCGCCATTTTCGAAGATGATGGAATCGGGGCCGAGGCTTGGCCACATGACGTCAAAATCTGTGAAGCGGGTGAGTTGTTCGACCTGCTTGGTGCCCAGATCATAACCGTAGAGGTTGAGATGATGCTCGGGGCCGCGGTCAGAGCTGAAACAGATGGTGTTGCCATGCCACATCGGGAAGGAGTCAGTCCAATCAGTGTGGGGAACGTCTTCGACCGTATTGCTCTTGAGGTCGTAAATGGAAATGGCCTGGGCCAATCCGCCCGTGTAACGTTTCCAGGTGCGGAAATTGCGGAAGATCTGGTTGTACGCGATCCTGGTTCCATCGGGAGAAAAAGATGTGAGGCCGCCTTCGCTGACCGGCAGCGGGTCGGGCAGGCCGCCTTCGATGCTCACGCTGAAAGGACGCTTGGTCCAGCCGTTGGACGCGTCACGGCGGGAAAGAAACAGAATGCGCTTGCTGTCCGGAGTCCAGGTGAGGACTTCATTGTGAACGCCCATGCGGTCGCTCAGCGGAGCCGCGGCGCCTTGAAAGAATGTCAGTTGCCGGGGCTGGCCACCCTCGGAGGGCATGACGTAAACGTTGAAATTGCCGTCGTACTGGCCGGTGAACGCGATCCATTTGCCGTCGGGTGAGAATTTGGGGAAGAGTTCCCTTCCCGGGTCGGAAGTAATGCGGCGCGCGGTACCCCCCGACGCGGAAGCCAGCCAGAGGTCACCGCCGTACATGAACACGATCTTGTCTTTATGAATGTCGGGAAACCGCATCAGGCGGCCTTCTTGCATCTCCTGGCCCGAACCCACACAGGCAAAAAGGACGACTCCTAGCAGCACCAATCTTTGAAAACAAGACATGCGGACTCCTTTTGAAGGAATTTCGCGGGCGGGAAAACTGGCGCGTATTCTCATCCAGGAAATGGCGATTGTAGCTTGCACGCCTGCAAACGGCAAAAACCCATACGATTCCGCTGGTCTTGGACGAGGCTGGGGGCAAAAGGTAAGCGGCTACCGACAACTCGGGTGGACTGATGGCCTATAATTCCGCTTCCCCGTGATCGATTTCGCTATCAGGAAGTAAACCACGGACGACACGAGGGTACACGAAGTGAGGAGAAACCGCCTTGCGCAAGTTGAAAAATACAGCTCCGATTGATGTGCCGCTCCGCCGGCGATTTCTGCAAACCAGCCTTCTCGGCGGAATGTGTGCAACCCTCCTGCCCGCTCTGGCCGGCGCTCGCGAGATCGCGGCCGGCACGTCCGCAGTGTCCGGAGTGAAAAGTTTCGAACTGGATGAATTGACGGTCGCCGACTTCCAGGCAGGCCTAGTGTCGGGAAAATTCACTTCCCTCTCCCTCACGGAAAAATACCTGGCGCGAATCGAAGCGATCGACCGCCGGGGGCCTGCGCTGAACAGTGTGATTGAGGTCAACCCTGATGCTCGCGCGATTGCGGAGGCGCTGGACCAGGAGCGGAAGGCCAAGGGCGCGCGGGGCCCGCTGCACGGCGTTCCGGTTCTGATCAAAGACAACATTGATACCGCAGATCGGATGCAGACGACGGCGGGATCGCTGTCCCTGGTGGGCTCGCATCCAGCCCGAGATTCTTATGTTGCGCAGAAACTCCGCCAGGCGGGAGCCGTCATCCTGGGCAAGACGAACCTGAGCGAATGGGCGAATATTCGTTCCAGCCATTCGACCAGCGGGTGGAGCGGGCGCGGCGGGTTGACCCGAAACCCTTACGCGCTCGATCGTAATCCTTGCGGTTCGAGTTCGGGCTCGGGAGCAGCAGTGGCGGCGAATCTGTGCGCCCTGGCCGTGGGCACGGAGACCGATGGATCCGTAGTTTGTCCTTCGTCGGCAAATGGCATCGTCGGAATCAAGCCGACCCTTGGGCTGCTCAGTCGCGCCGGGGTAATTCCAATTGCGCACAGCCAGGATACTCCCGGCCCCATGGCGCGCACCGTCCGCGATGTCGCGATCCTCCTGGGCGCGCTGGCAGGAGTGGATTCGCGGGACAGTGCGACGGCTCAGAGTGCAGGAAAGACTGAGGCCGACTACACCCGATTTCTTGACCCCAATGGATTGCGGGGCGCTCGGATCGGTGTGGCGCGCAAGTATTTCGGCTTCAGCGATTCGGTGGACGATCTCCTGAACGGCGTAGTGGAAGAGATGAAGCGGCAGGGGGCGGTGCTGGTCGATCCCGCCGACCTGGAATCGCACGGCAAGTTCGATGACACGGAATTTACGGTGCTCCTCTATGAGCTGAAGGCCGATCTGAATGCATACCTCGAGGGACGACCGGACGCTGCCGTCCACTCGTTGAAAGACGTGATCGAGTTCAACGAAAAGAACAAAGGGAAAGAGATGCCCTACTTTGCCCAGGACATTCTGATCAAGGCCGAAGCCAAGGGGCCGCTCTCCAGCAAAGAGTACATGGACGCCCTGGAAGCCAATCATCGGCTTTCGCGAGTTGAAGGAATTGACAGGGTAATGGACAAATTCCATCTCGACGCGATCATGGCGCCCACGGGCAGTCCGGCCTGGCTCACCGATCTGATCAATGGAGATCACTCCACCGGCGGTAGCGCCAATGCGGCGGCAGTGGCCGGGTATCCCGACATCACGGTGCCGGCGGGATTCATCTCCGGCCTGCCGGTTGGGGTTTCGTTTTTTGGGCGGGCCTGGAGTGAGCCTGTTCTTTTGAAGATTGCTTATGGATTTGAGCGGGCTACTACGGCTCGCAAGCCGCCTCAGTTCCTGGCGACTGTGCAGAGTTCAAAAGCTTAACCGCAAAGAGGTGCCTGCGAAACTTCCCAGTCCAGCGGAGCTTGGACGGGGCGATAGTGGCTTTTACTCCACCTGCGGGGGCCTGCTACCATTGCCGCATGTTCAATTTTGGGAAGCCGAAAACAGCCGGCGACTGGGTAGTTCATATCGCGGGGGGCATCGTCGCGATATTCCTTGTCTGGTGGATGCTTCGGATGTACGTACTATGAATGCCTTACGCCCAACTACAAGGGTTTACCGCTGCGCTGGGCGGCCATCACGTGGAAGAAGCTTCCTCGTCTGCGTGCTTTGCGGTTTACGGCTTTCTTTCAACCCAGGCCAGGCCGTCGGCGCCGGGGCCGGTCTCGATCAGTTTTTCAACCTTCCATGTCGTCAGGTCCAAGACCGCGACTTTCCCGTCTCCGCTGCAGGACACGTAAGCCAGCGGGCGAGCGGGCCGCACCAGAATCTGCACCGGACCGGCGCCCACAGAAATGGTGCGAACCTGCTTCATCTCCGCTAGATCGATCACAGCTACCTGATTCGCGCTCAGCAGCGTCACCAGGAGAAACTTCCCGTCCCGCGTGGGTGCAGTGCCATAGCCGACCGAAGTGAGAGAGATCCAGCGCGAAACCTGGTCAGTGGCGGTATCGATGACGGCGAGGCGAGGCGTCTTCTGGTCGGCGGTGAAGACGAATCGTCCATCCAGCGACATGGAAATGCGCTGCACGGTCTCGGCGACGGGAATGACCTTGATCAGCTTCCGGGAATCGACATCCAGCACCGAGACGGATCCGGCGCCGACGTTGGCGGTGTAGGCACGATGTCCGTCGGGGGAAATGACGACCATGTGCGACTCAGGTGCGTCGGTCGGAATCGAGGCGATTCGCTGCCGGGAGCGAGGATCAAGCACGTCGACCGATTTATCGAGCTCGGCCGAGACGTAGAGCAGGCCGTCGGGACCGAACTTCACCCAGTGGGGCCGGACCGGGCGTCCGAGATCAATCGTGCCCACGATACTGCGTTTGTCGAGGTCAACGACCTCCACCGAGCGTCCGTCCGTTCCCGGCTTTCCCACGCCCGAGTTGCCATAGATGGGCAGATAAGCCAGGCGGCCATCGGGAGAAGTGGTCACTTCGTGAGCCCGCACTTCGTTGGTTTTCACCTTGCCGATCGCGACCCCAGCCTCGGGATCCACAAAGCTCATGCTCTGGTCGCCCTGGTTCACCACCAGCAGCAAATTCTTGCCGGGCTTGCCCTCGACCTGGCCAGACGTTGTTTGGGCGTAGCTGATAGTGAGGAGGAAATATATCAGGAAGAATGAACTGGTCAGGCGCCACGTCATGTCATGCCCTCCGGGCACCGGAGTTCCTGCGCAGACTAGTGTATCCGTTCTAGCGAAATCGGCGAACCCGACGCGTCCTGGAGGCTGGTATGGGGCTGCCGTTTGGGGACTGGCGTCCTGATAACATTCAGGATCACCAGAACGAAAGAGGCCACGCATGTCCCAGGCAGTGAAGCTCTATGACAACGCCTATGGCAACTACGAGCTGGATGTGTACCGGGAAGTGCGCATCGAGACTTACGGAGAGGATCTTGGGCAGACGAGTTGGGTAACGACAGAGGAGTCCAGCGAAATTCCGCGACTTTTGCAGCTCACGTCCGAGTCTCGACTGTTGGAGATCGGGTGCGGATCGGGCCGTTATGCCTTGCAGGTTGCCGAGGTAGTGGGCTGTCGCCTGATCGGGGTGGACATTAATGGGCCGGGTGTGGCCAACGCGAGCCAGCTTGCGCGGGCCAGAAATATGGAATCCCGTGTGAGCTTTGAGCAGTGCGACGTTTCCAAGGCCCTTCCCTTTCAGGATCAGAGCTTCGACGCGGTCTTCTCGAACGATGTTCTATGTCACGTGCCGGAGCGGCCCGCGGTGTTTCGTGAACTGTGGCGCGTGCTCAAAGCAGGAGGCCGGATACTGTTCAGCGACGCGCTGGTGATTGGTGGAATGGTGTCACACCAGGAAATCATGACGCGCAGTTCGATCGGTTACTACGTATTCAGCCCGCCCGGAGAAAATGAACGGTTGATGGAACGCGCAGGCTTTCGATTGCTGTCAGTGGGCGACACGACCGAGAATGCGGCCCGAATCGCCGAGCGGTGGCATCACGCGCGCGAAAAAAGAAAAGACCATCTCACGGCCGCAGAGGGCGAGGCAACTTTTGAAGGCATCCAGAAATTTCTCTGCTGTGTACACACCCTGACTCAGGAGAGGCGCCTGTTGCGTTACGTCTATCTAGCGCAGAAGGTGGCGTGATCTGGTGGCAAGCCGTTTTCCGCGCCGCTGGCCACATGCTAACCTGATCGTGCTGGGCCCCGTAGCTCAAATGGATAGAGCACCGGTTTCCTAATCTCCTTCTACCTACATCTTGCCTAGCGGATTCAATCACATAGAGCGGACAACATACCATCAGTTGGGGGGAATGGCTCTCATTCGGCAACGAATGGTGACTAGATTGGTGAATAAAAAACGGAGTTGGGATTGTCGAGATTAGAGGCGAGATTATGGCGAGAATTGGGCTTCATCAAACCAACTTGGAGGATAAAAATGAAAGAAACACGAACAATCACGATTGAGCCGGATCAGTACAAGGAGCTCCTTGAATATTCGCAACAGAGTGGGCAGTCGGTTAAAGCGGTAATCAAAGAGGCGCTCGAAAACTACATTGCCAGCAGCGAGAAGGCTCCTGAGAGTCAAGGCCAATAACCCTGTGGGCAGGGGGAGAGCTTTTTGCCACTTCTCCCTCTGCTTTTTCTACACCAACAGGAAATATGAAAAAGGGGAATGAAGATGGCAAATAAAGCGAAGAAGAGCCAGCGGAATAGATTCAGCGGGGAGATTACAGGGGCGGGGGTATTAAACGGGATGGTGCATGGTTTTCTGCTGACGCCTGACTGAAAAAGGAGGTCTCCAGCGCCAGTTGTGGGTTGGCCTGATTTGCTCATCTGTCTTCTTGAACCGTGCCTTGGGATTGCGGCGCGGAAGCTAATCGTGGAGAACAACGTTCAGCAGTGAACTGTGAACCTGTAACCCGCCCTCTTCACCTCCGGCGTAGTGAATAAACCCCAATTTCCTGAACCGGTTCATGAAAAAACTGACCCGCGAACGCGTGGTTCCAACCATTTCTGCCAGAGTCTCCTGACTGATCTTGGGAACTACAGTTTCGGGCACGCCTTCCTTGCCGAAGTGAGCAAGCAACAGCAGAACCCGAGCCAGTCTCTTTTCGCTGGAATTGAAGAGTTGGTCAACCAAGTCCGCTTCGTATCGGATGTTCCGTCCCAACAAATATGCCGTAAACAAATCAGACAATGCGTGTTCCTGGTGCAGCGCAAGCATCATTGCTTTCTTCTCGATTCGCATGAGTTCGCAATCTGTCATCGCGGTTGCCGACCCCATGCGTAGAGGCTGCCCCGCCAGACCACCTTCTCCGAAAAACTCTCCCTCGCTCAATATGCCCAGGGTTGCTTCCTTGCCAATCTTGGATACGACAGTGAGCATTACCTTGCCTTGCTGGATAAAGAAGACCGCGTCCGCCGCTTCCCCCTGCGTGAAGATTGTCTGCTTCCGGGAAAAGGTCACGACCTTCCTACCTTTGCCGATAGTGGCAAGGAATTTCTTGGGGTCGAAGTCGCGCCTTTTCTTCGCCGACACGGTGGGTGCCATCAATGGCTCTCCTAGCGTGGAATCACACTCTTAGAAATTCTATCAGAATGCCGTGGCACCAAAGATGTTCACTTTTGCTCATAATTGGGTTCTTATCCCAAACGTGTAAACTGGCTTGGGGCTATTGAGATTCATGGAGTTACGGTCTGCGGCGGTCGCAAAAAGCGTTGCGGGCTATACTTTCTTGAGCCACGGTTGGTGGAGTCTCATACGACCGTCATCATCCCACTTGACGACCGCGTCATCTTCGTTAGTTTGCTCAACTGTGCCGAATTCTCCAGTCGGCTTTCCGAAGTTGCCCAAACCCTCGACGCGATCTCCGGGATTCAATTCCTGGCCGGTGGCAGAGGGCTCGACGAGGCGTGGCTTCTTGGCACGGTCGGAGTCGGGAGTCGCTCCGAGGTGTGACAGGGGCGGTTGGGGAGCTTTACGTAGTTTGGGTAGCGGCTTGTCGGTGATATGGGTCATATTCCATTGCTTTCTTTCCAAGAGGCCAGAGCAACGCCCTCCGTTGCGCCTGTAATCTCGATAAGTACAGCATAGGCTTGGAAAGAATGGTTCGGCTGGTCCAAACTGCACAGTTCTACAGTTAATTTGGCTAGATGGGTATGCCCTTGACTCAGGTGGGCCCAATAGCTAGTATGCGGCGGTGGCGGAAGAATATCCTCGCAATCTGATGGAGCTGGAGGCGAACTTTGCCACCGAAGAGGCGTGTCGGGCGTACTTGGCACGACTCCGGTGGCCGGCCGGTTTCCGCTGTCCCCGCTGCAGATCGGAGAAAGCGTGGCCGGTGCGAGGTTTGTGGGAGTGTGGCGCATGTGGATGCCAAACGTCGGTCACCGCGGGAACGATCTTCCAGGACACGCGGACTCCGTTGCCCGTGTGGTTTCGCGCCATGTGGTGGGTGACCACCCAGAAGAACGGGGCCAGCGCGTTGGGACTGCAACGAGTGCTGGGGCTGAAAAAATATAAGACAGCCTGGACGATGCTGCATAAATTGCGCCGCGCCATGGTCAGACCGGGACGTGATTTGCTCACGGGCAGAGTCGAGGTGGATGAATGCTATATCGGCGGTCTGGAAGAGGGCTTGCCCGGCCGGCTCAATTTGAAGAAAGCACTGATTATCGTTGCCGCTCAAGAAGACGGGCTGGGGCTCGGTCGGATTCGCATGCGCCAGATTGTAGACGCTTCGGCCGAAAGCCTGATTCCCTTTGTGCAGGATTCGGTCGCACCAGGTAGCGTCATCCACACCGACGGCTGGCTGGGCTACCTACCGTTGGAGGCTAAGGGCTATAAGCACCAGGTTACGTTTCTGCGCGGCAAGAAGAAGACTCCATCGGAGCTGATGCCACGGGTTCACCGCGTGATCTCCCTGCTCAAACGGTGGTTGATCGGAACGCACCAGGGAGCCGTTAGTCATAAGCACCTCGACTACTATCTGGACGAGTTCACATTCCGCTTCAACCGACGGCGATCCCAGAGTCGAGGCAAGCTCTTCTTTCGCCTCGCGCAGCAAGCAGTGGCCGTCGATCCTGTCACTTATTACCGCATCGTCCACCCGACTTCAGGGAAGGCCAACGCCAAACCGCAATCTGTAGGGGTTACCTGAGTCAAGGGAATACCCACCTTTGGCTAAATGCGGTAGCTCAGGTTGTTGTTGGGTTGATGCAAACAGCACAGCGGGAGTTCCAGACGTTCTCCCCCGTTCGAATGAGATCCCGAGAGGGCGACTCTTCATTCTCCATCTGCGATTTCTGACACCGAACAACGTATACTCGCGACATACTCTGATCTCGCCCGAAGAGATACGAAAATGCCAGACGAAGAGTGGATCAAAACACTTGAAGACGGCAGAAAAGTGAAATTCATCTACCAAGAACTGCCGGAAGACGGGGCATTTATCACTGCTCAGCTTGCAGGTAATGAGGTGGTCTATTCTGTCGTATTGACCAAAGCAGGAAATCCGCTTAGTCGTGAAGATGTTGAAAGTCATTTCGACGGGGAGCTTTCGAAGAGGTAATATGACCTGCCCCCCATCTTTAGTCCAGGGATAATGAGACTTTCTCCGGTTTTGGGTTCTCCAACACTACACCTGCAATCACACTCTTACCACCGGAAGAAGCGGCTTCGTCCGGCGGAGCCATGCGAGCGCAGCCGGACGGA
>DASZHW010000047.1:0-2634 GCA_035937515.1 Terriglobales bacterium | reverse complement strand
CGACGATTGAGCTGGGTTCAAGTGCGGGTTGGAGCTGAGTGCGCTCAGAATGGTTTGGGACTGGCTGATGCGCGGGCTCTTGACCAGGGTTTCCAGCATGTAACGAGAAGCCGCGGCGGCGAGTTCGGCCAGCGATGTCTCGGAGACCGAGGGGTTCTCCAGCAATGCGGGAAGCAACGTTGGCCGAAGATTTCCCGGGGTGATCAGGTAGGTCAGCACCTCTTTGGGGGTTCGCGGATCGGCTGCGGCTTTCAGGGAAGAGGTCTGGTCCCATCCCGCCAGCGTGAGGCGGGCACGCTCGGCGAAGATTTTGGTCTGAGTTGCCAGGTAAACCAGGATTTCGAGCATCTCCTGAGGGGGAACGGAGAGCGCGCCTCGGGCGGCGGTTTGCATCACGTTCGAGTTGGCCCCCGAGGAGCGGATGACATCGATCATGCGTGGCATAGGTGTTGGCGGGCTCCGAAAATTCTGGACATTACAGGATCAGGCTGAAGCGGGTCGTTTTGCCAGCGTTTTTGTGGGAGGTAACGTTACGAAAGGCACCGGATGGGATTTGGTTATTCCGAGCGTGTTTCAGGTATCGTGTGGCCCAAACCCACTTGTCATCCCGAGCGCCAGCGCGAGATCCAGGTGCTTGCCGGCGCTGATATACCGGTCGTACGAGCAAGCACCTGGATCCCTTGCTGGCGCTCGGGATGACAGTTGTTAGGGGGGAATGCCGCGGATGTGAAACTGGTCTAGCCGGACGCAACCACATTTTCCAGTTCGATGACGGCTCGTTCCAGTTCGCGGATCAGGGGGCTTGATTTCCTGCGCTGGAATTCATCCAGCAAGGCCCTGTAGTACCACAGCGTACCGTCACGTTTTCCATGAAAGCGCTCCCAGACTCGGTCGCCAATCTCGCGATAGGCGGCGACGATGGAGCGGACGTTGTGCAGTTTGTCGGCGGCGGAAACCAACCGAGTGTCGGCGTCGGCAGTTCGTAGATGCGCGATGTAGTCTTCCTTGCGTTGCCGCCACGGTGGTTTGGGATCGAGATCGGTGTCGGTGCAGCCATCCACGACGTGAGCCACGCGCTTGCCAAAGCGGCGACGAATTTCCCGAAGCATGGGCGCGCCGCCACAGTCTTCCACTACATCGTGCAAAAGCGCGGCAATGGCAAGGTCTTCATCCCCGCCGACTTCGAGCACCAGGCCCGCGACACTCAAGAGATGCGCGACATAGGGGACGGCTGTGCCCTTGCGGTGCTGGCCCGCGTGCTTGCGGGTGGCAAACAGCAGCGCGTGCTCGAAGCGGCGTCCAAGAGGAGTGACCGTTTGGCTTTTGAGTTTCATCGCGCGGCCTGCCTACTTCACATTGTTAATCAGGACTACGTCACTGTTGATTGCGCCGCGCGCCAGGAACAGTTGCTTGCCGTCGGCGGACCAGGCGAAATTGAAGATTGTACCCTCGGTGAAGTTTGTGATCTGCTTGGGCGGGTGGCCGTCGAGGGTCTGGCTCATCAGGTTCGAAACCCCATTTCGGTAATCCACGTACAACAATGCTTTGCTATCTGGAGACCACCCATACGCGGGGTTAACCTGGTAGGACAGCTTGGCTGGCTCGCCGCCCTCAATGGGCATATAGGCGATCTCAAATCGGCCTGCGGCTTCGTCGAAAGCGTAAATTGCGACCCACTTTCCGTCGGGAGAGATTGTCGGATTGGTGGCAGTACGTTCGATGAGCGGCTGAGGCGTACCTCCGTTGAGCGGCTGCTTCAAGGTCCGCAGTTTCCCGGCGGAATCGGATTGATACAGCAGCCACTTTCCGTCGCGTGTGATCTGCGGGGTGAAGTCGGCATTTCCGTTGGTAAGCTGTCTTGGGCTGCTGCCGTCAATATTCATGCTCCAGATATTTCGGTGACTGTTGCGGTCGGAAGAAAAAACGACGATTCGGCCATCGGCAGAAACGGCTGGACCGGTGTTATTGCCCGCATTCATCGTCAACTGCGCAGGGTTGCTGCCGTCCGCGCTCATGCTCCAAATATCGCTGTGTCCGGCAGCGTTTGAGGTGTAGAGAACGCCATCGTTCGGCAGAGAGACAACGCCGTTTAGACCTTCGCCGGTCCCGCTTCCGAATGTAAGGCGGCGGGCAGCATTGGCATCGCCCTGCGGAGCAACCCAAATCGAAGAGGAAATTTCGCTCTGAACGGTGACCAGGGCGCTCGAATCGCCCGTCAGACTCACTCCGAAATAACGGTTCAAATCGTTGGTGATGCGGCGCGCCTGGCCGCTGGGATAAGCGACACACCAGAGCTGTGGCGCAAGGCCGGAACTTTGATCGGACGCATCGAGGACGAGCCCGCTGCCGTCCCCCAGCCAGGCAACGCGGCCGGAACTGGACCACTTATTGGCCGAAATTGTTTTTTCCGCTCCGCCTGCCACCGGCACACCCACCAAGCTCCAGCCAGCGGCACCCATGCCCTCGGAGGCGAGCGTGGCGATAGTGCGACCGTCGGGCGACCAGCCGGGGCCGGCACTGTTGCCGAACCAGGACGAGGCGTACCTCGTAGGGAGTTTACGGCTGGCCACCACGTGCTGATCGGACCCATCCGCCTTAGCCACCGTTAGATCATCCGTGCCTTTCGGCGGGTAG
>DASZHW010000046.1:0-1721 GCA_035937515.1 Terriglobales bacterium | reverse complement strand
TTGATTTCATAACGACATCGGCTCCTTGGACCCGGGTAGACTTGGCGTGATCAGCGACCAAGGCTCGGGAGAAAGGAGCCGAAATGAAGATTATAGGCTGCGATTTTCATCCGGGCTACCAGCAGATCGCGGTACTGGACTTGGCGACCGGAGAGATGGTGGAGAAGGCGCTGAGTCATGAGAGAAAGGAGGAAGTGCGGGCCTTTTATGCGGGTCTGGAAGGGCCGGCACGAGTGGGGATCGAAGCCAGCGGGCAGTCCCAGTGGTTCGAGCGGATGCTGGCGGAGTTGGGACACGAAGTGTGGATCGGAGATGCGGCGAAGATTCGCGCCAGTTGCGAGCGGAAGCAGAAGACCGACCGGCGAGATGCCGAGCTGCTGCTGAAGCTTCTGGCGGAGGATCGTTTTCCGCGGATCTGGGTGCCCACGGCGGCCGAGCGGGACGGGCGGCAGTTGCTTTTGCATCGTCACAAGCTGGTGCGCATGCGCACGCAGGTGAAGAACCAGTTGCAGGCACTGGCGCTGAATCAGGGCGTGCAACGGAAGAAGAAGCTGTGGAGCGCGGCGGGAAGAAAGCAGCTGGAGTCGTTGCCGCTACTGCCCTGGGCCAGCCGGCGGAGAGCAGAGTTGCTGCAGCTGCTCGATCAACTGGAGGCGTCGATCGCAGAACTGGACCGTGCGGTGGCCGAGCAGGCTTACGTGCGGCCGGCGGCACGGCGATTGCTGACGCATCCAGGCGTAGGACCGGTCACGGCGCTGGCCTTCACGCTGACGATAGGGCCGGCCGAGCGTTTCCAGCGGGGCAAACAGATCGCCAGCTACCTGGGGCTGATTCCCAGCGAGTATTCCAGCGGCGCAGGCAAGCAGCGGCTCGGACACATCAGCAAACAAGGCAGTCCGTTTTTGCGTGGCTTGCTGGTGGAAGCGGCGCAGAGTGCGGTGCAGCATGAGCCGGAGATGCATCGCGCCTATCAACGATTGGCCCAGCGAAAGTGTCGTGCGCTGGCGAAAGTAGCCATGGCACGGAAGCTGGCAGTGAGGTTGTACTGGATGCTGCGCTTGCAGGTGAACTACGCGCAGTTGATCCAGGGTTCGCATGCAGGACAGCCCGGCACATTCCGTGGTCGTGGTTAAGACCGGCTTATTGGTTGGGCATCCTGCCTCCCCAAAGTGTTGGGGAGTTTGAAGAAAGAATCATGGTCCTGACGCGGGTTGGGATCGAATAGATGGTTGGTGGAACCTCGGCGGTTCCATCGAACGATTCGAGCACGAACCTTGGTCGCAGGAAAAAGATTCCGGGTTAAAGAAAAAACACTTCCAGGCAAGTGCCCGGAGAAGTGTGTCTTGACAGAGCCGACGTCGTCATAGACGGAATGTAGCCCGCCAGGGGCCTCAGCGCCTTTGCATCACGGCAAGCTGCGCGATTACGTGCCCGAGGACACGCCGTGAAGCGGTGAACCGCGTTCGACCCTCGGCCGGGGTTGCCGATCGATTTGACGAGAAACCAGGGTCTTGGGTCCTGGGCCCAAGAGTACCAACAAAAGTACCAACGCCCAGGCGCCCATCTCTAAAACCACGCGTTTTATAAGGGTATTTGACGTATCTTACGTGCGCTAGTGTGCCACAAGTGCAGGCGTGCGGCCAGAGTCCGAATGCGTACCGCGATGAGCAGGCTGGATAAATTGAAGCGGGCAACGGTGCGGTGAAGCGCGGGGAAGGGGA
>DASZHW010000045.1:0-2578 GCA_035937515.1 Terriglobales bacterium | reverse complement strand
TGGACATTCCGTGTTGGCCATGAGCGGCGAGGAATCGCTGGCTCAGGTCAACCGCGAACTGGCCCATCCCAAACTGAAGAACCTGAAGCGCGCGGCCATCATCATCGCGGTCTACAGTTTCGTTTTTACCGGGCTCACGGCGTTACTGTTCGTGATGATTATTCCGGACTCGGTGCGAGTCCCGATTTACAAGGACAACCTCATTGCCGGGCTGGCCATGTATCAGTACGGGCCCCTGCTGCTGCGGCTGGCGTTTCGTGCCTTTGTGGTAGTGGTGGGTTTCCTGATCCTGTCGGGCGCGGTCAACACAGCCATCATCGGTTCCAATGGCGTCCTCAACCGCATTTCGGAGGATGGGGTTCTCACCGACTGGTTCCGGCAGCCGCATCCGCGATTCGGCACCACCTACCGGATCGTCAACCTGGTGGTACTGCTCCAGATTTTTACCATCCTGGTGAGCCACGGCAATGTCTATCTTCTGGGCGAGGCGTACGCGTTCGGAGTGATCTGGAGCTTCACTTTCAACAGCCTGGCCATGCTGGTGTTGCGCATCAAGTACAAAGGCGAACGGGGATGGAAGGTGCCACCCAACCTGACCATCGCCGGCCACGAGTTGCCGGTTGGACTGTTCTCGGTCTTTCTTGTGCTGTTGTGCACGGCGATCCTGAACCTGTTCACCAAGTCGATTGCCACGATTGCTGGCCTCTCTTTTGCCGGTGCTTTCTTCGTGATCTTCACAGTTTCGGAACGCGTCAACCGCAGTAAGCACGCCGCGGCCGAGCAGCACATGAAGGAACACTTCCAGCTCCTGCAAAGTGATACGGTGGAGCGCTCCGGCCTGGGGATCCGTGCCGGGAATGTGATGGTGACGGTCCGCGACTACAACACGCTCAACCACCTGAGGTGGGCGCTGGAGCGCATCGACACCAAGGAGCAGGACATCGTAGTCATGTCAGCGCGGGTGAGCCAGTTCGGCTCGGCGGCCTACGATCTTTCTACCGAGCAGATCTTCAGTGACTACGAGCAGCAGCTGTTTACGCGCGCGGTGTCGGTGGCCGAAGGCTTTGGCAAGCATGTTTCGCTGCTGGTTGTGCCTGCCCGCGACCCCTGGTCGGCGATTGTACAGACCGCCAACAATCTGGAAGCGTCCGCCGTGGTCTCAGGCATCTCGAGCAAAATGAGCGCCCAGGAACAGGCTTTCTATCTGGGCCATGCCTGGGAGGCGATGCCCGAGCCCAAGCGGCAATTTATTTTCCAGGTTGTTTATCCTGACCTCAAAGTGGACACATTCCACATCGGTCCACATACGCCGTCATTGAAAACCGAAGACGTCCATCTAGTGCACCGCCTGTGGCTGAACATTACACGCGAGCCGGGATTGGAGACGCTGCATCACCACGATATCCTGACCGAGGCCCTTACTCGTTTTGCCCGCGAGTATGCCGGTCACGACCGTCAAGACATTCTTAGAGAGCTGCGGAAGCAGTCTGGCGTGACGGTGACGACTCGGGCTTTGGGCGACGGCGACGGACTTACCAAGGCAAACGTACTTCCTCCGGGCACGCCGCAGCCCGAGACCAAAGACAGCGACGACGGTCCACCCACCCCGCCGGTCGCAGGACCATAGCCGGTTCAATGTATGTAGGCGCGAGCGCCTCCGCTCGTGCTCCCCGACCCCAGAAGCCGGGTGCCGGTTGCCCCACCCTTCGATTTTGAAGGGTGGGATTCCACTGACCCTCTCCATTGGGATTGTTTTCTCATGTCACGAGGCGCCCCCTCACGCCGGTGCAGTAGTGATTTCCATCACCCATCCTTATTCGCGAACTAAAAGGATGGGGCACCCGCACCACCCGCACCTTGGTGCCTTGCCCCGGCCAACACGCTCTTCTATGATCGAGCACAGGCAGGGTTCACTATGCCCGATAAGAAGCCTTCCAAGCCACAAGTCGCTGAAAGCCCGATCGCCGATGTATTTGAGGGGCGGCATCCCTCCCAGGGCGAAAAGGATTGGGCAGAAAAAACGCTGTTGCCGACCCTGGAAAAAGCCCCGGAAAAGCCGATCGGCGCGAACACGGGCATCAATCGCGACGAGCACGGCCACGCCCGTTTCAGCACAATTTCTGGCACTCCGGTTCGCCGGCTGTACACTGCTGCCGATCTGCCCGAAGACTGGAGCGCGGAAAAATATCTGGGTTATCCCGGGCAGCCGCCGTTCACCCGCGGCATTCACGCCAGCGGATACCGCGGCAAGCTTTTCACCATGCGGCAATTCTCCGGCTTCGCCTCGCCGGAAGAAACCAACCAGCGCTATAAATACTTGCTGGAAAGTGGTGGGAGTGGACTGTCGGTGGCCTTCGATCTCCCCACGCTCATGGGCTACGACTCTGACCATCCGGCCAGCGAAGGCGAAGTGGGCAAGTGCGGCGTCGCCATTGATTCTCTCGAGGACATGGAAATTCTCTTCGCCGGCATCAATCTGGAAAAAACCACGGTCTCGATGACCATCAACTCGCCCGCTTCAGTGCTATGGGCGATGTACCTGGTGGTGGCCGAAGAGCAGGGTGCCGATTGGAAGAAA
>DASZHW010000044.1:0-104058 GCA_035937515.1 Terriglobales bacterium | reverse complement strand
AAGGAACTCGCTGAGATCGAGTCTCCTGTGGCAAGGCATCTGTTCATCCTGGCTAAGGCTAACCACCTGATCCACCTTCGTATCGCGGAGTACGTAACGCTGATTGCGGCAGCCGACATGACGGGCCACTACGGTGTCGGTGTACTTTTGGAAAGCTGCCTTGCGGATACGCTCGCCTTTGTTGAACGCACTCGCCGTCTGATCAGAAATGTCATCGAGACCAAGGTGGCTGAGAGGGTAGCCGAGAAGAAAGTCGCCGCGTAGCGGCGTTCTAACGCAGACTTGAAGTAATCGACTCAAGTCAGCCGCTGAACTTTTGGAGTCGTCCCGGTCGCCACAAATGTTGCGGAGGGGTGCGGCTCCGTATTTATTTGACAGAGGGTGCCCGTAGGACCGGTCACTTTCTTGTACCCTTTCGTCGGGCGGAATTGATCAACCCGGAAAGTCGGGAGATGCTGTCTCGGAGTTTGCTCATACTTTGAGATGTCAGGTTGCCGAAAGAGGTCCCTTTCTCTTCCACATCGCTGAAACCCGCACTCTGCATTTGCGCAGCGGCAGCGCTGAATCGTTCGCGACTTACGTCGTCCATGTCAATGCATTATGAAAGAGTGCCCTGCTAAGCGGCGAAGGGCGCCGCCTCCGCTGCGCTACGCTGTGCAGGGCTTCGCTCCGCTACGGCGGCGCTTGGGAGTAACTGCGATGGTGAATCGGGTGTGAGAGGACCACAGAAGGACATAGGCAAGTCGGCCAGAGAATGGCATTTTGACCCTGAGGGGAAAGATAAGGGTTAGCACGGATACTTCCCCCCCAAGGAGGCAACTCAAATGAGTTACGAGGTCAAATATATCGGAATGGACGTCCACAAGGAAGCCATTGTGATCGCCGTCCTGAATGAAAGCGGGAAGCTGGTGATGGAGTCGGTGATCGAAACCAAAGCCAGCAGCATTCTGCAGTTTCTCCACGGTCTACGGGGCGAGCTGCATGTGACCTGGGAAGAAGGCACCTGGGCCGCCTGGCTGTATGATCTGCTGCAACCGCAGGTGCAGCACATTGTGGTCTGCAATCCGCGGCGCAATGCCTTGTTAAAGGAGGGCAGCAAGAGCGACAAGGTGGATGCGCACAAGCTGGCCGACTTGTTACGTACCGGGATGCTGCGAGCGGTCTACCACGGGGAAAACGGACTACGGACGCTACGCGAGTTGGGGCGCAGTTATCAGAACATCAGCAAAGATTTGACCCGCGTGATGAATCGACGGAAGGCGCTGTATCGCGGTTGGGGAATTCCCTGTGCCGGCACCCAGGTCTATGCTGCGCGCGCTCGAGAGGAATGGTTGAGCAAGATTCCGCAAGCCGGGGTGCGCCGCCGCGCGGAGTTGCTCTATCAACAACTGGATGGATTGCAGGCCTTGCGGCGAGAGGTGCGACCCGAGTTGTTAGCCGAGAGCCGGAAACATAAGGCCGCGAAACTGCTGCGCCAGATTCCCTGCATCGGTCCAATTCGAGCCGCCCGTTTAATCGGGCTGATCCAAACCCCGCACCGGTTTCGCAGCAAGCGGCAACTATGGACCTACAGTGGGCTGGGCATTGCGACCCACGACAGTGCGCAATACCGCTTTGTGAGCGGACATGTGCAACGCTCCAAGAAACCCCAGCAGGTTCGTGGGCTGAATCAAAATCACAACCATGAGATGAAAGAGATCTTCAAGAGCGCGGCCACCCGGGCCAGTTGTGGTACGGGACCATTCCACGATTTCTACGCGACTTTGCTGGCCAAGGGCATGAAGCCGGAGATGGCGCGTCTGACACTGGCGCGCAAGATCGCGGCCATTACGTTAACACTTTGGAAAAAGGAGGAACGTTTCGACGTCGAACAACTGAAGACGCAAGCCGCTTGAGCATCGAATAGAACCCAGGTGATCTCCCAGGTTTTCATGCCTCGGTGGTAGCCAATCGGTTCTTGCGATGCTCCGGTTCGAGGGAGAGTATCCATTCGCTCATTCAGGCACTCTGGGTGCGGTAGTCCAGCACCGAGTCTCCGACTCAATCCTATGCCCCCTCGGATAACCGAAAAAAGCTATAGGCCTCGAGCCTCACATAGGATCATGGTTGGCAAATTAAGCCAACGCTTAAGCTTGCGTAGCTTCGCAACCGAACGGCGTCGTGCGCCACTGACTTCATGAAACCGTCGAGTTGGGACAAGCAAGTGGGGTTGGCATCGCCGCCGGAAAGTGCGGCGAGCCAAAGCGACCAAACCAATAGCCCCTCTAAGTATGAGGTGAGGAATGAGGTGGGGCTGGATGTAAGTCACCACTCCCGCATCTCTCAGAGGGGCGGGGAGACGCTTTTTTCCTTGACATCCTTTTTCATAGGATAGAGTGTATGGGATTAGGAACCAGGCCGGAAGAGCCTATACACCTCGGAATAGAGCCTCGTCCGTCTGCGCCGCCGCCTCCTCCCCCGCTTTCCACCGATGTACAACTGAAAGCCCTGGTCAGCCTATTAACCGCTCTGGGCGGTGACGGCATGGTGTTTTGCGCGACCGCGCTGGCAGTGTTAAGTACTTGGGTGGCCTGCAACCAATATTCGCTGCTTAGTTCCTGGAGACGCACTGATGCTGAAATCGTAACCAGCGCGGTCTACTCGGAGTTCCTGCAAAGTAACACCCGCTCTCAGACTCGGCCCAGCCCGATTTTCGGGTTCCATTGCACGGTTCGTTTCCAGGCAAACGGACGTCCCTATGAGTCGCAAGCGGACATCGGCTACAAGAAGTCGGCCCGGAGCGAGATGATTGATTGGTATCAGCGTTTTTCTTCAGGCCGCCACACTACGATCGCCTACGACCCCGGCAATCCGAGCCGGGTCAAACTGGCGGAAGACTTTCAAACGTCCTATGCCGCCCCGCTGGCGACCTTGGGATATGCCGGCTGGCTGTTGTTGTTCGGACTTCCGATGGTGCTGATTTCCGGGAAGTTGCGGAGACAACAGCAGCGTAATCTCGAGAGCGACCCGGCGGATTCGAACTAAATTCTTACCCGGAAGGCCCGACCTTGCGATCCGAACCGCGCTTTCAAGACCTGCTGCGCCGCATGAACTTCCCGGAATAGACAGTTACCTGTGTAACCGCCTCCGTCCACCCAGACGCCATACGAACGCCCCTCAGCCTCAGTTATAATTCTCGTAGTCCGTAGGAGTGTTCATGGCGATTCAGAAGACCGAGAAAATCTGGCATAACGGCAAACTCATTCCATGGGACAGCGCCCAACTTCATGTCATGTCGCACGTGGTGAACTACGGGTCCTCGGTGTTTGAAGGGATTCGTTGCTACGCCTTGCCCAGTGGCCCCGCCATCTTTCGGGCGAACGAGCACATGCAGCGGCTACTGGATTCGGCCAAGGTCTATCGCATTGAAGTGGACTATTCCCGGGAGGAACTGGTCGCCGCCGTGACCGACGTGGTGAAGAACAATGGTGTCTGGCCGTGCTACATCCGGCCGATCGTGCTGCGCGGATACGGTGAAGCGGGAGTCAATCCGTTCAATTCGCCGACCGAGGTTTACATCTGCAATTATCCCTGGGGCAAGTATCTGGGGACGGATGCCCAGCATGGCGTCGACGTCTGCGTCTCTTCCTGGACGCGCATTGCTCCCAATACACTGCCCGCCATGGCGAAGTCGGGCGCCAATTACATGAACTCGCAGCTCATCAAGATGGAAGCCATCGTCAATGGCTACGTGGAAGGTATTGCGCTTGATGCCCACGGCTACGTGAGCGAAGGTTCGGGAGAAAACGTCTTCGTGGTGCGCAACGGCGTGCTGCAGACGGCGCCCCTGGGCAATTCCGTTCTACCCGGAATCACGCGTGATTCAGTCATGCAGATTGCCCGCGATCTGGACATTCCAGTGGTCGAACAGTGCATCCCGCGCGAACTGCTGTATCTGGCGGACGAAGCATTCTTCAGCGGCACCGCGGCCGAGGTCACAGCCATCCGTTCCGTGGACAAGATCAATGTGGGCAAGGGCGTCATGGGCCCGATCACCAAAGCGATTCAGAAGGAGTTTTACGCGATTATCCGTGGGGAGAAAGCGGACCGCCATCACTGGCTGACGCCGGTGCCTGTGGGCAGCAAGCAGCCGGTGGGCGTGTAGCAAGAACCAGTGGGGACAGCCGCCCTCGGCTGTCCGGCGGAGCGTAGCTCCGCGATATCAAGTCTGCCTCGACTCTAGAATGCTAACGATTTCCTGACTCGGCGAGCCCCTGCTCGCCCAGACAGCCGAGGGCGGCTGTCCCCACGTGGTTCTTGCCACTTCAATCCGCCAAGCCGTCATTTTCCGCACCAGATCACGTCAATGGGATATTTTTCGAAAACGCGATCCGAGGTTAGCACCGCCATTCCCTCCACCATCGCTTGAGCAATGATCAGGCGGTCAAAGGGATCGGAATGGTGGGGCGGCAAGTCGTACACTTTCACTGCATGCAGATGAGTCACCGCCATTGAGAGAAGACCCTGCTTCGCCATGAAAGCGGGGACGACTTGAGCCGGCGATCCCGGGAAGTTTAATTTCCCGAGCCGCATCTTGATGCTCAATTCCCAGGAGCTCGCAGCAGACAGGTAGATTTCTTCCTTGCCGTTCGCAAGAATCTCCCGGGCATGGTCGCCCAGACGCTCGTCGGCATAGACACTCCAAACCCACGCCACGGTGTCCAGGAGATATTTCATTTGCGCTTGCGGCGAGGGGCGTCAATCAGTTCGGGCAGCGTGCCCCCGTAGAATTGCTTGAGCAAGTCATCGGGCAAAGGCGCGTCAAAGTCATCCGCGACCCAGACCTTACCCCGGGCGAAGCCCAGCGGCCGGACATTCTGTTTCTGGACGACCGGCACCAGGCGCGCCACTGGCACTCCCGCGCGGGCGATCGTGACTTCCTCACCGTTAGCCACGCGCTGCAGCAGGCGGGAAAGATGAGTTTTCGCCTCGTGGATGTTCACTTCCATGGATAGAATGATAGACTAAGTCTGTGGACTAAGTCAATCGCCCGGCTTACCCTGTGGTAGGTGTTTCTGGCAAGTGGCAGGTAGCTCGGACCCCCTTTTACCACTTGTCATCTTGAGCGGAGAGAGCGGACTCGCTTGCGAGTCAGTTCGGTATGACACAGGTTCTACCCAGGGGGCGCTCGCCCCTATGCCGTCCCCTAGTCCCAAAGGCCTGTCCCTGCAGCGTCTCCCATCGTTACTTAGGTCATCTTGGGCCCAGTGACTTTTCGGTTCATCATACGGGAGGTTATTTGGGGGAAGTGCCGAATGAATATTGACGATTTGCTGCGCATCGCCATGGAGCGCCGGGCCTCCGATTTGCATTTGAAGGTTGGCAACTATCCCCATCTGCGTATCGATGGCGATCTGACTCCGCTGACCGACCAACCCCGCGTCAGCGCCGAGGATATGCTGACCATGGCCTTCAGCATGATGTCGGCGCGCCAGAAACAGAAATTCAAAGAGACCACCGAAATTGACATGGCCTATGGCGTGGCCGGACTGGGCCGCTTCCGCGTGAACGTTTTCCAGCAACGAGGCAATGTGGGACTGGTGCTGCGCGTCATTCCCACCAAGATTCGCGCCCTGGATGAACTCTATCTGCCCAAGATTGTGGAGCAGGTTTGCGAAATGCCCCGCGGATTAATTCTCGTCACCGGCGTCACCGGATCCGGTAAGTCCACCACGCTGGCCGCCATGGTGGATCGCATCAATTCCACCCGCGCCGAACACATTATTACCATCGAAGACCCGATCGAATTCCTGCACCGCGATAAAAAGGGTTACGTCAACCAGCGCGAAGTGGAAGTGGACACCCCGTCATTCGGCGCCGCGCTGCGTGCTTCTCTGCGTCAGGATCCCGACGTCATCCTGGTCGGCGAAATGCGCGACCTGGAAACGATTGGCACGGCGTTGCACGCCGCAGAAACCGGCCACATGGTGTTCTCCACCTTGCACACTCTTGACGCGGTGGAAACCATCAACCGTATCATCGCGATCTTTCCACCGCCGGAGCAGAAGCAGATTCGCTTGCAGCTGGCCGCGGTGCTGCGCGCCGTCATCAGTCAACGACTGGTGCGACGCTGCGATGGCGACGGCCGTGTGCCTGCCGTGGAAGTGATGATCAATACCGCGTACATCCGCGAATGTATTCTGGTTCCGGAAAAGACGCGCGCAGTCCGCGACGCCATCTCCGCCGGAACTTCGCAATACGGCATGCAGACCTTCGATCAGTCGCTATGGGATTTGTTCCAGGCTGGATTGATCAACTACGAAACCGCTTTGGAGAACGCATCCAACGCAGACGACTTTAAGCTGCGCATGCAGGGCGTCTCTTCCACCAGCGACATTTCCCGCAACGCCATGCAGCAGACGGGCTTCAGCGGCGGGCGCTGAAGTTTCGCTGATCAAAAACCAAGGGCGCGCTTTCATGCGCGCCCTCTTTCTTGCACTCACGCCAGGTCCCGCAACGCGTCCCAGACGCTAGCGCTATTTTGCCGCCAAGGCGTGCGGTTGGCTCAAGTATCTGGCCGCGTACTTCGAGTGACCACAATCCGATCCACTCAGGATGACCAGAACATCACGCAGCGACGAAATATCGAGCACCCGGTTCAACCGGGTACGAGTCAGCATGTCGTGGACAAGCCGCGATGGATGCACCAGTTTGAGCTGGATGCGATGGTCGCGCGTCCAGTGATGCAATGACACCAGCACATTCAGCCCGCCTACGTCCATGAATTCCACTTGGGAGAGGTCCAGCACCACGATGCGGGTGGTCTTCTGCGAAACCACCGCATTCCTCAGGGTGCGAACCTCTTCGCCCCGCACCAATCGTCCGCTGCAGTGCACCACCGCCACTTCGCCAGTTTTCTCGACCTCAATCGTTAGCATGACTTGAACTCCTGAACTCGCTCTTAAGGAATAGACGATTGCCTGGGGAGAAAGTCAACGGCGCGTCAAACTTGCTTTCTGCAACGCCCGATTTACCCGAACTCCCACTTTCGTGTACGCAATCAGTGGCTTGCGAGTTCCATAGTGACACGATTAATCTCAGCAGAGGGCTATTTTTACAACAATTTACTTACAATTTACATCTTTGCATTAACGTTGATTTGCCATGCCGTTTCCCCGCCCCAAAAAGACCGAATCCGAAGATGTTCTATACGAATATGCAGTGGGCGCGCTGGCCCGGCGCATGCGTTCGGTGGCGGAACTGAAGCGGCTGCTGCGTCCTCGGGTTGATGCCGACAGCGAATACGGCAAGACGCTGGTGGAACTCGTGATTCGCCGGCTGAAGGATCAGGGGTATCTCAACGACGCTAGGTATGCTGCTGCGTATTCATCGTTCCGGCGCGACAACGAGAAGTTCGGACGGCGGCGCGTGATCACCGACCTGAAGGCCAAGGGAGTGCACGGCGAAGTTATCGACAAGGCGGTGGACTCGGTCTACTACGAGGTGGATGAGGAAAAACAGGCACGCGATTATTTGCGGCGCAAGCGCTTGCGGAAACCCGGAAGCCAGAAGGACGCGGCCCGCATCTTCCGCCAGTTGGCGCGCGCCGGGTTTGGCCCCAGGGCGATTTTTGCGATTTTGAAAAAATGGGATGTGGATGACGAAACTCTGGCCGCGCTGCAGGGAGAACTGGAATAGGACGGATGCCGGGGCGGCGCCACCTGGATGCATAAACCAAGAAGGGCACGAAGTATCACGAAGGATTTTCCCTGCTTTACTTCGTGTACCTTCGTGCCCTTCGTGGTTTATGCTTCTTGCGATTTTAGGATGTCGTAAACTGACCTCCCACCCAATCGCAACAGGCCATGGACGCTCGGATGCGCAGCGTTGCGTTTACGCCAGAAATGCTGGATACTCCCTGTCACCCGTTTCACCAATCAGGAGGAACCCATGACAGCAAGATGGACACCAGTTCTCGCGGCGATGCTACTCGGCCTGGCATCGTTTGCCTACTCGCAAGACGTCAAGACCGACGTCGACAAGGCAGCCGACAAGACTGCGGACGCCACCAAGGACGCAGCTAAGGATACTGCTCACACCACCAAGAAGGTCGTCAAGAAGACCGCTCAGGCGACCGACAAAGTAGCCGACAAGACCGCGGACGCGACCAAAGACGCGGCCAAGGATACCGAACACGGCACCAAGAAGGTGGTCAGTAAGACCGCGCACGCTACGGACAAGGCGGCGGACAAGACCGTCGACACCACCAAGGACGTGGCCAAGGATACCGGCCACGCGACCAAGAAGGCGGCCGACAAGACCGCGCATGCTACGGACAAGGCGGCGGACAAGACTGTCGACACCACCAAGGACGTGGCCAAGGATACCGGCCATGTGACCAAGAAGGCGGCCGACAAGACCGCCGACGCGACCAAGGATGTGGCCAAAGATACCGGAGAAGCTGCGAAAAAGACGGGACACGGCATCAAGAAGGGTGTGAAGGCCGTGGGTCACGACGTCAAGAAGGGCGCCGAAAAAACCGAAGATGCGGTGAAGTAATTTCCTCCCCGTGGAGCGAGTAGCCCGGCGTTTCGGCGCCGGGCTAGCTCGGACTTGCTTACCGTCGGACTCTTCCGGCAGTGCTAGAATCAGATAGAAATCCCTACATTTCAGATGCTGACCGGCTCCGAAATCCGTCGCAAATTTCTGGACTTTTTCGTTCAGAAGGGCCACCGCGAGGTGCATTCCTCGTCGCTGGTTCCACAGAACGACCCCACCCTGCTGTTCACCAACGCCGGCATGAACCAGTTCAAGGACGTCTTCCTCGGACTGGAAAAACGCGACTACGCACGGGCCACGACTTCACAGAAATGCGTGCGCGCGGGCGGCAAGCACAACGATCTCGAAAACGTGGGATTCACCAATCGTCACCACACCTTTTTCGAGATGCTGGGAAATTTTTCTTTCGGCGACTATTTCAAGAAAGACGCTATCGCCTATGCCTGGGAGCTGATCACATCGCCCTCATGGTTTGGCATCGACCAGAGCAAGCTCTACGTCACCGTCTTCAACGGTGAAGGCGGAATGCAGCGCGATGCCGAGGCCTACGACTTGTGGCTGGGGCAGGGCGTGCCGAAAGAACGCATCTTTGAGTTCGGCCTGAAAGACAACTTCTGGCAGATGGGCGACACTGGCCCCTGCGGTCCCTGCAGCGAGATTCACTACGACATGGGCCCGGCGGCCTCCGATCAGGGACACACCGATTGCGCATTTGGTTGCGACTGCGGCCGTTATGTCGAGATCTGGAATCTGGTGTTCATGCAATTCGACCGCGATGCCAGCGGTAAGTTAAACCCGCTGCCCAAGCCTTCCATTGATACGGGGATGGGGCTGGAGCGGTTGGCGGCGGTCCTGCAGGGAGTGATCTCGAATTACGAAACGGATTTATTCACCCCGCTGATCAAACGCGCGGCAGAATTGACGGGAGCCACCGCTGGCCATGTGGAGCCGGGTCTTCGACCCGGCCGGGCGGGTCAGAGACCCGCCCCCACACAAGCTGGGGCGGCCTCACTGCGAGTCATTGCCGATCATGCGAGGGCGACTGCTTTCCTCATTGCTGACGGGGTTCTGCCTTCGAACGAAGGGCGTGGATACGTCCTGCGCAAAATTATGCGAAGGGCAATGCGTCACGCGTGGTTACTTGGGCAAAAACGACCAGTTGTCCTGTATGAAATGGTTCGGCAAGTTCAGAAGATGATGTCTGACGTATATCCGGAACTCACGGCTTCGGGTCAAGTGGTCCGCGTCGTCGCTGAGGAAGAGCGCAGATTCCACCACACCATGGAGGTTGGTCTGGAGAAGCTCGAACAGCACCTTAAAAGCCTGAGGTGGACTCCAAATGCGATCCATTCGATGCGTACTGCTGAGACGCGAGCACGCGGCGAAGCAGAGGCGCTTCTGGGACCTGTTGATTACGAGCCATTCCGTCTCTACGATACATTTGGACTTCCTCGCGACTTTATTGAAGACGCCTATCGAGATGCGGGCGTGCCATTTGACAACAAGGCCTTTGACCGCGCCATGCAGGAGCAGCGCGAACGCGCTCGTGCCTCCTGGAAAGGCGCAGCCAAACAGACTGCGAACCCCGCTTACCAAAAACTGCCGACTTCCACCTTTGAAGGCTATCGCCGGACCCGTTCCAACGGCTGCGAAGTCCTCGCCATCATCAGCAAGGGCCAAGGCGCGCAGGAACTCAAGCCCGGCGAAGAAGGCGAAGTCATCCTCGATCACACGCCGTTCTACTCCGAATCCGGCGGGCAGGTCGGCGATCGCGGGTGGTTCTACAGCGACGACCACAACACCGTCGTCGCCGAAGTGAAAGCTTGCTACTACCCGATCCAGGGCGTGCGCGCGCATCAAGTCACCGCGAAACAACCGATTCGTGTGGGCGATAAAGTTGACGCCGTGGTCAACACCGAAATCCGCACTGCCACTATGCGTAATCACACGGCTACGCATCTTCTTCACGCTGGGTTGAGAGAAGTTCTGGGCAAGCATGTGAAGCAGGCGGGATCGCTGGTTGCGCCCGACCATCTGCGCTTTGATTTTTCCCACTTTACCGCCGTGGAAGACGAAGAGCTGCAGGACATCGAAGATCTGATCAACAAGGAAGTTTTGCGCAACGAAAAAATTGAGGTCATCGAGAATGTGCCCATCGACGTGGCCGTGAACGAGTATCACGCCATGGCGCTCTTCGGCGAGAAGTATGGCGACAAGGTGCGCGTGATCAAGATCGGTGATTTTTCCACGGAACTTTGCGGAGGCACGCATACTGCCCAGACCGGCGAAATCGGATTGATCAAGGTGTTGAAGGAAGGCAGCGTATCTTCGGGCGTGCGGCGCATCGAGGCGGTCAGCGGCGAGGGCTCGCTGCAGCATTTCCAGAAAGATCATGAGCTGGAGAGTGTGGTATCAAGCTTCGCTGGTCCCACCCTTTCGCAAAGAACGCGAAAGGATGGCGCACTCACTGCCGGAGAGGCCTCCCTGTCCCCCGCTGAAGCACTGAAAGCCGAACTGGAGAAGAAAGACGCAGAAATCAAGCGGCTGGCTCGCGAACTTGACTCGGTGCGGATGAAATCGGCGTCGTCCACCGTGGCTTCCGTGACCGACAAGATTAAAGATGTCCACGGCGTAAAAGTTCTCGCGCACCGGGTGGACAATCTCGAACGCGCGCAGATGCGCACGCTGGTCGATCAACTCCGCGACAAGCTGGGCTCGGGCGTGGTGGTGCTGGGATCGGCTACGAACGGTAACGTGTCGTTGATTGTCGGCGTCACTAAAGACCTCACCAGCCGCGTGCAGGCGGGCAAAATCATTGGCCCGGTGGCGCAGAAGGTCGGCGGCAAGGGCGGCGGGCGTCCCGACCTGGCTGAGGCCGGCGGCAAAGATGCTGCGGCGCTGGATGCGGCGCTGGGCGAGGTGTACGGCGTGGTGGACGCCTTGCTGGGAAATTAACTTCAGTGGGCGGCTACTAGTTCCCGGTTCTGAGTAGTTCTCGCACTGCTATACTTCGTGCCGTTTTGAAAGGAGAGATAGCCATGCGTTTGGCAAACTGTTGTCTGGTGCTGGTGGTAATTGTTGTGAGCGCGCTGTTTGCGCCGGCGCAGGAGGCAGAAAAATCGGTTTACGTGGCTGCGATCACCAGCAAGTTCATAAATTTCCCGGGAATTCCGGAGTGTGCGATGGGTGCGGTGCAGAAAGGCGATCCGTCCAAAGGCGACGCGGTGCTTCTGCTGAAAGCCAAGCCCGGCTGCACCATCCCCTGGCACTGGCCACGGCCACCGAATCCCTGATGATGATTTCCGGTAGCGCCAAGGTCGAGATGAAAGACGGTGCTCCAGCCGTGCTGCGCGCCGGGGATTTTCTGGATCTGCCGCCGAAGCATGTCCATCAGTTCACCTGCCTGGCATCGTGCATGCTGTTTGACGTCAGCAGCGGAGCGCCCTTTGACGTCCACTACGTGGATGCCAGCGGTACGGAAATTCCGCCCGACCAGGTCTTGAAGGCCAAAGCAAAGGCGGCGGCGAAGAAAATGTAGTAAGCAAGTCGCGTGGAGATGCGGACCTGCCGAAAAGCAGGTCCGTTCATGTCTGCGGCCAGGCAGGGCGGGCGTAGAATATTGTCGCCCGTCCGTGGATGGAGTGTCGCATGGAAAGCCGTGTCCGCTTCCTCGACCACAAAGGCAAGAAGATCTTTCTGGTGGATTGCTCCAACTGCTCCGCTGAGGAACTGGAGAAAGTTGTCCCGGTCGCGCTCCCCCTTCTGATGGCTGAACCTCGCGAGTCCGTGCTGCTGCTGGTTGACTTTTCGGGTACACAGTTTGACCGAAGAGTGATTGAACGCCTCAAGCCCGTATTGGTTATGGACCGGCCGCATTTGAAGCGTTCGGCGTGGGTGGGCGCGGAGAACCTGCCCAAGGTTTTCCACGAGCATCTCAAGACTTTTTCACAGCGCGAGCTGCCTATCTTCAAGACGCGCGAGGAAGCGTTGGACTGGCTGGTGAGCGTTGAAGAGTAACTCGTGGCGAATGAATCGCGCCTGATTCGCCCACTCGATCCGCTATGCACTAGCCCTGCTTCTCAACTCCTCCACCTCAACATTACCGGTCCCGCCATGGGATGTTTCATCTCACCACCGGTTCGACGCGCCTCCAGGTAAGCCGCTTTCAGCGCGAAGTACCATTTGGCAGGGCGGTCGGCGTCGTCGATCAGCATCAGATGCGGGTTGTGCTTCAGGCCTTCCGATTGTTTCTCCATGGTCTGCCGGTCCTGTTCCACAAACTTGGCGAACACAAACTTAAGCAGCTGTGGTCCCAGCGGCACCCAGCGGAAGATGTTCCACGCGGCCACCACATCAATGCGGCAATGGCTGCGGGTGATGGGTGTGACCGTGGTTAGCGAGGAGAACCAGTACTTGCCTGCGCGGATGGTTTCGAGGCGCAGGTTGGGCAATACAAAATCAATGGTGGTGGTGATGGACTCCGCATCGGCATAGAGGCGCAGCAATTTGTAGGGCGCGCTGTTGGAACTGGGCGTGTGCGCGCTCATGCGGAAGCCATGGGGAATAGGTTCGAACTGTTTCCGTTTTTCATGGATACTGTGCCGGCTGCGCCACCACCACGCCTGATGGACAAACGGCCCGTGCGCCGGATCCATCAGCCCGATGATTCCATGATCGACGGTGCAGGGAAGATCGGCGGTGAGGTACGCCAGCTTGTATTTGTCGCTGAATGTGGGGACGCGGGGCGCCGCCATCTGAGGAGTCGCAGCCGGCCCGAATCCGGCCCCCGGCGGCGCCGGATCGGAGACGAAAACCCAGATGAAGTCATCCTGCTCTTCGCAGCCGTAGCTGCCGGCGTAGATGCGCTCGACCTTCAGCTTCTGGTCGGCGGTCAGGGACGGAATCATGCGGCACTGCCCAGTATGTCCGTCGAACCTCCAGCCGTGATAGCTGCATTCCACCTGCTCCTCGTCGAATTGACCGTAGGAGAGCGGCATGCCGCGGTGAGGGCAGGCGTCGTGGAGGGCGAAAGGCCGCCCCTGGCGGTCCCGTCCTATCACCAGAGGAGTCTCCAGCAACATCGTCTTGCGCAGTTGATTCGGGCCAATCTCCCGCCCGGGCAAAGCGCGGTACCAGAAGCCGTACAGCATGAGGGAATCCGGGGCTTCGCGCGGTGGAAGGGCTACGTCGTTCATGGGGACGCAGGCAGCCTACTACAGCCAGCGAAGCAGGTGGAAGCCGGTGCATTCGACGGCTCCGCCGGAGCGGCCGCCGGACACCGCCGTAGCGTAACCACTGAACGTGGCAAATATCCTCTTTTCAACAAATTGCTGGATTACTTCGGTGGTTCGATTGGTCTTTGGTTTGATTGCTACGCCGGATTCTCCCGCCTATAATTGCTCTACTCTGGTTAGGGATTCTCCGTCAGGTTCCGGGTAGGCAGGCGCGGGGAACTTTTGTGTCCGCGCCGGAAGTGCCAAACCCGGCTATGCGAAAACGCCTGCAACTCGCCCTGATGGCTAGTCCCGTAATCGCGACCTTCCTTTCCGTCACAACGCCATACGTCCAGGCACAGGCCGGCTCGCTCAGTGCCGCCAGTATCACCCCCATCACCGACGATTCCGGCCGTAAGGTCTACGTGAACGACTCGGCGCCGGCAGCGGCTCCAAGGCGGATGCGTCAGACTGCGGCACCGGACAGCGGGCTCATGTACTGGAGTCCAAGCGCGCATCGCTGGAAATCGGTTGCTCCGGCCAACATTCGCGCGGCGCGTTCAGCCGCGGCCGAAGTCAGCACCTCGGATCACGTTTCCAGTTTCGTGCGCGGCAAGCCCTTCACGCCCGAGGAGGTGGAGAAGGCCATCGACGAAGCTGCGTCCCGGCACAACGTCGATCCTTCCCTGGTGCGGGCGGTGATCAAGGTGGAGTCCAACTTCAACCCCAACGCCGTTTCCCGCAAGGGAGCGATGGGGCTGATGCAGCTCATGCCGCAGACCGCCCGGCAACTGAATGTAATTAACCCCTTCGATCCGCAGCAGAACGTGGATGCGGGAGTGCGCCACCTGAAGCGACTCATGGAGAGCTATGGTGGCGACGTCAAGCTGAGCCTGGCGGCCTACAACGCGGGCGCGGGCGCAGTTGCCAGAAGCGCCGGCGTGCCGCGCTTCGGCGAGACCCGCAAATACGTAAAGCGGATTACGGAGCTGTACTACGGCGGATCGTCCGCGGGCTATCGCATACTGGGCCCTCTGGTTCGCGATCCGGTTCGGGTGCAGCGGGATGACCGAGGGGTTCTCTACATCAGCAATACCGATTGATAATCCCGCTCTGTAGAGCGGTGCGCGGCCGACGAAATTGGCGGTTACGGGGCAGAGACTTGAAGAACTTCAATCGCAGCCAACGCGCCAGTCTGGGTACGGCTCTGGGCACAGCTCTGCTCCTTTGGCTGCTTCCCGTGATGCCGGTGCAGGCGCGCGCCAAGTCAGAGGCTTGGGCGGGCACCCAATTCTCCAACGCCGAGCGCATGCGGGAAGAACTGAACGGGCTCCCCGCCGCCGAGCGAAGCCGGCACGCTTACCAGCGTGTGATCACTGCGTACCGGCGGGTCTACTACGGGGCGCCGGCTTCCGCGAAAGCCGATCCCAGCGTGGTTGCGGTCGCTGAGCTGCTGACGGAGATGGGCCGAGGTCTCAACGATGACAACGCCCTGCGTTCCGCCGTCGGCCAGTACAAGTTTCTGCGCCGGGAGTATCCCGGCAGCCGCGATCGCTTCCAGGCTCTGTTCACTGTCGGCCAAATCTACCAGGACGACCTGAAAGATCCAGCCCAGGCCAAATCGGCCTTCGAAGAATTTCTCCGGCGGTATCCTCGTCATCATCTGGCCGAAGACGCGCGCAAGGCGCTCGTCGACGGGGTGCAGCAAGCCGCTCTGAGATCGAACGACGCGCGCGATTCCGAGGATTCCGACGACTCCCCGAAACCTGGCGCGAAGAAGGAAACGCCGGGACGGAACCCGAGGTCCCCGGCCGCAGAAAGCGCCGGACCCGCCGAGACGACGGGAGGGCGGGACGGTGTGGTCAGGCTTTCACACGTTACTGCGATTCGCCACTGGTCCAGTCCGGACTACACCCGGGTTGCCATCGACCTGGAAAACGACACGCGGTTCGAGTCCCAGCGCATCGACAATCCCGAGCGCATTGTGTTTGATCTGGCGGACACGGATCTGGTTCCGGCGTTGTCATCCAAAAGTTTGAGCGTGGAGGATGGCCTGTTGAAAAAGATTCGGGTGGCGCAGTTCCAGCCCAGGAAAGCCCGAATTGTGCTCGAGGTGGCCGACCATTCCGACTTCGACACCTTCCTGCTCACCGATCCGCCGCGCCTGATCATCGATATCCACAGCAAGGATATCCAGGGCAAAGAAATTCCTGGCAAGACTGTTCGAAGCAAGGATGAACAGGCTAGTACCGAGACCACCGATTTACCCGCCGCAAAAACTCAAGCCAAGGACACACGCGGAAGGCAAGTGACGCAGTTGGCCTCTCTGAAGGAACCCGAAACCGCCAAGTCCGAGACTTCGAAGACCACGGATACGGCAACTCCTGCCCCGTCCAAGGCGGCTGGACGCGCCCGGCAGGCGGGCAGCACGGCGAAGAAAACCGTCGTGGACGCGGATGATGACGACGACACGGTGGTCACGGTGGCGAAACTCGATCCGCCGGAGAACAAACCCGCCATCAGGGCCGACGTGCCGAACCTGCCTCCGCTTTCGAAGACTTCCGGCCGGAGCAAGCGCGCGGCAGCGGACATGGCTCCCGACGTTCGCGAAGCCTCGCCCACCGCCAGAGGTGATCGCTCGCTGATTCGAGCCCTGGGACTGAAGATCGGGAAAATTGTGATTGACCCCGGCCACGGCGGGCACGATACCGGCACCATCGGGCCCAACGGTCTGGAGGAGAAAGATCTTGTTCTGGACGTGGGCCGCAGGCTGGGTAACCTACTCCAGGCCAGGCTTGGCGCCGATGTGGTGTATACGCGGAAGGATGACACCTTTATTCCGCTCGAGACCCGTACTTCCATTGCCAACCAGGAGCAGGCCGACCTGTTTGTATCGATCCATGCCAATTCCAGCCGCGATCCCGATGCGCGCGGAGTCGAGACTTACTACCTGAACTTCACTTCGTCCGCCGAAGCCCTGGATGTGGCGGCGCGGGAGAATGCCGCCTCGGACAAATCCATCCACGAGCTTCAGGACCTGGTGAAAAAGATCGCGCTGAAAGAGAAGATCGAGGAATCACGCGAATTCGCCTCCAACGTGCAGCACGCTCTGCACAGCGGATTGTCGGCAAAGAATCCGGGAATCCGCGATCGCGGGGTCAAGAAGGCGCCGTTTGTGGTGCTGATTGGGGCCAACATGCCTTCGATCCTGGCGGAAATCTCGTTCGTCAGCAATCCCGGTGATGAGCGCAGGTTGACCACTCCTGAGTACCGGCAACGCATCGCCGAATCGCTCTACCGCGGAATTTCGAAATACGTGAGCGGCCTGAGCGGCGTAAGAGTCGCGAGCAAGATGAACAAAGGCGAAGGCCAGTAGATTTTCTCGCCCGGTTCGGATTTTCCGCGCGAACTTGCGGTAACGCTTGTGCCTCCTGCGGTGCCACCACCCCTGGAAACTTTCCTGACCGGTCTGTAGTCTAATGGTGCAGGGCTCGTCTGCTTCAGAGTCCTCGATCCCGCATGAAGGCTGCCAGACTCATCTCCGTATTGATCCTAGGGGCTTTGGCCGCAGGCATGGCCCTTGCCGCCGGCCCTTCGAGTGATGCGGCGAGCAAGGCGGCCGCCGCGCCTCCACTCCTTCCCCAGCAATTTGGAGGCTGGAAGATCTCCGGCTCACCTCAGATCAGCCAGGACCCGGCGGTGGCGGATGCGGTGAATGCGGCACTGCTCAAGGAGTACGGATTTACCGATTTTCAGTCCAGCGCATATGTCCGCGAAGACGGGCGCAAGCTGACCCTCAAGGCCGCCCGCTTCAGCGATGCCAGCGGCGCTTACGGCGCTTTTACCTTTTACAAGCTGCCGCAAATGCTGAAGGAGACCATTCCGGATCAGGGCGCCTCGCTGAACGAGCGGGTGTTGTTCTATCGCGGCAATATTCTGGTGGATGCAGTATTCGAAAAACTCACCGCCATGTCGGCGGCCGAACTCCGTGAACTGGCGCAGGCGCTGCCTTTGCCCCCGGGGAACACGCGAAATCTGCCCGGCTTGCCGGCCTACCTCCCCAAGTCGGGTTACGTGAGAAACACAGCCAAGTACGTGGTCGGACCGGTCGGACTGGAGAAAATCAACTCGCCGCTTCCCCAGCAACTGGTGGACTTCAGCGTGGGAGCGGAAGTCGCGCTGGGCACGTACCAGACCGCCGACGGTCCCGCCATCCTGATGTTGATCTCTTATCCGACTCCGCAGATTGCTGCCGAACATCTGCGTGCGATTGACGCAGCCCGCCAGCCAAATCCGCCGCGGCAAGCCGGAGTTTCGCCGCCTCTTGCCGGCCCCATCTTCGACAAGCGCACCGGCCCCATGGTGGTGGTCGCGGCCGGCGCGATCTCGCAGGGAGAGGCGCGGTCGCTTCTGGAGGCGGTGAATTACGAAGCCGATGTTACCTGGAACGAGAACACCTATCTCACCAAGAAGAACAATCTTGCCAATCTGCTGGTGAACGTCATCCTGCTGTGCGCCATTCTGATCGTGTTCGCCGGCGTGGCTGGTCTGGCATTCGGCGGGATCCGCATCTTCTTCAACCGCATTCTGCCGGAGAAGATGCTGCACCGTGAAAAAGAGCTGGATTTCATCGCCTTGAACTTGTCCGAAGGCGGAGCCCGCTCCCCCGATTCGAAGGTAAGCTCATCAATCAAGGCCGTTTAGAAGCCCAAAAGCAGCTCTCCGTCTCAAAATGAGTCGAGCGGCCCGCCTGTTAACCTATTTTGTAAACTATTGAAAACAAAGCTATTTATTTCCCAGAAATTCCTTGACACCCCCCTTTTTCGGCTCATAAGATTTCGCCAGAAAGTTTTGACGGTTTTTCACCCGTTGGAACTATTCTCCCTTAAAGAAAAGGCCGCTCATTGCCAGGGCGGCCTTTTCGTTTGGTACAACAGGCGCCATTCTTCAAGTGTCAGTCGTCAGCACGCGACAAAAATTCGCCGACGGCAGATAGGATTTCGCTGGTGACTGGAGACTGACGACCCCACGACTGACCCACCGCCTTTACGCTCACTGCACGCGCATTTAAAATCGAAAGCAAGCCGACGTAGCTCAGTTGGTAGAGCAGTCGATTCGTAATCGACAGGTCATCGGTTCAAGTCCGATCGTCGGCTCCATCCTTTCAAACACTTGCAACTGGCTCTCGCTGCACCCTCACTTCACTGTGACCAGAACATTGCTGACAATTGGCAATGCAGCACGACGTCTACGGTTTCCGGGACTCCGCCCCGAGCGATTGCCGGCAGCATCAATCAATCTTAGCTCGATAAGCGGCGCAGTGCATGGAGCTGGTGGTCGAGCGACGTCAAACAAAGCCTCTATGAGCCGAGCTGGAGCAGGGCTTCGCGCAGACGATCATGCCGCTGGGTCAGGTGAAAGTACAGCATCTCATCGGGCTTGGACTTGGCCCGAATGATTTGCACCACGGCCTGTTTCTGGGGGTCCGTCCAGGCCGATAGACCTGGAACAAGGGCGAGAACAACCGCAAGTCAGGTGACCATGATTGACGGTTGCGGATACAAGCACCCTCAAATGTGACTTCTTGTGGCGGGCACTTTCTGTTCGTATCTTGAATGTCCCTTCACTTGTCATTTCCCCCGCCAGCGAGCTCGCGAACGACGTCATTGACAAACGATTTGGCGTCTCCAAACAACATTAGCGTCCTGTCGAGGTAGTAGAGCGGATTGTCGATACCGGCGAAGCCCGGCCTCATGCTGCGTTTGATGACCATAACCGTGCGAGCCTTGTCCACGTCGAGAATCGGCATGCCATAGATGGGGCTGGAGGAATCCGTGCGGGCCGCGGGATTGGTGACGTCGTTCGCGCCAATAACCAACGCAACATCGGTCTGCGGGAATTCGCCATTGATGTCGTCCATTTCGACCAGCCTGTCGTAGGGAATGTCGGCCTCGGCAAGGAGCACGTTCATGTGCCCCGGCATGCGGCCAGCGACGGGATGGATCGCGAACCGCACTTCCACTCCGCGCTTGCTGAGAGCGTCATAGAGCTCCCGCACCTTGTGCTGGGCCTGAGCCACGGCCATGCCATATCCCGGAACGATGACAACCTTATTGGCGGCGGCCAGTATTGCGGCAGCTTCTTCCGCGGTCGCGCTACGCGCCGTCTTGGCTTCCTGTCCGGCCACCGTCGCGGCCTGGACCTGGCCGAATGCCCCGAAAAGGACATTGCCGAATGAACGATTCATGGCCTTGGACATAATGACCGACAGGATGAAACCCGAAGAGCCGTCGAGCGCGCCGGCAATGATCAGGAGCTTGCTGTCGAGAACGAATCCCATCGCCGCTGCTGAAAGTCCGGCGTAAGAGTTGAGCAGCGAGATCACCGTTGGCATATCCGCCCCGCCGATCGGAATGATCATAAGCACTCCCAACAGGAAGGAAATCCCCACCATGATGGGGAACAATTGTCTTGTGCCGGAATGCAGCACGAGGTAGCCGGCCCCCGCCACAGCGATTGCGAGCAATAACAGATTGACGAGGTTTTGACCTCTATAGGTAAGCGGGCGCTGGGGCAGGATCTCCTGGAGTTTCCCGGCCGCCATCAGGCTGCCTGTGAACGTCAAGGAGCCGAGGATGACCTCGACCGAAAGCACCGCCATGGTAAAGCGGGGAACATCAGGGCTCCGCAGATAGAATTCGGCGGTGCCCACCAGAGTAACGCAGAACGCGCCGAAGGCGTGGCTGAGGGCCGTCCGCTGGGGAACCGCGGTCATGCGCACCAGGCCGAGCGGGATCCCGATGCAGGTTCCAAGCACCAGCGCGACCGCAATCCACCTATATTCGACGATGCCGTGTTGCAACAAGGTACCGCCGACAGCCAGCAACATTCCGATTTCGCCCGCCCGGACACCCTGGCGGGCCGTACTCGGCGAGCTCATCCATTTCAGCGAGAGAATGAAAAGGATACTCGCAACCAGGTAGGTGATTTCGATGACGGGCTGGGTCACGGGCAGTGTGTTCATGGCTTGGTTGGACGGCTGGTCTTGAACATCTTGAGCATGCGGTCGGTGATCAGGAAGCCACCGACGATATTGCTGGTGGCAGCGATGACTGCCAGCATGCCGAGCAAAAAGGAAAGTCTGCTCTCGTGCCGGCCCACGAGCACGATGGCGCCCACCACTGCGATCGCGTCGAGGGCATTGGTCAACGACATCAGCGGAGTATGGAGTAAAGGTGAGACCCGGCGAATTACTTCAAACCCGATGAAGGCCGCTAACATGAAAACGAAGAGGCCATTGATTAACGTGGAACTCATTCTTCCTCCGCCTTTAGGATATTTCTTATTGCCGGCGTGCTCACTGCCCATGAAATCTAATGCCTACCCGGAGAAACCAGCGCGGGTTGTGAGAAGAACTCTCGCACCCGCTGGTTGACCAGCTCTCCACCCCGGGTCAAAAGCGTTTCGCGAATGATTTCGTCTTCCAAATTAAGCCGCAGCTCGCCATCCTTCACCAGGTGCAACAGAAATGCGGTGATATTGCGCGCGTACATCTGGCTGGCATGGTAGGGCACACCGGTGGAGACGTTGATCCGACCGATGATGGTGACGCCGTGGGCAACCACGGTTTCGCCGGGGCGCGTCAGTTCACAGTTTCCCCCGCGCTCCGCCGCCAGATCAAGAATCACCGAGCCGGGCGCCATCCCTCTTACCATGTCTTCGGTCACCAGCGCAGGAGGCCTCTTTCCTGGAATCACGGCCGCCGTAATTACAACATCACTCTCGGCCACCACGCGGCCGAGAAGCTCGCGCTGTCGTTGATAGAAGGATTCGTCCTGCTGCGTGCCGTAGCCACGCGCATCCTGAGCATCCTTCGCCTCGATCGGAAGTTCGACAAAACGACCTCCGAGACTCTGCACTTGCTCCTTGGCCGCAGGGCGCAGATCATACGCCAGGGCCACTGCGCCCAGCCTGCGTGCCGTGGAGATAGCCTGTAATCCGGCGACACCGGCGCCAATCACAAACACCCGTGCAGGTGTGATGGTTCCCGCCGCCGTCGTAAGCATGGGGAAAAACCTAGGTAGCGTATCGGCCGCAATCAATACTGCCTTGTAACCGCAAATCGTTCCCATGGAGGAAAGCGCGTCCATACTCTGAGCGCGGGTCGTCCGAGGGATCAGTTCGATGGCAAAAGATGTAACGCCGGTGTCAGCGATTTGCCCGATCACTTCCAGCGATCCCAGCGGCCGCAAGAATCCAATGAGAACCTGCTCCCGACGTAAAAGAGGAAGGTCCGCCGCGCCGGTGGCATCATTGGAGCCGTAGCACAGGACCTGGACAACAATGTCTGCCGCTCGGAACACGGCGGCCCGGTCGCTGAGAATCTTTGCGCCCTTTTCGATGTAGTGCAGGTCCGGATAACCCGCTTCCACCCCCGCACCAGCTTCTATGACAACTTCAAAGGCCGCCTTTACTAGACTCGGCAATACCATGGGAACCAAGCCCACGCGCCGCTCACCGGGATAACTCTCTCTCGGAACGCCGACAATCACAAGGCTTCTTCCTTCCTAGTTGACGTTCTTAACGTGGTCGGGAGGTCGCGGAAACCAGATCTCTCGAGGCCACAGCTGGAATATTGCACACCTGCCCAAATGGCAGCATGGCGCCCGTCTCGCAGTCGTGGGTTCCGACGTTTACGGTACTCCTGCCACTGGTCAATGGAAACGCCCATGCACCTCCAGTCTAGCGTAGGGATGCTTGCAAGACGACGTGACTGAGGTAAACAGATGGGATGAGAAGGCCGGTCTCCGGCGGAATTCGATACGCTCCCAAGTTATCGACGCGCTCGAAGGCGCAAGAGACGACTCACGAAGCCCACCATCGCGGGCAGGTGTGCATGCTCGCGAATCAACTCGGATTCGTTGCCGAAAGAGGTAGTGTACGGGATCTGGAACTGGGAAAAACTGTGGAAAGAGTGCGGGTGGCCTGGCGGCCCCGGCTATGATTCTTAAGGAGTCCGCTCAAGTGCCCAGGCCGCTCGGGGATGGGCTGCGATGGTGGTGAAATCGAACCCCAGCCGTTGGGGGTGTTGTAGAAGCTCCGGGCGGCTCACGGAGAGGGTCCAGTAAGAAATGATCAGATCGGGGCGGGCGACAGGCTGATTGGCAGGTAGGGGCAGAATGGGTCACTCTCCAGCGCGTCCCCCGTATTTGCGTAGGCCCGTGCGCGCGATCCGCCACAAATGTGGCTGAATTCACATTCTCCACACTTTCCCCGAAACTGCTCGGGCGAGTGAAGCGCCTGAAACAGCGGCGCGTGACGATACACGTCAACCAGGGAACTGGTCCGCACGTTGCCGCAGGGGAGGGGCAGAAAACCGGAGGGATAGATATCTCCTTTACTGGAAACGAACACGATGCCATGGCCGTCGCGAATCTCGAAGCCCTTATAGACTGAGCTTCTCTTGACATCGGCAGCGCTGGCACCGGCGGCGTGCATTTTGTGCAAAGCCAAACGCCGGTACGAGGGCGCTTCAGTTGTCTTGACCACGAATGGCGCGCACGGCACCAGGTCAAGGACCCAGTTCATGATTTCTTCCCCACATCCGGGTGAGACTTCCCGCAGGGCCTTGCCGCGACCCACGGAAATCAGGAAGAACAGGCTCCACCGCATCACCGGAAAAGTCTTCAAGAGTTCGTAGATCGCGGGGAGATCGTCAGCGGTTTCATCTGCCACCAGAGTATTGACTTGAATCGGCAAGCCGAGGCGTCCCGCTTCACGCGCCGCCTCGATCGTGCGCTCGAAACAGCCTGGGATCGCCCGGATGGCGTCGTGCCGGGCTGCCGAGGAGCCGTCGAGACTGAGACCAAGGCTCTGAATCCCGCCCAGCTTCAATAGGGTAAGCGCCTCCACGGTCAGGGCAGGTGTAGCGCTCGGTGTCATGGAAACCTGAAGGCCGAGTGCGCGGGCATCATCGATCACCCGGAACAGGTCTTTGCGACTGAGTGGGTCGCCGCCGGTAAGGATCAGTTGCGGTAGAGGATCGCCAAAAGCAGCTATCTGAGACAGAAAACCCAGGCTCTCAATTGGGCCCAGTTCCGAGGGATGAGGACTGGACATGGCCTCGGCGCGACAGTGCCTGCACGCCAACGCGCATGCCTGGGTCATCTCTCAGTAAACCAGCATCGGATTTCTACAAAAGTCATAGGACAGACGGTCCCCAGTGTGGGAAGGTGACTGAGCGATGACCATGTGATTTCCTCTCCCGGCCAATTGCTTGGAAACAACCGCAGCCAACCCTAAGGTAATTCCCCATGACGGCAACCCGCTGGATTGAAATCACGCGAACCAGTGACTGCGCAGCTCCCGCTAATAGCACCTGGGCTTTTGGTGCCGTCTCTAACACCCATGGCGGCAGGCCAGGGGGGCGCGTCGCCCCTTCCTTCCGTCCCGTGACAGGCCGCGCAGTAGTCTTTGTACATCTGCGCGCCGGACGTCGGCTTGCTGAGGCTTGCCCCACTGGCTCCGAGGTGTAGAATTCGCGTGAAGACAAACTTCGTGGATTTCATGGTCCACCTCCACATTGTTACTAGCAAAGGCGTCCCCCCTGCAGTGTCCTCAGTCACGGCTTCTGGCGATATCGATCACTCGCCTCATGGGCCGCAACCTGTCCTTTGCTTCGAGGCCAGGTTGGTGGAATCGCTTTTCTATTAAAGTGAGGATTTAGGAAACGTGCTGATGGTTCGCTCCGCACACAGTGGCCCAGGTTGCTCACCCAGCTTTTTGGTGACCGTCTGATGATCGCAAATGCAACCGGTTGCTCTTCGATCTACGGCGGCTTCACCGCGCTTTCCGTAGGTCTCACGAATGGCATCTTTTATGGCTGCTATCGCCTGCTCTCGGGGCAGCACTCCGCTGATGGCAAAGAAGCAAGTCTGCATGATGGTACTGATGCGGCTGCCCATCCCGGTCTCGCGCGCGACCTTGAAAAGAAGGCTCCGGAGGACCAGGCAGCGCACGAGCAGTAACCCGAGGTCAGACTCTGATCCGAAGTGCAGCGAAGGCAAAACGCGACGTGGGTCATATCGAAGACCTTGATGCCGGAGAGCGGCCGCTCAGCAGCTCCAAACGGCTCGCGCGCTTTCCGCAATGTTGATGATTTCGACGACCGGCGTTCGATGGAGAAGTGCTCCCTTCGGCGCAGGCAGCGAAGGCTATAGCACAAGGCCAGTAAAAACCGCGCCCTCTTTTTCCCCCGTGCTATTCGCAGTCCTTCCGCTGCGAACCATGAGCGTGATGGCAGCTGCCAGCCACCAGAGTGCCTGGACGCCAGCAAATACCGTAACCGGCCCGGGCAGCGTCAGATCAAGCAGAAAAATAATCCCTAAGGCCGCAAACGCGGCTGCCAATATGAGTGCCAGATATCCAAACAGCCGTGGGAGTATCGCGGAGCTGACCAGAACAATGCCCAGCGGCAAAAACAGAGTTGGAGCCCCCACGATGAAGTAAAGATGCTGGACGGCAGAAATGAGTTTAAGACTGATTGACGGCATCAGCGCCGGATCAGGGGACAAGGCGCTGATATAGAAAGTAATCTCGATGAGACTCACCGTCATGAGGACCGTCGCTCCGAACAAGGTCATCCAACCCGCAAGCCGCTGCGTCGCTCCGGCCAGGTGAACAAGAGCAAAAGCAAAAAGCACAATAAGAACCGGCCCAACCGCCTGCAGCCAGGCTCCCCAGAGTATGTTCGCATAGTTCTGTTGGCCGAACCTGACCAGCTCGGCGCTGGTGGCGCCCGGAGGCGGACCATTATTTATCGCGAACGACACCATGATCAGAACCACGCCGACGATACCACTCAGCCCGCTGAGGATGCAGAATGAACGTTTGGAGATGACGCTTTTGTCCATATGGCACCGCCTACAAGTAGTTGACCGTGATCTTCAGATCGATGCGGCCGCCTGAGAACGGAAAAGCGGCGGCGGCGAATTTCGGGGGTCCAAAATGTCCCCTTGCGTTGTTCGAGGCCCCCACGCCCTCGCGGGGGATTCCCATAATGTTCGTATCCAATTTGCCGTTGGAATTCTCGTCATGGAAAACCGACACGGCATACGTTCCGGAAGCGATGCCAGCAAACTCGCAGACCGCATGCCCATTTGAAATGTCGGATTTGGCCTGCGCGACCGCTTTGTCCGTTTTCTTAGGGAAGTCAGTGGCCGACGAAAAGAGCGCGCACAGAACCTGTCCCTTGTCGCTGCGCAATCCGGAGATTTCAACGTGGATTCGATCCGCCTGCGCGAGTTGCGCCTGCGCGAGAGCAGAAAGGGAGAGCCATGAGAATGCCAGGGCAAGAGAAAATGCTGCATGACGTATTTCCTTGAGTCCCAGACGACATCGCCTTTCTCCTATTCGGTGACAAGCGGAAACTGCTCTGCGCATGCTGCCTCCCTGTGATACTATACTGAGTGAGCGCTCACTATAGCGCCCCGCGGAACCCTTGTCAAGGTGGATCGACGGGTGTGAAACTCCACCCACCGCAAGGAAACCACGGGGATGGGATTGACTGAGAAATACTGGAGGCATATGGCCGCGAGTACGAAGCGTTCTGGGAAGGTCAACCGTCGAAGCCAAATATTGCAGGCAGCCGAGAAGCTTATGCATTCCCGGGGCCTGACTGGGGTAACCACGAGACAGATTTCCAGAGAGGTTGGCTGTTCGGAAGGCGCTCTGTATTTCCACTTCAAGGGTCGCCTGGAACTCCTCTTGGCCATGCTGGAGGAGAGTTTGCCGGACATGCTCGGCCCCCTTCGGACTCTGCGAGAATCCGTCGGCCGGAATTCGCCCCACGCCAACCTGGCGACGGCACTTCGGGGCATCTTCAAGTTTCATCGGCACGTGTTGCCCGCAACCGGAGGACTATTTGCCGAACCGGAGCTTCTCGTGGCCTATCGCGAGTCTCTGGCGCGTGAAGGCAAGGGGCCGCACCTATCGATGGCGGCCCTCGCCGATTACATCACTGCTGAGCAAAGGCTCGGACGCATCGATTCGGGTACAGACGCCAAGCTGGCAGCGTATTTGCTCATGTCTTCGTCCTTCTTCCGAGCCTTCATGGAGCTGTTCTCGGGCAGGTCCATTCAGCCATCTTGGGATCAGTTTGCCAAGCAGTTGGTCACAACGGTGGCGCCCCAAACTGCAACGAACGGCCTGAAGCCTGGCAGGTTGTCGGCGGAGATTCCCTGAGCGGTGAGTTTGCCCTTGCCAACCGAGAGTAACCTTCCTGATAATATAAGTAGAGCCCCTCTTAAACGTGTACCGATACAGTCGAGCGGATCTGCTTCGCATTCTGCGGCTCACGGCGCGTCAGTTGACAGCCTGGGAAAGGGCTGGCTTGGTCGCCGCGGGTGAGAGCTATTCGTTTTTTGATCTCCTGCAAATCAAGAAGGTACGCGACCTGTGCGCGCGCAAGGTGCGCCCCGCGGTGATCCGTCAATCGCTGGAGGCCATGCAGAAACAGGTGGCGGGGATGGAGAATCCACTGCTCGAAGCCGGCGCCTTCTCTACCGGACACCGGATTGCGTTTCGCCACAAGGGCAAAGTGCTCGAGCCGATTGCCGGCCAATTCATGTTTGATTTTGCCCCGGGACAGCGCGTGGTGACCAGCACTCCGATCTCGGCCAGCGCGGAACCCGTCCCCGCCAATGTGGCCGAGCTGTTTGCGCGTGGGATTGCGCTCGAGGAAGATGCCAACCATCAGGTGCAGGCGATCGAGACCTATCAGCAGGTGTTGGAGCTCGATCCCGACCACGCCGCCGCACATATCAACCTCGGCACCCTGCACTACAACCGGCAGGAATATGCCCAGGCGGAGCATCACTACCGGCGCGCGATTGAGGTGGATGCGCGCTACGCCCTGGCCTACTTCGATCTGGGCAACGTGCTGGACGAAACTGGGCGGGTGGCCGAGGCGATCCAGACCTACAGCACAGCCCTGCAACTGGCGCCGACCTACGCCGATGCCCACTACAACCTGGCGCTGGCCTACGAAAAACTCAAGGAACCACGGAAGGCCCTGAAGCACTGGCGTGCGTATGCCAAACTGGATACGACCGGCCCGTGGTCGATGCACGCGCGCAGCCAGGTCCAGCGCATCCTGCAGGCGGACGGGCTCAAGCTGATTCAGGGCGGGAAGCCGCGGTAAACCCCCTATCTCTTCGTTGTTATGGGTTCGCAATCGGTGCGGCCTTGGCGGTTGAAGGTTGCAATGTCGCAAGCCACCGCAATGAGCGCGAAGCATCTCGCTTATCCCAATTCTTCCTATTCAAGTCAAACTGGCGGAACGCTCCGGGTTCAACGCAGCGACTGCACGGGTGAGCCCTGCGCGCTGACATCGAACCCTGCGGTCAGTGCTAGAATTCTCGGTTCCCGACTTTTCTTGAAGGTGCTTTGATGCATGACGCGACGCTACAAGTTCCTTCTCCCAGCCCCCTGACCTCGTTCACTGAAGATGAAATTCTCTTTCGAGACAACATCCGCCAGTTTGCCGATGAGAAGGTTCGGCCGCTGGTGAAGGAGATGGATGAGAAGGGCGTTTTCGATCAAGATTTGATTCGCCAGTTCTTCCAGCTCGGCCTGATGGGGATTGAGATTCCGGAACAATATGGCGGCGGAGGGGGCAAGTTCTTTGAGGCCATCCTGGCGGTTGAAGAAATGTCGCGCGTGGACGCCTCCGCCGGGGTAGTGGTGGATGTACAAAACACGCTGGTGAACAACGCCCTCTTGCGCTGGGGGACAGAGGAACAAAAGAAGCGGTTTCTGCCGCGTATGGCGACGGATACTTGCGGTGCGTATGCGCTGAGCGAAGCGGGTTCGGGTTCGGACGCCTTTGCCCTGCAGACCCGCGCCGCGTTGCAGGGGAACGACTATGTCCTGAATGGACGCAAGTTGTGGATCACCAATGGCAAGGAAGCCGGGCTGTTTGTGCTCTTTGCCAGCATTGATCCCGCGGCGGGCTACAAGGGCATCACGGCATTCCTGATCGAGAAGAGCTTTCCCGGGTTCACCGTGGGCAGAAAGGAGGACAAGCTGGGCATCCGGGCTTCTTCCACCTGTGAGCTGATTCTCGAGGACTGTCACGTGCCCAAATCCAATGTGCTGGGCGAGCCCGGCAAAGGCTACAAGATCGCGATCGAGACCCTGAATGAAGGCCGTATCGGGATCGGCGCCCAGATGGCCGGGGTGGCCCGCGGCGCCTGGGAGTATGCCGCGAAGTACGCCCAGGAACGCAAACAGTTTGGCAAGACCATTGCTGATTTTCAGGGCGTCCAGTTCCAGATCGCACAAATGGCAACGGAAATCGAGGCCGCGCGCCTGATGGTGTATAACGCAGCTCGCATGAAGGATGCCGGGGTGCCGTTCGTCAAGGAAGCGGCCATGACCAAGCTGTTCTGTTCCCAAGTGGCCGAACGGGTGACCTCTCTGGCCATCGAAATCTACGGCGGGTACGGGTTTACCAAGGACTATCCGGTGGAGAAATACTGGCGCGATTCCAAGATCGGCAAGATTTACGAAGGCACATCGAACATGCAGCTGGCGACCATAGCCAAGCTGGTGATGGGGTCGAAATAGACGGACACCAATACCTCAGATCGGTTTGAAGAGCAGCACTCCCGGTTGACCCTGCTTACAATTTCCCGGCCAACACGTCGAATCAAGGGCTGTATTTCTCCACCGTGTCGAGCATCTGTATAGAGGAGCATGTCTCATGCGCAGTTACCTGATGGTTGTGACCGTAATCTTCGGCTTAGGTCTTGCAGCCTGGTCCCAGACCGCCGAAGAACTGGTGCAAAAAAACATCGAAGCCAAAGGCGGGGTGGCGAAGATGAAAGCCATCAAATCGTTGCGCTTGACCGGCAAACTGGATGCCGGGGGTGGTTTCACCGGAGCGGTCGGGCAGGAGAACAAGCGTCCCAACCTGGTGCGTGAGACGTTCACATTTCAAGGGATGACCCAGGTGCAGGCGTATGACGGTTTGCTGGGATGGCAAATTCAGCCTTTTGGGGGCCGCAAGGATCCGCAGTTGATGGGGGAAGATGACGCGCGCGATTTGATCATCGACTCGGACTTCGATGGGCCCCTGGTGGATTACAAGGAGAAGGGCAACACCATTGAGTACCTGGGGCACGATGTTGTGGACGGGGACGACGCGCTGCGCCTGAAAGTAACCCTGAAAAACGGCGACATAATCTACTACTATCTCGATCCCGATACCTTCCTCGAAATCCGGGTTGAGCGGCGGGAATTCATTCGGGGCGCGGTCCATGAATCGGTCACCGATCTTGGTTCTTACAAACCCGTGGCCGGGGTGATGTTTCCTTTTTCAGTCAACGGGGGCCCAAAAAATGATCCCACGTCGTGGCAGAGTGTGACCTACGAAAAAATTGAGGTCAACGTGGATCTGCCCGATTCTGATTTCGCAGTGCCGGCTTCTTTGAAGCAAGCTCCTCAGAAAGACGCTGCCGGAAACTAAGATTGCATTCACACCTCAGGCGGAGGCGGGCACCCACCCTGCACTCGCGGAGATGCGGCCCCAGGTTGGAAAGGATTGTCAACCATGAGAAGTCGCCTGGCGATGATATGCAGAGTCCTGATTTTCGCCATCGTAGTTCTGCTGCTCGTACCGGCCACCACGATCGCTCAGCAACCGGTCAAGTTTGACGCTGCGACCATCTCCGGCTTGCCGGCCCGCAACATCGGTTCGGCCGCCATCAGTGGACGGATTGCCGCAGTGGATGCCGTGACCGAGGGCGGCCGTTTGACGGTGTTTGCGGGAACGGCCAGCGGGGGAGTCTGGAAGTCGGTGAACGGCGGCACTACCTTCAGGCCCGTATTCGACCGGCAGCCTGTGCAATCGATTGGCGCGGTGGCGATCGATCCCTCCAATCCCAAGATCGTGTGGGCCGGCACGGGAGAATCGTGGGTTCGCAACAGTGTCTCCGTCGGGGACGGGATCTACAAATCGACCGACGGTGGAGAGAACTGGACCAACATGGGATTGCGCGACTCCGAGCACATCGCGAAGATTCTTGTCGATCCCAAGGACAGCAATACCGTTCTTGCCTGCGCGCTGGGCCACTTGTGGGACGACAATCAGGAACGTGGGGTCTACAAGACATCCGACGGCGGCACTACGTGGAAAAAAGTGCTGGGCGGCAGCAATAACTCGACCGGCTGCGGGCTTATCGCCAGGAGTATCCAGGATCCGAAAACTATCTTCGCTTCGCTGTGGGACTTCCGCCGCCAGGGGTGGACTTTCCGTTCGGGGGGGCCGGGCAGCGGAATCTACAAGTCGACCGACGGCGGCGACCATTGGACGGAACTCAACGACAGCAACAGCAAGGGACTTCCAGAGAAACCGTGGGGACGAGTAGCGCTGGCGGTGGCGCCCTCCAAACCGCAGGTGGTCTATGCCAATATCGAATCCAAAAAGAGCGCCCTGTATCGTTCCGACGACGGCGGCAAGACCTGGAATCGCCTGGACGCGAGCCTGTATGTGGTGTGGCGTCCCTTTTACTTCGGCAACCTGATCGTCGATCCCAAGGACGAGAACAAGATCTTCAAGCCTGACGGCCCGCTGCTGCTCAGCGTCAATGGCGGACAGAGCTTCAGTGTAGTTTCAGGCAGCGCCCATGGCGATTTCCACGATGTGTGGATCGATCCCTCGAACCCCAACGTCGTGTATGCCGGCGATGACGGAGGGCTCTGGCGCAGCGAAGACGGCGGCACCCGCTGGAAACACCAGCTCAATTTGCCGGTGGCGCAGTTCTACCACGTCAGCGTAGACAACGCAGATCCCTACCACATTTACGGCGGGCTGCAAGACAACAGTGACTGGGTCGGCGACTCGTCCTATCCCGGGGGTGTGTCCAACTCGCGCTGGGAGAACATGTACAACGGCGACGGCTTTTGGATGTTTGAAGATCCGTCGGATCCCGCCTACATCTACACCGAGGCGCAGGGTGGAACCATCGGCCGGGTCAACCGCTACACCCACGAGGTCCGTTCCATCCAGCCCCTTCCGAAATATGGCGAAAAGAAGTTGCGCTTCAACTGGAACACGCCCATCCATATGAGCCCGAACGAGAAGGGCACGATCTACATTGGCGCGCAGTTCCTGTTCCGGTCCCGCGATCACGGCCAGTCCTGGGAACGCATCTCGCCCGACCTCACCACCAACGATCCCGAAAAACAGAAACAGGAAGAATCCGGCGGCGTGACCATCGACAACTCCGCGGCGGAAATGCACACCTCGATCTACTCGATTTCGGAGTCGCCCAAGAATGGCCAGATCATCTGGGTGGGCACCGACGACGGCAATGTGCAACTGACTCGCGACGGCGCCAAAACCTGGGCCAACTTGGTGGGAAATGTTCCTGATCTTCCCAAGTACTCGTGGGTGTCCACGATCGAGGCCAGCCGATTCGACGAGGCAACGGCATATGCGACCTTCGATCGCCACACTTTTGGCGACACGAAGCCCTATGCCTACAAGACCACGGACTACGGCAAAACCTGGACGGCGTTGCCGGTGCAGCAGAATGGCGTGCGCGGCTATGCCCACGTGATCAAGGAAGATACTGTCGATCCCAACCTGTTGTTCCTGGGCACCGAGTTCGGACTGTGGATCTCCACCGACGGGGGACAGCGCTGGGCCGAGTATAAGGGCAGCAACTTCCCGGCGGCCGCGGTGCGCGATCTGGTAGTGCAGGCGCGGGAATCCGACCTGGTGCTGGGCACCCACGGTCGCGGTATCTGGATCATTGACGATATCTCGCCCTGGCGCGCTTTGAAGCCTGAATTGATGGACAAGGATGCGGCCGTGATCGACGGGCCACCCGCCATTCAATACTTCAATGCCCAGGGGGGATGGCCCGAGGGCGATGAAACCTTCAACGGGCCGAGCCGTCCCACGGATGCCATCATCACCTACTACCAGAAGCGGCGGCACATCTTCGGTGACCTCAAAATTGAAGTCTTCGATCAGGATGGCAAATTGCTGGATACGGTGGCAGGCAGCAAGCATCGTGGCCTGAACCGCGCGACCTGGGGAATGCGGCTCAAACCACCCCAGGTTCCGCCTGCCGCAGCCGCTCTGTTCGAGGCGTCCCAGGGCCCCCGCGTATTGCCGGGGACCTACACCGTCAAGTTGACAAAAGGCGACCAGACTTACACCGGCAAAGTGAAAGTCGTGCTCGATCCCCGCGCTAAATTCAATCTGGACGACCGTAAGGCCAATTTCGATTTGAGCCTTAAGATTGACCGCCTCCTCGAACACATGAGCTACGCTACCGCCGCCATTCTGGGAGTGCGGAACGGCAGCACGGCCAGCGCTGCCAAACTCAGGGACAAAGATCCTCTCCGCGCCCGACTGCAGCAGCTGGCGGCAGATTCCGACAAACTGCGCTCCAAGATCGTAGCTACCACGGAAGGCGGAATGATCACCGGAGAAGAGAGAATCCGCGAACTGGTTGGAACTTTGTATGGCGACGTGACCAGTTATGAGGGGCGCCCCGCGGATTACCAGGTGGAACGGACGGAAGCGCTGTCGCACGAACTGGAAGACGTGATCAGCGACTTCCACAAGCTGACGGACAGGGAACTGCCCGCGATCAACGCCGGGCTTAAGAAAAAGAAGCTGGACGCCATCCAGGTGCTGGACGAAGAGGAGTGGAAGAAACAGAACGACGGACTGTCCTCATCGGCAAGGGCTTCCACTGCCGCGGTTCGCGAACGGGACTAGAAGCAAACGGCAGCCTTGGAGGGCGCACCATAATGACGAAGGGAGATCGATGACAATTCGAACATGGACTCGTTTTGCAGCTGTTTTTCTGGTGGTTTGGGGATGCTGTGCCTCGGGCATGGCGCAAGTCTCGCAGCCTGCCCCGGAAAAGACTTACGAGCTTCTGCCCGGCCTGGACAAGCGGCTGCTCGATACCTCGGCCGACCCATGCACAGACTTCTTCCAATATGCGTGCGGAAACTTCGCCAAGCTCTATCCCATTCCCAACGATCGTTCGGGATTCGGCACCGGCGCCATGATCGCGGAGTACACCCAGCATGTTCTGCACAACCTGTTGGAAAAGGCGGCGGCGGGCGGCGCGGGCCGTACGGCGAATGAGCAGAGGATCGGAGACACCTACGCCTCCTGCATGGACGTGGACGCGATCAACCAGCGCGGATTGAAACCGCTGCAGCCGGAGTTGGACGGCATTGCCGCGCTGAAAAGCAAGGACGAGTTGCCCGAACTCCTTGCCCATTTTCAGCTGATCGGAGTGAATGCCCTGTTCGGGTTTGGCCAACAGCAGGATTTCAAGGACGCTAGAAAACAGATTGCGGTGATCGATCAGGCCGGCCTCGGCTTGCCCGAGCGCGACTATTATTTTCGGACCGGCGAGGTTGCGGAAAAAACCCGTACCCAGTACGTACAGCACGTGACCAACATGATGAAACTCATGGGCGAGCCGGAAGCCCAGGCGGCCAGCGATGCCAACGCCATCATGCAACTGGAAACCGCGCTGGCCAAAGCTTCCATGGACATTACGTCGCGGCGCGATCCCAACAAGGTCTACCATCTGATGCCCGTGTCCGAATTCGCGTCTCTGGCGCCAAACATCTCCTGGAACCGCTTCCTGGGCGCGTCCGGTGCTCCTCCCGTGAAAGAACTCAATGTCACAAATCCGGACTTCTTCAAGGAAATGAACAGCCTGCTGGCTTCGACGGACCTGCCCACGCTCAAAACCTACCTGCGCTGGCAGTTGATCAATGCAACCCCGGGCTACACCCTGCCCAAGGCGCTCGACGATGAGCGCTTCGCCTTCTACAGCCACCAATTGAGAGGCCAGCCCGAACAGCGCGCTCGCTGGAAACGTTGCGTCGAGGCCACCGACGCGACTCTGGGTGAGGCCATTGGTCAGGTCTACGTGGCCCAGGAGTTTCCTCCGGCCAACAAGCAGGCCACGCTGCAAATGGTGAAGGACATCGAAGCCGCCATGGACCAGGACCTCGACACGCTCGACTGGATGAGTGCCGAAACCAAGGTCCGGGCCAGGGAAAAGCTGCGCGCCGTTGCCGATAAGATCGGCTATCCCGACCATTGGCGCGATTATTCGGCGCTCTCGATCGTGCGCGGCGACGCTTACGGAAATGTGCTGCGGGCGACCGAGTTTGAGAGCCGCCGTCAACTGGCGAAAATCGGCACGCCGGTGGACCGTGGCGAATGGCTCATCAGTCCGGCAACCGTCGATGCCTACTACAATCCCAGCGCGAACGACATCAATTTTCCCGCCGGCATCCTTCAACCCCCGCTGTATGACAGCCACGCCAGTGACGCCAGCAACTATGGCCACATCGGCGGGATTGTTGGACATGAATTGACTCACGGCTTCGACGATGAAGGCCGCCAGTTTGACGCCAACGGAAACCTGGCCGACTGGTGGACGCCAGAGGACGCAAAGAAGTTTGTAGAAAAAGCAGACTGCGAAGTGAAAGAGTACGGCAGCTTTGTCGCGGTCGACGATGTGAAGGTGAATGGCAAGCTGACCCTGGGCGAGAACACCGCCGACAATGGCGGTCTGCGTCTGGCCTACATCGCGTTCCTCGCCGACGCGAAGAAGAAGGGCATCGACCTGACGAAGAGTCAGGACGGATATACTCCCGTCCAGCAGTTCTTCCTGGGGCACGGCCAGAACTGGTGCGGCAGCATCCGTCCCGAACAGATCCGGCTGCAAGTGCAAACCGATCCCCACTCACCCCGCCGCTTCCGGGTGAACGGCGTTGTACAAAACATGCCGGAGTTTGGCCAGGCCTTCGGTTGTAAGGCCGGGCAACCCATGATGCCGGTCAACGCCTGCCGAGTGTGGTGAGTGTTATGAAGAATGGAGAACGGGCTCACCTGCCGTTCTCCATTCTTCAATTTGGATTCTACTGTGGCGGCGCAGCCGGTGGAGTCGTTGCTCCCGGCGTGATCTGAGTTCCGATTACGTCGCCGGAAACGATCATCTCCACGCGGCGATTCAGTTGCCGGCCCTTGGCGGTGCTGTTGTCCGCGACCGGGCGGGTCTTGCCAAAACCGCGCGCAATCACGTTGTTGATCGAGACGTTGTTACCCACCAGATAGTCGCGCACCGAGGCTGCCCGCTTCTCGGACAGCGACTGGTTGTAGGCATCGCTTCCTACCCTGTCGGTGTGCCCTTCGATCTCCAGACGCAGGTCCGGATAGGCCAGGACGATGCCGGAAATTCTGGCCAGGCGCTCGCGGGCGGCGGGCTTCAGAGTGTAGCTGCCAGAATCAAACAGCACGTCCGGCATGCTCACCACCAGGCCGCGATCCGTGTCCTTGGTTTCCAGCACTTGATTGAGCTGGTCGAGCAGCCGCTGCCGCATGGCCTCCTTCTGACGGATTGCTTCGTCCGCGGCCTGGCGCTGCCTCTCGGCCTCGGCTTGCGCCTTCTGCTGCTCCGCCAATGCGGCGGCGCGCGCGGCGTCCGCTTGCGCCTGTTGTAACTGTGCCTCGGCTTGCCCCTTCTCTGCCATCGCCCGGTCCGCCTCAGCTTGAGCCCGTTTGCGGGCGTCCTCTTCCGCCTGTGCCTTGGCCTGGGCCTCGGCCTGGGACGCGGCTCTGGCATCTGCTTCTGCCTTCTGCTGTTTCTCCAGCATGGCCTGCTTCTCGGCCGCGATTCGCTCCTTCTCCTTGCGGCGGATGGTTAGCACGCGCGCATCCTCGGCCATTTGTGTGGCGCCGCGCGCCGCGGTGCCGATCGGAGTCTTGCCTTGTTTGCGGCGGAGATAATCTTCCGCCCGGGCCAGATAATCTTGAGCTTTCTGCAAGCTATCCGGGGCGTATTGGGCAGCGCCTGCCGCTTTAGCGATGGCCACCGCATTGCGCGCTTCGAGCAGCGTCAGCGGGGTCTTGGGGTCGGCGGTGGCGGAGGGGAGTTGTGAGGCCGGCATGTCAATCGTGTACTCGCCGCCCTGGAGCATGTCGAACTTGGCGTCGATGGCCTCTTCAAATCCCTTGGTCTCGCGGCGGATGATATTTTCCGCGACGACTTCATTGCTGGGCCGGGTGACCGAAAAGTAGGGCTCGGCAGTCACGATCAGACCGAACGCCTGCAGGTCGGTGGTGACGTCGACGCTGCTCTTTCCATATTGGTCGGGAACAATCTCTCCCAGGTTGTTGGCGCGGCCCTCGGGCGTGATCGCCCACAGCACGTAGGTCAAATACTGCGGTCCAATCTTGCTGGGCGGTCCCAGACGCGAGAGGTCAACATTGACCTGCAACCGTCCCGCCTTGCTGTCCACCTTGGCTTTACCTGTCACCTCGGGCATGAGCTCGGTGCCCTTCATGTCGACCGTCGTAGAGCCGCCGCGATGGCGATAATTCACCGCCTTGGTGGTCCGCGAAACCACACTCACGCGGAATACCGGAGTTTGATCCATGGGCTCTACGGGGGGTTCCGCGGGCGGGGTTTGCTGCGCAGCCAGCGCGGCGGCGGCCGCAAGCAACAGCACGCCAATCGAACCTGCAAACTTTTTCATGAATGCGTCCTCTTGTTGTTTTTGTGGGTAAGGCGGACCAAAAGGCCTCGCTCAGATTTTGATGCTTCCCGCCACCATACGGAAGTAACTTGGTAAGCAACCGAGGCATTCTATTCCGGAATGCACGCCGAAGCGATGCTGCGCCCGAGCCCCGCGCGCCACTCGCGGGCATCAGATGAGGCCTGTAGCAAGATGCTTCTGGCAGGGCGGTCTTTCCTGCATCCGAGCGTCTGGATCCGAGCGATGGCACCTCCGTAACCCGTCGTGGTTACCTATAAAGTGCAGCGACTTGCATTTGGGGACCGGACCAGCCCTTCTCGAAACCTCACTAAGTTCCTGTGCTGGAGCGATTTGGAAAGGACGCTGTTATTGGCTGGCAAGCTGCATTCCTTACCTTGCCTGCTGGGTTAAGAGGCATAGATCGGGGTGCGATCTTGCGGGACCTCAAGGGCAATGACAGCGTCACCAAGCCCAAACGAACGCTCCTTCCCGTGCTCACGGTTCTGTTTCTGATCTCTTATGGCCTGATGGCCATGCTGGTGGTGGAGCAGGGCCGGACCATCGATTCGCAACGCGGTCTCATTCGCCTGCTGTTCACTGACAGCATCCAGTTGAACAACCTCAAGGGACAAGCAAATCGTAAGCAACAAGCCGAGGCGCAGGCCCGCGCCGATGCCCAGGCCCGTTCAGGATTGAAAACCACGCCCGCGCCAGCGGATCCCCAGGCGCGAGCTCACGCGCCTGAGGCCACGCCGCAGGCGGATGCCAAGAGTCACGGCACAACCAAAATGCGGAGACCGTTGCCGCAAAAGCCACCGAAGGACACTTCTGACGAGGGGGACGAGCGCCGGACAATGATTTCTATTTAGATCTGCGCCGTCCAGGTTCATTTCTCCATGAGAGTTTTCGCAGCACTTTTGTTGTCTGTCTCCCTTCACGGCTCCTACCGCATTTTGCCGCCCAAGCCGCCAGTCGATCTTACCGTCGCCAAGCGCCCGGTCCGCAAGGGCGGACGCTGGTACTTCGCCGGGAACGGCCACGCGGTTTATTGCTATGGGCCGGTGCGCCTGATGCCGCAGGCGGATGGCGGACTGCAGCGGGTCGCCACTTTTTGCCAGGGTGAAAAAAATATGGTTCCGCTGAAAGACTAGAACTCGTTTCCGATCCGGCCTTGCAGTCTCTTTTGTGACTCGGTTCTTCTCGTCTTTATCGTCGCGGTTGAAGCCGCCCGGTTTGACCTCCGCCCCAACCCCGTCTAAGATTGCCAGTTCTCGGTACCCTGCGCAGAGCAAGTTGCCACGATGCTGTTGTCTCAAGTCCTCATTGACTACCAACCACTCGTCCCTGAACACTGGTTCTCTATGCCGAAGTTCGAGAAGCACATTTTTATTTGCGGGAATCAGCGCCCTCCCGGGGCCCCACGTCCCTGCTGCGACCCCGAGGGCCAGGCTCGGCTGCAAAAGGCATTCAAGGAAAAACTGGCCCTGCTCGGGCTCAAAGGACGAGTCCGGGCCAACCAGTCAGGCTGCCTTGACCAGTGTGAGCATGGCCCCAATCTGGTGGTTTATCCGGACGCGGTCTGGTACGGCGGGGTGACTCTCAACGATGTGGATGAGATCATCGAGTCCCACATTCTTGGGGGGAAACCGGTGCAGAGGCTGGTACTGGCAGAGTCCTGCCTCAACACCAGCAGTTGCCCGCACCGCGCACCAAAAGTATCCTCGCGGAACTAAACCATCGCAATCGGAGTTTAGTGGTCAGCTTTGGGGTGGGGCGATTGAAGCTGGCGGATTGCTCTTCCAGCGAAGGACGCGCACCGGACCCACGTACCACCTGTCTCCCGAGCGGTATTGCAGGCGGCCCTCGCCGTTTTCCGGCGTGCTGTCCATAAAGGCACCGTGCGTATACACCGCGACATGCACTCCGTGGAAGGCGATGACATCTCCCTCCTGAAGGTCCTCGACAATCACATCCTCGAACCGCGCCTGGGCCTGCACAACCTGTAACTGCCCGTCCCCACCGTCCCACAGCTGTTGCGCCGTAAGTTCAGGCTGCTTGGCGCGACGGCATACGAACTGGCTGCAGGTTTCGTCAATGTACATCGGGCTGGGCTTTAGAAATGACGCCAGGGCGATTGTGATGATCAGTAGTTTCATGGTCGATACCATCAACAATGCATTTTCGAGTCCATCGCCAGACCGGCGAAAGCATTCGTATGTTATTGCAACGGCAAGGGATATACAGGTGAAAGGGTTCGAGAAGCTGGGATGGGAAAAGGTTTTCTACTGGGGCTGGGAAATGATTTTCCCCAGAGCGATAGAAGCAACTTCGATTGTGGTAGGCCCGGCAGGAATTGAACCTGCAACCCTCAGATTAGAAATCTGATGCTCTATCCATTTGAGCTACGGGCCCCTGGTGAATGATCGCGCGCGCGTAGTTGTCTAAATCCGCGCCTTCCTTCAAATTCTACCCCGTCCGGCGGTTCATGCCGAGAGTGTTCCAGACTTAGAAAACCCGGCCGAGCTGGAAAAACCATTTCCGGTGGCCGGAGTCACCCAGGCTGCCCCCGAGAAGAATCGGACCCACGGCGGTTTCCGCGATAATTCCAAAGGCAACATCATTGGGGAACTTGCTTTCTGTGGGCACGCCATACATCTTGCCGAATTCATACGTGCCCAGGGCGTACACCTGCTTGCCCACGAACGGTGGCAGAGTGAAGATGTTGCGCAGATAGCCTGCCCGAAACGCATAGTACTGGTTCCCGAACAGTTCGTTGAGTCCGTACGCGCTCAGTCGCGAGGGTCCACCCAGAAAGTACAGCGGAATGCCGCCTGCCTTGCCCAGCGTGGTTCCTCCCTCCCCGATGAGGAAGAGAGAGGAGGGCTGGCTGATGGGCTGAAAATATCCCAGGCGCGCATCCAGCGCGGGAATTGTCTCCACCGCGTTGGGGTAATCGTTGAAGAACCGGAAGTTGGTCTCTACCCTGTAGCCCCGCCGCGGGATCACGGGATCATCGCCGTGATCGGTGAGAAATCGGATGCGGCCGTTGCTGGCGTTTCCATTGACCGACTCGAACTCCGGAGCCCCGAGACGAAGTCTGGCACTGAGATAGGCCCATTCATATCCGAACCTGACTTCGGTAAACCGGCTGAATCCGTATCCGAAGTCGACGCCGGCGTTGGCGCTGCGCAGGCGATAATCGGCTCGCGGATTGTTCTTGTCGTAAATTCTGAAGGCCGCGTCACTGATTCCGGCGTGGGGCGCGACAAACCATTTGCTTACTGCATTGAAGGGCTTGTACAGCTCGGTCTGGTAGGCGTATGTGTTCCCCAGGAGAAAATCGTTGCGCCATTCCGAGCGGTAGCCGGCCACGTCCATGAGGGTGACACGACCGGCCTGAGTGAAGGTAACGTCGGCGATCTCAGAGCCGTCCACCTCAAAGGCCAGTTGTAGAATCGGCGGGGCGTAGTCTTTTTCGTGAACTGTGACGATCAATCCGTCCTGGCCGTTGCTCTGGGACATCCGATAGCCCAATCGGCTGAATTTCCCAATGCCTGCCAGACGGGTCAGCAGGCGGTCGAGGGAGTTCGAGTCCACTGGCTTGCCAACCAGCGGGCGCAGGAAGCGTTCGATGCTTTTCTCGGTTACCGGATCCACGCCCTCGACTTTCACGAACTGCGGCACGGGAACTGATGTGTGCTTTCGCGCATCGCGCTTTTCCAGATATTCATGCCACTCAGAATCGGTCAGGAAATAGGGGGTCAGGACGTTCGCCTTTGCCGCTGTGGCATCGACACCGCGGTTTATGATCGCCTTCGATTTCTCATAGTCCATCGAAGAGAAATCGTGCATGTCCACGCGCACGATTAGGTCAGCGCCTGCCAGCCCGCGAATTTCGTTGTCCCGGATGACCACGTCGATGGATCGTCCGAGCACGCTCACCAGCGACTGGATGTCCGACGCCTTGGCCGTCGCCACTTCCAGGTGAACCCCGATGACGATGTCAGCCCCCATGGCGCGCACCACATCGGTCGGCAGATTTCCCACCAGCCCCCCGTCCACATAGACCTTGTCTCCGTCGTGCACCGGAGAAAAAATGGCCGGTATCGACATGGTTGCGCGCAGGGCCTCGGCCAGATCACCCTGGCTGAACACAACTTCCTTGCCACTTACCAGGTCCGTGGCTACGCATCGGAAGGGAATGGGGAGATCATCGAACGTGTTCACTCCGGAATAGGGCAAGGTCTCGCGGTCAATCAGAAGTGTGATTACGTGACCGGTGTTCAATCCTAAGGGCAGGGACAGACCGTGCTTTAACCCCAACTCAAGTGAATTGGGATACGCCACCAGATCTTCCTTGCGCCGGAAGGACAAATCCTCGAACGGGATGGTGCCGCCAATGATGATGTCCCAGCTTTGTGCTTCCACAATGGCCTGGAGTTCCTTTGGGGTCTTCCCCGTGGCATAGAGTCCCGCCACCAGACCGCCCATGCTGGTACCGGCAATGTAATCGACTGGAATGTGGTGTTCTTCAAACCACTGCAGGACACCAATGTGGGCCAATCCAAGCGCGCCACCTCCCTCCAGCGCCACCCCGATCCTCGGCCGTGTCTTGGGTGCGGTCATTGCGGAGGGTGATTCTCGCGGCGGCTCCGGCCTCGGCGGCTCGGGGTTTGGACCAGATTGCGGGTGGGCAAAGGAGGGCAGCAGCAAGAAAAGTACAAACCAGGAAAGCAGTCTGCGCATGATGTCTTACCCCAAGGAAGTTCTCTCTCGAGTCGCAGCGAAAGAGTTCTAACATCTTACGCACAGAATCAATTCCGGCAACCAGGTTTGAAGCCGCCGATCAGACAGGACTGCCGCTGGCACGCAAATTCCGAAGCCGCTGGCGGAGGCTGGCTTCTGGAAAATCAGCCCGCCGGCCAGATGCTGATGGTACATGTCCCCTTTTCCAGAATGCATGGGCCTGACTTCACGTGGTTTCGCCGCTGCTTCCCGGTGACAATACGGTCATGAGAATCCCTGGGACAAACCTGCTTGCGGTGATTGCTGTGCTCGCAATCGCGATCGGCTGCGCCGGTTGCGGCGGGGGCTTGGCGGGATCGGGAACGACCCTCTCATCGGGCGGAGGTAGCGGAAGTGGCTCGGGCAGCGGCTCGGGCGGCGGAAGTGGCTCCGGAAGTGGCGGCGGCTCGGGATCGGGAAACAACCAGAGCGCCTGCAACGTCATGAGCACCGGAGAAGGCGCGAGTTTGAACGGGTTCCGTCCCTTCGCCAGCGACAATCTCTGGAATCAGGATATTTCCGGTTCGCCCGTGGACTCCAACTCTGATGCCATCATCGCTTTCATCGGCCCGAACATCGGGCTGCATCCTGACTTCGGATCGGGCCAGTATCAGGGATCAAACATCGGAATTCCTTACTCGGTGGTGAATGGATCACAAGCGCTGGTGAACATCAATTTCACGGCCTATGGTCCGGAGAGCGACCCCGGCCCCATGCCTGTTCCGAACAATGCGCCGATCGAGGGCGATCCGAATCCGGGCAATGGCGATCGCCACGTGTTGGTGCTCGATAACGCCAACTGTTTTCTCTACGAGATGTTCGGTTCCGCCCCCGTCGGCAACGGGAGCTGGAACGCGAGCTCGGCGGCAGTTTGGGATCTTCTGGCCAACGAACAGCGGCCCTGGACCTGGACGTCCGCGGATGCCGCCGGGCTGCCGATTTTCCCCGGCCTGGTTCGCTACGACGAAGTTGCCGCCGGCCAGATTCAGCATGCCATACGCTTCACATTGCAGAATAGCCGGGCGGCGATGGTTCCGCCGGCTTCGCACTGGGCGGCCAATTCCAGCAATTCGAATGCTGCGCCCATGGGCATGCGTCTGCGCCTCAAGGCCGGCTTCGACATCTCCCATTTCTCCGCCAACGTACAAGTGATACTGGCCGCAATGAAGAAGTACGGTCTGATCATGGCCGACAACGGCAGCTCCATGTATATCAGCGGAGCACCCGACAGCCGCTGGGACAATGACGACCTGCACAACCTCTCGCAGGTGACCGCTTCGGCGTTTGAAGTCGTGCAGATGAGTCCGGTCTATACCGCGTCCAACGTGCCCCAGGGCGCGGCTCCGACCATTAACAGTTTCACGGCCACACCATCCAGCGTCAGCACGGGCGCCAGCGCCACCTTGTCCTGGGATGTGAGCAACGCCTCCTACGTGATCATCTCTCCGCAACTGGGAGCCGTGCGGGGAACCAGCGTGAGCGTCAATCCCGCCCAGACCACTACTTACACCCTTTACGCCACCAACCAGTACGGGCGCAGCATGACGACAGTGACGGTCAACGTGCAATAAGTCTCTCGCGCTGGATGGATTCAGCTTGCCGCCGCTGAGCGTCGCGGCCACCCGAGCCATTCCGCGCCGTGGCCTTTTATTCTTGTCCGCAGCACGGATATCAGCAACATGGCGAGAAAGATGGTCAGCAGGCCCCAGGAGGCAGTTCGGATACCCACCCCACGCTTGGGCAGAATGGAAAGGCGTCCGTAGACGAATTCAATGTGCACCCAATAGACCAGCAAGGAAGTTTGCCCGAGCTGTATCAAAGGGCTGAAACCCCACTGGCCTGCGCCCCAGCGGCACCACGCGTAGGCCCCGGCCAGGATCACAAGCAGTAATCCAACGCGAATCAGAAAAAAATTCGGGCTGGTGTGCCAGAAGTCATAAACGGCATAGAGTTGCTGCGGGCGCCGGTCGAGCCAGCGCGCCAGATAAATCAGGCCCACTCCGAAAGGGGCAGCCAGGACGAAGGTCGCGGTCTGATGCTCGCGCGCCCAATCACCAAGTAAAAGTAAACCGACGCCGAGTCCGGCGAACGCGAAGGCCGTCCAGGGAAAGATTGGAAAGAGCCACCCCTGCGGCTGGCCTAGATTGTGAACTCCGTCAACGTAGGACTCGAGCCACCAGGGCAGCCACTGTGGACGCCAGTTCGTCCACACCAGCGGCGTGAACAGGGCAATCGCTAGAGCGACTCCGGCAGCGGTCGCGGCCAGAATCTGCCGGGCGCGAGGTCCGGCCAGAATGCTGAGCACGACCCAACAGACTATTCCCATCAGCATCATGGAAAGACCAATCGTGTTCAGGATGTCCACCCGCAGCACATCACTCCACGGAGCCCATCCCCAGGCGATGACGTATTCCTGCAGCCGGAACAGAAGCCCGAGTCCCAGAATCTCCGCCCCGCGCCGGATGGTCATGCCCGCGATCTGGTTCGGGGGCACATTCTTCTGCCTCAGCTTTTCGGTGACCAGAGCGAAGGAAATTCCCGCCAGAAAAAGGAATAGTGGAGCGGGGAAGGTTCCGCCCAGTTGAGACCACATGAAGAAGGTAGTCTTGCGGGCATCGGAGTTCAGCCAGGAATCGTAGCAATGGGTTTGAAACATCAGAACGCAAGCCAGTCCACGCATCCAGTCGATGTAAGCGAGTCGGGATGGGCCGGATGCGGGCATGGCTCCGTCAGTGGGCTTCCGCTGAAATCTGCCGGATGGCATTCTCCACCAGCTTCAGCGCAATCGTCCAGCGCTGCCGCGCCTGCAGTTCATCGTCGCCGTAGCCGGAGAGGTAGAACGTGATGTAGAAGCCGTCCTGAATTTTCCTCTCCCCATGGAAAAACCCGCGCCGGATGATCAGTTCAACTGCGGCAGGGATTTCGGGAACTCGCTTCAGGAGTTGCGTGATCCGCTTGGCCAGTTGCTCATGTTCGGCAAAGGAGCAGCGGGAGTCTCCGCGTGAAAACAGCAGGTCGACGTAACTGCAGAATTTGTGCGGCACCCCGAAGATCTCCTCCTCGGGGTTGAGCTCGGTGCTCGACCAGATATCGCACTTGGCCGTTTCGAGCAGGCCGGACGGCAAATTGGTGGCCGCCAGAAATTCGCCGAGTTCGGGCACGCGGTGGGCTTCCTCGATCTTGAGCAACAACTCCGGCTGGCGCTTCAGATCGTAATAGCGTGGACCGCCTTCGGCGGCGGCCCAGGGCAGTTCGAGAGTTTCGTCTTCCGCTCCGAGTTCGACGGCAAAATCCGCTTCCACACTATTTTGCCGGCGCGGGTTGGGGCGCGGCCTGTGGAGCTGCGCTGGGGGCCGAAAAGTTTACCTTCGGCACCTGGCGCGAACCTTCGGCTGCCTGGAAGTAAGCTTCGTTAGGCTTGAACCCTGCCCACCCGGCGAAGATGTTGTTGGGGAATTTCTGGATGTAGGTGTTGTAGTCCTGCAGGGAATCGTTGTAGCGCTTGCGTTCCACCGCAATGCGGTTTTCGGTACCCGCCAACTCGTCCTGGAGGCGAAGGAAGTTCTCATTCGATTTCAGCTGCGGATAGTTTTCCACGATCGCCAGCAGGCGTCCCAGCGCGCCATCCAGTTGCTGGTTAGCCGCAATCTTGTCCGAGGGATTGCCGGCGGAGAGCAGGGCAGAGCGCGCCTTGGCGATATCGCCGAAAACCGTCTGTTCCTGCTGGGCGTAACCCTTCACGGTCTCCACCAGGTTGGGGATCAGGTCGGCGCGGCGTTGCAGCACAATGTCCACCTGGGACCAGGCCGCTTTCACGGCTTCGTTCTTGGTCACCAGGGTATTGCGGACGCCCACATATTGCCCGAAGGCAATGAGTGCGATCACCAGCAGAACGATGATTACGATTACGCCTTTCATACTCTCCTCCTGAATCCGAAGCTGCGCAGATCGTCAGACCTGGGTTGGCCGGGATGCCTCCAGCATTGTATCCACTGCGCTGGTCACGTGCTGCACCGCGGCCAGATAACGCATAAAAACGTCGTTCACATCGAACTGCTTGCGCTCCGCCTGGTGCTCGCGGACGTCGAGTAACTGCAGCAGCGCTGACGGGTCGAACTGCAGGCGCGCGGCCAGCGTCTGGATGGCCTCGCGTCTGGACTGCGGCGAAGCCTGACCCAGCGCGATCAGGGCATGCCGGAAAAGGGTTGCAAACGCCGGCAGGGAACTGAGCAGCAACTCCCAGAGACGGCGCTCGCTTCCTACCGCCTCCAGCAGGCGTTGACGGAGCAGGATGAGCTTCTCGCGCAATTCATATTCGACTTGCGCGCGATGCAGATGCATGGGGACATGCAAGCCGTTCAGGACCTCATCGCCGAATAGAACACGATGATTTCGCTGCATGTCGAGCACCTCGATGGCGAATACATCGGCGGAGCGTTCCAGTTCCTCCCGCGTCAGCACCAGGGGCGCGGGATTTTTTTGCCGCCGCCACCATCCCGCGACTGGCGCGATGGCAGAAAGGTGGGCAAACGAAGTTTCGCGCAACAGGCACAACAGGTTGAGATGGGAGGATTCTGACTGGAACTCTCCGGACGCAGCGGAACCGTAGAGAATCACGCTCTGCAGGTTTGGTCCCGCTGCCTGCTGTGTGCGCCGTACAAATTCCTCGAGCTGTTTTTCTGTGACCATTGTTCTCACCACCCTCCGCTGGCGCCGCCGCCGCCGGAACTGCCTCCGCCGAATCCCCCGAACCCGCCACCCCCGCCGCCGAAGCCGCCGCCACCTCCGCCCCAACCACCTCCGCCGCCATAGCCGCCTCTACCCCCGCCCGAAAGCAACAGCCAGAACAGGAGCCCGCGCAACGGAGTAAAAAGCACCAGCAAGACGATGACGGCCAGAAGAATCAGTCCTCCCGCCGATACCCCGGGATGTTCTTCTTCCGGTTGCGCCGGTAGAACCGGGCGGCTCCCGGTCAACGTTATACCCGCATCCTGCGCGATGACGTCGGCAACGCGGGAGGTCATCAGCAGAATGGCGCCGCTGTAGTTATTCTGCTTTAGCAGAGGAACGGCTTCACGGCCAATGCCGCCGACTTTGCCGTCAGTCAGGATCGGTTCCAGTCCATAGCCTACTTCGATCCGGTATTTCCGGTCCTGCACTGCCAGAAGGATCAGCACCCCGTGATCCGTGGCCTTGCTGCCGATTCCCCACTGCTTGTACAGGGCAACGGCATAGCTCTCAATGTCCGAACCGTCCAGCGAATTCACCGTAACGACGGCGATCTGTGCCTTCGCCTTTTGCTCAATCTGCTGGCAGATGTCATCCAACTGCGCGACGGTCCCCTGATCGAGCACATGGGCGAAATCGTTGACATAGTCGGTGGGGCGCAGTTGCGAAACAGGTTCCGCGCGCAAGCAGAGCGGCAGGGCCAGAAGAAGGACGACAGCAACGCCGATCGTCTTGGCAAACTTCATTGGCGCTGATTGTATCGTGATGTGGGCGGCGGACGTACTCGATGGAGGCGCGAGCGTCTTGGCTCGTGCGCGTGGAAAAGTCCGGAACGCTAAAACTGCCGCATAAACTCAACTACCTGTGCTTCTGCCCAGCGGCCATCGCTTCCGTCACCGTTGGAGCGGGCAAGGAAAGCGCAGTGTCCGCCGTCGTCGGTTTCGAGAAACGTGATGTGCGGATTGCCCAGAATTTTCCGGCGGGTCTCGGGCAGAATTCTGACAAACGGATCGTTGGCTGCGTGCACGATGAGGGCCGGCACGGCGATACGATCCAGAACGTGCGCGGCCGCGGCGCGATCGTAGTAATCGTCGGCGCCCGCGAACCCACTGTAGTATGCCGTGATCCGGTCGTCGAAATCGCGCAGGCTGGCAATGCCGCGCAACCGCGAAACGTCGAAGACCCCTGGCAACTGCCGGGCCTTGGCGCGCATCCGCCCATTGAGCTTCCATAAAAAATACTGCTCATAAAGAAAGTTGCTGGGCAGATGCAAGGCATCCGCTGAGGCAGCCAGGTCGGCGGTCGGGCACACCGCCGCCACCGCACGGAATTGTGCCGGACCCGCCGCTCCCCACTCGCCTGCCAGTTTCAGCACCAGGTTGCCGCCCATGGAATAACCGGCCAGGGCCAGTCGCGTAATGCGGTCCTGCTCGATCAGGTTCTGCACGACCGCCGCCACGTCCTGCGAGCGCCCCGAATGGTACAGAGTGGATGACTGAGTTTCCGTCCCCCCACAGTTTCGCTGATTCATGCGCACTATGTTCATGCCCAGAGCCAACCCTCGGGCAGCGATCCCCAGCATGTATTGAGAATCGCTGGATCCTTCGAGGCCGTGGACGAGGACGACTGTCAGCGCGTTCTGACGATCGCTTTGCCAGTGACAGTGGGCGAGGATATTCACGCCCGGTTCCACTTCAATCAGACGAGGCTCGGAGGCCGGCACAACGACGCGTCGCGGGAGGAAAAAGCTGGCCAGAGTCTGCCGATGCCCGCCGCGCAGACCGCGTCGCGGCTGAAACACCGGCGTTTTCGTTTGCTTCGTCTCCACGATTTGATTTTAAATGGTGCTGGCGGTGAAGCCCGGCGGTTAAGGAGTAAGGTCATGCCCATATTCGAGTACATTTGTAAAGACTGCGACCACCCCTTTGAGGCGTTGGTGTACGGGAATGAGAAAGCGCAGTGCCCCAAGTGCCAAAGCGTAAAGCTGGCGCCGCAGCTTTCCGTTTTCGCCGTCAGCGCCAAGGGCAGCTCGCCCACTTCGTCCTCCACGGGGGCCTGCGGGGCCTGTGGAGACCCACGCGGTCCGGGCGCTTGCTCCATGCCCGATTTGAACTGAGCCGTCCCCTTCTAATCCACGTTAAGTTATTGATCCACAAGCTCTTGACTTCGTGACCAGAGACACCACGCCGGTGTGACTGGGGTAAGTTTTCTTCCTCCTGCGAACCCCCTACGATCCGGATAGCACAAGGAGGGCGGGATGGATCGTCGTCGAAGTCCTCGAGTTTCGGCCCACCTGCCGGTAAGAGTCTGGGGCGTGGACGCGCATGATCTGCCCTTCATGCAACTGGCCAGCGTCAAGAACCTCAGCCGCAAGGGCGCCGTCCTGCACGGAATACGCCGCCGGGTGCGCCCGGGCGAAGTGCTCGAAGTGCAGCTCGATCGCGAAAAAGCCCAATTCCGCGTGATCTGGACCGGAATGCCCGGAACTTGCGGGGCGGGAGAGATCGGTTTGCAGAGGCTGGACTGCGAACCTCGACTCTGGGGTGTGGCCTTGGCCTGTTACAGCGAACTGGTAGCGGAAGGGTAAAGGAAGTTGCCAGTTGTCAGCGATCAGTTCCCGGTCATTCTCGCCCAGCAGCAAGTTACTAAGAAACTCACGGTCCCAATGCTAACTGCTGCCCACTAACCTCCTTTTGCACGCAGCCTGGAGTTCCACTATTCTGACCAGTCATCCGATCACACAATCTGGAGAGAACGAATTGTGCGGACTCTATTGCTGGCGGTAGTGCTGTGCGTATCATTGGCGAGCAAAGCGCAGATGCAACCATTGCCCAGCCTCATGCCCCTGCCGGCCAAAATGCAGACGGGGAGCGGCCGGCTCGTGATCGACCCATCGTTCACGGTCGCGATCACGGGTCACAAAGAGGCGCGGCTGGATCGTGCGGTTGAGATCTTTCTCAGCCAGCTTCGCGGGCAAACCGGCATGCCGCCCATCGTGATGAAAGTGACGAACTCCCCCAATGCCACTCTCGTCATTCAGTGCGCGGGCGGAACGAAAGATGTACAGGAACTGGGCGAGGACGAATCCTACCGGCTCGAAATCAGCGGCAGCGGCGCCCGGCTGAGCGCGCCGAACACTCTGGGTGTAATGCGCGGACTGGAGACTTTTCTTCAGCTGGTCACTACGACGAACGCTGGATTCGCTGTCCCGACAATCTCTATCGAGGACAGTCCGCGCTTTCCCTGGCGAGGATTGATGATCGACTCCGGCCGCCACTTCATTCCCGTGGAGGTAATCAAGCGCAACCTGGACGGCATGGCTGCGGTAAAGCTGAATGTATTTCATTGGCATCTCTCCGAGAATCAGGGCTTCCGTGTGGAGAGCAAGGTATTTCCCAAGCTGCAGGAAATGGGTTCGGACGGGCTCTTCTACACCCAGGACGAAATTCGCGGCGTGATCGCGTATGCGCGGGAGCGGGGGATTCGCGTGGTGCCCGAGTTCGACATGCCCGGCCACAGCACGGCGTGGTTCGTCGGGTATCCCGAACTGGCCAGCGGGCCCGGACCTTACGAAATCGAGCGCAAGTGGGGTGTTTTTGATCCGGCCATGGATCCCACCCGCGAAGAGACTTACAAGTTTCTCGATAAATTCATTGGCGAGATGGCCGGCCTCTTTCCCGACCCGTTCTTCCACATCGGCGGGGACGAGGTAAACGGCAAGCAGTGGGATGCGAATCCGAAAATCCAGGCCTTCATGCATGCTCACGGCCTCAAGGACAACAACGATCTGCAAGCCTATTTCAACCAGCGCGTGCAGAAGATCGTGACCAAGCACGGAAAAACCATGATGGGATGGGATGAGATCCTTCGCCCCGACCTGCCCAACAGCATCATGATTCAATCGTGGCGGGGACCGGATTCGCTGGCCCAGGCCGCTAAACAGGGTTATCGGGGCCTGCTGTCGTCGGGATACTACATCGATCTGATGTGGCCGGCCGCGCGTCACTACCAGAACGAACCGATGAGTGGGAATGCAGCCCAACTCACTCCCGAGGAACAGAAACGGATCCTGGGCGGCGAAGCTTGCATGTGGTCCGAATATGTTTCTGCGGAGAACATCGACTCCCGCGTCTGGCCCCGGACGGCCGCCATCGCCGAGAGACTCTGGTCTCCACAGGACGTGCGCGACCTGAACTCGATGTATCAGCGTCTCGACCAGGTCAGCCGCCACCTGGACTGGCTCGGGTTGACGCACAATTCAAGCTATGTCCCCATGCTGCGCCGCATCGCGGGGACGGACGACATCTCTGCTCTGAAGACGCTCACCGACGTGCTTGAGACAGTCAAGGATTACACTCGCGAGGAAACGGCTCCTGCGCCCGCCACCAGCGCCTCTCCACTCAATCGCGTGGTGGATGCGGTCCGTCCCGAGAGCGCCACCGCGCGGCACTTTGCCGCGTCGGTAGATGAACTGGTCACCGGACCATTGCGGCCGGGGACGGAGTCCCAGGTCAGAGTCCTGCTCGGGCGCTGGCGAGACAACCAGGCTGAACTCCAGCCGCTGTTTGAAAAATCTTCATTGCCCGATGAAGTTGCCCCCATCTCAAGAGATCTCTCCGCGCTCGGGGCCGCCGGCCTGACCGCGTTGGACTATCTCGATCGTGGCGAGAAGGCGCCGGCTGCCTGGGCCACCGAGCAACTCGCGCTCATCGAATCGGCAAAAAAGGCGCGCGCGCAACTGCTGATCATGGTCGTGCCATCGGTGGAAAAGCTGGTCCAGGCGAGCACAGGACAGTCTGTGTCATCCTCGTTGCCCGCAAGATAGGTGCGGAGTACTCTGGTCGGGAATAGGGAACGTCAGGCATGGGACCTCAAAAAGCGGGGAATCAAAACGCAGTGCTTGCCAGCCGTGCCGAGTTCACGGCCAAGCCGGAGTCATGGCCAGCCCTGCCCCTCGAGGCCTGGCAGGAGACTCGAGACACACTGCACATGTGGACCCAGATCGTGGGCAAGGTACGCTTGGCGCTGAGCCCGCTGATCAATCACTGGTGGGAAGTTCCGCTCTACATCAGCGCCCGCGGCCTCGCCACTTCCGTGATTCCTTATCAGCGTGGCGTCTTCGAGGTGGAATTCGATTTTCTCGATCACAATCTGGTGATCAAGACCAGCGAAGGTCTGAGCAAGCGTATTCCGCTGGTTCCCCGTTCAGTGGCTGATTTCTACAAAGAGTTCATGGCCGCGCTGAAATCGTTGGGCGTTGAGGCGACGATCTGGACCCTGCCCTGTGAAATTCCCAACCCCATCGCATTTGATCTGGATGTCCAGCACTCTGCCTACGATCGTGAGTATGTCACCCGGTTCTGGCGCATCCTGGTGCTGGTCAACACTATTTTCGAAGAATTCCGTTCTGGCTTCATTGGGAAAAATAGTCCGGTCCACTTCTTCTGGGGAAGTTTCGACCTGGCGGTCACACGCTTTTCCGGACGGCGCGCTCCCAAGCGGGAGGGAGCAGACTCCATCACCCGGGAAGCTTATTCGCATGAAGTGATCAGCGCGGGATTCTGGCCGGGCGGCGGGGACATCAAGGGCGCGGCATTCTACGCCTACGCCGCTCCGGAACCGGCAGGTTACGGTCAGGCTGCGGTCCGCCCCGCCAAGGCTTTCTATCATCCCCAGATGAAAGAATTCTTCCTCATGTACGACGACGTGCGCCTGGATTCATCTCCCAGACAGGCACTGCTGGAGTTTCTGCAAACCACGTACGAAGCCGGAGCCAACCTGGCAAAGTGGGACCGCGCGGAGCTGGAAAGAGAGAGCTAGCGCTCGCGCAGGAAGACAGCCCTGAACCTCCAGCGTGAGTTCTCGAAATGAGACATCGCCACCGCCGGAAACCTTTCCATCGCAAGGGTTTCGCGGCGTAGAAGCCACTTTTGGCGCGACTGTTCAAGGTTTCTCTTCGTCCTTGAACAAGGCCCGCTTGGCCTTCCGTTACCTGTCCAAGGTTACTTCCGGGTCCTATCATCAGGGCTTCTTGGCACTTATGGCGACTCCGACTCTCGATCCAAAGACCAGCGACACAGTGCAGGCGCTCGTGCAACTGCTGCGGTCCCGCTCTTCCGAGGAGATCCGGCAGCGCATGTACGACAATCCTCCCGGAAGCCCGTGGTGGGCGGCCTGCAAGACCGAGCTCGACCTGCGCAACAGCGAGCGGGCGGCGACCGCCTTGGTCGATACTTCCCGCGTGCTCGACAAAATGCGCAGCGCCACCGACCACCTGGACGAACTCACCGACAAGTTGCTGCAGGCGACCACGGACATGGCCGAAGTGGTGAAGTCGGTTCGCGAATCGGGACGAAGGATGGAGATGGCCACCTACGTAATTGTGGGGCTGACCATCGTGCAGTTGTTCTACATCGCATTCCAGTTTTCTGTGAAGCACTGAGCGAAAATCACTAACCACAAAGGACACGAAGGTACACGAAGGAAATCACCTTGAGTCCCTGGTTCCTTCGTGTAACTTCGTGCCCTTCGTGGTTATTGGTTCTAGAAGCTGCGGCCATGTTCCGTTCTTCTACATCGCATTCCAGTTTTCTGTCAAGCACTGAGCGAAAATCACTAACCACAAAGGACAAAAAGGTACACGAAGGAAATCGCCTTGAGCCCCTGGTTCCTTCGTGTAACTTCGTGCCCTTGGCGGTTATTGGTTCCTGATGCTACAGCGTCGAGGCAGTCATTTTTGCCGCATTGCCTCGCCTCGGCTACCATGTCGCCGTGGGCAACTACATCGGTGCCATCGACCAGGGAACCACCAGCACGCGCTTCTGCGTATTTGACCGGGGTGGCAAGATAGTGGCGGCCGCGCAGAAGGAACACCAGCAGATCTACCCTCAACCGGGATGGGTGGAGCATGATCCCGAGGAGATTTGGCAGGCCACTCAGGACGTGATTGAGCAGGCTCTGCGGCAGGAAGGCATTCGTCCCGCGGACCTGGCGGCGATTGGCATCACCAACCAACGTGAAACCACTGTCCTGTGGAATCGGAAGACGGGCAAGCCCGTGGCCCATGCTCTGGTCTGGCAGGACACGCGCGTAGATGATTACGTCACTGAATTTTCCCGCATGGGCGGGGCTGACCGCTTTCGAGCCAAGACCGGCCTTCCCCTGAGCACCTACTTCAGCGGCCTGAAAATTCGCTGGCTGCTCGATCATGTGCCGGGCATACGCAAGCAAGCCGAATCCGGCGAGGTGATTTTCGGAAACATCGACTCTTTTCTCACCTGGCACCTCACCGGCGGCCCGGCTGGGGGACTCCACCTCACTGATGTCACCAACGCCAGCCGCACCCAGTTGATGAACCTGGAAACTTTGTCCTGGGATCAGGAACTGCTCGACGCGTTCGACATTCCCCAAGCCATGCTGCCGCGAATCTGTTCGAGCAGTGAGCCCTATGGCACGGCGAAACTGGGACCGATCAAAGGCGTGACCATCGCGGGAATTCTGGGCGATCAGCAGGCTGCCCTGGTGGGACAGACCTGCTTCAAGTCGGGCGAAGCCAAAAACACCTACGGCACTGGTTGTTTTCTGCTGATGAACACTGGAGAACGGCTGGTCCAGTCTACCTGCGGGTTGCTGACTACAGTCGCCTACCAGTTCGGGAAAGAGCCGGCGCGCTATGCGCTCGAAGGCAGCATCGCCATCACCGGCGCGCTGGTGCAGTGGATACGGGACAATCTGGGCCTGATCCGCACCAGTCCCGAGATTGAAACGCTGGCCAGAACCGTGGAAGACAATGGTGGAGTGTACTTCGTGCCGGCGTTCTCCGGACTCTACGCGCCCTACTGGAAGCACCACGCACGCGGAGTCATCGCTGGCCTGACCCGCTACGTAAACAAGGGGCACATTGCGCGCGCCGTGCTCGAAGCCACCGCCTTCCAGACTCGCGAAGTGGTCGAGGCCATGGAGAAAGATTCCGGCATCGCCCTGGATGTGCTGCGCGTGGATGGCGGCATGGTGGACAATGCGCTGCTGATGCAGTTCCAGGCCGACATCCTGAACCGCCCCGTGGTCAAGCCTGTGATCAAGGAAACCACATCCCTGGGCGCCGCCTATACCGCAGGGTTGGCCGTGGGCTTTTACCACAATACGGATGATCTGCGCGCCAACTGGGCCGTGGACCAAACCTGGAACCCGAGGCTGGACGAGCAAAAGCGCGGCGCGATGTACAGGCTCTGGAAGAAAGCCGTTACGCGGTCGTTTGACTGGGTGGAGTGAGGATTCGGCTCTTATCAACAGACGGCTTCAACCACGAAGGACACGAAGTTGCACGAAGGAAATAATGGAAATGGGACCTTCTTCGTGCACCCTCGTGTCCTTCGTGGTTAACGCTTTCCAACGTCTGAGCTAACTGTCCTCCCCCACCTTCAGCACCGCCAGGAAGGCTTCCTGCGGGATGTCCACGCGGCCGATGCGCTTCATGCGCTTCTTGCCTTCCTTCTGTTTTTCCAGCAGCTTGCGTTTGCGCGTGATGTCTCCCCCGTAACACTTGGCCAGAACATTCTTTCGGATGGCGGCCACGGTTTCGCGGGCGATAATCTTGGCCCCAATGGACGCCTGGATCGCAACCTCGAACATTTGCCGGGGAATCAGTTCCCGCATTTTGGAAACTAACGCCCTCCCGCGCTCGTAGGCGAAGTCTCGGTGCACGATGATGGAGAGCGCGTCCACGGGTTCGCCCGCCACCAGAATGTCCAGCTTCACCATGGGAGATTCCCAATAATCCGCCAGGTGATAGTCCAGCGAAGCGTAGCCGCGAGACACGGATTTTAGCCGGTCATAGAAATCGAGCACGATCTCGTTCAAAGGCAGCTCATAGTGCAGCATCACGCGTGAAGAACTGACGTACTCGAAGGTCTTCTGCTTGCCCCGTTTCTCTTCCACCAGCTTCAGGATTCCGCCCACGTATTCTTCATTGCTGAGAATAGTGGCCAGGATCACCGGTTCTTCAACTTTGGCAATCTCGCTTGGGTTCGGCCAGCGCGAGGGATTGTCGATTTCGACCAACTCGCCGTCGGTTTTGGTGATCTTGTAACGAACGCTGGGGGCAGTGGTGATGAGTTCCAGGTTGAATTCTCGCTCCAGCCGTTCCTGAATGATTTCCATGTGCAGCAGGCCGAGAAAGCCGCAGCGGAAGCCGAAACCGAGCGCGACCGAACTCTCCGGCTCGAAGAAGAATGACGAATCGTTGAGCCGCAATTTTTCCAGCGCTTCGCGAAGCTGAGTGTGCTCGTGCGCGTCCACGGTATAAAGCCCGGCAAAAACCATGGGCTTGATTTCCTCAAAGCCGGGCAGGGGCTCCAGGGCGGGAAGGGCATCGTCAGTGATGGTGTCGCCGATCTTGGTGTCCGCGACGTTCTTGCTGTTGGCCATCAGGAAGCCGACCTCACCGGCGCGCAGCTCCTCCACTTCGACCGGCTTGGGAGTGAGCACGCCCAGGGTCTCGGCTTCCAGCACTCGTCCATTCCACATGAGCCGGATTTTTTGTCCCTTGCGCATGGTTCCCTCGAAGACGCGCGAGAGCACAATGACGCCGCGGTAGGGATCGAACCAGGAGTCGAAAATCAAGGCTTGCAAGCGGTGGTCCGGATCCCCTTTGGGAGGAGGGACGCGCTTGACGATGGCTTCCAGAACATCGGGCACGCCCTCACCGGTCTTGGCGCTGATGAGCACGGCATCGGAGGCGTCCAGGCCCACCGCGCCCTCGATCATCTCCTTGGTCCGGGCCACGTCGGCGCTGGGCAGGTCAATCTTGTTGATGACGGGAATAATTTCCAGCCGGTTGTTGATCGCCAGGTATGCATTGGCCAGGGTTTGAGCCTCGACTCCCTGCGAAGCGTCGACCACCAGCAGAGCGCCTTCGCAAGAGGCTAGCGAGCGCGAGACCTCGTAAGAAAAGTCAACGTGTCCGGGAGTATCAATCAGGTTGAGCTGGTAGGTCTGGCCATCCTGCGCGGTGTACATCATGCGCACCGCGTGCGCCTTGATGGTGATGCCGCGCTCGCGCTCCAGGTCCATCGAATCGAGCACCTGGGCCTGCATTTCGCGCGCGGTCAGCGACCCGGTCAGTTCCAGCAGGCGGTCGGCCAGCGTGGATTTGCCGTGGTCGATGTGAGCAATGATGGCGAAGTTGCGAACGAAGGCGCGGTCCATGGCTACAGCGGTCAATCTTTGATTCTAACAGGGGGCGGCGCCGGATCCTCGGACCTCACACACAGGACCTGAGGCCTCGGGCCATATAAAATTAGGACATGGCACTCAAGCTCACGACCTCCTACCTCGAAGACTCACTGACTCTGTTTCGGTACTACAAGAAACTTGCGGAAGGGGCGATGGAACAGGTAACCGACGAGCAGCTCGTCTCGGTGCTCGATCCAGAGATGAACTCGATCGCCCTGATCGTGAAGCACATGGTAGGCAACATGCGGTCGCGCTGGACGGATTTCCTTACCAGCGATGGAGAAAAGCCGGACCGGAATCGTGATAACGAGTTCGTGGAACCTTTCTCGACGCGCGAGGCGCTGCTGAAGTCATGGGAGTCCGGCTGGAGTCATGTCTTTGCCGCGCTGGAACCGCTGCAGGCCTCGGACCTCGACCGCACCGTAACCATCCGGGAAGAGGCTCATTCCGTCATGCAAGCCGTCAATCGCCAGATTGCGCACTATGCGTACCATGTCGGTCAGATTGTGTTCTTGGCCAAGCACTTTCAACATGCCCGATGGAAATCTCTCAGTGTTCCCCGCAACAAATCGGGCAGGTTCAATGAGCGAGTGGCAGCGGGCGAAGCCAGCCAGCGGTGACGCGCGCAGTCTAGCTCTCAAGCAACGTCCGACATATGACGGGTTTTGCAAAAATGCCAGATGTCTCCTTCACTGCGATCGATCACATTCAACTTGCCATGCCCCCGGGCGGAGAAGACGAGGCCCGGCGCTTCTACGGGAATATCCTGGGCATGGTCGAACTGAAGAAACCCGAGGAGCTTGCCCGGCGCGGCGGCTGCTGGTTCGAGAGTGGCAGGGTTCAAATCCATCTGGGGGTTGAAAATGATTTCCGGCCCGCCCGCAAGGCTCATCCCGCGCTGCGCTGCCGCGACTACCCTGAGCTGACCGCCCGGCTGCGACAATCTGGCGTCGAGGTGACTGCAGACAGCGCCATCCCCGGCGTAACCCGGTGCCACGTTCACGATCCATTTGGAAATCGCATCGAGCTGATCGCTTCTTAGAAGATTCCGGTGCACTCAGTTACAATCTCTGCGCCCAGCGAGGTCGGTCATATGCGGCAATTCTTTCTTTCCGTGGCTCTGTGTTTGTTTGTCATTCGCCTCGCGTCCGGTCAGAAGCTCTCGCCGGAAGTGCGGCCCTTCGTCAAGGTGGATGCTCCCGTAGTGGCGCTGGCACACGTACGTGTCATCGACGGAACGGGTACAGCCGCCCGCGAGAACCAAACGATCGTTATGTCGCAGGGAAAGATCGTTTCGACAGGCGACGCCGCGGACCCGAAGATTCCCAAAGACGCGCAGGTCCTCGAATTGCAGGGCTACAGTGTGATCCCCGGCCTGGTGGGCATGCACGACCACTTGTTCTATCCCATGGGCGACGGCATCTTCGGCGAAATGGCGTTCAGCTTTCCGCGGCTCTATCTCGCCGCAGGAGTTACCACCATCCGCACCGGTGGCTCTCTCGAACCCTATACCGATCTGGAGCTCAAGCTGCAGATCGATCGCGGAGAATCTCCCGGGCCCGAAATGCACGTGACCGGGCCATATCTTGAAGGCAAAGGCACGTTTGCGCTGCAACTGCACCAGCTGAGCGGAATGGAGGATGCGGTCCGCACCGTCAACTACTGGCTGGATGAAGGAGTAGACAACTTCAAGATTTACAACTTTATTACCGCCGACGAAATGTCCGCAGCCATTAACGCCGCCCATAAACGCGGCGCCAAGGTAACCGGGCATTTGTGTTCGATCGGCTTTCGGGAAGCGGCCGCGCTGGGGATCGACGACCTGGAGCACGGCTTGCTCGTCGATACTGAATTCTTCCCCTGGAAGAAGCCCGGCGAGTGTCCTTACACCCCGAAAGACATGGATTACATTTCCCAGCTGGATGTGCAATCAGGGCCAGTCTACGAGATGATCCTGGACCTTGTGAAGCGCCACGTGGCGATCACTTCCACCTTGCCTGTTTTTGAGGTGGAGGTACCGGGCCGTCCCTCCATTCAGCGGCGAGTGCTGGACGCTCTCACTCCCGAAGCTCGGAACGCCTTTCTGGAAAACAAAGTGCGGATGGGGGATACCGTCCGTCTTAAACGGATTTACGGGAGCGAGGTCTCTCCCACGATCGCCGCGTTCAAGAAGGAGATGGAGTTCGAATATGCCTTCGCCAAAGCCGGCGGTCTGCTGCTGGCGGGCGAAGATCCGACCGGCATCGGCGGAGTGCTCGCCGGTTTCGGCGACCAGCGTGAGGTCGAGCTGTTGGTGGAGGCGGGATTCACGCCGCTCGAGGCCATTCGTATCGCCACGTCGAACGGGGCGCAATACCTGGGTGAGGCCGATCACATTGGCACCATTGCGGTGGGCAAGCAGGCGGATCTGCTGGTGATCAAGGGCGATCCCTCGCGGAAGATCGAAGACATTGAGAATGTGGAGACTGTCTTCAAAGACGGGATCGGATACGACTCCGCCAAGCTGATGGAGTCGGTGCGCGGGATCGCAGGGAGCCATTAGTCCGCTTGAATCAGATTCCCAGCCTCGTACTCGCTTCCGCCTCTCCGCGCCGTCAGGAACTGCTTCGCAATGCTGGTATTTCGTTCACAGTATGCGCCACCAATATTCCGGAGCAGCCCAGGCCGGGAGAAAGCCCGCGCGACTGCGCCCAACGCCTGGCTCGCGAGAAAGCGCGGGCCGCCTTTCGTCAGCAGCCCGACCACTTCGTGCTCGGGGCCGATACGATCGTCGTCGTCGACGCCGAGATTTTGGGCAAACCCCGCGACCCGGCAGATGCGATGCGCATGCTTCGACTGCTTTCCGGGCGAACCCATCAGGTCATCACCGGCGTTTGCCTCACAGGTCCGCCACTGAGAACCGGGAACCAGAAACCAGCTGAGTTTGAAGACACGCGTTCCGAGACAACGGTGGTGACGATGACCACCCTCACCGACGATGACATTCGTTGCTATGTTGCCAGCGGCGAACCCTTGGACAAAGCCGGCGCCTATGCCATCCAGGGCCAGGCCTCGCGCTGGATTCCGCGCATTGAGGGAGACTACTTCAACGTGGTGGGATTGCCCGTGGCGCTGGTATGCCGGATGCTACAGCAATATGGGCTGGAGCCGGAGTAAGAGCCAGAGTCACTGAGCGGAGAAGAACGATCGAAAAACAAATGACCGAAGAACTAATGAACAAGAACCCTGCCGCCGCTAGCTCTTCTTGTCCGAGTCGTGGTCCCCGTCTTTTAGGCCGGCCTTGAAGTTCTTGATGCCCTCGCCCAGCCCTTTGCCCAGGTCGGCCAACTTGCTGGGGCCGAAGATGAGGAGCGCTATCGCCAGAATGATCAGAATCTCGGGTAAGCCCAATTTTCCCGGCATGGAGAAACCTCCCAGTGAGACTCGGGCCACACGCCCGTTGCCACTCTTGCCAGGCGCTCCGGAGCGCAGTCCGAGCTGGCAACCAACCCTGTGGAAATTCTAGGCTTCCCTGTCCCCGGAGTCAAAGATCAATGATTGACTACACTGCTTCGATCATCCCGGCCACGAGCGCCGCCCGCCGCGGCAGTTCCGCAATCAGGATGGACTCGTGGGTGGCATGGGCACCCTCGCCGACGCCGCCCAGGCCGTCGAGCGTGGGAATTCCCAGGCTGGCGGTGAAGTTTCCGTCCGACCCTCCTCCGACCGATGCCTCTTCGAGTTTCCACCCCAAATCCCTGGCGATGTCCGAGGCTTTCTTGTACAGCATGGCAACGGCCGGGGTTCGTTCCAGGGGCGGCCGGCGCACGCTTCCGCTGATCTCCAGTTTACATTTGCGATTAAAGGCCCGCAGCGCCCGTAGTTGCCGGTCGATTACAGCAGCGTCTTTCTTGCGCGCAACGCGAACGTCGAGCGAGGCCGTCGCCAGCGCGGGAATGACATTGGTCCGCGTGCCACCGGACACCACACCGACGCTCAGCGTGAGGCCGCGCTTCAGATCGACCAGTTTCGAGATTGCCGTAATTTGTTTCGCCAGTTCAACAATCGCGCTTTCGCCCTTCTCGAAATCGAGACCTGAGTGCGCGGCCTTTCCGTTAACCTTGATGGTGTACTCTCCCCCGCCCTTTCGAGCAGTCTTCACGGCACCTCTAGGTCCGTAGGCAGGCTCCAGCACCAGCACCGCCGAAGACCTTCTGGCCACACTCTCGGTGATTGCGCGGGAAGAATCGCTGCCCACCTCCTCGTCCGAGACCAGCAGCACCGTGACCGGCCGCGGCAGACTGTCATGATGCCAGGTGCGCAGGCCTTCAATGGCATACAGGATGAGCGCGATTCCTGACTTCATATCGAGCGAGCCCGGCCCCCAGAGGCGCCCGTCCGCCACCCGGCAGGGCATGCTGGCCAGCGTTCCCAGGGGATATACGGTATCCATGTGTCCCAGCAGCAGCACGGGCTTGCCCCGGCCGTCGCTGGCAAAATCCACCTGCAGATGGTCGCCAAAAGCCGGAGCGCGATGAAATTTGGCGTGGCCTCCCAGTTTTTCGAACCGGCCGGCGAGCATCTCGCCGAGCCGGTCCACGGCTGCCTTGTTGTCACTGGGCGATTCGATTTCCACCAACTGCCGGATGGTCTCGGCCATGGCGTCTTTCCGCTCGGCGAAGAATCTCAACCGGTTCGCCGTCTCGGCCGACAGCGGTTTCGATGATTGCGCATTTCCCCGGACGTTGCTCATGGATTCCCTTGCTTCCTCAGAGGCACAGATTGTGGGAGCGTTTGTGTCTGGCTCCCGGCGTGGCCAAGTCGCGGTACAGTATAATCTTCGCTTCTAACCAGAGGCCTGGCGAGAGAAAATGACCGACACTGCTCACCCTTCGACCTATACTCCGGCGCCGGCACCGGCAAAGACCACGCTGGACATCATCGACATCTTCCATATTCTGCCGCATCGGTTCCCTTTTCTGCTGATCGACCGTGTGATTGAAATCCAGCGCAAACATCGGATCGTGGCCATCAAGAACGTCACCATCAATGAGCCTTTTTTTGCCGGGCATTTTCCCAATCTCCCCATCATGCCGGGCGTGCTGATTGTGGAAGCCATCGCCCAGGCCGGCGGGGCCTTGCTGCTTACCGAAGTGGAAGACCGGAGCAACAAGGTCATCATGTTCACTGGAATCGAGCGGGCCCGCTTCCGGCGTCCGGTGGTGCCGGGAGACCAGTTGCGCATTGAAGTCGAGCTGAAGAACTGGAAGGCCAGATCCAGCATGATCGCGGTCCGCATGGAGGGCATTGCTTACGTGGGCGAGAAGCGCGTCACTGAGGCCATCGTGAGCTGCCAGCTCGTAGATAGTTCGCGTGGACGCAGCGTGCCGGCGAATGGTGCAGATCCGGCCACGGCTGAGCCGGACGAAGCGGGATCATCCTGAGCTTTGCTGGGACGCAGGCATCCGGAGCGAAACTTGGCAAGCCGCCCACATCCCACAGCGCAATCTTCCATGACCATCCATCCCACAGCCATCATCGACCGAGGCGCGAAGGTTCATCCCTCGTGCAAAGTCGGGCCTTACTGCGTGATTGGACCGAACGTTGAAATCGGCGAGAAATGTCACCTGCTTTCACACGTAACCATTGAAGGACCCACCAGGATCGGCTCCGACAATGGTTTCTTTCCTTTCTGTTCGATCGGCATGGCTCCGCAGGATCTGACCTACGCTGGAGAGCCCACCCGGCTGGAGATCGGCGATCACAACGAAATTCGCGAGTTTGCCACCATCAACCGGGGCACGGTGAAGGGCGGCGGACTGACCCGGGTGGGCAATCACGTCCTGGTCATGGCCTATACCCATATCGCGCACGACTGCGTGATCGAAGATCACGTCATTCTGGCCAATGCGGCGACTCTTGGCGGTCACATCACGGTGGGTGAATGGGCGGTGGTGGGGGCCCTGTGCCCGGTGCATCATTTCGTTCGAATCGGAGCGCATTCGTTCGTCGGCGGCGGCACCACCATCACCCGGGACGTGCTCCCGTTCTCGAAGACCGCGGCGGCGCGGGACACCCACGCTTACGGCCTCAACGCCGTCGGCCTGGAGCGGCGCGGCTTCACCAAGCAGCGAATCCGCAAGATCCATCACGCCTACAAGTTGCTGCTGGCCTCCAAGCTCAATACTTCGCAGGCCCTGGAGCGGTTGAAGTCCGAAGCGGATCGCGGAGAAGACGTTGATCTGCTGATAAGATTCATCGAAGCATCGGAGCGCGGAGTTATCAAGTAGGCGGTGGGGGTCGGGACTTTCAGCAGATGGGCCAGAGTCCGGGGCACATCTTCTGCTCATCGAGAACCTGCAGGATCGTCCACTCCTCGAGCACGTCGGCCGCAGGATCCTTCGCCAGTTGAGCGTTTACCATGGCCCGGACCAGTTTCTCGACACTGCGTTGCGCCTCGGCCTTGCGTTCGGCGAACTCGGACAAGGCGACCTGGTGATTTTCAAGGCCTGCTCGCAGCCGATCTTTTAAACTGCTCTCGCAGGCCAGGGAGAACTTGAACCGGCTCCGGGCCGCTGCCCGCACCGCGGCGCCCCACAGGTGGCCGGACGGATGCTCGATCAGGTGAGTCTCCTTCGCCATGAATCTCTTTCTGCGGTCACGCGAAGACGTTAGGGTAAACACGGATTGTGCTACGCCGTGCGAAACATAAGCAAGGGCTCGGTTAATTCCGGCTTCAGAACCTGGACCTTCGGAGAAAAGTGCGCTGACCATGGCGGAGCGAATTGGTCTCATCGCCGGAAACGGAAAGTTCCCCCTGCTGGTACTCGACGCCGCGCGCGCCCAGGGGTTTGACGTCGTGGTCGCGGCCATTCGAGAAGAAGCCTTCCCCGAGATTGAAAGTCACGGCGCCGCGGCGGTGCATTGGCTCTCCCTGGGAGAGCTTTCCCGGCTGATTGAGACCTTCCAGCGCGAAAATGTCCGGCGCGCCATCATGGCCGGGCAGGTGAAGCACAAGCAGATTTTCTCCAGCATCCGGCCCGACTGGAGGCTGGCCAAACTGCTGCTCTCGCTCGGCACCCGCAACACGGATTCCCTGATCGGCGCCGTCGCCCGGACTTTGGCCGAGGAAGGTATCACGCTGGAGAATTCAACCGCATTTCTGGAACCTCTGCTGGTCAAGGCCGGCGTCCTCACCCGCCGTTCACCCACGCCGCAGGAGAGAACGAATATTGACTACGGCCGCACCGTTGCCCGCCACCTGGCCCAGTACGATGTTGGGCAGACCGTGGTGGTTGCCGAGGCCGCCTGTGTTGCAGTGGAGGCCATGGAGGGGACCGACGCCACCATCGCGCGCGCCGGAGCGATCATGCGATCGCTTGCCGGCGACGCGTCAACGTTGAGCCGTGAACTCACAGTGGTGAAGATCGCCAAACCGAATCAGGACATGCGCTTCGATGTGCCCGTGGTCGGTGTGAATACGGTGGAAGTCATGCGCAAGGCCGGAGCCGCATGCCTGGCTCTGGACGCGGGCAAGTGTCTGCTGCTGGATGACCGGCAAGCCATGGTGGCGGCCGCCGACTCCGGCGATATCGCTATCGTAGCCGACTAGGATGCGGCTCTAATTTTGAACCCTCCCCCGCGCCCACCAAAAAATCTATAATGTCACTGCTTCCCGGAGTCTCCGTGACCGAATCCGTCCGTCTCGCTGATCAGATCCGCCGCGCCTTTGAGGGCAACGCCTGGCATGGCGATTCGATTCTGGAGCTGCTCGCTGACGTGAACGCTAAGACGGCCGCTGCCCGGCCGATCGCGAAGGCGCACAGCATCTGGGAAATTCTGCTGCACATCGCTGCCTGGGACGACGCCGTCCGGCGCCGCATCGGGGGCACGGCCGTGACTCTAAACGACGAACAGAACTTCCCGCCAGTGAAGGACACCAGCGATGCGGCCTGGCGTCAGGCCATCGACTCCGTGAAACAGACCCACAACGAGCTGATCAAGGCGGTGGCCGCGTTCCCCGACGCGCGCCTCCAAGAGCAGGTCCCGGGCAAGACCGAGAAGTATTACAACTTCTTCTACATGTTCAGCGGCATCGTCCAGCACGAGCTTTATCATGCCGGGCAGATCTCCTTGTTGAAGAAATTTCAATGATCACACTTGTGATGAAATCGGCTGCAATCGAGAACCGGGAACCGAAATCTGACAACTGATTCTTTCACTAACGTTGCCGTGATCGGCGCGGGCGCGTTTGGACGCAACCACGCCCGTATCTACCATGAGCTGGCGCAGCAGGGTGAACCAGTCCGGCTGGTGGGAGTGGTGGATTCAAATCCGGCTCACGCCGACGCCGCGGCCCGGGAGTTCAGGTGCCGCTCTTTCGGTTCCGTCGACCAGCTCATCACTACCCACAGCGAGATCCAGGCCGCCTCGGTTGCTGTACCTACAGTCCGCCATCTCGAAGTCGCCCGGACCTTGCTGGAAGCCGGCGTCGATGTTCTGGTCGAAAAACCGCTGGCGGCTTCGCTGGCGGAAGCCGACGAACTGATTCGCCTGGCCCAAAGCCTGGGCCGCATCGGCCAGACCGGTCATCTGGAAAGATTCAATCCGGCGGTGCGCGCCACCGCGCCGCTTATCACTCACCCCATGTTCTTCGAAGTCCACCGCCTCAGCATATTCACTCCGCGCTCGCTCGATGTGGACGTCATTCTCGACCTCATGATTCATGACCTCGATGTGGTGCTCTCGCTGGTGCACTCGCCGGTCACGGAAATTCGTGCCGTGGGTCTCCCGATCCTTTCCCGGAAAACTGACATCGCCAACGTGCGCATGGAATTCGGATCCGGGTGCGTGGCCAACTTTACCGCCAGCCGTGTTTCCACCGAGCGCGTTCGCAAACTGCGCTTCTTTCAGCCGCAGCAATACGTGTCGCTCGATTACGGCCGCCAGGATGTCCTGGTCTTCAGCGTGGGCGGCCAGGGCGATGCTGGGGGCGACCCCTCGGTCAATCCACAGATCAAAGTCGCCAAGCCTCCAGTCGTGCTCGAAGAACCGCTGCGGGCCGAGATCAAGTCATTCCTGGACTCGGTACGTGCGCGCTCCAGGCCGGTGGTTTCCTTCGAAGACGGACGCCGCGCTCTCGCCCTGGCACTGGACATTGTGGGCGCCATCGAAGAACACGGCAAAAGAATTCAGATCGACGAGTTACGCCACCGAAGCCGTGCGAAGACAACGTAACTCCTTGTCAAGTAATGCTTTGAGCAGTTCCCGTTTTTACACTTCTTGACAATCTATCAACCCGCTTCACGGTAATCTTTCGTTGACCAGTCGGGTACAAACTTAAGGATCGAATGGCGCTGGTTTCTCGCAGACGTTCCGGAAAGATGCGAGAATAGAGAGACCCTTGTCGGCAAAACCTGCCGGCTTCGGAAAGGAAAGCCTCCGCATGCCCGCTAGCCAGGGCTGGTCGGTCGTGTCGAATGCGGTAAGCCAGCAGGTCCATGCCAACCACTGAAATCCCGCCACGAAACCCTCTTTCCGCGACTCCTGCGGCCGCGCCCCCGGGCAGTGATCTTTACGATGCAGAGAGCTGGGAATCCGCTTATCGCGAGATGCACGATGTCCCCGCGCTCCTGATCCAGTTGCAGGACGATCTTTCGCGGTCGCGTCAACGGGAAGCGCTCTGGATTTCCGTGGTGGTGCACCTGGCGATTGTGATTCTGGCCGTGAACTCGAACCGGCTTGAAAACCTGCTCTACCGGCGATCCGTGCTCGTGGTCAGTCCGCAAGACCTGCTGCATCAGAAGGATCTTACTTACCTGGAGCTTCCCCCGGACGAGCAGAAGGTTTCCAAGCGGCCCGAGACCAACAAGATCTCGGACAAGGATCGGGTGGCCACCTCTCGCGCCCCTCAACTGGATCGCGGCGAGTTGAAGAAGATTCTGGAGAGCGCCCGCGCCGGCGCGCCCGGCCCCGGAGGCCCTCCCCCGCAATCCCAAGCGCCGGCACCCGCGGCTCCCGAGACCGCGCAGAATGCGCCCGCGCAGCAGGACCAACCGTCGCAGCCGCCGCCTGATCAGAACCAGGTCGCCCGTCTGCAGACTCCGCCCACCGGGAGGCCCAGGCCGTCTTTTAACACCGGTGCCGTGTCAGCCGGATCTGCGATCGAACAAGCGGCGCGGGCGGCCATCTCCAATCGGGGTGGATACGGCGGGGAAGGTGGAGACTATGGCCTGGGTCAGGGCCGGCAGGCTGCCGAGGCCATCGGGCCGATGGATGTTCTCAGCGACACTATGGGCGTCGATTTCGGCCCCTATCTGGCTCGCGTGTTGCACGATGTACGCGAAAACTGGTATCGCATTATCCCGGAGTCGGCGCGCGCACCGCTGATGAAAAAGGGGAAGGTTTCGATTGAGTTTGCCATCATGAAGAACGGCAGCGTGTCCGGGCTGCAAATCGTCGGCCCTTCTGGAGACGTTGCGCTGGATCGCGCCGCCTACGGCGGAATCACTGGTTCCGAACCGTTTCCGCCGCTGCCCGGCGAGTTCGGCGGTCAATACCTCGCCTTGCGCTTCCACTTCTATTACAACCCGGACAAAACTGATTTGCAGTAGCCGTTTACGATTTTTCCAGGTGGATCGAACCGTCCCCGGTGTGAATGGTCAGCAGGTTCCCGCCGCCGTTGAGCTTACCGTGAATATTATTCTTTCCCAGTTGTCCATCTACGCTTACCGGCATGTCCAGAGTGATGTGGCCGTCGCCCGTATGCAGGTCCACGTCGGCGGCAAAAGCGGGTGGGAGCTGCAAGGTCACACTTCCGTCCCCCGCGTGCAGGTCCCAGCCTGAAGTGATCGTCGAGCCGGCCTGTGCCTGTACGTCGATGCGGCCGTCGCTGGTGCTGAGCCGAAGCGAGTCAAAACGCCCGGAAGCCCGGATACGGCCGTCGCTTGCGTGGGCCTGGAGCGATCCGTCTACCGAGTCGATTTCCTGGCTGCCATCGCTCGATTGCAGATTCATCTCGCCCTTCAAGTTGGCCAGCCGGATGGAACCATCGCCGGTGCGCAGACTCACTCGCCCCGCCCTGGGCATGTGGATTTCGACCTCCACCCGGTGGTTCCTGGTATGGAAACAGACAACGCAGACCTCATGGGGCAGACGCACTTCCAGTTCGACCGTGTCTCCGTTCTGATGGTCGATCACCTTGACCCCGCCTTCCCCGATCTTCCAGCCTTCGGTCGTGACCTGGGCTGAGATGGTGTTCTGGTCCCAGGTATCCACGTGGATGTTGGCGTCAGAGCTTCCGACTTTAAGGTCGGGCTTTCCGGTCAGGGTGAAGGTTTTCGACCACTGTTCCGCTCCGGCCAGGGGCACCAGCGCCAGGCACAGGCCCAAAATCATCCATGCAATCCGCCGCATAAAGGCTCTCCTCTTCCGGGCACAAGGATTCCTGCCCCGGTTTCAGACGATGATACGCAACTATCGCGAGCGCAGTTCCCGAATGTTAAGCAAGTTCCAGCGTATGTGCGGACTGGAATTGGTGAACCCGGGGGCCAATTTGGGCAATAGACAATATCCCACCTACGCACCCGGCAGCGGATATGCCAAACGCACCAGTGTTCTCTCCGAAAATGGCACATAAAGCAGTGCCGCAGTGGCTGCAAATGCGGCTCCAAATCCAATCCTGTTGGCCAGGAGAAACGGCGCGATGGCCCACAACTGGTCCAGCACCAGGATGGCCAGGAACATTCGCTGAAACTTTTCGCCGAGCCGCTGGTGATCGAACGCGACTGCCGAGATCAGATACAGGCGCAAGGGGATTCCCACCCCCGCGGTGACCAGCACCACCACAGAAATGATCCGCGACTCCCATGCCGGCAAAAACGTGATCGTGACCCGATCGATTTCCGGCAAACGAAAGAGCGCCGACACATAGAAGACCAGATACATGACCTGGATAAGTCCGAAAAGGCCGCGGGTCAGACCGCGATGGGGCAAGGGAACTTCGAGGTCACGATGGAATGTCTCAACTGGAGCCGAAATGACGGCGTCAATCGAGGTGTTCTTGGCCGGATTCTGCGCGACCGGGTTCCCCGCCTCCGTCCGGTCGACCTGACCCAGGAATCGGTATCCCCGCCTTGCCAGGGTCTCGACATAGCGCGGGCTAGAGGCTGAGTCTCCGAGCGCCTCCCGCAGCTTGTTCACGGCGGTATTCAAGCTGTGGTCGAAATCCACGAAGGTGTCGGCAGGCCACAGCTTTTGCCGCAATTCCTCGCGAGTGACCACCTCTCCCGGCCGTTCCAGCAACAGCGCGAGCAACTGGAAGGGCTGTTCCTGCAGGCGGATTCGACCGCCATTTTTACGCAATTCGCCCGCAACCAGGTCCGCCTCGAACACTCCGAAGCGCACAACTTTCCTTGCGGAATGGCTCTGAGGCGATGACACGCAGGACGAAGTTTAGCATTTACGAATTTCCGCTCAGCATGGAATCCCCACTTGGCCGTCGGTAGCGCACCTGCGCGAGCAAGGACGCTCGCGCCCACATCGACCAGCAGAGCTACAATACTGCCGTGCCCGCCGCACGTTCACGTCCGGACCGCTCCTCCAAAGGACGTCCCAAGCCCCCCAACTCCCGCATAGTTACTCTCGAAGCCGGTGGCATCCTGATCGGCTGCGTCCTGATTCTGCTTTTCACCCTGGCTCGCACCTGGCATCACATCGCCTGGGGTGCCCGCTGACCGTGCCTTCCGATCCCCTGTTGGTGGTGGTGCTCGGCCCGACGGGAAGCGGGAAAACCGCATTGTCGCTTGCCCTGGCTGAGCATTTCCGCGGCGAAATTGTGAACTGCGATTCGGTCGCCATGTATCGCGAGTTCGAGATTGGCACGGCCAAACCATCGCCCGCCGAGCGCGCCCGCGTTCCCCACCACCTGCTCGATTTTGCGGACCCGGCCGGGGACATTACAGCGGGGGATTATGCCCGCCTGGCCCGAGCAGCGCTCCAGGAAATCAAGTCGCGAGGTGTGTTGCCGATCGTGGCCGGCGGAACCGGACTGTATCTCCGCGCCCTGCTGGAAGGCCTATTCGCCGGACCGCCACGCTCGGAAGCACTCCGCGAGCGCTTGCGCCAGCGTGCCGAAGAAAAGGGTTCGCTCTATCTGCACCGGATCTTGGGCCGTGTGGACTCTGCCGCGGCGGCGAATATTCACGCCAACGACACGCCCAAACTGGTGCGGGCGATTGAAGTCTGCCTCGCGTCGCAGAACCGCATGACTGAAATGTGGAAGCAGGGACGCGATCCGCTCCAGGGCTTCCGAATTGTGAGACTTGGGCTCGATCCTGAACGCATTGCCCTGTACCAGCGAATCAACCATCGCGCGCAGAGCATGTTCGATGCCGGCCTGGTCGAAGAAACTCGAACTCTGCTCGAGAAATACGGCGAGGCAGCGCGCCCGCTGGCCGCCCTCGGTTACACACAGGCCGTTGCCCTGATCCGAGGCGAGATCGATCTCAAGACCGCCGTGCAAGCGGCGCAACAGGCGCATCGCAACTATGCCAAGCGCCAGATGACCTGGTTCCGGCGCGAGCCTAATGTGGCCTGGCTGGTCGGCTTCGGAGATGACACCAGGATGCAGAGTGATGCGATTCGGAAAGTCGCCGACATGCAACCGCCAACTTACGGACTGGCGAGGATATAGTTGTTTTGTGCGGATTTTCTTCGCGACCTCTGCGGTATTCCTTGGCGACCTTTGCGTTCAATCTTTTGCTCGATTAGGCAAGGTCAAATCCTTAACCGCAAAGTTCGCAAAGAAATCATCGCAAAAAGGACGCAAAGACGCGTACGCGTGGATGACTGAGTGTCAGTGCCGCAGATTTTCTTGCAGCGCATTCTTCAAGTCGGGGTGCTGGAACTGATATCCGCTCGCCGCAAGCTTGGCCGGTTCCACACGCTGGCTGGCCAGAAAGAGTTCAGTTCCCATCTGTCCGAAGATCAGGCGAACCGCGAAGGCCGGCATGGGAAAAATCGCCGGGCGTTTCAGGACAGAGGCGAGAGTCGTGGTGAATTCCGCATTGCTGACTGGATTCGGCGCCACAGTGTTCACCGGCCCCTGTAGCTCATCATGATTGAGCACGTGGTCCATTGCGCCCACCACATCCTGCACCGCGACCCAACTCCACCATTGGCGGCCACTCCCCAGACGTCCACCCAATCCCAGGCGAAAGGGGGGAAGCATTTTCGGCAAGGCGCCACCATCGGCGCTCATCACCACTCCCAGGCGCATTAGTGCCGTGCGAATTCCCGCATTGGCCGCCAGCTGCGTGGCAGCTTCCCACTGGCGGCAGATTTCCGCCGCAAATCCCCCGCCCGACGGACTGTTCTCGCGCAGAATTTCATCGCCGCGATCGCCGTAGTAACCGACCGCTGAGGCTGAGATGAACACCCGTGGCCGCTGCGCAGCTTTGGCCGCTGCTTCCGCCAGATGGCTTGTGCCCTGGGTGCGACTGTCGAGAATGCGCTGCTTTTTGCCCCCCGTCCAGCGTCCGACAATCGATTCTCCCGCCAGATGAATCACCGCGTCGAAGCCGGAAACCGAATCCGGTGACAGGGGACGGGCTGGGTTCCAGAGAATCTGGTCTTGACCGCGGGCAGAGGTCCGAACCAGGCGTGTGACGGTGTGTCCTTGCGTTTTCAGGAAAGGCACCAGTGCCGCCCCAACCGGTCCAGAAGCTCCGCTGATCAGGATGCGCAAAAAATTCATGGTGATGGTGTCAGTCTCAACTCTAGCAGAATGAGTTCGTCGCTGAGGACGGTGGTGACACCGTGCGCGCTCGCGCCCATATCAACACGCTATAATCCATCATGGCGACTCTCCGCCAGCAGTTCGCGACCAACGTTCTTACGGTCACCAAGTTCCGCGAATTGATGCGCCGGATGCGGGCCAACCGGCCCAACGACGATCTCGAACTCATCCGCAAGGCCTACGAGTTTTCCCAGAAACATCATGCCGGACAGAGCCGGGCTTCCGGCGAACCTTATCTGGTCCATCCCCTCGAAGTGGCGCTGGTGCTGGCCGAAATGAAAATGGATCCGGTCGCCATCGCCGCCGGGTTGCTGCACGACTCGGTCGAAGACACCTCCGTGACCGTGGTCGACATCCGCAAAGAGTTCGGTGAGCAGGTGGCGCATATCGTCGAGGGCGTCACCAAAATCAGCGCCATCGACTTCGCCACCCGGGAAGAGCAACAGGCGGAAAACCTGCGCAAGATGATGCTGGCCATGGTGGACGATATCCGGGTCGTGCTCATCAAGCTCGCCGACCGTCTGCACAACATGCGCACGCTGGAGCACCTTCCTCCGGAGCGCCAGCAGAAGATTGCGCGCGAGACGCTCGACATCTACGCCTCCATCGCGCATCGCCTGGGCATGGGAAAAATCCGCGGCGAACTGGAAGATCTTGGTTTCCGCTATGTCGATCCCATCGCCTATCAGCAGGTCCACGATGCCGTGGAGGCCCGGCGCAAGGCTGGAGAAGCATTTCTGGCGCGTGTGGAGGGCGTGTTCCGCGACAAACTGAAAGAAGCCGGCATCACCGCCACCGTGGAAAGCCGGATCAAGCGTCTCTACAGCATTCACAAGAAACTGCAGCGGCAGCACATCGCGGTGGAACAGGTCTATGACCTCTATGCCATGCGCGTGGTCACCCAGTCCGTCCAGGATTGCTACGCGGTCCTCGGAATCATCCACAATTTGTGGCGTCCGGTGCCGGGCCGGATCAAAGACTTTATTGCCATGCCCAGGCCGAACTTCTACCAATCGCTGCACACCTCCGTGATCTCGGAGGATGGCACGCCCTTTGAAGTGCAGATTCGTACCGAAGAAATGCACAAGATGGCGGAAGAGGGAATCGCTGCGCACTGGAAATATAAGGACGGTCCGGTTTCGGCGCAAGACGAGCAGCGGCTGGCCTGGTTGCGTCAGGTAGTGGAATGGCAACGCGACGTCTCCGATCCCAGCGAGTTCCTTTCCACCCTCAAAATCGATCTCTATCCCGAGGAGGTTTACACCTTCACCCCCAAGGGCAAGGTCGTGGTCCTGCCGCGTGATTCCTCTCCCGTCGACTTCGCCTATTCGATTCACACTGAAGTTGGCCATACCTGCGTGGGAGCAAAAGTGAATGGTCGCATGGTGCCCCTGCGCTTCAAGTTGCACAGCGGCGACATCGTCGAAATCCTCACCCAACCCGGACACAAGCCCAGCCGCGATTGGCTCGCCATCGCCAAGTCGTCGCGCGCCCGTAACAAAATCAAGCACTGGCTCAACCTCCATCAGCGGGAGCGGGCCATTGAGATCGGCCGCAAGCTCATCGAGAAGGAAGCGCGCAAGTACCGCGTTTCGCTCAAGGAAATCAAAGACGAGGAGTTGCAGAAAATCGCCGCGGACTATGGTGTGGGGCGGCCTGACGATCTCATGGCCGGCATCGGCTATGGAAAGTTTTCGGCCCGCCAGATCCTGGGACGTCTGGCCCCGGCCGGCAGCGAGCCCGTGGCTGATGCCGAGCTCGACAAGTCCAGCGGACTGGCCAGTGTGGTGCGGCGCGTCTTCGGGGGCGACCAGAACAATAACGCCATCCGCGTCAAGGGGCAGGGCGACCTGCTGGTGTACCGGGCCCGGTGTTGCAACCCGATTCGCGGCGAATCCATTGTGGGCTACGTGACTCGCGGCAAGGGCGTTGCCGTGCACGCGCTTAATTGTCCCAACGTGATGAACCTGATGTACGAACCGGAGCGGCGCATCGATGTCGAATGGGCAAAAGACGACGGCACCCCCAGCGCCTATCCCGTCAAACTCACGGTCTTCTGCGACGACCGCTTCGGCATGTTGAAGCAGATTACCGCTGTGATCAGCGACACCCAGACCAACATCCGTAACATCGAAGCCCGCACCAACAACGGCCAGGCCAACGTGGATATCGTTCTCGATATCGCCGACTTGAAGCACCTGGAAAATATCGTCAACGGGGTGCGCAAGATTCCCGGCGTGCACGATGTCCAGAGACTGCAAAAGATCTAGTCGTCAGCGGGAACCAACTGAGAACGGAGAACCGGGAACTGATTGCTGTTTTCTATCTTTAGTTTTTAATTCATTGCCAGAAACTCTGGAGGCACCATGCGCGAACTGATCTCAACTCCGAATGGCCCACAGGCCATTGGCCCGTACTCCCAGGCGATCCGAGCGGGCGGATTTGTTTTCGTCTCCGGGCAGGTGGCCATCGATCCGGCGAACCAGCAGGTGATCAGCGGGGACGTGGCGGCGCAGACGGAGCGCGTACTCAAGAATCTGTCCGCAATCCTGACTGCCGCCGGCAGCGGGTTGAGAAATGTGGTGCGCTCGACCGTGTTCCTGAAGAACATGGGTGACTTCACCGCGATGAACGAAGTCTACGGGCGATTCTTCAACGTCGCCCCCCCGGCCCGGTCCACGGTGGAGGTGGCCCGTCTGCCCAAAGATGTTCTGGTGGAGATCGACGTCATCGCCCTGGCGTAGGAAGCGAACCGGCTAACGTAGGGGCAGTTGTCCCACCTGCCCAGCCGATTGAAAGCTCGGCAGGCTTGGCGTGTCACCGACCACCGACCATTGCCTCAAGCCCGACTGGTCACCCACCCCGCTCCCATTTACAATCCCTAGTCCCACATTTCTCGATTAGGCACAGGGAGAAACAGGTTGATCCCACGCTACACCCGCGCCGAAATGGGCCGCATCTGGAGCGAGGAGAACCGCTTCCGCACCTGGCTGGCGGTCGAGGTCGCCGCCACCGAAACCCTGGCCGAAGCCGGCATGGTGCCCATTGAAGCGGCACGCGCCATCCGCGAGCGGGCCGACTTCAACCTCGATCGCATCGCCGAGATCGAAGCCGAAGTTCGTCACGATGTCATCGCCTTTACCACCGCCGTCGCCGAGATCGTGGGCGCGCATGCCCGCTGGTTTCACTATGGTCTTACTTCCAACGATGTCGTTGATACCGCTCAGGCCCTGCTCATTCGCCAGGCCTCATCCGTCATCGCCACCGATCTGGAAAAGCTCTCCGCCGTGCTCGAACGCCGCGCCTGGGAGTTCAAGGACACTCCCATGATCGGCCGCACTCACGGCATCCATGCCGAGCCCATCACTTTTGGGCTCAAGCTGGCCAACTGGTACTCCGAGACCCAGCGCAACATCGCGCGCTTCAGGAGCGCCGCGGAAGATATGCGCGTGGGAAAGTTTTCCGGAGCCGTGGGCACGTTTGCCCACCTCAGTCCCGAACTGGAAGAAAGAATGTGCGAGCGGTTGGGGCTGAAGGCGGCGGCGATTTCATCCCAGGTAATTCAACGCGACCGCCACGCCGCCTATCTCGCCACCCTGGCCGTGATCGCCTGCACTCTGGACAAGATCGCCACCGAGCTTCGTCATCTGCAGCGCACCGAAGTGCGCGAGGTGGAAGAATTTTTCGGCGAAAAGCAGAAGGGCTCGTCCGCCATGCCCCACAAGCGCAACCCGGTCACGCTGGAGCAGATCAGCGGTCTGGCCCGGGTGGTGCGTTCCAACGCCCAGGCTGGGTTTGAGAACGTTCCTTTGTGGCATGAGCGCGACATCTCGCACTCGTCAGTGGAGCGCATCATCATTCCCGATTCGACCACCCTGGTGGACTACACGCTTCAGAAGACCGCCATCGTGCTCGACACCATGTTCGTTTACCCCGAGCGTATGCGATCAAATCTGGAAAGCACCCGCGGCCTGGTTTTCAGCGGACAGCTTTTGCTCGATCTGGTAGAGCACGGAGTCTCGCGCGAAGACGCCTATCGCGCGGTGCAGCGCCACGCCATGCGGGCCTGGAAGGAAGGGCTGGATTTCAGGGAATTGGTGCTGAAGGACAAGAGCATCACCGGCCGGGTGCCGCGCGGCCAGATTGAGCGCGCCTTTGACTTGAAACGTCAGCTCAAAAACGTCGAGAAGATATTTGCCCGGGTTTTCGGGGAGGATCGCAAATCAAAGCGCGCGGGCCCCCAGAAACGCCGTACGAAACCTCGCTAACCATTGCGTCCATTCGGCAGATCCGAGGGTAAGTCCGGTCTTAGGTCCGTTTGGCCAGCGCCCCATCCACCGATCCCGCTCCCGGCCCCACAAACACCAGAACCGCGCAGGCCGCCAGCATGATCAGGGGGTGTTCAATCCCCATCGGGTTAAAGAAACCGTTCTTCATGTGGACCAGCAGAATTGCAACGATCATGTCGAAGCCGTTGAGGGCCGCTGCCCAGCGCGTCAGGAAGCCCGCGATCAGCGCAATGCCTCCCAGCAGCTCGACCACGGCCACCAGAGCGCTGGTTACTGCCGGGGCCGGTACTCCCATTCCGGCGAAGGCTCCGGCAACGCCGTGAAAACCGAAAACGAAAACCTTCTGCGCGCCGTGCGCGAAAAATATAATGCCGGTCACGACTCGCAGCACTGTGATCCCCCAGTGCTGATTCGATGCGTCGCTCATACTCCCTCCAGAACCGCTGTCTCTGAACAATAGCTACTTCACTCGATGGAGAACGTCAGAGGGCCGCTGCAACCGGCCCCGCTGCCCTGACGATTTTCGAATGCGGAAGCTTACACCTTTTCGACTGCCAGCCCCGCGCCCTTCCACTCTTCCCGCCCGCCCTCATAGGCGCGGACGTTCTGATAGCCCAGCTTCTCCAGCTTTTCCGCTGCCATGCGGCTTTGCGGACACTTGGGGCCGCCGCAGTATACGACGCTCTCGGCATTCTTCGCCAAGTTCGTGCCGCGGACTTCGCTTCCAACCTTGTCCAGGGGGACTCGGCGCGAGCCGGCAATGTTCTCGCCCTTGAACCACTCGTCGGTCAGGACGTTCCAGAACTGGATGGGACGTTTGCTATCCAGCAGTTGCCGGACCTCCTGGGTGGAAATGGTCTTTACCGCTTCCGTCGCAGTTGTATTGCTCATCGGATGGTTCTCCTTTCGTATGCAGCAACAGATGTCGTTATAACGACAAAGTTGCAACACAAAATTAGCCGGCCTTCTCCCGGGCTGAATCCAGCAGCTTGATGAGAGACCGGAGTTGCGGTTCACCCAAATGCCCCAGCATCTTACGGTTAAGCTCCTCGACCGGACCGTCCAAGCTGTCCACCAGCTCCCGGCCTTTCGGCGAAATGCAAGTCTGGATCACCCTCCGGTCGCGGCCCCCGCGCTTCCTGACCACCCATCCCCGGCGTTCCAGGCGATCCACGAGGCGAGTGATGTCGGGATCGCGGTTGATCATGCGCTCTGCAATCTCGCTGCACGTACGGCCTTCGTCCCCGGCGCCGCGCAGGATACGCAGCGCATTGTATTGGGTGGGGGAAAGCCCATGCGGTTTCAGCATCTCACTTAGCCGCCATTGCAACCGGTCCGCGGTGCGCTGCAGGGCTACCAGCGCCTCTTCCTCCACACTGCGGAAGGGCTTAGCCTGCTGAATCTCGGCTTGGATGGACTTGGCCACAAGTCCAACATACTCGTTATAACGACTATTGTCAAGACCCAAGACCTCGCTGGTCTCGCCGCCGGCCTTCTCGCCCAAGGAATCCGACTTTTGTCTGAGGGCTTGACGTGAGCATCCCGCACCACCGTCACCGCATCCAATTATTTAACTAACTGGTTAATCAACAAAGGAGGGACATTAACCATGAAAAGCATTCTCAGGACTGTGACCCCGTTCCTGTCGGTAGCAATTCTCAGCATTGGCCTGGCTGCGCAAACTGCCAGCGCCCGCTATGACAGCGACATTCAGACCCAGGTAACCAGGCAATTGGCCAAGAAACCGGAATTCCGCAATCTTCAAGCGACTACCGAGGACGGCATCGTTACTCTTTCGGGTAGCGTGAATCTGTATCAGCAGAAGCTAGACGCGGCCAAGAAAGTCCGGAAGCTGGACAAGGTGCAGGGTGTGCGCAACTTGGTGGCGGTAGGTTCGACCGTGCCCGACGCCGAGCTCACCGCTAAACTCGCGCGCCAGCTGTACTACGATCGCATCGGGTACGACAATCTCTTTAACTTCGTGGACGTATCGGTGAACAGTGGCGTCGCCACCTTGAGCGGCGAGACTCGCACCGACGTCGGCCGCGACTCCGCCGTGTCGCTGGTGAACCGCACCCCGGGCGTGAAGGACGTCGTGGACAACATCAAGGTCTCTCCCGTGTCGAGCTTCGACGACCGGATCCGCCTGAGCGCCGTACGCGCCATCTATCATGACCCGATCCTGGGCCGCTATGCCAGCGACCCGGCAAGGCCCATCCGCATCGTGGTGGACAATGGCAAGTTGACCCTCTACGGCACGGTGGAAAACGCGATGGACAAGCAGGTGGCGGGCATTCGCGCCGGCCAGGTATTCGGCGCCTTCAAAGTGCAGAACAATCTGGAAGTAGTGAAAGGCTCGTAATTAGATAAACGCTGCGTTGAATGAAACGCTGGGTTGGACGAAACGCTGGATCGGAGGGAAAGCCCGGGCTTCGGCCCGTGCTTTTTTGTTCTGTGATGAGCCCATCGCCGCTCATGTGGGGACGGTCTCCGACCCGTCCAGGCCGAGCGCAGCTCGCAGTTTCCCTCGACAGCTCTACAATCGGTTGATCAGCGATGCCACATAGCCCGCCCCAAACCCGTTATCAATATTCACCACGCTCACATTCGAAGCGCAGGAGTTCATCATCCCCAGGAGCGCTGCCAGCCCTTTGAACGCCGCGCCATAGCCCACGCTGGTCGGCACGGCGATCACGGGCACGCCGATCAGACCTCCCACCACGCTGGGCAGCGCGCCTTCCATGCCCGCGCACACGATCACCACACGCGCCCGCGTCAAGGAGGCGCGATTTGCCATCAGGCGATGGATTCCAGCCACGCCCACATCGTAAAGATGCTCCACGTCATTGCCCATCATCTCCGCCGTGACTACCGCTTCCTCCGCCACCGGGATGTCGCTGGTGCCGGCCGAGACCACGGCAATGATTCCCTTACCGTATTTTTTATGGTCGCGCTCGAGAACGATGGCCCGGGCTAGCGTCCGGTACTCGGCTTTGGCAACTTTCTTCTTTACCGCGCCCCATTGTGCTGCGCTCGCCCGTGTGGCCAGAATGTTGCCGCCGTGCCTGGCCAGCCGGGAAAAGATGCTCGCCACTTGCCCCGGAGTCTTGCCTTCTCCGAAGATGACTTCCGGCATGCCCGCGCGCAGCGCCCGATGGTGGTCCAGTTTCGCGAATCCCAGGTCTTCAAAAGGAAGGTGGCGCAGGCGCTCGACCGCTTCGTCCGGGGCCACCTTGCCTCGGCGGACCTGTTCGAAAAGTTTGCGGATGGAATCGGCGTTCAAATCAGAACCGGGTCTAGATTAGCATTTGGACCAGAAAAGGTGGGTCAGAGGCTTTAATCACAGAGGACACAGAGAATCACGGAGCAAATCAAACCGAGTCAAGGACCGACCCAATTTCTAAAAACCTCTGTGATCCTCGATGTCCTCTGTGGTTAAGAAGGGGTCGCTACCGAACCGAACCCGGCAGCTTCTTCCCATTGCCGCGCACTTTCGCCGCGATTTCGCGATACGCTTCTTTGGCTTTGCCCGGCTCCTCCAGGTGGGTGAGAAACAGCCGGCGCAGCATGCTTCTGGGAACCCGGCCCTTAAGGTAGGCCTCATACAAAGCGTCCCCGAGCATGTATCCCAGCAACTGCGAGCTGGATTCAATCTTCTTCTTCTCCGATTCCTGGGCCTCGGCATGTATCTCCCTGCGCTCGCCATCTTCAGCCGCCGGGCGCGCGGGATACAGCACTCGCGATCCGAAATAGCCCAGGGCATACTCCAGCGTGCGCACATAGAAGCGGTTCGAGTTCCCCGCGATTCCGGTCCGTTCATTTCCGCACTCGGGCAAGCCACGGCAGGCGTGATGCAGGAACCTGGCCACCTCTTCCGCCGCGTACATCATCTTGAACTCACGCACGTAGAAGGCATTGACCTGCGGTAAATACACACTGCCGCGTTGTTCCACGTGCCGCACCATGGCCTCCGTGTCTTCCTCGCTGGCGTCGTGGCGGGAAAGCAGCCGCCGCAGACGCGCGTCGGAAGCGCGGCAATAGACTTCGGGCAGCAGGTCCACCAGAAATTTGGGTTGGGTCCCGTTGTGCGAGGAATAAAGCTTGATGTCGAGGAACCGCAACAGGCTGTCGATCAGGTTATAGATCGTGGGCGCGAGGTCCGGACCTTCTTCCTCGCTGCGTCCCCAGCGGCTCAGGTGCAGGCGGTAATTCTCATACTTTTCCAGCGGAGTTGAATTGAAGACACAGACCACAGCCTCGCGCACCCGCACCGCTTCCACGCGCTCCTGTTTCTCTCCGGCCGCACGCCAGTAGAGGGCGTCGACGTTCTGCAGAACTGTCAGCGCTTTTTCCTGGGGCATTTTCTGCCTGAGCTCCGCCGGCAGATGTCCCGGCGCCAGGTGCGACTCGCCAAAAAGCACCATGATCGCGGCCGCGGGATGGCGTCGCCGGATCTCGGCAATTTTGTGCACAGCGTGCCGGTCGCGCGCTCCGATCTTGCGCAGGTCTTCCCGCGGCATGCAGTCCAGACCATAGATCGCCTCCGCATGCTCGCGCGCCGTCACCAGCAGTTCATAAAAGGGCGGCCAGTCATAACCCCAGTCGTAATCGAAGCGAATGCGCTGCCGCAATTCAGCTTCGTCGATTTCCCGCCGCCACCACTCGTCAAGGATGTGCTGATCGCGGGAAAAGATGGTCTCCACACCCAGCACCACGGGGCGATCTCCAGGCTGGGCGCGTTCTTCGAAGAGGCTGGCCGCGCAACGCTGGGCGGCGGGCAAGGCGTGATAATCGGCGATCAGAACCACGTCCGCCCCAGCCACCACCGACTTCAGTTCCTGCCGATCGATGACCGATTCATAGCCGCGGAAGGCTCGGCTGAAATCACGAAGATACTTGCGCCGGCCGTTGGGATCGTTCATCCGGATCTCGCGCTCCACCCCGGCCAGGGCATGCAACTGCGCCTCGCTGCGCCGTAGACGTAGGCTGGAAATGGATGCCATATCGTGGGGAGCGGGCGACCTCGCCCGCCAACTATGCTGCTGCGACCGTTCCTTGACTCCTCTCCCCCGGCTCCCTATGCTCAACTCCCGGAGCCCAGCTTGCCCGACCATTCGCCGCAGAACCTGACCGTGGCCACCACTGGCGCCAGCGGGTCGCTTTTCCTCAAGCAACTGCTGCTGGCGGTGGAACGCGACGCCCGGGTTCAGACCGTCAACTTCATCGCCTCCGATAGCGCCCTGCGCGTTATGGCCGAAGAACTCGGCCTGCGCGGCCGCAGCAATCTCGTCGGCCAAATCCTCGGTCACGCTCCCAGCCAGGCCTCGCGCAAAATCCACCAACAGGCCAACGCCGATATCGGCGCCAACGTGGCCAGCGGCTCTTATCCCGCCGAGGCCATGGTGGTGCTTCCCTGCAGCATGGGCACGCTGGCCCGTATCGCCAACGGCATCGCTTCACAACTGATCGAACGCGCCGCCGACGTCTGCCTCAAGGAGAAGCGCCCGCTGGTGCTCTGCGTCCGCGAGACCCCTCTCAACAAGATCCACATCCGCAACCTGTACCGGGCCGCCGACGCCGGCGCGACCATCTTTCCCCTCATCCCCGCGTTCTATTTCCGTCCATCCAGTTTGGATGCCATGACGCGCGAGTTCGCCGGGCGTGTACTGGCCCACATCGGCCTCCCTCAACCCGGCGCCTTCCGCTGGAAAGGCTGAAAAATCTGTTATTTACAGCCGTCAGGCCGCAGAGGGGGGAAATTAAAGTGTAGGAACCCAGGGGGCAAGCAGGTAGATTCCCGTGGGCCATGACCTGCAGGGGAAGAGAGAGGGCGCCGGATCAGAAGCTACTGAAAAAGGAAGGACCGTTGGGAACCGGTGAGTTATTTGCCGCGCAGCTTCTTCAGCCGCCTCCCAGCTTCATCCAGCGTCTCGTCGCGCTTGCAGAAGGCGAAACGCACCTGCTTGGCCCCGTCCCGCCCGTCATCGTAGAAGCTTGATCCCGGCACCGCTGCTACGCCGATCTCTTTCACCAGATACTGGCTGAATTCAATATCGTCGGCGAAGCCGAACCCGCTGATGTCGGTCATGACGTAATACGCCCCGCGCGGCGGAAAGCACCGGAAGCCGGCCTCGGTCAGCACCGGAATCAGGCGGTCGCGACGCTTGCGATAGCCCTCCGCCAGTTCCCGGTAGTAGCTGGCGGGCAATGATAGTGCAGCCGCCCCGGCGTCCTGCAGCGGCGCCGGCGCGCCCACGGTCATGAAGTCATGCACTTTGCGAATTGCGTCCGTAATCGCCGGCGGCGCCACTGCCCATCCCACGCGCCATCCTGTAACACTGTAGGTTTTCGACAGGCCGTTGATCGTGATCGTGCGCTCGCGCATTCCATCCAGCGACGCCATGGAAATGTGCTGCGTGCCGTCGTACAGGATGTGTTCATAGATCTCATCCGTGATGGCGAGCACGTTGAACTCCACGCACAAGTCGCGGATCAGCTCCAGTTCCCCGCGCGTGAACACTTTGCCGGTGGGATTGTTGGGCGTGTTCACGATGATTGCTTTGGTGTGATTGTGAAATGCTGCTCGCAGCTCGCGTTCGTCAAAAGTCCACTCACTTTGCGGCGCAGCGGGCGGGCGCAGCTTCACGAAGCGTGGCTTGGCTCCGGAAAGAATCGCGTCCGGCCCGTAGTTCTCGTAGAAGGGCTCGAAGATCACCACTTCATCGCCGGCATTGCACACCGCCAGCAGCGACGAGATCATCGTTTCCGTGGACCCGCAGCACACCGTGATTTCGCGTTCCGGATCGACCTGAATGCCCTGCCAAACCTGCATCTGCCGGGCGATGGCGTTGCGCAGGTTCTTCGCTCCCCAGGTAATGGCGTACTGATTAACGTCGGCGGCAATCGCTTCCTGCGCGGCGCGCTTGATCTCCGCCGGAGCAGGGAAGTCAGGGAAGCCCTGCGACAGGTTGACCGCGCCATGCAGCATGGCCTGGCGGGTCATCTCGCGGATCACCGATTCGGTAAAGTGCTCGACCTTGGAACTGAGAAAGGATTTCTGCTGAAGCGCCGCGTCGGACATGGGGCCAGCCTAGCACAAGCGATGCCTGGCCCTCCGCCCTTCGTATGACAAAAATTCATCGCCGAAAGTGGTGTTCCAACAAGGCAAAACCTGCAGCCTTGATTATCATGACTAGTATTGGAGGACATCACCAACGTGGCCGGCACACCCTCAGGCACGACCCTCGATCCCATGATTGATCGCGAGAGCATCGCCAGCACTTACGATCTCATTCGGCCTTATATCCGGCTGACTCCGATCATCGAAACCGACGGCGCCGACTTCGGTCTTGACGGCGTTCGCCTCATCCACAAGCTGGAATTGTTGCAGCATTCCGGCTCCTTCAAAGCGCGGGGCGCTTTTGCCAACCTGCTGATGCGCCCGATTCCGTCCGCCGGGGTCGTGGCCGCTTCGGGTGGGAATCACGGCGCAGCCGTGGCTTTCGCCGCCATGAAGCTGAAGAAGCCGGCAAGAATTTTTGTTCCCGAAGTCGCCTCTCCCGCCAAACTGGAGCGAATTCGCGGCTACGGTGCTGAGCTGGTTGTGACCGGCGAGCGTTACGCCGACGCGCTGGCCGCAAGTGAGCAGTGGGCGGCGCAATCCGGCGCGCTTCCCATCCACGCCTACAATCAGGTAGAGACGCTGCTGGGCCAGGGCACGGTCGGCCTGGAGCTGGAAAATCAATCTCCCTGGCTCGACACCCTGCTGGTGGCGGTCGGCGGCGGCGGACTGATCGGCGGCGTCGCGGCCTGGTATTCCTCCCGCATCAAGATCGTTGGAGTAGAACCGGAAGCCGCACCCACGCTCACTCGCGCCTTGCAGGCGGGACATCCTGTTGACGCGGAAGCCGGCGGAATCGCCGCTGATTCGCTGGCGCCCAGGCGGGTGGGGGAACTGATGTTTCCCATCGCTCAAACTCAAGTGCACAGTGTTCTGCTGGTCTCGGACAACGCCATCGAAGAGGCGCAGAAGGCGTTGTGGAGCTCATTGCGCGTGGTGGCGGAGCCGGGAGGGGCGGCAACGTTTGCGGCGCTGCTCTCGCGGCGCTACCAGCCTCAGCCCGGAGAACAGGTGGGCGTCCTGATTTGTGGAGGGAACACCACCGCGGTGGGTTTCGGAAAATCTAGCGGGGCGCCGTAAGTCTGGCTTCTACACCCCCCAAAGATAATCTTCCTGGTCGGCATGATGATCGGCCGCGGAGTGCAAGAGCATCTCGAACTCTGCAGTCTGTGAAACCGGCAGGCTCTTCGCGAAGTGACCCGCCTTAGGGACCGCGGGCGCTTCAACCTACTGGAACCGGACCCGCTCCCCCCCGCGCCTGCCGAATCAGATCCAGTAGATGGTGTTCCTGGACATGCTTGATCTTGTCCGCGAGCACCACAAAGCGGCGATAGATCTCATCCAGTTCCCGACGATCAAACTGGAATCCGATCTGCTCGCAGCGCAACCCCAGCGCATGACGGCCGGAATGTTTGCCCAGGACCAGCCGCGAGTCGGGCACCCCCACCGATTGTGGCGTCATGATTTCGTAGGTCAGCGGGTTCTTCAGCATGCCGTCCTGATGGATCCCCGCCTCGTGCGCGAAGGCGTTGCGCCCGATGATCGCCTTGTTGGGCTGCACCGGAACACCGGTGGTCTCGCTGAGCAACTGGCTGGCCGGGAAGAGTTGCTCGGTGACTACGCCCGTCTCGTAGGGATAACGGTCGGGCCGGACGCGCATCGCCATCACAATTTCTTCGAGCGACGCGTTCCCCGCGCGCTCTCCAATGCCATTGATGGCGCACTCCACCTGGCGTGCTCCTGCCGCAACCGCCGCCAGCGAATTGGCCACGGCCAGTCCCAGATCGTTGTGACAATGGGCCGAGATCGTGACTCCCTCGATCCCCGGCACCCGCTGCCGGATGGTGCGAATCAGCTCGCCGAACTCCGCCGGCATGCTGTAGCCCACGGTGTCCGGGATATTCAGGGTCGTGGCCCCAGCCTCCACTACTGCGGCCAGAACCTGGCACAGGAATTCAGGGTCGGTGCGGGTGGCGTCCTCGGGAGAGAACTCCACGTCCGGACAGAACGATTTGGCGAGGCGAACCGAATCCCGGGCCTGCTCCAGACACTGCTGCCGCGATATCCTGAGCTTGTATTTCAGGTGAATGTCAGAGGCCGCCAGAAATACGTGAATGCGTGGACGGGCCGCCCCTTTCAGAGCCTGCCAGTCGCGCTCAATATCCGGGCTGCAGGCGCGCGCCAGCCCGGCAATGATGGGACGGCTTACCGTGGCGGCGATGGCCTGGACTGCGGCGAAATCGCCTTCCGAAGCAATCGGGAAGCCGGCCTCGATGACGTCCACACCCAGGCGGTCAAGCTGGTGTGCGAGGCGCAGCTTTTCCTGCACGTTCATACTGCAGCCGGGCGACTGCTCGCCGTCGCGCAGCGTGGTGTCAAAGACCGTGATTCGTGCTCGCTCCATTTCAGGACCCTCCTGCCGGTTGAGGAGTTCATGCTACGAAGCCGCAGACTGAAAGCAAAGCTTATAATCCTTAAATTAGTATTAGACATGCTTAGTTAATAAGATAGACTTATGCTGACTGTCACTTAATTAAGGAAGCGAAGATGGACCTGGGCCAGCTGGAGGTATTTCTGACGGTGGCGCGGGAAGGCAAGTTCTCCCGCGCGGCGGAAAAACTGCACCGCACCCAATCCGCGGTCAGCCAGTCGATTCACAAGCTGGAACAGGATGTCGGCGAGCCCTTGTTCGACCGCTCCTCCCGCGCCGGCCTTCTTACCGACGCCGGGCGGGTCCTGCAGGAGTATGCTGAGCGGCTGCTCAACCTTCGCGACGATGCCGGCGTCGCTCTGGCCGAACTGCGCGAGTTGCATCGCGGCAAGCTGGCGATTGCCGCCAACGAATTTACCGCCCTCTATCTGTTGCCCGTGTTGACCGAGTTCCGGCGCCTGCATCCCATGATCCGGGTCACGGTGCAGCGCTCGCTGGGCAGCCACATTCCGGGGGACGTGCTGCGGCACAGCTCGGAACTGGGCGTGCTCAGCTATGATCCCCAGGAGCCGCAACTGCGCTCCATCGTCGTCTATCTGGATGAATTGATTTTCGTGGTCCCGCCCCGGCACCCGCTGGCGGGCGAGGCCCAAGTCAGTATCCGGCAGCTGGGCGCCGAGTCGTTTGTGGCCCACATCGTGCCCTCACCTTACCGCGAAAAGGTGATTCAGACATTCCAGCGGCACAAGACGCCGCTGCACATGGATGTGGAACTGCCCACGCTACAAGCCATCAAGCGCTTCGTGGCCATGGGAAACGGGGTGGCCCTGGTACCGGCCATCAGCGTGGAAAACGAACTCACCCGCGGCGAACTGGTGCGCATCCCGGTGCGTGAACTTCGCCTGCACCGCAAACTCAGGCTGGTCTACCGCAAGGCCGCCAGCCTCTCGCACGTGGCTCGCGCATTCCTGAAAGTGGCGGAGGCGGCCGCCCTCGAAAGACGCGGTCCATACCGCTTTCAGCGGGAGCGATGACTCGCTAAGACGGCACGGCCGACGAGCGACGGGCCTCCCCTCCCATCGCCCGCAACCATGCCGACTCACACCGGCAGCCCCCGGAACGCCAGTTCCCGGAATGGCTGTCCCCGGAATGCAAGGACCACGTCTTCGACTCTGGGATAAATCTCAAACACGGACGCCAGGTTGGTCAGTTCGAGCACATGCCGGACCGGTTCCTGCGGCGCCACCAGCTTGATCGAGCGTCCCAGGCAGCGCGCCCAGGTGAGCATGAGCGCCAGTTCTCCCAGTCCGGCGCTGTCGATCATCTCCACCTGGCTGAGTTCGAGTACGAGCTGCCGGGTGTGAGGCAAGACCCCGGCGATTTTCTCGGTCAACGCCAGGGCTTCATCGCGATAGGCGATGCGGCCCCGGCAATGAACTACGGTTGCCTGTTCGACACTTTGGATCTCCACATTCAACTTCAACTTCGGCTCCTGATCTCGGGCTACGGTGGTTTGTGATTGTGTTCTGGAACAAGAGGATGAGGTCTTACTCATGGTTTCCATGTTAGTGATTGGACGTTTCGCGGACGGTCAGAGACTGTGAAAAGACGATGAAAATTCTGCTTTCGACTTTCAGAGTGGGAAAGGGTTCTCGCTTGGAACTACACCTGGGCGAGCGCGACCTCGGCGTCGGTATTGATCTCGGGGTCGATGTCGACCTCGGAAGACGCTTCCGACGGCCCCTGATACTCGTGGATGCGAACGCCTTCGGAATCAATCGTCACATAGGTCGGCGGGAAATCGGTCCAGCTGCCGGTATTGTAGTAGGTAATGCCGTCGCGTTCGCAGCTCTGGGCCTGGTGGGTGTGACCGCAGAAAATTCGGTCAGCCCGGCGTAGCCGGGCATGCAGGATAGCGCCAGAAGCCACCTTTGTGCCAAGCCGCAACCAGCGCGCATTCAGACGATCCAGAAAGCGCGAGAAGGCTTTGCCCTTGAAATCAAGCTTCTGCAGCTGCAGATGCAGAAACGTTCCCAAATTACTAAGCAGCAGATTGTTGATGGCAAACCGGTCGAACTGGTGGCCGTGGATCGCCAGGTGGCGGCGTCCCTCGAACTCCCACAAATACTCCTCGAAAACTTTCACGCCCACCAGGTGTGACATCACCGCGCTCAGTCCGCGATCGTGATTGCCTTCCACCCACACCACTTCCACCCCGCGCTTGGGATTGGAGAGCTTGCGGATGTAGCCGAGAAACTTCCAGTGGGGCTTGGTCAGCCGGGCAAAATTGAGGTCGGAAAAAATGTCGCCCAGCAGGATCAGGCGCCGGAAGTGGTTCTCCCTCAGCATCCGCGCGGCCTGTTCCGCGCGGCTGATCTCTGATCCCAGGTGCAGGTCAGAGAGGATGAGCGTGTCGTAGACAGCGGAACTCATCACTTCGGTTGTAACAAACGAATGTTACGAGGTGATGAAAATTGCACAAAAAACAGGGCAGTAACCCAGAGGTAATCCGGGTTCGGCACGATCTACGTGGGGGCAGATGCCCCCATCTGCCCGGCGGTGCGGAGCGCAGCTATTTCTTACTTGGCGGCGGGCGGAACGTACTCTTTAGGCGGGGCGGCGCCTTCGCCGAAAAAGTACTGCTCCATCTGCTTCACGATGACTTCCTGGTCTTCGCGACGGGCTGGGTTAAGGCGATATTCATTGAGCAGCATCTTGCAGAATTCTGTCCACCCGTGCCACGCTTCCTGGGAGACGTTGTTGTAGACTTTCTGGCCCAGCGGGCTGTCGAAGGGCGGTTCTTCCAGGCCGGGGAGTTCTTTTTTCAACTTAACGCAGAAGACTTTGTGCTCTGCCATGAGTTTCCTCTTCGAGGTGAAGGAAATTATCTCACAGGGCGAGAGGAGAGCATGTGCGCCTGGGGCGCGATGCGCCGCTTACTTGAGCCGCTGGCTCCCCACCAGGTGCGTCGAGGCCACGCGGGCCGGGGGGTTCTTGATGTAGCGATAAAACCTGGCTTGTCCGCGTTGCTTCCAGTACTGCGTATCGTAGCCATCGATGCCGGGTCCGCGTTCCAGCCGGCTGAAAAATACCCGCTGCGCCGGATTCACTACGATTCCCACATGCCCCGGCCACACTACCAGATCTCCGGGTTGAGGATGACTCACGCGCTGGAAATCCTCGCCTCCAGCATAAAGATCCGAGGAACTGGCATAGCTGTAAGGAAACCCGGCCTGGACATAGATGGCATGCACCAGATGCGAACAATCACGGGGTCGACTTGCCTGGACCCGCGAGTCGAGCGCGGCGGCAATGACCGTCAACCCATCGTCCGGGCTCAACGCTGCCAGCCGCCGACGTACATTCTCGCGACCGGCCTTGGTCATGGCACCCGGGCTCTGGGTCTTCTGAGTCTGTGACTGTGCCGGATACGCGCAAAGACAAAGACAGAAACCAAGAGCGAATCCGCGCAGCGTTCCGGGGGCGACGTTCTGGGCGCTGAATCGCATGGCTTGTATTGTGATGCTGCCTTGAAAGATGGAGCAGGTTACGCTGGTACAGGGACATCCGCTGAATGTTGAAGCGTGCGGCCGGCCCGGCTCTCGATTGGAAAGCTCCGTAGCCACTCACCGAAAGCGGCTGGTGGGCCCTCCAGGATTTGAACCTGGGACCAATGGATTATGAGTCCACTGCTCTAACCGCTGAGCTAAGGGCCCTTCCTTGACTTACAGAAGCTTCCCACAGGATCCAACCTTTTTCGTCCAGCCTGATTCATAGCGCCTGGTCGCCATTGTATGGCGGAAACAGTGAATCGCCCAAATCGCAAAGCAGCAAATTGAAGGCTTGGACTCCTGACCTGATCCGCAAAATGGAGCAAACAGGAGCGTGAATTTTTGTGTTCCAAACGGGCCGGCCCCGTACTATGCTCCTTGCCTGACCATGGCCTGAAAGGGCCGCCGGATGGGTGTTTCACGGGCTTGGGGGTTGGAGCCGTGCCCTGACGTCGCAAGAGTTTGCACTTAATGGCACTGCCGGCTGCAGGCGCGGATAGGAACAAACCGATTCGAACCGGCTGCACTCATCCGAAAGGAACAAAATTGGAAGTGGAGTTACAGGGAGCCGGTCAAGCCGTAGCGCCAGCCATTGCCGGCGAGGGCGCTTTGAGTGTCTGGGTTGGCCTACGCGCGTCTGACCACGAAATGTTCCGCGAATCGATGCCGGTTTCCTATGTCATATCGATGGATGACGACCCGCCTGGCCAAATTCCTTACTTATCGGTTGAAGCTGCCACTCGACACCACGGTTGCTGGAGTAATGACGAATTGGAAACCGTGGTCGGAGGTGCCTCCTTCCGGCCGTTTCTGGAGACTCTAAGCGATCCCGCCAGGCCGGTGAACATCCTCTGCTACCACTCGCTGCCCGAGCTCGAGTGGTTCGCAGCGAGTCATTCGCATGTCCGCGTGTTAGCTTCTCCGTTTGCCTTGAAACGCCGATTTGATGACAAGTTCGGTTTCCCTTCACTCCTTGACGCCGCCGGTCTCCCCTCGATTCCGAGTCTTGTGATCCCTTGCAGTGCTTGCGACTATAAGACCCTCGCCAGGGAACTCGGGCCCTCTCTTGTGGGGAGGCTTCGCATCGGTGCCTCCGGCAATGCGACGTTTCGAATACGGAGCGCGCAGGATCTATTTTCACTGCGTTTGCGATTCGGCGACGAGCCTCTCGCACTGTCGCCTTACCTTCCCGGTCCAAGCTTCAACATTAACGGCTTCATCGGCAAGAAGGTGCACCTTGCCCCGCCATCCATTCAGCTGATTGGTGAAGAACCGCTGGCCACGACGCCCTTCGCGTATTGTGGCAACGACTTTGCAGCCATGTCGAGCCTGCCGGAATGGTTAGCTCGGAATATTCTTGATACCTCGAAGCGGCTTGGCGATGAACTGCAGAAGGCGGGTTACCACGGAGTTTTCGGTGTCGACCTCCTCTATCATGAGCAGTCGAAAACGCTTTACGCTCTGGAAGTCAACCCGCGATTCCAGGGATCGACTCCGACCCTGTGCCGCTATCATCTGTCACACGGGCAGCAGACGCTCGTGCATTCTTTTCATGCGGAGCCTTCGCAATCCCAGCAACTTGAACCTGTCAATGCTTCGATGATGTTGTTACACAACCGCAGCAATGCGCCTCAAACCATTGCCACCCACATCCCATCCGGACTGTACCGCTACCGCTGGGAGAATGACGGGTTCAGATTACTCCCGCTGGCTGGGGATTCTGCCTTTCCCACCCAAGCCGACCAGGTTCTGGTTCGCGGGTGTCCTCAATTGGGGACAACCGTTTCACCTCAGGCTACCTTGTTCCGGATCGAGGTCCTGGGTTCGGTCTTGAATCCAGCGACCTTAAGACTCGATGCGAACTCCAACCGCCTGGTACGCGACATGGAGTTGTTGGCCTGGCAGAAGGCGCCGGCATGTGCGGCATAGCGGCGTCGTAGGCCGGTCCCGAGATGTGACGGAAGTCCTGGCACTGAGGTTTTGCCCCGCAAGCTGATCCATACGCCCCTGTTCGTGTTAGCCTCTGATTGCTTCGTCCCCCACCACAGATCGATCGACACATAGAACGGGAAACTAATGCTCTTGGTAGCCCTAACTCGCAGGAGTGTTGTCGCGCGCCTGTCCCATTCATGCTGGCGAGAGTTTCCCATATCCCCTGGCTGGTTCCTGACCTGCGTAACTGACAACTTCCTTTCACGATTGTCGGTTTCGGAGGATGAGATAGCGGTCTCGGAGTCTTTGCTGGCTTCGCTGGAGAGTCGCGAACACGATGATGTGTTTGTTAGCGCTCGCTATCTGCGGAACAACGACACCCTGCAAATTTCCGTATGCCCGGTTTCAGCACGCCACGTTTTCTACTGTCTGGATGGCAAAGGCAATTTCTTTCTTTCCACCCATATTGCATTGCTGCGGCAAGCGGGCGTGCCCGTCGAGGCAGATCCCGAGGTCTTGCCAGAATTTCTGGTCTATCGAGTCGTTGCTCCTCCGCGAACCCTGTTCCGGAACATCCGCAGAGTGCCGGCTGCGGGCGACATCACGGTCCAGTTGAAAGGCGGGAATTGGGAGGTGAAGGAGCAGAATTTTGGTTACACTCCCCCACTGCCGGCCGCCGACAGCAAGCCAGAAGCTGAAATGGTGGCAGAAGTCGCCGGCCTGCTGAACGCCTCCGTATCACGGTTGAGGCCGGTGGCGGACCGGGTAGCCACGCTGCTCAGCGGCGGGGTTGATTCGTCCATCGTCAGCACCATCGCGAGGGACCAGCTGTTGGCCTATAACACCTATTCGACTGCATTTCCGTTTGACGAATTCGAGACGAATGCGGAACAGAAATATGCCTTGTCCGCGGCCTCTGCGCTTTCTACCCGGCACACCCTGTTCACGCCGACGCCGGCCGATTACCTTGCTGGTTTTATAGAAGCTCTCGCGGTGGCCGAGACTCCCCTGGATCATCTGCAGTCAGTGCTCCTTCATCTTCTCTTCAAACACGCAATCCCAGGCCGAATCGACAGACTCCTTTCCGGAGTTTCCGCCGACACAGCCTTTGGTGGGGCGTCTCAGTTCCAGTGGAGCCAACCCCCCAGCCTCGGTCGCAGGTTCTTTTCTCTCCCGCCGGCGCACCTGGCGCTGCGCCTGCTGGGCCAGCGCTGGACAAAGGCGCAACAGTTGAGTGCAAGCATTACAGAAATGCAAGGCCTGGGGCTTCCCATTACCGATCCGCAGTCTCCCGCCTGGGGGGTTGGCGCATATGGAGACTTCGACTGGGTTCAGACCCACTACGGAGCCTCGCGCGAGGACGTTATCAGTTTCAGGCGGTCCCTTCTCCGGCCCTATCTGGACCGGCCGTTTGATGATGTGTTCGTGATCTACTACCTCAATTTTTCGGGTACGGGCGCTGAGGTCTGGTCCAAGCTGGCAGAAGGCCAACGAAAAATTCTTTACTGCCCATTCGAGGGCAAGGAACTGCTCGATGCTGCGTTTTCCATCCCCTGGGAAACAAAATTCAAGAGTTCGAAGCATATTGTCCGGCAGGTGGGGAAAAAACTTGGCGTGCCCGAGTTCGCCCTGACTCGTCCCAAGCAAAGCTTCGGTATCGTTACGAACCAATGGGCAGAGCAAGGCGGCCCACTGGAGCCGCTGATGGCCATCGCGGCCAAAGTAGTCGACATCAAGCAACTTCGCATGTTGCAGGGAACGGCGCCGAACAGAGCCATGACCTTATGGAATTTGCTGAATTATGCCGTGCTGGTGCGGTTATTTGTGATGGGAGAAAGCAAGGAGTCGCTGCTGGATGAACTCATGCGGCAGGGTTCCGGGACCAGCGGGAAAGAGTTAGCCAAGGCATCCGGGTCAGGCTACTAGCGGCAAGCATGCCGCCGCGCCCTCCAGCAATCGTCCCCACGATGCCTATCCAAAGAGCGTAGCTTCTGACTGGTAAGCGTTCTTGCTCACTCCGGGAGCGGCGTATAGGAGAACTTCGACACATAGAGATAGCGCGGCACTCCGGGGGTTGCGATTCCTCCGAAGGATCGTGCATTTGTTCCCCACAAATTGATCAAGGCCGCCGCAGGCGCGGAAGGAATGTGTTCGGTGTGCGTCGACACCAGCTTCCCGTCCACATAGAAGTCAATCTTTGCCCGGCTCCAGACAAACTTGTATTCGTGGAAGCCGCTCTCCGCGCCGGGGACCGGAGTGGCACTGTTCTGGCGGTTCGCCACAGTCGAGTAGTTCGTCATCTCCAGCTTTCCGGGGAATTGGCCCTCGTACTCAAAGTCAATTTCGGACTCGCTGTTGTGGATGAAGTTGAATACATCGGTGACCGTACCCGAGACCGGCGAGCCTTCGCCGCTGGGCGAAGTTGAGGTTGAAGCCGCTCGCGCTACCCACACGAAGGTTCCGTAACCGAACACTTGCCGGGAGCGAATCTCCGCTCCTACCGAGGTCGCAAGCGCCCCCGAAATGCTCTGGGTCAACGTCAGCCGCAACATGCCAGTGGAAAGGTCGACATGATCGGCGCTGAGTGTTCCCTTGTTTATCCCTTCCATGTTGCCTGGGGCACTTCCGGTATCGACAAACCATTTGGAGCCGTCCAGCTTCCCGCCGGCGAAAGTGTCGCAAAAGGTCGCTTGGCCGGGTTCCGTACCGCCATCCTTCGTGCCCTGGTTATCCGGCGCGAACCCCGGTGCGGCTAGCAGCGAGACCAATAGCAGAACTTGTGGCAGCATGAGGTCCGTCCCCTCTGTTTTATAGAACCCAATTCACAAACTGCAAAGTTACCGAGTAGCACCCAGGCGCGAGCCCGGAAGGGCACTCACGGAGGGCCTGAAGTCATTGTTCAAATACCTTGCATCGGCGGTACCGCAGTTACTTTCGTACCGGGGCGCCGAATGTTAGAAAAAGTTAAACTTGGGCGCTGGAATGAATTTCTTGTACTGAGCCGACTATGCATAAGCAACACGAGAGCGTGTTGGCGCGAGTCAGCCAACAGCTCTCCCAGCTCGAAAAGCGCGATGGCGAGCTCTGGCTGATCGTGTCGCTGGCCGGCTTGCTAGTCGGCGCCGGGCTGCTGGCGATCCTCTTTCCGGCGGCCTTTCTCAAGCAAGGCAACATTCACTTTGAAATTACCGTATCCCGGCCCCTGGTGCTGGGCCTGGTGGCAATGCTGGCCTTGCTCAATACCTATCTGGTGACTCGGCGGGTGGAGCTGCGCCGGCTGCGGGAAGAGTTGATCTCCAAAACCATTCAGCAGGAATTGATCCAGCAGCAATCGTTCACGGATCCCCTGACCGAGATCTACAACCGCCACTCCCTGCAGGACATGGCCAACCGTTTTATCAGTCATGCACGGCGGAGCAAGAAGCCGCTCACCCTCCTGCTGATTGACCTGGACCGCTTCAAGGATGTGAACACGCGGTTCGGACATCTCACCGGTGATGTGGTGCTGGCCAATACTGCTGCCCTGCTGGAGCATTCGGTCCGCGGCTCCGATGCCGTGTTTCGTTATGGCGGGGACGAGTTCCTGATCATTCTGGCGGACACTCCCATCGCCGGCTCCAGGTATGTGGTCGACAGAATACGGGCTGGCCTGGCGGAATGGAACCGGTCATCGACTCTTGAAGGCTTTAAATTGGGCATGAGCATTGGCGTCGCGGAGTGGGCGGAAGGTAAGACTCTCGATGACCTCCTGGACAACGCCGATCAGGAAATGTACGCGGATAAGGCCGATCAGAAGTTGACCAAGGGCCAGGCAGCCGGAGCTTAAGCCGGCAGGTTGAATCCAACAGGTAGTTTCCTGCACTCGGATCCGGAAATCACTACATCAGCAGGTCATGAGCGCGCTGGGTCAGCGGGTGTTGCATTTCCTGCAAGTGGTTCTTCACCCGGTTGAGGCCGTAAACGCATTGTTCGAAGTTGCGGGACAGGCTGGCGAACAAAGGCGCGACCGGAGCATATTCAAAATGTTCGAAGCGGGAAACGATGTAATAGCTTTCCTTGCCCGCTTTCATCCAATCGACGAAACCCTCCAACCGGTGCCGGCGCAGGCGGAAGTGATTGATGCTCTCGGGAAACATCCCGGTAAAGAAAAGTGTGTAGTCTCCAATATGTTTGCGCACCTGGCGCTCGCGGTCGAAGGAAGGCGCCGGCCCGAACACGGGATTTGATTCCACCAGCATCTCGCCCACATCGGTCAGAGGTTGTCCCGCAGCGTTGCGAATTCGGAATAGTTGCTCGACGTCACAGAACTCGGCTAGCAGGTGGGCCACATAATTGACAATCTGCGGATCGCGCAGGCCGATCTCCTCGGCATAGTGCCGTCCCACGAGTTCGATGAAGAGCTGCTGCAAGGGATGTGATTCCGGTATCATCCTTGGGGCTCCATCCTGCAAAAAGTCAGTGCGCACAAGCCGCCTGCGCAAAAACCTTGTGTGGCACGGCTTCCACGCCACTCTATCTCCCTAATTAACTCCACCTTCCCATTTCGGGCAAGTAACTTTTGTAAGTCACCTCCATCAATTTTTCCGATTAGTTAGATGGATCAAAACCAGGGCAAGGTTTCCCGTCGGCAGTTGTTGGCAGACGTGGCGCTTGGCTGCCAATCTCCGTCTTTCGGCTCGGCTACAATCGAAAAAGGTTAGGGAGGCATTTCATGGAGCGAAAGAACATCTCCAGCGGCGCACCTTGGGAACCCATTGTGGGTTACTCTCGTGCCGTCAAAGTCGGTTCGCAGATTCATGTTGCCGGAACCACGGCAACCGGTGCCGACGGCAAGATCGTTGGAATCGGCGATCCCTATGCTCAAACCATCCAGACGTTGAAGAACATCGAGTCTGCGCTGCAAAAGGCTGGGGCGAGCATGAAAGATGTGGTTCGCACCCGCATGTTCGTGATCAACATTGCGGATTGGGAAAAAATCGGCAAGGCGCACGGAGAGTTTTTCCGTGATATCCGTCCGGCGACGTCCATGGTGCAGGTGAGCGCGCTGATCTCGCCCGAGATGCTGGTGGAAATCGAGGCGGAGGCGGTGATCGCCTAGCGACCGCTGTCCCGCGGCATCCATGCCTGCCGTGATGTATCATGCCTCCCCGACCCCCCGGGAGGTGTACATGCGTTCTCTGCTCAGCCTGGTCTTCTCGCTTGCACTCGCCGTCTCAAGTCTTGCTCAGACCCCGCCGTCCCCAAGCGTCACCGTAATTCGCGCCGGAGTGCTCATTGATGGCAAGTCGAACCAGCCTCGCCGCGACCAACTCATCGTAATCCGCGGTAACCGCATCGAGAGCATCGGGGACGCGGCCGGCGCCAAAACAACCGCGGGCGCCGTCACGATCGACCTATCGCACTCGACGGTTCTGCCTGGCCTGATTGACTCCCACACTCACATCTTCCTGCAGGGAGAAGAGCCGGCCCAGGGCGGTTACGACGCCAACATTCTCCGCTACCCGCTGGCCTTGCGGGCGGCGCGGGCGACGGTCGCGGCCCGTCGGGCTTTGGAGCAGGGGTTTACCACGCTCCGGGATCTCGAAACCGAGGGCGCCGGCTATGGCGATGTCGGTATCAAGATGGCGATCAACGAGGGCTACATTCCAGGTCCGCGACTGTTCGTCGTCACCCGGGCCATCTCTACCACCGGTGGCTACAACCTGGAAGGCTACGCTCCGGAACTCGACATGCCCAAAGGCGCTCAGATCATCGACGGGCCGGTGGAGGCGCGGAAAGCGGCTCGCGAGCAACTGGATCACGGCGCCGACTGGATCAAGGTCTACATGACTCATCGCTCCTGGGTGGGCAAGAACGGCGAACTGGTCTCCCAGCCCACGCTGACGGTGGAGGAGCTCAAGGCGATTGTGGACGAAGCTCACGGCTGGGGCAGGAAGGTGGCCTGCCACGCTTACAGCGGCATCGGCCTGCAGCGCGCCCTCGACGGCGGCTGCGATTCCCTGGAGCACGGGCTCGACATTACCGACGCGCAAATCGCGCAGATGGTGAAGCAAGGGACATGGTACTGCCCGACGCTGGCCGCCTACTATCATGACTGGGCACCGGAAGACACGCCGGATGGTCAGCGTGATCGAAAACGGGTCGCGGTGCACGGGGTTTCCCTGCAGAAGGCGGTGAAGGCCGGAGTGAAGATCGTGTTCGGCACCGACATGGGCGGCATTGTCTGGACGGAGCCGATGGCGCAGGAATTTCCCCGCATGATCGAGTTCGGCATGTCTCCCATGGACACCATCAAGAGCGCCACCTCCCGCGCCGCCGAAATGCTCGACATGGCGGGACAGCTGGGCGAGATCGCGCCCGGCGCTTATGCTGACATCATCGCCGTCAATGGCGATCCCCTGCGTGACATCAACGCTCTGGGCAGTGTGCCGTTTGTGATGAAGGACGGCGGCGTGTTCAAGAACGAGCTGGCGGGCAAGTAGGATTCCCCGGAGGCCTCGCTTTGCGCTTGACACCGGCTCCCCGCAAGTCATAATGCCAAAATCTCCGGGGACGGCCGGTTGCTGATCCGGAGTCAGAGACATTCATTATCAAGGCCAGGCGAGGGGCCGCTTATGGGCATTCTCGAGCTTTGCGATTCGGACGTGGCCGCGGTGCGGATTGAGGCCAGCGTGGCGGACGCGATCCGCCTCATGCTCGACCGGCGCGTGGGCGCTGTGGGCGTGGTCGACGATGAGGGCCGGGTGGCAGGCATTTTTACCGAACGCGACGTGCTGCGCAAGCTGTCCCTCAGCGGGCTTAATCCTGCCGTCACGCCGGTGCGGGAAATGATGACTACGCCGGTGGAGCTGGCCACCCTGGCGACGGGTCCGGGAGAGGCTCTGTCAACCATGCTGGAACGCCATTTCCGCCATTTGCCCGTGGTGGACAATTCGGGCAAGCTGCTGGGCATGCTTTCTATCCGCAACCTGCTGGAGCAGAGGATCGGTGATCTCATTCAGGAACTGCAGTCCCTGGAGCAGTATGTCACCAACGACGGCCCTGGGGGATAGGTCGCGGTTGCGTCCTGCGCCGGCGGCCGGGGCCTTCCGGGACCCTGAACCAGGCCGCCCGCTCGGGCTGGAACCTCGCATCCGGGTAGAATAAACATCTGATGCGCAAAATTTCTGGCGCGCTTCCCCAGACCATCGCGGCGATTCGGATCGCTACCTCTGTCTTCTTTCTTCTATTTGGCCAGTACAAGATTTTTGGTCCCGGCTTCACACACGGTGGATTTCAGCAGTATCTGCAAGGCTTCATCGAGAGCGGTGCGGTGGGTTTCTATAAACCGGTTCTGGCCAACCTGGTTCTGCCGCATGCCGTGTTCTTCGGGTACCTGGTCGGCCTGGTGGAATTGTTTATCGGAGTGTGCCTGCTGCTCGGACTTTGGGTGCGGCCGGCATCGGTTCTGGGCGCGCTTCACATGCTGAGTCTTACGCTGGCCACCTGGTGGGAGCCAGGTATGGGAATCCCGGTATGGCGATACTTCGGCTCCGAACTCGACCACCTGCCGATGTTGTTTCTGTTTATCCTTTTTTTTGTTGCCGACGCCGGCAGGGAATGGGGATTGGACGGCCGCGGGCGAGCGTGATCTTTCAGTGCGGCTCGAACCGCGCCCTACCCGCGAACGAACGATGACGGCAAGTTGTCCGGCTTTTGTTCTCTAGGAAAAACGCTCAAGGAGACTGGAATGGCATCGGTACTGATTACTGGAACCAGCAAAGGAATTGGATTGGAAGCGGCACTGGCCCTCGGCCGTGCCGGCCACAAGGTTTACGCCACTATGCGCAACCCAGCGCAGTCTCCACAACTGGCGGAGACTGCGGCGCGAGAACGGCTTCCGATTTCGGTGTCAACCATGGATGTGGACTCGGACCAGTCGGTGAGCCAGGCCATCGCGGAAATACACAAAAAGCACGGCCCGATCGAGGTTCTGGTCAACAACGCCGGTGTGGAACGAGCGGGCTCGGTGGAAGAGCTTCCCTTTGCCGACTTCCGCCTGGTCATGGAGACCAACTACTTCGGGGCGCTGCGTTGCATCCAGGCTTTGACGCCGCAGATGCGGCAACGCCGCAGCGGGTGCATCATCAACGTGACCTCGGTGGCAGGCCGCATTTCCAGTGCCCCGTTGGCGCCCTACACCGCTTCGAAGTGGGCCCTGGAAGCCTTGAGCGAGGCCCTGGCGGGAGAGATGAAGACGTTCAATGTCCGGGTGGCCATCGTCGAACCGGGAATTATTGATACCGCCATGGCGCGACGCATCGGAGATCCAGCAAGGCCTTCGGCATACAGGCAGCGCGCGCGGTTCACCGATTTGTTCGAAGCCTCGCTGAAGAATCCAGCACCGCCCTCTCTGGTCGGACAAAAGATCCTGGAAATCGTGGAGAGCGGGACCTGGCAACTCCGCCACCCGGTGGGACCCGACGCCGTTCCCTTCCTGCAATGGCGCAGCAAAATGACCGACGAAGAGTGGGTGGACCTGAACGCCAGCGACGACGAAACCTGGTACCGGAGCCTGGGGCGCGATTTCGGTCTGGACACCCGGCCCAAGAAGTAGCCATGCTGAATTGCTTCGCGGTCTTGGGGAAGTGCGCTTAGAATCCTAGTCTTCGCCAGGACCTCAAGCGCTGGCCAGGAAGGACGCGGCAGCGGCTTCTATGGTCGGGTGCAGTTCGACCACTTTATCCACATTCGTCATCTTCAATACTTGTTCCACGTGCCCTGTGGCGCAGGCCACACGCAGTTGCCCTCCAGCCTCTTTAACTTGTCCGGCAGACAGCACGATGATTCCAATTCCCGTGCTGTCGATGTGAGTCACGCCGCCCAGGCCGAAGACAATCTTTTTCTGTTTCTCGCGGATCAGGCTGTCGGTCGTCCATTCCAGTTGCTTGCACTCCCGGCCCATGGTGATTCTGCCGACTATCTCTACGACCACAATGTCAGGTTCGATGTGCTTGTTTTGAATCTCCAACATAATCAGCCCCCCTTTCACCGTTTCCCCCAAGACGCCGTAAGGGGCGACGGACGAGGCTACCGCATGTTAGGTGTCTGCCTCCCCGAAGTCAAAAAGGGGGCGAATTTTGCCGGGCGCCCGACGGGAGATAAGTCCTCACTTTTCGGCCTAGCCTGGAGCGGCAATATTGCCCGGAAAGAGAGAATCGCGCTGATTGGACTCAGAGATTTTGACTTCCACTCCGCTGCACCCTAACATACGGCAGCCTCAACTTTGACGCGCCCACGATGATCGGCCAGACCATTTCGCACTACCAGATCCTCGAAAAGCTCGGGGGAGGCGGCATGGGTGTGGTCTACGCGGCCAAGGACCTGAGTCTGGGCCGCCAAGTGGCCATCAAGTTTCTTCCCGAAGACGTGGCCCACGACGCGCAGGCGCTGGAGCGCTTCCGGCGCGAAGCGCGGGCGGCATCGGCGTTGAGTCATCCCAATATCTGCACCATTCACGAAATTGCCGAAGCCGACGGGAAGCTCTTCATTGTCATGGAGATGCTGTCCGGCGAAACCCTGAAGCACCGGCTCAGCGCCAGGGCCATGCCCCTGGAACAACTGCTGGACCTGGCGGTGCAGATTGCGGACGCGCTGGACGCTGCGCACAGCGAAGGCATCGTGCACCGCGACATCAAGCCTGCCAACCTGTTCGTGACCAAGCGCGGACAGGCGAAAATCCTCGATTTTGGTCTGGCCAAGCTGAGTGGGAAGCCGGAAGAGGCCGTCGCCAGCGCCCCCGAAGGCGATACCCTCGAAGGCAACCTCACCAGCCCGGGCACGACCGTGGGCACCATCGCTTACATGTCGCCGGAGCAGGCTCGGGGCGAGGAACTGGATCGCCGCACCGACCTGTTCTCTTTTGGAGCGGTGTTGTACGAGATGGCGACGGGAAGAATGGCATTTACCGCCAACACGTCGGCGCTGACCTTCGACGCCATCCTGCACAAGGCTCCGACTGCACCAGTGCGACTGAATCCCGAACTGCCGTCAGAACTGGAGCGGATCATCAGCAAATCGCTGGAAAAAGATCCCGCCCTGCGCTACCAGAACGCGGCCGACCTGCTCAGTGACCTGAAGCGGCTGCGGCGCGACAGCAGCTCGGCACAGGTTGGAGTTGCGGCCTCGTCCCCGGATCCGGCAGCGAAGGCAGATTTCTCCTGGAAATGGCTGGCGGTTGCGGCAGTCGTGCTGGTCCTCGCCGGGGTGGGCTGGTTTGGCCGGCGAGCTCTCAGCCCAGCAGGCTCCAGCGGCGCGGAAGTTTCTTCCGTGGCGGTGCTGCCTTTCACCAATCAGGGCGGGAGTCAGGACACGGAATACTTGAGCGACGGCCTCACCGAGAGTCTGATCAACGATCTCTCCAAGCTGCCCAAGCTGAGGGTGATGTCGCGATCGTCGGTGTTCCATTACAAAGGAAAGGATGTGGATCCACAGGCCGTGGCCAAGGATTTGAAAGTGGAGGCGGTGGTCACGGGACGCGTGTTGCAGCGTGGCGACCAGCTTGTGGTCAGCGCGGAACTGATCGACGCGCGCAGCAACCGGAATCTGTGGGGCGACCAGTACGATCGCAAGCTCTCAGACCTGATCGCGGTGCAGGAGGACATCACGGGCGCCATCGCGGCACGCTTGCGCGAACACCTGTCGGGCGAAGCCGCCAAGCCGGTGGCCAAAGGCGGGACGCGTGATCCTGAGGCTTACCAGCTCTATCTCAAGGGGAATTACTACTGGGAGAAGCGCACGCCGGAAGCCCTGGAGAAGGCCAAGGATTTTTACAGTCAGGCCATAGAGAAGGATCCGAACTATGCCATGGCTTATGTGGGCCTGGCCGACCTCTACTATGCCTTGCCGGACAATGCACCGGTGCCGGCCAGCGAGGCTAACCCCAAGGCGCGCGCTGCGGCGGAGAAGGCCCTGGCCATCGATGACACCCTGGCTGAGCCGCACGCGGTGCTGGGAGGCGTCTATGCCAGCTCCTTCGAGTGGGACCGCGCTGAGCAGGAGTTCCGGCGCGCTCTGGAGCTGAATCCGGACGAGGCCAATGTGCACCACTGGTTCGCTTACCTGCTCATGTCTTTGGGGCGCCGGGACGAGGCCCTCGCACAAGCCAAGCGAGCCGCCGAACTGGAGCTCCTGAATCTTAAATATAGCGACACCGTGGCGATCATGTATCGCGATGCCGGGCAAACTGACCAGGCGATCGAGCTGTTCAAGAAGAATCTGGAGATGGACCCCAATTTTGCTCCCTCAGTCGGCAATCTTGCGTACGCATATAAGCGGACGCACCACTACGACCTTTGGCTTCAGGGATGGAAAAAGGCGGCGACTCTGGCGAACGACCATGAAGACCTGGCGATCGCCGAGGAAGCAGCCCGGGTGTATGCGAAGTCCGGCTACCCTGCCACGCTGAAAAAAATCCTCGAGATGCAACTGCAATTGGCCAAGCGACGCTATGTAGACCCGGCCGATATCGCCGACGTTTACGCTGAGGTGGGCGATAAGGACCAGGCGTTCGCGTGGCTGGACAAGGCCTACGCGGAGAAATCCAATGCTCTAGGGTACATCAGGTCGGTGCCTGAACTGGACGGCCTGCGCTCCGATCCCCGCTACACTGCTCTGCTGAAGAAAATGGGACTGCCGCAGTAGGGCGCCCGCCGAATCGCGGGCATGAAATCCAGGAGCTGTGTCCGGAAAAACAAGCCGCCCTGAAATTCAACAAGGAGACGAATGACAAAAACGATTCAGTTTGTTCTTGCCCTCATTTTCTCATTTTGCATTTGCATCACTCTGGCGGCCGCCGAGGATCCGCCCCAGGCGGCCACTTCACGGACCGTCGTTCATGCCGGAAAGGTCCTCGATGTCCGCACCGGCAAGACTCTGGCCGACCAGGCGATCGTGATCGAGGGAGGGAAGATTGTCAGCGTCGGCGCGATGTCGCAGACCAACCGTTCGGCGGGCGATCATTTTATTGACCTGGGCAACGCTACGGTCCTCCCCGGTCTGACCGATGCCCATACTCACCTGACCGGCAACCCCCAGGACGTCGGTCCCCAGGGGCTCGGCATTTCCATTCCCCGCTCGGCGCTGACCGGCACCCGCAATGCCCGGCTCACGCTGGAGGCCGGATTCACCACGGTTCGCAACGTTGGGGCCGAGGGCTACAGCGATGTGGCGCTACGCGACGCCATCAACGCCGGCGACGTACCCGGCCCGCGCATGCTGGTCAGCGGACCGGCCCTCGGCATCACCGGAGGACACTGCGATGAGAATTTTCTGCCCTTCGAATATCACGTCACCGCGGAAGGCGTGGCTGACGGAGTGGAAGCCGTGCAGCACAAGGTCCGGGAGGTCATCAAGTACGGCGCTGACCTGATCAAGATTTGCGCCACCGGCGGCGTGCTTTCGCACGGAGATAATCCCCAGGCCTCGCAATACACGCTGGAAGAGATGAAAGCTATTGTGGCCGACGCGCACCGGCTCGGGCGCAAGGTGGCAGCGCACGCGCACGGCGCGCCGGGCATTCTGTGGGCCTCGGAAGCGGGAGTGGATTCGATCGAACACGGCTCCTACATCGATGACGCCGCGATTGCCGAGATGAAAAAGAATGGAACCTACCTGGTGCCGACCTTATACCTGGCCGATTGGTTTCTGGACAACGCGGAGCGGTTGCACGTTCCTGCAGAGATGATCGCCAAAGGTCGAACCGTGATGGCCGCTGCCCGCAAGAATGAGGCGCGCGCTTTCGCCAGCGGAGTGAAGGTGGCGTTCGGTACCGATGCCGCCGTCTATCCTCACGGACTCAACGCGCACGAATTTGCGGTGATGGTGAAA
>DASZHW010000043.1:0-2948 GCA_035937515.1 Terriglobales bacterium | reverse complement strand
CAAGCCGTCAGCCGGTGAATCGACTCCGGCCGGTCATGGGCGCCACAGCGCCAATGCGTTTAGCGGCGCCGCCAGGGTAACCAGCACACATGCCACTCTCCATTCCGGCGACCTTTGCCCAGAGTGCCGCCGGGGGAAAGTATATTGCCTGAAAGAGCCAGCCACGCTGGTGAGGTTTGTGGGACACGCGCCCCTGGAAGCGACTGTGTTCGAAATGGAGCGACTGCGTTGCAACGCCTGCGGGCAGATCTTCAAAGCCGATGAACCGGATGGGGCGGGTCCTGAGAAGTACGATGAGACGGCCGTGGCGATGATCGCCCTGTTGAAGTACGGGACCGGAGTGCCATTTCAGAGATTGGAACGACTCCAGGCACAGTTGGGAATGCCGCTGTCGGCGGCGACGCAGTGGGACCTGATGGCTGCCGCCGCGGAACGGATCAAGCCAGGGTGGGAGGAATTAATCCGCCAGGCAGCACAAGGCGGCGTGATGCACAACGATGACACGGGCATGCGGATTTTGCGCCTGACACGCGAGCCGGGCGACAAGCGGACGGGCACTTTCACCAGCGGCATCGTATCGCTGGTGGGTGCATGGACCATCGCGCTGTTCTTCACCGGATGGAAGCATGCAGGCGAGAATCTCGCCGCGGTGCTGAAGCAGCGTGCAGGCGACCTGCCGGCGCCGATCCAGATGAGCGACGCGTTATCACGCAACTCGCCGAAGGTGGAAGGAGTCGAACCCCTGCAGGCGAACTGCCTCGCTCACGGGAGGCGGCAGGTGGTGGAGGTGGCGGATCATTTTCCTGAAGAATGCCGCTACGTGTTGGAGACTCTGCGTGACGTTTATCATCACGACGCGCTGGCGCGAGAACAGGTTATGTCGCCGGAACAACGGCTGCGCGTCCATCAGGAGCACAGCGGGCCGTTGATGAAAGGGCTGCATGAGTGGATGGAGGCGCAGTTGGCGGAGCACAAGACGGAACCGAACTCCGGGCTGGGAAAAGCGATCTCATATTTACTGAATCACTGGCCAAAGCTGACGCTTTTCCTCAGGCAAGCAGGCGCACCGATCGACAACAACATCGTCGAGCGTGCCCTGAAAAAAGCGATTCTGAACCGCAAGAACGCACTCTTTTATAAGACGCTGAACGGCGCCGGAGTCGGCGATCTGTTCATGAGCCTGATCCATACCTGCGAGTTGAACGGAGCCAATCCGTTCGACTATCTGACCGAGTTGCAGAAGCACTCCGAGGAGTTGAAACAGAAGCCGTCGGAGTGGATGCCCTGGAACTATCGCGAAACGCTGGCCCTGCTCGCCACCCCTGCCGCGGCGTAGTAGGATGAATCCTGACCTGGCCGAAAAGGATCGACTGCGGCCATGGTTAGGTAACGTCCCGAAAATGGCCCGAAAACGAGGCTTTCCAAAAGCAAAATCTGACAACGTTTTTGGCCAGGCACGGAAACGGCCGAAAATGTTCCGGGTCGGGCTGTATGCCCGTGTCTCGACAAATGATCAGCAGACTCTGACGATGCAGAACCGGGCCATGCAGGAGTATGCCGAGCGGCGTGGTTGGACGATCGTCATGCAGGTCCGCGAGGTGAACTCCGGTGCGGCGAAGCGGGAAGCCCGCGAGAAGCTACTGGAGGCAGCGCGCCGCCGCGAGATCGATCTGGTGCTGGTCTGGCGTCTGGATCGATGGGGCCGGTCGGTCACAGACCTGCTTGCTACCCTCCAGGAACTGGAACATCTCGGGGTGGGTTTCGTATCTTTGACCGAGGCGCTAGACCTGACCACACCCGCCGGTCGCGCTATGGCCGGCCTGTTGGCTATCTTCGCCGAGTTCGAAAGGGAGATTCTGCGGGAACGAACCAAGGCAGGCTTGGCTCATGCGCGGGAGAACGGGAAACGGTTGGGCAGGCCGGCGACTGCGGCCATGCATGCCGCGGAAGTCCGCAAACTGCATCGCGCCGGCGTCAGCAAATCCGAAATCGCTCGCCGGTTGCAGATCGGACGCACGTCGGTACGGCGCATCCTCGCCGCTCGATCTCTGAACAGGGCATGAACGTGCTAAGGAAATAGGTGTAGAGGAAAATCTATGGCGCCAGGAGTCGACCCGGACATCAATCCACTCATCTGGACGGCGATTGAGCACAAACGCCTGCTCCGATTCCGTTACAAGAACCGCGAGCGTATCCTGGAACCGCACGACTACGGGATTCACAAAGGTCTGATCAAGCTCTTTGGGTACCAAGTGGCCGGATCGAGCAGCCGGAAACTGCCCAACTGGCGGTGGGCCGAGCAAGATCTAATTTCGGATCTACAACTGCTCGACCGGACCTTTCCCGGCGGCCGCCCCACCAAATCGGGCAGACACCAGAAATGGGACAAGCTGTTCATCAGAGTCAAACCGCCAGATAAACACCAGAAATAGGCTCGCCCAAAACCGGTACGCACCCTCACCGAAAGCTCACGCTCCACGTGCTGCCCGCTGGCTTTGTTCGCATCCGGCACTTTGGCTTCCTAGCCAACCGCGTTCGAAAGGAAAAACTGGAATTGTGCCGCACGTCGTAGTCGCACGGGTTCAAGGAAGGCATGCCGCGGCTGCTGGACAGCACCGAAGCCTACGCAGCCGACCTTTGCATAGCTCCTGCTTGAGCGGCCTTCGCTCGGGATGGCCGACGGCAGCTTTAAGCGCCGCCAGAACACCTTCGAACGGCTTGGACGATATCACGCTGAACCGTTCTATTCTCGATTCTTCTGGTAGTCAAGACTATCTTTTCTTTCATTTAAAGTGCCCGCCTGAACACGAGGAGTTTTGCCGTTAGCACGTATACGGCTTCACCGTGTTGGTTCAGCGTTGTGCCTTGGACGGTTACGATTCCCTGACCTGGTTTGGACCGGGACGGCGTGATTCCGATAATTTCACTTTCGACGCGCAGAATGTCGC
>DASZHW010000042.1:0-1706 GCA_035937515.1 Terriglobales bacterium | reverse complement strand
AGCCGGGATCGAGGGAGGTCGAGCGGGTTTTGGGCCGCATCGAGCACGGGATCTTTGCCTGATCACGGCCTGGCGTATCTGCAAAAAGGCGCATATGGCCGCTGCCTTTGACGGGCAGGGCGCCGCCGAAAACCTCGGACGCTGGAATCTCCCAGGAGTCGCCGTCGTCTACACAGCCGGGAGCCGTTCGCTTGCCTCGCTCGAGGTGCTCGTGCATACGGAGGATACGCGGCTGCTTGCGGGCGTGCAGTGGATGATGATTCCGGTGGCTATCGACGAGCAGCTCATTGAGATCGCGAAGCATCTCCCCGACGATTGGCGTCAGCTGCCCGCTCCCGCTTCGACGCGTGAGTTCGGTAGTCGGTGGGTGATGCAAGCACGCTCGCCCGGGTTGCAGGTACCCAGCATCGTGGTCGATGGGGAGTTCAACTACGTTCTGAATCCGCGGCACGCGGATTTCAGACAGTTGAAGATCGGCGCGCCTGTATCATTTTCATTCGACCCGCGGCTGTAACGGCCTCGGCGGCAGCCGCAGGAAGCGCCCTATGGCGACCGCCGGCGCACACCATGCCTCAGCCTGATCGGAGACTGTCCGAGTTTGACCCGATCCCGCCGGTGGTCAACGGCTGCTTTCCGGAAGCTCAATTGCGACCACGCAACCGCCGCAGCAGCCGGCGATCGTGTTTGTCCGGGCGGTCGGCGGGTCTAGGCGTGAGGCCGGCGGCCACTTTCATACGAGCAGCGAAAACCTCACGACGCGCTTTGCTCGCGGGTGTTTCGTCATAACATCGTGCCGCCTCGCTCGCCGGACCACGACGCAGCGGTACTGCGGCTACCACGCATTCGAACACAACGGCGCTGCGGGTAAAGGTTACGGTGTCGCCGGGTTTGACCCCGTGCGAGGGCTTCACACGCTCGCCGTTGAGGTGGACTCTGCCGCCTCCGACCGCATCGGCCGCGGAGGAACGGGACTTGAACAATCGGACTCCGAACAGCCAGCGGTCGATCCGCATGGCGCCCGGCCCTGTCTCATCACGTGCACTCATGGCCGACGGAGTGTAATTGATGACCGGCCGCCAGGAGGCTGACCACGGGAAGCCCCCCAGGCGACCGCGGACCAATACCAGGTCGACCGGTTCGGACGGAAGGAACGCGGTGATCGTAGAGGATGCGATCGGCTGGTGTTGACTTCCTGCCATTGGCGAGCGGGGCAGCTATCGGGCAGGCTGATGTTGAAGCGAGTGCGAATTGCGTCTGCACAATCGGAGCAAAAAAGGACGTTGTCGCTCCTTGTTCATGGACGCCTGAGGAATCTCAGGTAGAAAGCTGCGAACACCAAGACAATGCCAATATTCACTGTCAGCCGTTCCCAGAGTCGGTTTCTGAAGAACGCGAAATCCACACCGACTATGACGGCTGCCATTGCCACCACGTAAAGCGCGACAGCGACCTGCCTGCCCATTTCAGCTTGCATGGCCTTTATCGTAAAGGAAGGGGCGAATGTCCGGAAAGCAGACCATGCTTCGGGTGAGTTTTGCGACCAACCAATGGCTCCAGTTGACCCAGAGCGGAAATCCGAGTTCCTACAAAGCGGTCATCGAAGCCAATGAAAGCGGACGTCCCGCCGTCGAGAAACTCGAGCCTTTTCACCCAGGATTAGTGGTGATAGTGGCTGTTCGCGGGAGTCATCTCAAAGGCGGTCTCTG
>DASZHW010000041.1:0-1731 GCA_035937515.1 Terriglobales bacterium | reverse complement strand
GCTTATCGCTGGGGCGTGTGGGAAACAGTGGCCACGGCCGCATCGGAAATTTCGCTGTTGTGGCTGGAGAGCCTCGCGTTTTATCTGGGTTTCTTTGGCGGCGTGGACCGTCTGCTCGCGCGTTATCATCTGCCGCGGTTGGGGGTCCAGCCTGGAGATTTCGAGCCCAAGCGCCTTTTCATGCTCTCCATTTATCTGCTGGTGATGGGCCTGCTCCTGGGGTATCTGGCGGAACAGCAGAAGCAGTTACGTTCGGAAAAGGCAGTGATCGCGCGCATCCTGGGGAAGGTTCGAGTCGAGGCCGGTCTCAGCGGCACGCTACAGGACATTGTGGGTGAATTGCTGGTCATGTACGGCGCGCAGCGGGCCCTCATTGCCTCGCAGGAAGCCACCGGCCATCGCGTCTATGTGGGTGAAATGTTGCTGCGAAATGGGGAGGCTTCCTTTTTCCGCTGGCATGACCCGGCGACTTCCGATCGCGAGACGTACCTGTTCGACTATCCGGCAGAAACGTCTTATGCCTGGCGCAACGCCCATACAGCAGACGGAAGCTACACGCTGCTGGGCCTCGACCATGCCGGGCAGAAACTTCCCAGCGCGCCGGCGGCATTTCTAGCTCCGCTCGCGCAACAGCATGGGTTCAACCATCTCATGACGGTTTCCTTTATCTTCGGCAAGGAATGGTGGGGACGGATTTTCTTTCTGGAGCCTGCGCTGACGGTAGAGATCACGGAAGAGTTGCGTTTTTTACAGGAACTGGTTCGCCAGATTGGCCCGGCAGTGTATAACGTATACCTGCTGCGGCGTCTGCGACTGCGGGCGGGGGCCCTGGAACGCGCCCGCTTTGCCCGCGAGCTTCACGACGGCGCTGTCCAATCGCTCATCGCCGTGGAGATGCAAGTCGACGTGCTGCGGCGTCAGTCTACGACCCGGTCTGAATTCGTCCCGGAGGAACTGGGGCGAATTCAGGGACTCTTGCGCGAAGAAGTCCTGAAGCTCAGAGAACTGATGCAGCAGATGAAATCGCTGGATGTGGATTCGCGAAAGCTGCTTGGATTTCTGGCGGACACAGTCGAGAGATTTCAACGTGAAACCGGGATCACGGCGCGCTTTACCTCCGATCTGGAAGAGCCCGACATGCCGCAACCGGTGTGCCGCGAACTGACCCGCATCGTGCAGGAGGGGCTGGTCAACGTCCGCAAACACAGCCAGGCTCGCACTGCGTTGGTTCGGTTGAGCGCCAGAAACGGTCGCTGGACGCTGGTGATTGAAGATGACGGCCGCGGTTTCCCCTTCGCCGGGCGGCTTACTCAGGTGGATCTGGATGCGCTGGGCAAAGGACCCTTGGTGATCAAGGAGCGGGTCCGTGTTATTGCAGGCGAACTCACGATAGAATCGAACCCGGGACAGGGCTCGCGGCTCGAGATTAGTGTCCCGCAAAAGCCGGAAGCTGTGAATGGATAATCGAAGACAACCCGTGCGCATCGTGATTGCGGATGACCATCCTATTTTCCGCGATGGTCTGCGCCGTCTTTTGGAAGCTGAATCCGATCTGAAGGTCATCGGCGAAGCCTGCGACGGTACGGAAGCCGTGCGGATGGCCCGCCAGTTGAAGCCTGACATCATGCTTTTGGACTTGGCCATGCCGCGCATGCCGGGCCTCGAAGCGTTGCGTGAAATGAGCACGGGTCCAGCCCATTCGGTGCGCGTCATTCTTCTGACCGCTGCCGC
>DASZHW010000040.1:0-1573 GCA_035937515.1 Terriglobales bacterium | reverse complement strand
CGGCGAAGCCGGAAAAAACAGTTATTAGGTATTGGGAACTACCCTTATTAGTTACCAGGCCGTCCAGCTCTTCCGACTTTCGCTGCCCCGAAGCTCTGCCTCGTTATATACTTACGCCGTTGGACCCAGGCAGCCGCTGCCGAGCTGGCGGTATGGGTGTGCTTGGGTCACAACAGTCTCATGGAAGAGCGCAAGCCCAAGACAGGTCGAGGCCAGGACACCGGTGGCGGATTGCGCGCACCGGCCAAGGGCGAAAGCTCGTCCAGCGAAGTGCCGTTGGATAATGACGGTGCCACCTTTATCGAGCCCCCTCCGCGCCGGCCCCCTGTAGACCCCGGCGCGACGGTTATTCATCCGGATGCTTCCCCTGAAGGCGGCACCTCCGTCCGGACTCCCAGCGGTCCGCGCTCCTATGTAACTTCTTATCAAAATGTCGTCCTACAGGAGGGCGACGTCCTCGGCGAGCGCTACGAAATCCTCGCCCTGCTCGGCGAAGGCGGCATGGGCGCGGTCTATAAGGCAAAGGACCGCGAAGTGGAACGCGTGGTGGCGTTGAAACTGATCCGTCCGGAGATGGCCAGCAATCCATCGATCCTGGCACGATTCAAGCAAGAATTGATGACCGCGCACCAGGTGACGCACAAGAACGTGATCCGCATCTACGACCTTTCGGAAGCGGATGGGGTGAAGTTCATCACCATGGAGTTTGTCGAAGGAAGCGACCTTCGACAGCTGTACCGGGATAGGGGAAAACTGCCGCCAGATGAAGCGGTGGATATTATTCGCCAGGTATGTATGGCGCTGGATGCCGCGCACTCCGCGGGAATCATTCATCGCGACCTGAAGCCGCAAAACATCATGAAGGACAAGTCCGGCCGGATCCTCGTGATGGACTTCGGCCTGGCGCGTTCCGTCCAGTCCGAAGGCATGACCCAAACAGGCGCTCTGCTGGGCACGATCGAATACATGTCGCCCGAGCAGGCAATGGGAAAAACGCTGGACCAGCGCTCTGATCTCTTTGCTGTGGGCCTGATCTTTTACGAACTGTTGAGCGGGAAGATGCCATTCAAGGCCGAAACCGCAATGGCCAGCCTGTTGATGCGCAATCAGGAACGCGCCGTGCCGCTCGCGGAGATTGACGCCACCGTTCCGGCGGGGCTGAGCGATATCGTCAGCCGCTGCCTGGAGCGCGATCTGGAGCGCCGTTACCCCAGCGCCGCGGAAATTATCGCCGATCTCGACGCCTGGCAGGGCAAGCGCCCGGTGATGGCCTCCATCATCATGCAGGCGCCCAAGCAGCGTCCCGTGATTCCGTGGAAGTGGGTTGCGCCTGCCGGGGCAGCCCTGCTAGCTGCCATGCTACTTCTGGCGATCCCCGGTACCCGGCAACTTATTTTCCGAACGCCGACTGCGGAAAACAGGGCTTCCATTATCAATCCGGGCCTTCCCTCGCTCACGCAGGGCAAATACGTGGCCGTGATGCCGTTTCGCGTGCTGGGCGATGCGTCGAGCATGGGCTACATTGCGGAGGGATTGGGAGAAGCGCTTTCGGCGAAGCTCTTTCAGTTGAAAG
>DASZHW010000039.1:0-4235 GCA_035937515.1 Terriglobales bacterium | reverse complement strand
GCAAGGCTCACCGCTGCCCCAGCGCAAAGCCGTCGAGTATGGCATCCAGATCGCGCGGGGTCTGGCAGCAGCGCACGAGAAGGGCGTGGTGCATCGCGATCTGAAACCCGACAACATTTTTGTGCTGAATGACGGGCGTATCAAGATTCTCGACTTCGGCCTGGCCAAACTGCGGCGGGATGACGCTCTAACCGAAGGGCATCCTGATTTGCAGACCGTGGACCACGCACACTCAGCCACGACCCCAGGGCAAGTGATGGGCACCGTCGGCTACATGTCGCCGGAGCAGGTGCGCGGCCAGGCCACGGACCACCGCGCTGACATCTTTGCTTTGGGCGCCATTCTCTATGAAATTCTGACCGGCAAGCGGGCGTTTAAACGTGACTCCAGCGTGGAGACCATGAACGCCATCCTGAAAGAAGAACCTCCAGAGCTGGAAGAGGTTGTTCCGGGCCTCACCCCCGGTTTGGACCGCGTAGTACGCCATTGCATGGAGAAAAACCCGCTACAGCGATTCCAGTCGGCGAGCGACATCGCCTTTGATTTGGAGACGATCTCCAGCCACTCCGCTACAGGATCCCGTTTGAATGTTGCGGTTGCGGAACGACGGACTTACTGGAAGATGGCGGCAGGAGCTTTGCTGGTGACGGCAGCCCTGGGCGCTACTTACTTCGCGGCCAGGAGAAGCGCGCCGGCGGCGCCACCAAGATTCCACCAGCTTACTTTCCAGCGTGGCACAATCTACGGCGCAAAGTTTGCTCCCGATGGCCAGAGCATCCTTTTCAGCGCCGCCTGGAATGGAGCTCCCAAACCGCAAATCTACACTACCCGCACGGACGCGCTGATGTCCCGTCCAATCGAACTGCCAGAGAGCCAGGTTTTGAGCATCTCGTCCAAGGGGGAAATGGCGATCCGGCAGAGAACTCAGCCCGGTCTTGTCGCGCAAGGCATGCTGTCCGTGGTGCCTTTGACTGGAGGCGCGCCGCGAGAACTGCTCGGCGATGTCGTGGATGCCTCCTGGAACCCCGCCGGAGATTCGTTGGCGGCGGTTCATGTGACGGGAGGAGAAAACCGGCTGGAATATCCCATCGGAAAAACCATCCTGGCCACTAGCACAGGAAATATCAGCGATGTGGCCATCTCTCCCGATGGCACGCAGATCGCATACATGGACCATCCCAATTACGGAGACACGCGCGGCTACGTGGCGGTAACCGACCTTTCAGGCAAAGCCAAGCGGCTCACGCGTGAGTGGAGCGATCTGACCGGCCTGGCATGGTCACGATCGGGAGATGAGATATGGTTCACCGGCAGCGATGCCGGCATCAACAGCGCCCTTTATGCGGTTGATCTGCATGGCAAACAGCGAGACCTGCTGCATATTCCGGGTCGGCTGCACTTGTTCGATATCAGCAGGTATGGTCAGGTGTTACTCACCAACGAGGCCACCCGTCTGGAGACCTACGGGCGTCACGCGGGTCAGGACAAGGACATCGACCTCTCCTGGTTCGATTGGACGATTGGCCGCGCGGCCTCCAATGACGGCCAGTGGGTTGTACTGGAAGAAGACGGCGAAGGTGGCGGATCCCAATATTCGATATTCCTGCGGAAGACTGACGGCTCTCCGGCCATACGACTGGGCAGCGGTATGGGGCTGGATATTTCTCCGGACGGAAAGTGGGTGGCTTCCACAAACGTGAAACAGCCTGCACCCACAGTTCTACTACCAACCGGGGCGGGACAACCGGTCACCCTCGCCGACGGCCGGTTTTTCCACTCGCAAACCCTGCACTTTTTGCCCGACGGTAAGGGCGTCGTTATGGTTGCGGCTGAGCCGGGGAAGGCACCGCGCACTTACATCCAGATGCTGGATGGCACCGCCACAAGAGCAGTGGGGCCGGAGCAGTTCCGTGGCGGCGCGATCTCTCCGGATGGAAAGAGCGTATTGGGACGCAAGGACAAAACTTTCTGGATTGTCCCGATTTCCGGTACTGAGCCTGGGCAAGAGGTGCCGTCGGTAAAACCCGATGAGGATGTATCGGGATGGACAGCCGACAGCCAATCGATCTACGTCACGGATTTTTCCTCCGTGCCTGCCAAGGTCTACGCCATGGACATCAAGATGGGCCAGCGCAAGCTCCTCCACGAGTTTGCTCCGGCGGATCCTTCGGGTGTTCCGGGTATTGGTGGAGGCGTTGTCACCCCAGATGGAAAGTTCTATATGTATGACGTGCCGCGCACTCTTTCCTATCTCTACGTGGTGGAGGGATTGAAATAGCGGGGCGTGTTGTCGGTTGCTCTTTCGCTGCAGCGATGCACTGAGTAAGCATTTTGGTACTTATCTCAGCTGCTACAATGAATCTGCGATGGTTCTCTCCTTCGTTCGCGATCTCTTCGCGGACGTGGAAAAGTTGCCTGCCTTTGCGCGTGTAGCCTCCCATCTGAAAGAGGGCACGGGGCGTATTGTTGTCTCTGGACTCTCGCCAGCCGCCAAAGCTCTGATTCTGGTGCTGCTACGAAAGGCAACTGGGCGCCCGCTAATCGTCGTGGTGCCGGACAACCGGGCGGTGGAAGAGTTTATCCCCGTGCTGCAGGCCTTTTGCGAGCTCAGCGGAGGCCCTGATCCGGATTCCGTCGTGGCCCTTCCCAGTCGCGACGTCCTGCCCTTCCAGAATTTATCTCCGCATCCCGAGATCCAGGAAGAGCGGGCGGTGGCGTTGTGGAAGATTGCGACTGGGGAGGCATCCATCGTGGTGTCGCCGATCGCGGCGACCGCTCTTCGCTTGCGATCGGCCGAATACTATGCCGACTTAGCGCGCGTCGTGCGCCGGAACGACACACTGGACACCGAGCCCCTGCTGCGCCATCTGAACACCGTGGGATACGCCTCGACCGACGTGGTCGAGATGCCTGGCGAATATGCCCTGCGCGGCGGCATTCTCGATGTGTATTCTCCGGAAGCCGATCGCCCGGTGCGCATTGAGTTTTTTGGCGACGAAGTCGAGTCCATCAGAAAGTTCGATCCTGCGACGCAGCGGTCCTCCAATCCGGTGGATGAGGCCTTGCTGCTCCCACTCACAGAAACTCCGGTGAGTGAAGAAATTCTGGGGGCGATTCACGCGCGCCTTTCGGGAAGGCGCATTACCGGCGCGGAGGAAGTGGTCGAGCAGGCCGTACGCTCGGGCGGCGTGACTGTTTTTCCGGGTTGGGAGTTCTATGCCCCGGTAGCCGGCGCCGACCGTAGCTTGTTTGACTTGCTACCTCATGCCCTGGTTCTTGCTGACGAACCCGACAGCCTGAAGCGCGAGTTTGAACACGTCTGGGCGCGCATCGAAGAGGCCCACGAACGCAGCGGAATTGGCAATCTGGTAAGGCCCGCCGATTTGTATCTTCTACCCGATGACTGGTGGCAGAAACTCGTCTCGCTGCCAGGTGCAGAAGTAGAACATCTCGGAATTGCGCGGGCCAACGAAGTAGAATCCGTTACTTTCCACTCTCAGCCGACTCCGCGCTTTCATGGTTCAGTTCCCGCGATGCTGGAAGAAGTAAAGAAGCAGATTGCGGACAACCGGCGGGTGTTGATCGCGGTTCCCAATACTGGGGAAGTCGAGCGTTTGGCCGACATCTTCACTGAGTACAGTGTTTCGTTCCGCCTCGGCAGCCGAACCCGCAGCGGAGAGAGCTACGCCGATGAGACCTCTTATTTTGCCGGAGAGGTCCTCACCACCACGCTGGCGAAAGCCTACGTCCCTGACGGGCTGATTTTGTCGGAAGCGAACCTGACTATTTTCGGTGCTCGCGATCTTTTCGATGAGTCTGAATCAGTGGTTTCTCGTCCGCAAAGACAGAAGTCCAAGGTTTCGGCGTTTCTTTCTGACTTCCGCGACCTGCAGGTGGGCGACTATGTGGTCCACGTGGAACACGGAATCGGGCAGTATCAGGGTCTGAAAGAAATCAATCAGGGCGACGGCAATGCGGAATTCATGTTGCTCGAATATGCCGAGGGCGCGCGGCTCTACGTTCCCTTGACCCGCCTTGATCTCATCCAGAAATATCGCTCGTCTGAAGGCGCAAAGCCGCCGCTGAGCCATCTGGGCACGGCTACCTGGGCAAAAACCAAGGCCCGCGTTCGCAAAGCCATGAAGGACATGGCTGACGAACTGGTCAAGCTCTATGCCGAACGCAAGATGGCAAAGGGCCACGGCTTCTCCTCTGATAGCGAATGGATGCGAGAG
>DASZHW010000038.1:0-2801 GCA_035937515.1 Terriglobales bacterium | reverse complement strand
CGCGGGTTTTATGGCCATCGCCCTCGACATGCGTGGTTACGGAGGAAGTTCTGCCCCTGTGGAAGCAGAAGCTTATACGCCGTACCAGACGGTGGGTGACCTCGTGGCGATACTCGATGCGGCTGGCGTTGCGACTGCGTCCGTCGTTGGCCACGACTTCGGCGCCAACATCGCATGGAACGCTGCGATGATGCGGCCTGATCGCTTTACCGCAGTGTGCGGCATGAGCGTCCAGTTTCGGCAGCCCGGGGGGCCCAGCTTTCTGGACAAGCTCCGCGCCGCTGGAAAGAACCAGTTCTACTGGTTCGACATGATGAGGGCGGAGTCGGATCAGGCCTGGGCGAACGCAGCGGTTTCGGTTCCTGGGATGATGTACTGGACTTCTGGCGAGGCGCCGGAAGCAAGCCGATGGAATCCCTTCGATCCATCACGCGGGCTGTTGCGCCCTGCTCCCGTGGTTCCACGAACGATCGATTCGACCTACATCCATGATGCAGTTGCGGCCTTCACGCGCACCGGATTCCATGGACCGCTGAACTACTACCGTGCGGTCGACACTTTCACACGTAACTCAGCCGCCTTTGCAGGGGCCAAAATTCGGCAGCCATCCATGTTTCTGGCAGGCACACTTGACGGGCTGAACCTCGTAGCGCAGCCAAGCCCTGAGTCGATGCGCAGCAATCTCATCGATCTTCGTAGCTTCATCATGTTGGATGGCGTCGGGCACTGGCCACAGTTGGAAGCACCGGATGCAACGAACGCGGCGCTGCTGGCATTTCTACGGGGCCTCTGATTCCGGGAGGTTGAATATTCAGGACAAGGAGAACTGTGATTGAGTGAAGACGACGTGGTGAAAGAGGATCGTGCTCTGGACAACCCGATCTGGTTTGCGCTGACGACGGAGCACCGGACCCTGGCCCGCTCGCATGGCCTTGCGCGACGATATCCGCCGGATGTTTCACCGCTGGCGGCGTTGCTTCATCCCACGAATGACGCATTTGCCGATTTACGACAGCTGGTCAGTCCTGGCGAGCACGTCGCGCTATTTACCGCCAGTTCCTTCGAAGTTCCCGGCGACTTGCAAGTCGACCGCTCCCGGTGGATCGACCAGATGATTTGTGAGGCTTCAGTGGCCTCCCCACCAGTGGCGCCGCTTCCACTCGGGACCACAGACGTTCCCGAAATGCTGGAACTCACCGCTGCCACTGAGCCCGGCCCGTTCCTGCCACAAACCATCGAGATGGGAAGCTATTTCGGGATACGTGCGAGTGATGGGCGGTTGGTCGCAATGGCTGGCGAGCGACTACAATCGACCGCGTTTACGGAAATCAGCGCTGTGTGCACTCACCCCGACTTTCGCGGCCGTGGATATGCGCGCGCCCTTACGACGTTCCTCGCGGCTCAGATTCTGGCGGCGGGAAAGATTCCCTTTCTTCACGTCAAGTCTGAGAACGGCGCGAAAGTGGTCTATCAAAAAATTGGATTCCATTTACGTACCGCAATATGTCTAACCGTGATCTCCCTTCGCTGATCAAGAGTGCGGGCCCGAACAGCTTTCGTTCGCCAGGAAGCGAATTCGCTTGCGCCTCGTCTATTGATGAGTATATACTCATCAATAGACGACAGATTAAATGGCCAAGCCAAAGAGCGAAGACAAACGCAACGCGATCCTCTCAGCCGCGATCCAGGTTTTCGCCGAGCGGGGACTGGGTGCCCCTACCGCAGCGATTACGAGCGCGGCCGGGATTGCGGAAGGCTCGCTGTTTACCTACTTCAAGACGAAGGATGAGCTGATCAATGCGTTGTATTGCGACCTCAAGGTGGAGTTGGCGGATGCGATGATGTCCGGTTTCCCACGAAAGCAGAGCGTGCGGCATCGATTGGAGCACGTCTGGAATGGCTACATGCAGTGGGGCGTCGCCAACCCGGACCAGCAAAAGGTTCTCAGGCAGATCCAGGTCTGGGGTGGGCTGACACAGGAATCGAAGCAGGCGGGATCCGCGCCGTTCACCGAAATTCAGCGGATGGCGGAGGATGCGGTGACACAACGAATCTATAAGGATGTACCGCAGGCTTTCATCGGGGCGACGCTGGTCGCACTCGCGGAGATGACCATGGATTTTATGGTGCGGGAGCCGGAAAGGGCGGAGATTTACCGGACCGCCGGGTTTGAAATGCTCTGGGCGGCAGTTACTCGCCGCTAGTCTTCTTTTGTGAATCTATCATGAGTGCGTAAGCATTCATATTAGTGGAGCGGGGACAAACTGTTCGCGGAGAGGATAAACAACATGACGAAGTGGACAATGGCTGACATTCCATCACTGCACGGCAGACTGGCAGTGGTAACTGGAGCGAATAGCGGCATCGGCTGGCACACCGCGCTTGAACTGGCGCGGGCCGGGAGCGAGGTTATTTTGGCATCCAGAACAGAGGCGAAAGGGCACGACGCCGTTGACCGGATCCGGCAGGAGGTTCCGCACGCCAAAGTCCGGGCGGAGGTGCTCAACCTGGCGAGCTTGCGATCCGTGCAGAGCTTCGCGGCAAAAATCGACAGGGAAGCGAAGCTGGATCTCTTGATCAACAACGCCGGCGTCATGTCGGTGCCCACACGGCAGGTGACGGAGGACGGATTCGAGCTGCAGTTCGGAACGAACTTTCTGGGACCGTTCGCCCTCACGATGTCATTGATGCCAGCGCTCATGCGGGCACCGTCGCCGAAAGTCACCACGGTTTCGAGCGGCGCGGCCAATATGGGGGTGAAGAAAATCAACTTCGGCGATCTGCAATGGGAACGTTCCTAC
>DASZHW010000037.1:0-85290 GCA_035937515.1 Terriglobales bacterium | reverse complement strand
GTCGGTGCTGGTCAGCCCGGAATGAGGAGAGTCGGGACCTTGGTCGACGCCCGGAATGCCTGAGGTAATGGATGGGGGCAAGTCATTAAAATCAATGGTGCGCCCGTCACCCAGGGCCACGGCGCGTTCAATGCAGTTTTCCAGTTCGCGCACGTTTCCCGGCCAGTCATACATCATCAGCGACTTCATGGCTGCAGTCGTAATCTGAATCGACGCACCGCGGGCGTAGCGCTCCAGGAACCAGTGCGCCAGCATGGGAATATCGGAACGGCGCTCGCGCAGACAGGGCAGGTGCACGGTCACCACGTTCAGGCGGAAGTAAAGATCCTTGCGAAACGTGCCGCTGCGGTATTCCGCTTCGAGATCGCGATTGGTGGCCGCGATCACGCGCACATCCACCTTGATCTTCTGGTTGCTGCCCACGGGGCGGACTTCCTTCTCCTGCAGAACACGCAGCAACTTGGCCTGCATTTCCGGCGGCAGTTCGCCGATCTCGTCCAGGAAGATGGTCCCGCCGGTGGCGGACTGAAACAGTCCGGTCTTCGACTTCGCGGCGCCGGTGAAGGCGCCTTTTTCGTAGCCAAACAGTTCGCTTTCGATCAGCGTGGGAACCAGCGATCCGCAGTCCACGGCGACGAACGGACGGCTGGCGAGTGAACCGCGGAAGTGAATGGCGCGCGCCACCAATTCCTTGCCGGTGCCACTCTCGCCCGTGATCAGGACGGGGGTGTGGGTATCCTTCAGACGCGAGATCATGCGCAGCACGTCCTGGATTTTGGCCGACGCGCCCACGATGCCGTGAAGTTCGGTCTCCGTATCCACCCGCTCGCGCAAGAACTCGTTCTCCTCGACCAGGCGGACTTTTTCCGCCATGCGGCGCAGGAAGAGGCGCAGTTCCTCCAGCGGAGAAAAGGGCTTGCTGATGTAGTCGTAGGCTCCCAGTTTCATGGCCTGCACCGCCGTTTCCACCGATCCGTGGCCGGTCATGACCGCGACCTCGCTCCGGGGCAGCATCTTCTTCACCCTTTCCAGAAAGGTGAGTCCCGACATGTTGGGCATCACCATGTCAGTCAGGATGACGTGCGCGGGCTGTTCTTCAAGCAGCGCCAGGGCCGACTCTCCGCCATCGGCTTCCATGCAGATAAACCCGAGGGCTTCGCCCACGGTCATGCAGAGCTGGCGGATGCTCTGCTCGTCATCGACGATCAGGAGGCGGATTCGTAAGTCTTCGTTCACGGTGCCTTCCCCATAGTTTTTTCGACTACCGAAATGAACTGTTGTACGCGGAACGGTTTTTCGACGCAGGGAGCGCCGGTCTGGCGCAGGGTGGCGACGGTCTCTTCGTTGGCGATATCGCCGGTGATAAAGACAATTCGAGGTGCCAGCTGGGGACGGTACCGCGCTACCCAGGCATGGACGTCAGCCCCGTTGACCCCGCCCGGCGTACGCATATCGGAGACCACGCCCAGGAATTCGCGCGACTCCAGCAGGCGCAATCCTTCGGCGCCCGACTCGGTGCACACCACGGAGTAGCCGCTGCGCTCCAGGGTGGCGCGTACGTATGCCATCACACCGGGTTCGTCCTCGATCAGCAGGACCGGTAAAGTTGCGGGTTTGGCGACAGGGGGCATAGACATCGTTAGGTGACTCCGGCAGTGGCCACGACGGCCGTTCCTGGCATGGCCGGAAGGCGGACGACGAAGGTCGCGCCCGGTCCGGCGGTATTGTTATGGCAGAAAATCTCGCCGCCGTGCTCGTGCACAATGCCGTAGCAGATGCTCAAGCCCAGGCCCGTCCCTTTTCCAACCTCCTTGGTGGTAAAGAACGGATCGAAAATACGATCGGGTTGCGAGATTCCGTGCCCGTTGTCCTGAAAAGTGATCTCGACCGAGTTGCCCTGGCGCCGGGTCGCTATCTCAATGCTGGCCGGGCGCCCGGTTTCACTGACGGCATCGTAGGCGTTATTCAGGATGTTCAGAAACACCTGCTGTAACTGGTGCGGGTCGCCAACCACACTGGGCAGTTCCTCATCCAGATGTTCTACGACTTCCACGTTGTGGCTCTGGAAATCATAGGAGCGCAATTGCACGGTGCGCCGCAAAATCGGATTCAGTAGTAGCGGATTGCGCTGGGGCGGCATCTGACGGGCAAAGCTGAGCAGATTCTGCACGATCTGCTTGGTGCGCTGCGCTTCCTGCAGGATGACTCGCATGTCCTTGCGCGCGCTTTCCGGCAGTTCCGGATTTTCCATCAGCAAGTCGGCAAATCCGAGGATGGCAGTGAGGGGATTGTTGACCTCATGGGCCACGCCGGACACCAGTTGCCCCACCGCCGCCATTTTTTCCGCGTGCATCAGTTTGGATTGCAGGCTGGCGGCATCGGTGACGTCGGTCATGACTACGACCAGGCTGCTCACCTGCGACTGCTCATCCCGCATGGGGCTCAGGTTGATGGAAAAGTGGCCGATCCGCCCGTCTCCGCGCAGAATCTGCAGTTCGAGATTGTCCACCTGGCTGCCGGCCAGCGTAGCGTCCAGAGCTTCGCCCAGAAGGGCGCGATGAACCGGCGCCACCAGTTGCTGCAGCGGCCGTCCCAGCAACTGTTTTTGCTCGTAGCCCATGTCATACCAGCGCCGGTTGGCATAACTGATCAGGCCGGCGGTGTCGGCCACCAAGATCAGGCTCTGGGTGTTGTTCAATATCTTTCCGGAAAAGTCCCGTTCGCGCTGCAGTTCCGACTGGAAATTCTTGAGGCCGCTGATGTCGAGCATCAAACCGCGGTACTGCGTGACCCGGCCATGACTGTCTTGTACCGCGAAAGCGTTGATCAGAACGTAGACGATCGATCCGTCACGGCGGCGCAGCGTCTCCTCATGGTTCCGCACTACGCCGTGTTCCTGCAGCTGGCGGGCGACTTCCTGATGCCGCTCCGGAGAAAAGTAAACGTCGGCCCGAACGTCAGTCTGCAGCAACTCTTCCCGGCTGCTGTAGCCGAGCATGCGGACGAGCGCGTCATTGACCTCGATGAAACGGCCATCCGGCGTGGAAAAAAACAGGCCTTCCTGAATGTTGTCAAACAGTTCCCGATAGCGCTGTTCAACCTCCCGGCGGTCGCTGATGTCTTTCAATACGTGGATGGTCTGCATCCCCTCGCTGCGGTCCTTATGGACCCGCGATGTGGAAACCAGATAAGTGCGCTCCAGGACGGAATGAACCACCTCGCCACTGCCCTCGCCGGCGCTGCGGCAAAACGGACATGACGGCTGGGGCGGAGCGTCGCCCACCGCCAGCAGGGCAGACATGTTCACCCCGATCAGCTCCCGTGGCGGCACCCCGATGAAGTCGGCCAGCGATCGATTTACCCGCAAGACATTTCCCGCTTCGTCATGAGCGACGATGAAATCACTGATGGCATCGAAAATTTCGGTCCAGTGGCGGTTGGCCTGGTCCATGCGCGTGAACAGCAGGGCGTTTTCCAGAGCTACGGCGGCGTGTCCTGCAATCGCGTGCAAGACCTGCTGATCGTCGTCCGCGAGTGGTTGGCTGCGGTCTCCCAGGAACAGGACGCCTACCATTTCTCCGCTTGCTCCCAGAAGGCGCACCAGGGTGCAATGGCTGCCTCCCAGTTCCGCGGCCAGCGCCGGACCGAATAAATCGAGCAGCGGAGCCGAGACGAGGGCTCCTTCATTTTTCGCTAACGCATCCTCCAGAACGCGACCGAAGCGCTGCAGTAGCGCGCCCTCCATCGCCTGCTGGCCCTCAATGTCCAGCCGGACCAGGGTTTCCAGGCCGGCTTCCTGCTTGACCGCCAAGGCAGCCTGGCGAGCGCCCAGGATGTTCGCAGCGCGGCTGACGAAACTCCGGGCGAACTCGGGAAGCTGTAGATGGCTGTTCAACTCCAGGGCCAGCCCCATCAGCGACTCAGCCCGCCGGCGGTGCTCCTCAGACTGGTGGAGGTTGCGCGTTACCTCGAACGCAACCGCGACCTGCGCCGCCAGCGCCCGGGCACGACCGATGTCCTCCGGCGAGATGGCCGCCCCATCCACGCGGTCGAGCACTCCGAACATGCCCAGGACTTCGCCGTGGGTATCGAGAAGGGGGACGGCCAACAATTGCCGCACATTGAACTTGGTCAAAATTTCCAGATTTATGCCGGGAATCTTGCCGGGATCGTCCGACCAGAAAACTTCCTTGTTGAGCAGGGCGCGGCTGGCGGCTCCGGCGGGGAGCACGAAATCCGGTTGCTTGGACTGGCCGTTCACAGCTGCCCAGCGGACGTGAAAGGCGCCATTTTCCAGGAGTCCAATGAAGCCGCGCCCGAAGCCGAGAAAGTCAGCGGCGCGCAGCGCAAACTGAGGCAGGAACTCATCCAGTTGGCCGATCGAGCCCAATTCGGCTGAAATGTCCAGCAGTTGGTGAAGTTCGTGAGCCTTTGCCCGGGCAGTGCCATAGAGCTCCGCATTGGCAATGGCCACCGCGCCGAAGCTGGCCACCGCGGAAATCAGCGACTTGTCCTCCGCGCTGAAGACGCCTTCCTGCCGGGGATAGACCAGCACGGCTCCCTGGGTCGTGGAAGTGCGGAAGGGAGCCGCGACCAGCATTCCCGGCGGCACCAGATCCCCCAGAGCATGAGTCGACGGATCAATGGCCACGCTGATGGGTTCACCAGCCGCGACCGCCCGGCTGGACAGATCGGCAGCGAACTGCAATCCGCGCCGGTCGTGCCGGGCTCGGACCGAGGCGGCCAATTCCGGAGACTCCGCGGCCACGGCGCGCAGACTGAACGCCGTGCCCTCGCGCAGCAGCAGGCACACCAGACGCGTGCGCAAGAGAACTCGCAGGCGTTCGGCCACGGCGTCGACCACCGCCGTGGACTCGGGCCCGGCATGCAGGGCCTGCGCCACCTCCGCCAGAATTTCGGCCCGCCGGTGCTCCTCGCGCGAAACGTGCGTAAGGCGGCTCGCCTCCAGCAGACTGCCCATTTGTCCCGCCAGGATGGTGGCCTTGGCCGCCAGGTCCTCGCTGAAGAAATCGGGATCGGTGCAATGCAGGAACGCCGCCGCTCCGATGGCTTCATTCCCCACTACCAGCGGCGCCGCCATGATCGAACGGGCCTGAAATTCGCTGGCCAAGAAATAGCGGTCCGGATCCAACCGGTTCTTGCAGATGGTTTTGCGCTGGCGGATTGCGTCGCTGGCCACTGCGCTTTCACTTGCCTTAAGCCGTTTTCCACGAAAGCGATCCGCCATCAAGCCATCGGCTTCGGCCCCTACCAGTTCGTCCGAGGAAACCCGCTGCCAGAAGTAAGCTCCGTCCACCTGAAAGAACTCTCGGGTTGACTGGCAAAACAGACGGAGCATGGCAGGGGCTGGAATCCCCTGGGCCGCAGCTGCGGACAGTTTCAGCAGGAGCCTCTGAAAAGCCTCATCCGACCGTGCGCCATGCGCTGGGATTACGGTCGCATCTCCTGCGGACGTGCTCAGAATGTCACCGCCTGCACCGGTTAAATTTACAAGTGGTTGATATAGAGGAAATTAGCCTTCAATCTCAATTTGAGTCAAGCAAATAAGGGATCGGGTACCGAGATGTGAAATCGAACCGCCAATGGAATCGTCTCAAATTGAGAGCTACGACCCTCCATGAGACGATCTTAAGTCCGATGATTGCCTTCCCGGCAGCCGCCGATTCCCTATCAATATAAAGATAACAAAAGACTTAAAAAAGATGATGACGACGGTTTCTGTCTCCACGGGGCGCTGGCATGGGCATTGCATTGGAGCCACTGGGGGATACCCTCCTCACCCGGAGAAATCTGTGTTTTCAGCGATCATGCGGTGGCGGTGCTCGGCCAGGCTCGCCCTGGTGTTGGCGGCACTACTGGGAACCGGGATTGTTCGTCCTGCATGCGGGTTCGCCCAGAACGATGCGAACGAACTGAAGACCGATGATGTGAAGACGGAAACGGGAGAGCTTACCCGCAAAGCGAGGAAGAAGGTGGCGGCGGTGTATCCCGAGGTGGCGCGGCGGATGAGCATCACCGGAACGGTGAGGCTGGCGGTGGTGGTGGCGCCGGATGGCACGGTCAAGAGTTCCAAACCGGTGGGCGGGCACCCCGTTCTGGTGAATGCGGCCATGGATGCTATGAAGCGCTGGAGATTCGAACCTGCCCCGACCGAAAGCAGTGGAGTTGTGGAATTCAAGTTTCAGCCTCAGTAGAACGGAAGAACGCCAGATCGAAATTGCAGCAGCAGGCGCCGCGCTCACAAAGCTGCGGAGCAGAGAGCGGAGGAATCGCATGACCATCGGCAAGAGACTTTATATGAATTTCGGAGCCGTGCTTGCCACGGTCGTGGTGCTGTTCGTCATCAACCTGCTGGCCGTGTACCGGGAACACAGCGCTAAGGCAGCCGCCTCGCAGGCGCTCGAACTGGCGGATGCCACCGACAAGATCAGGTTTCAGATGATGCAGAACCGTCTCTATCTGACCAACTACCTTCTGAGCGGCGACAGTCGGGAAGCCGAGCACGTGAGCGATGGAATCCACACCCTGACCGACCGCATGCAAACGGCCGCCGCGCTGGCCACCTCCGAGCAACAGCGAACCTCGCTGGCGAAGGTGCAGCAGACAGAGCAGAACTGGGGCCGGGAATTCGCGGACCCGTTAATCCAGAAGCGGAAGGAAGTGGATCAGGGAAACTCTACCGTCGCCGAACTGCAGATCTTTTACCTGCAAAAGGATGCCGGAAGTTGGGTGAAGAGCTCGACGGAATATCTCGACCAGGCCGACCAGGAAAGCAAGCGGGTGCTCGAGGAGCGGCGGAAGAGTGATGAAGCGGCGAGCAATTGGACCATCGCGATCGCCCTGCTGGGCACGCTGGCGGCGCTGACCCTGGGAGCCTTGATTGCCGTCCGTACCGCACAATCCATCACCGAACCGCTGGCGGGTCTGATCAAGGTCACCAAACAGATCGGCACGGCCGGCGACCTCGATCATGAACTGGACGTCACGCGCACCGACGAAATCGGCGAACTGAGCCGGACCTTCAATGGCATGGTCAGCTACCTCAAAGAGATGGCTTCGGTTTCGCAGGCTATCGCGGGAGGGAATCTTTCGGTGGACGTGAAGGTGCGTTCCAAGAGCGACACTTTGGGCAACGCATTCGTGCGCATGGTGGACGGCTTGAGAAACCTGGTTCGCAGCGTGCGCGATGCGGCTTCCCAGGTGGCCAGCGCATCCAGCCAGGTGGCGGGTGCGTCCGATGATTCGGCCAAGGTCAGTCTGCAGACCGCTTCCGCCATCGACGAGGTAACCAGCACCATGCACGAGATGAGCGTCAACGTGCAAAACATGGTGAAGAACACCCAGACCCAGGCCTCGAGCGTAAGCGAGACCTCCGCTTCCATCGATCAGATGGTGGCTTCCATTCAGCGCGTCGCCGACACGGCTAAGGTTCTGCTGGACATCTCGAACCGCTCCCGGGAGGAAGTACAAAGCGGCATCTCTACCATGGAGAAGGCCACCGACGGGCTGAACAAGATCAACAACACCATCCGGTCTTCGGGCGAAATTATTGATGTGTTAGGGCAACGGGCGGATGACATCGGCAAAATCATCGAAGTCATTGATGACTTGGCGGAGCAAACCAACCTGCTGGCCCTGAATGCGGCCATCGAAGCGGCGCGCGCCGGTGAACATGGCCTGGGTTTTGCGGTGGTCGCGGACGAAGTGCGCAAGCTGGCGGAAAAGTCGGCGCAATCCACCAAGGAGATTTCCGAGCTGATCCAGAGTATTCAAAAGGAAGCGCGCAAAGCGGTCGAGAACATGGACCGCAGCACCGGCATCGTCAACGACGGGCTGGGCCTGGGCCAGGAGCTGAATGCCGCCCTGCGCAAGATCTCCAACGTGGTGACTGAGGTCTACAAGTTCGCGCAGGAGATCGGCGCCGCCACCAATGAACAGTCGCACGGGTCGTCGCAGATCGCCCGCGCCACCACCCGCCTCAACGAAATCACGCATGAGATCAATTCCGCCGTCGAGGAGCAGGCTTCCGGTGCCCAGGCAGTGGTCAAAGCCATGGAACGCATGCGCGAACTGGTGCAACAGACCACTTCAGGCTCCACGGAACTGGCCGCCTCGGCGGAGCAGATGTCGAAAATGTCGCGGGAATTGCTGGATTCCATGCACCGGTTTGCCCTGGAGCATCCGGAACACGTGGCGGCGCGTCCGGCAGCCCCGGCAGGCGGAACCCGGCGGGCCGCGGCCGGCGCGCAGAGCTGAGCGGCAGAAAACGGCATGAATCAGGAATTGCACATCGTCGGATTCAAGGTAGGGCGCGAAACCTACGGCGTCCCCATCACCTCTTTGCACGAGATTGTGCGGGTGCCGGAAATTACGGCGGTGCCCGATGCTCCGGACTACATGGAAGGAGTGATCAACCTTCGCGGCAAGATTGTCTCGGTCATCGATCTGCGCAAGCGTTTCGGCGAAGCCAAGACTGCGCTGAGCCGGCGCAACCGCATCCTGGTGCTGGAACACGGCGGGCGGCTTTCGGGGCTTATTGTCGACTCGGCCTCCGAAGTGATCAAGATTCCGGTGGCCGATGTTGAGCCCCCTCCGGCCGCGCTCCAGGACGGCGGCCTCAAATGCGTGACCGGACTGGGCAAGTATCGTGGGCGCCTGATCGTGCTGCTCGATATGGCCAAGCTGCTGGAGAGCAGCGCGGCACGGAAGGACGAATCAGAAACCGGCAAGGTCGAGGCGCAGGGCGCGGCGGCGGCGAAATAGCGGCCGGGCGGCCGCAAGAGAACCAGGGACGAATCCGAACTCATGGCCACATCCAGCATCACGGCGCAGCTCACCGAGTCTGAACTCAAGCTGCTGCAGGCTCTCGTCTACCAGGAGTGTGGCATGCACTTCGACGAGCGGCGCACGCATTTTCTTCAGGACCGTCTGCAGCGCCGTCTTAAAGAGTGCCACCTGGACTCGTTCTACAGCTACTACCGCCTGCTGATCAGCAAGGAAGGCAAGCGTGAACTGGCCCGGCTGCTGGAGAATCTGACCGTCAATGAGACCAGCTTTTTCCGCAACAAGGCCCAGCTGGAACTGTTTCACAAGCACATTCTGGAAGCGTTGATCCAGCGCAAGCAGGGGCAACGGGACTACTCTCTGCGGGTCTGGAGCGCGGGATGTTCCACCGGCCAGGAGCCTTACACGCTGGCCATGCTGATTGCCGACAGCCTGGCCTACTACAACTTGCGCAATCCGCTACCGGCGGCGACGCCTTCGCCAAAACCGTTGATCCCTCCACCCTGGAAGGTCGAGATCATCGCCAGCGACATCAGCTACTCGGTATTGCGCACCGCCCAGGAAGGCACCTACTCGGAAACTCAAATGGCCGGGGTGGACTACAGCTACCGGCTGCGCTATTTCGACAAGACCGGAGACCGTTACACCATCAAGCGGGCTCTGAAGGAAGTGGTTCACTTTGACTTCCACAACCTGAAAACCGAATACCTGCCGCAGCGCAATGACGTGATCTTCTGCCGCAACGTCATGATGTATTTCGACGAGCCCGAACAGAAGCGTTTGCTGGAAAAATTTGCGCGCTGTCTCAACGGCTCCGGCTACCTGTTCGTGGGACACGCCGAGAGCTTGCTGGCCCTGACCAACCGGTTCGTCATGGTGCACCGCAACAGCGGAACCGCGTACCAGAAGGTTGAGGTGGCGGGATGACTCAATTTTCCGATGAGCGGAGCGCGGAAATGCGGGAGCTCTTCTTTGAGACCGCCCAGGAACTGCTCCAGTCGCTGAATGACGAGGCGCTGAAGCTGGAGAAGCATCCCGCCGATGCGGAACTGGTGCGCAGCCTGCGGCGGATTGTTCACACCTTGAAAGGTGACGCCGCGGCCTGCGGTTTTCGCGAACTGAGCAACGCAGCGCACGCGCTGGAAGATGCCCTGGCGCTGGAGTCGGCAGCAGCGCACAGCGGTCTGGTCGAGGTGGCCTTCGCCGCCGCCGATACCTTCGCCAATATGCTGCGCGCCTACCGGCACAAGGGTAAAGCGCCGTCGGCTGCATCTTTGGGAAAAATGATCCGCGCGCTTTCGCAGTCGCCGAAGGCCGGCAAGCGGTCGAAGAAGGCGCGTCCGGCACCAGCTCCGCTTCCGGACTGGACCGAGTACGAGATGCTGGCGACTCAGGATGCGTTGTCGAAGGGAAAGCATGTCTACCACCTCACCGCCTTCGTCGATCCCAAGTGCGTGATGCCGATTGCGGCACGGCAACTGCTTCTGAACGCGTTAAAGACGTCGGCCGAAGTTTTAGCGACGCGACCTCAGGAAGGTTCGCCGGACTGCAGCAAGCGTTTGGAGTTGCTGCTGGCCACCAGCAAGACCAAAGAACAGCTCACCCTGCAGGCTCGCATCCCCACAGTCATCTCACGAGTGAGCGCGGCCGCGATGAAGGGGACGATCCCGGCCACGAAAGCCGTGCCGGCGGAACTGGCGCGAGACAAAGCGAGCGGGGCGGCTCCAGCCTCCTATCCCGCGGCTCACGAAGCCAGCGAAGACCATGTCCGGGGAGGCCAGGGCAATCATGTTCCGGTTGCCGGGGAAAACATTGTGCGGGTCGATGCCGAGCGCATTGATAGCGTGCTCAACCTGGTAGGAGAACTGATTATCGGCAAGTCCATGCTGCAGCAGGCATTCAGCGAGTTCGCCCGTCACGTTCCCAAGGAGGCCTTGCGCGGCCGCTTCAGCGACGCCATGGCTTTCCAGTCGCGGGTGCTGAGCGATCTGCAGCGCTCGGTGATGAAGATCCGCATGGTTCCAGTAGAGCAGCTTTTCCGGCGCTTCCCGCGCATGGTGCGCGATGTGGCCAAGCAGTGCGGCAAGGAAGTCGAACTGGTGATGAGCGGTCAGGACACCGACCTGGATAAGAGCCTTCTGGATGTGATCGCCGAGCCGCTGGCCCACCTGGTTCGAAATGCCGTCAGTCATGGCATTGAGAGCGCCGAACAGAGGGCTCGCAGCGGCAAGCTGGCTCGGGGCACCATTCATCTCACTTCGTATCACCACGGCAATCAGGTTATTGTGGAAATCAGCGACGATGGCGCCGGCATCGATGTCAGGAAAGTCAAAGCCAAGGCCCTGGAGCAGAAGCTGATCACGCCGGAAGATGCCGAGCTGATGAACCAGTCCGAGATTCTCGAACTCATCTTTCGACCTGGATTCAGCACCGCCGACGAGATCACCGAGATCTCCGGCCGCGGCGTCGGGCTGGACGTGGTACAGACCGTGCTTCACCGCCTGAAGGGTGCGGTAGAGATAGAGACGCGGGCGAGCGAGCGCACAACCTTTCGTCTGAAGCTGCCGCTCACGCTGGCGATTATCAAAGCGCTGATGTTCCGTGTGGAGAATCGTCTGTACGCTATCCCGCTGAACTCGGTGGCAGAGATTGCCCGGGCCCGCGAATCCGACGTGCATCAGGTGCACAACCAGGAAGTCCTGCAGTTACGCGACCGGGTCCTGCCCCTGGTGCGGCTGGGGCGCGCGCCCAGCGCCGCAACCGGGTCCACTGCCCAAAAAATCTTTGTGCTGGTGAGTTCCTTGGGCGAGCGCAAGCTGGGCCTGATCGTGGACAGTCTGGAAGGCGAAGAAGAATTGGTGATCAAGGCCCTCGATGACCAGACCGTCGCTACGGACTTGATCAGCGGAGCGTCGATTCTCGGAGATGGCCGGGTGGTGCTGATTGTCAACCTTCCCGCCATCGTGGATCGCCACAACCGCTCCCGTCCACAGGCGGCCGGAGAAATCGTTTCCGGCATGCTGCTCTCTCATAGCGACCGGAAAAATCTTGCGAAGGTTCCGGCAGAGGTGCGTCCATGACGCCGGTTCGGGTATTGGTGGTGGACGATTCCGCGCTGATGCGGAAGTTGATCCCGCAGATTCTGCAGACCGACAGCTCGATCGAAGTGGTGGGGACCGCGATCGACGGGAACTTCGGGCTGAAGAAAATCGACGAACTGAAGCCGCAGGTGGTCACGCTCGACCTGGAGATGCCGGGCATGGGCGGTATTGAAATGCTGAAGGCCATCATGCGCCGCCACCACCTGCCGGTGATCGTGGTCAGTTCGCACAGCACCCAGGGAGCATCGGTAACGCTGCAGGCGCTCTCTCTGGGGGCATTTGATTTTGTCGCCAAGCCGACGGATGTCTCCGCCCGCATGCCGCAGATTGCGGAAGAATTGATTGGCAAGATCAAGGCGGCGGCTCAGAGCCGAGGGGTGAAGGTCAGGCCGGTGGGAGAGCTCCCGCGCGGCCAAAAGGCCCGGCTGGACTCCAAACGGGCGCCGACCAAGGTGATCGCCATCGGCGTTTCTACCGGAGGACCGCAGTCTCTGCAGTATCTGTTCTCGCAATTGCCTGCGGATTTCCCCGGCGCCATTTTGGTAGTGCAGCATATGCCCGAAGGGTTCACCGAAATGTTCGCCCGGCGACTGGATGAAATCTGCGCCGTCGGCGTCAAAGAGGCGCAATCGGGAGATGTCCTGCTGGCCGGACGCGTGCTGATCTGCCCTGGCAGCCGGCACATCAAGGTAAAGCGTTTGCCGCTGGGAGATGTCGTCGTGCTGAGCGACGAACCTCGGGTGAACGGGCACCGTCCCTCCGCCGATGTGCTGTTCAAGAGTCTGGCCGATGAATTCGGGCCGAAAGGCATTGCCGTTCTGATGACTGGCATGGGAGACGACGGCGCGCAAGGGATGGGCGCGGTCAAGGCTGCGGGTGGACTGACTATCGCTCAGAACGAGGAGTCATGTGTAGTCTACGGCATGCCCAAAGCCGCTATCGATCGCGGCTACGCCATCCGGGTGGTGGGACTGGACGTTCTGGCCAATACTTTGCAGGTACAGTGCATGGCCGATCGCAGTAATGGATTGGCTGCCAACGGCAAGGCGGCAGGTTCCGGGCAGGATTAGGTTGATGTTGAGCGGGTGGCACGGAGCAGCCCGCCACTACCGAGGAAGCAGAGAACGATTTTGCAGTGAGAGCAGGAGGAGTCATGGAGCAGTTTGCATCGCTAAAACGCAGCAAGGACGGCCAGCCGGTCCGCTACCTGGTAGTGGACGACTCCGTCTTCGCCCGCAAGAATCTGGCCCGCATCGTGGAGACGTTCGGGGGGCAGGTGGCGGGGGAGGCCGGCGACGGCATGACCGCCATCACCGAATACGAACGCACCAATCCCGACATCGTGCTCATGGACATCACCATGCCGCAGATGGAAGGGATTGAGGCGGCGGAGAAGATTGTGGCCCAGCATCCCGACGCACGCATCGTGATGGTGTCTTCCGTGGGATATCAGGAAAACATCGTGGCGGCGCTGCAGCGGGGAGCGCGCCACTTCGTACAGAAGCCGGTCAAGCCCGAGGTCCTGTATGAAGTGGTGAAGTATGTGCTGGGTGAGGATGGTGCGGTGGCCAATGCGGCCGGCGCGGGAGCCTGATCATGAAGATGGAGTTGATCCAGCCCTTCATCAACGCGGCTGACGCCGTCTTGGCGCAGGGCCTGCAGTCTCCCATGTCCATTGGGAGCCTCAGCATGGAGCAGGAAGTTTACCGCCGCAAAGGTGTGGCCGCGCTGGTCACGCTCAGCGGGGACATCGAGGGCAGAATTGTGTTCGACCTCGATCCTGAGACGGCGGTACGGGTGGCCAGCCACTTCGCGGGCGCCGATCTGCCCGAGTCTGACGAATTGGTTCGGGAAGCGGTTTGCGAACTGGCCAACCAAGTCACCGGAAATGCGATCACCGCCCTCAACGATCAGGGCTTCCATTTCCGCGTCCATCCTCCGGTTCTCCTCACTTCCGAACACGGCTCCGCCGGCAGCGAGGACACCGAGGCGCTGGTCATCTGCTTTGAAACCGAAAGGGGCAGCGTCTTTATGAATATCGCGCTGCGCTACAACATCCGCCAGGCCGACGAACTGGCTGCCACCGCGGGACGATAGCCAGTCCCCAATCGACCCAGCCCGGCAAACTGGGATCAAAGAAGCACATTCCCCACTGCAGTCACGATCCAGGTCGAGAGAGTTCGCCTGATCACCTGGTTTCACAACAGGCTGTTGGTGTGAAGCATAATGGGAATCGACTCGGATCAAGGGCAAGCCGAAAATAACAAGACATTGCAGTTTCGGAAGCGCGACGCAGTTTATGTCGCAAGCTCTTTAAGTTGGAGAGACAGCCATTTTGCGCAACGCACTCGTCGCTTTCTGCACATCGCTATTACTGGCCACAAACATCCTGGTGGCCGACACTATTTACTTCAAGAACGGCGCTTATATCGAAGTCGACAAAGTTTCTGAAAAGGACGGTCAGATCGAATACTGGGTGGGAAGCACCAGGTACACGATCCTCAACACCAAGGTCCAGAAAATCGTAAAGGGCGATGGGCCTTCGATCACGCTTGGCCCCCAGGTTCCCGTCAACCTCGTTCCGCCCTCCTCGGCGGACGCAGCGTCCCAGCATTCGAGTAGTAACCCGTTGCCCAACGCAGCGGCGTCCCGGCACTCGAAGATTGCGGTCTCCTCTCCCTCCCTCCCCGCCACGGATTCTTACTGGTCGAGTCTCCGGGCCCAGGTCGTGAATCGCGACCATGTGGACGAAGGCGCGCTCTCCGAACTGGAACACCGCGAAGGCCCGGATCAGGTCTCGAATGCTTATTTTGTCGCCGGCGTGTTCGAAATGGAACGTGGCCATCCGGAGAGCGCTTGTGAGTACTTCGTGCACGCTCTCCGCCTCGCGCCCGACGAAGGGTCTTTGCTCGCCTGGTACGCCATGTCCCTGGCGGAGGCGAGGCGTTACCCGGAAGCCGCCGCCCAAGCCGAGCATCTAACCAAGGTTGAGCCGAATTCGGCGCAAGCCTTCCGGTGGTTGGCGGCCGCGCAATACAATGCCGATCACACCCGCGACGCGGTTCGCGCCTGGAAAAGGGCGCTGGAGTTAGAACCGAATCCCGAGACCCATCGCCTCCTGGAACGCGCCCAGAACGAACTGGACGTAGAGGAGCGATCCAATCAGCAGGAGAGTCCCCACTTCAGCCTGCGTTACGAGGGAGGCGAGACATCCCTTGAATTGCAGCGCGATCTGCTGGGAACCCTGGAAGAGCAGTACCGCCTGCTGGCTCGCGACCTCGATTACTCTCCCAGCGCAAATATTGTGGTCACCCTCTACACTCAAAAGCAGTTTTTCGATATTACCCAAGCGCCTTCGTGGTCCAGTGGCCTGAATGACGGCAAGTTGCGCATCCCGATTCGCGGCGTTGCCCGAATGACTCCGGAATTGCAGCAGGTCCTCAAGCATGAACTGACCCACTCGTTCGTCCGCTTTATGGTTGGCGATCGCTGCCCCAGTTGGCTCAACGAAGGGCTCGCCCAGTTGATGGAGCCACGTAGTTCCTCACCCTACGCCGCAGTCCTGGCCGGGCTGTTCGCGCAGCACAAACAGATTCCATTTGCCGCACTCGAACATCCCTTCAACGGTCTTTCCGAAAATCAAGCCGTCGTGGCCTACGCGGAATCTTTGTCGGCTCTGGAGTACCTGCGCGGCCGCTACGGCATGGATGGCATCCTGCGTATCTTGCGCCGCGTGGGTTCGGGAGAAGCCCCCCAAGACGTACTGCGGGCGGTCACTGGGTCCGACTACCCGGACCTGGAAAGGAGACTGGCTGCCTATCTGGAAGATCAGAGGAGTCACTGAGACGGAATGGCAGCCACCCTTGTTTGGGGAATCACGGCCCAGCCAGAACGAATACGGGATTCTGGGGCAAGGGGTTGCCGCCGTTGGGCGGGGTATTGGCGCTCAGCGGAGCCGGTATGTCCAGGACCTTGGTGTCGTCAGAGGTCCGTATGATGCTCGTGTTTCCGGCGTCGCAATTTCCTACGAAGACCTTCGAACTGTCGGCGGAAGCGACAATGAACACCTCGAACCGGGCCACGCCACAACTCGCCGGAACCGAACTGAGCGGAACCACCGTGCGCACGCTGCCGTCTCCGGCGTTGACCACCGTTACCTGTGAAATCGCATTTCCACCCGCCAGCGAGACACTGGCCACATAGACCCGGCTGCCGTCGGGCAGCGCCGCTACCGTGATCGGGCTGGCGGCAACGGGAAGGGTGAACAGCAGAGCCGGTGGATCGACCGATATATTCAGCGCCGTGAGTGTGTTCGCGATCGGGTTGCTGATGTAAATGCGACTCAGCTTGCTGTCGTAAATCATGTAATTCGCGCCCGCGCCTACGGCGACTGAACTCAGTACCGTGTCGGTTGTGGTATCGATCGTGGAAACTGTGCCGCTGCCACTGTTGAGCACATAGACCCGGGCGCTGTCGGAGCGAGCCAGGGCCCACACCGGGGTGGTTCCGACCGCGATGGGCGGGTTCACGGATCTATCCACCGCGTTGATGCTGCTCACCGTGTCGTCGCCCTGGTTCACCGCATAGAGTTTCTTCTGATCCGGCGTCTCTGCCAACGCCACCGGATGACTTCCCACCTGAATCAGCGGACTTAGGGCTGCATTGGTCCCGGTAGAAATGGCCGCGACGGTATTGGTTCCAAAGTTTGCGACGTAAACCGTGGCGTTCTCCGTGGTATGCACAAACACCGGGTTCGAGCTGGCCGGCAGGGAGGTGGTGGCGACGTTCGCGGAATTAGGAATGTATGACGAAACCGAGTCTTCCAGACTGTTGGCCACGTACAGCCGGCTACCGTTCGGCAGGAGAGCCGCGTGCGACGGACCCAACCCCAGCCGGGCCACGACGAGACTGGTGTCGCCGGAAACATCCAGACTGCTGCCGGCGCCGGGGTTTTGCAAACCGTTATCACTCAGCACCACCACAAAGTGGAAACTCTGAGGATCCGGCGGCGGCGGAGTGATGGGGATGGCTACCGGACGAAACTGGTCACCGCAACTCAGACAAATCAGACCCAGAATGGAAACACCCAGCACCCGGGCCCAACGCCAAAAGTTCAAGCTGCATTCCGGTTGAACGGTCAATGAATTCACGGTCCTGGAAAGAGCTTCTATTTTAATGGCTGGTGGGGATATGCGCCAGCGACGCAGCATCTGGCACTGCGCATCTGGCCCTGCAAGTTCGATGCACTTTCGGAGGCGAAGGGGCGGGCTCGACCGTACAATTCGAGGAAATTATCCGGAGGGGAGATGGAGGATAGCCGCTAAGTGCCAAATGGCATTCTCACGCTTTCCCCCGCGACTTTCTCCCGGACGCGGCTTCGCGTTCTGGCGCGACCGGCTTTTTCTTTCCTTCCATTTCCTTCAGGCTTTGTTTCAGAGCGGCCATCAGGTCCACCACCGGGGCAAGCTTCTTGGGCTTCTCGACTTCCGCGATGCTTCCGCCTTCCAGTTTGGTTTCAATGAGCTTTTTCACATTCTCCTGGAAGGTGTCGTGATACTTTTCCGGATCCCACTCGGCCGCCAGCGCTTCAATCAACTGATGCGCCACTTTGACCTCGGCTTCCTTCAGTTCGACGTCGGGGGCGCCGAAGTCCTCAACCTTGCGGACTTCGTCGGCGTAATACATGGTGTGAAGCATCAGCCCGCCTTCGTGCGGCCGCAGAAATACCGTGTACTCGCGATTGTGCATGGTCAGCTTGGCGATGGCGACGTATTCGCTTTCTTCCAGGGCTTTGGTCAGCAGGGCGTACGGCCTGCGCCCGGCTTCCTCGGGAAGCATGTAGTACGAAGACTCGAAAAAGACCGGGTCCACCTCGCTGGCCTTGACGAACTCTAGGATTTCCATGGTCTTGGCGGTCTGCGGCTCGATCTTCTTGATCTCCTCGGGTTCGATGACCACGTATTCCCCCTTGCGGAATTCGTAGCCTTTTACGATCTCATTGCGCTCCACCACGCGATTGTCGGCGGGACAAATGTACTGCTGCTTGACCCGCTGCAAGTCGTCGCGATGCAACATGTTGAAGGAGATGCCGCTACTGCGGGCGCCGGAGAAAAGACGTACCGGCATGGAGATCAGGCCGAAGGTAAGATATCCCGACCAAACCGACGCTGCCATAGTTCACCCCGAAAGGAAAAAGGCGCAGAACGCGCCAACGTAGTGCAGTTTAGACTACGCTGCCCCGTTTGACGCAATCCGGTAGAAACGGTAATCGAAACCGCCAGCACTACCTGTTGTAGGATGCGTGAGGGTGCCCAATATCTTGGAGGTGCCGGAAATCCAGTCCCGCGTTGCGAAAGTCCCTTCTCCCCCGTATTGTCGCCAATGTGGTCGACCTGGCAGCGGCTTTTACCGGCTTGAACTCGCGCTGGGCAATCGGAGCGCTGCTCAGCGTTGCCTTTGCCGGGCTCGCCTTCCGAATGCGCGGAGTGACGCGTTCGGGCGCGGCGGCGGGAGCGATCGTCTGCTTCATTCTCTATCTCGGAGGTGGAGCGGGGGCCTTCGCCGCTCTGGTCACGGTGTTTGCGCTGGCGTGGATCACCACCCGCCTCGGCTATCCGCGCAAGGCGAAGCTGGGAATTGCGGAGCGCCGCGAGGGTCGCAAGGGATCACAGGTGGCGGCCAATCTTGGGGTGGCCACGGGGTGCGCCGCGCTCTACGTCTTTGTCTTTGGCCGTCAGCAGGCAGTTCTCCTGCCGGCGCTGGCGGCGGCGCTGTCCGAGGCCGCGGCCGACACAGTTTCCAGTGAAGTAGGCCAGGCCTTTGCCGAGAAGGCCCGGCTGATTACGACCTGGGAGTCGGTTCCACCGGGAACCAATGGCGCGGTCAGCTTAACCGGGACCCTTTCCGGTGTCGCGGCCGCCGGAATCGTTACTGCGGTTTGCGTGGTTAGCGGACTGATTCCGCGGCGGTGGCTGGCCATTTCGCTAGGCGCTGCCGTTCTGGGAATGATGGTCGACAGCTTACTGGGCGCCTGGCTGGAGCGGCGAGGCCTGCTCAACAACGACTGGGTGAACTTTCTCAGCACCCTGGTTGCGGCGCTGACTGTTTTCTGGCTCAGCTAGTGTTTACCCTGCTGGTTCGTGCCTTCCCCACCTGGGCATGTACTTGTGGGCCTTGCCGCCTGGTTACGCGTAAAGCGAAAATCAGACCAGCACCCGAATTCACGGTGCTTGCATCGAATTGCTGTAGTTGGGCTTTACAGAGTTTTCTGCGATCAGGCCCGGGACAGCAACGAAAGACGATTTGGGTAATGAAGATTCAGACGTTTGTGATCGGTTACGTGCTCGCGCTGGCGCTTTTCCTGTTTGCGCAGCACCGTCAGGAAACAACTCGGCCGGGTGGATTCCGCGAGGTAGTCGATCTTACTCATTCCTTGCAGAATCCAGCTTTCGATCCCGCGGAAAAATCCGCCGCTAAGCTGCAGACTGTAGCCTGGTCGGCGAAGCAGTCCCCCGCGAGCGGGCTTCCATCTTCGGAGCAGTTTGCCACCCGCATGGATGCGCCTTCCCGTCTGGCGCAGGGCATGTGGACGGTGGACCAGATTCCGGCCAACCGGTTGATCGGACCGCTGGTCGTGCTGGATGCCAGCGCCGGCGCGCGGAACAACCCGGACTATGAAATTTCCGTGCAGGATGTCGTCCGCTGGGAGCGGGTCAACGGCCAGATTCCATCGGGCGCGGTGATAGTCGCGCGTACCGGATGGGGCCCTCGCTGGACTTCGATCCGCTCCTACCGCAATGCCGACGCCAAAGGTGTCATGCACTTTCCCGGATATTCCGAGGACGCGGCCCGCTTCCTGGCGGAAGGGCGCAATGCTCTGGGGCTGGGGATTGATACTCCGAACGTAGACCGCGGCTCGACCCGGAACTTCGTGGTTGATCAATACACTCTCGCCCACGGCCTCTATGTTCTTACCAACGTGGCCAACCTCGACCTGATGCCCGCCAACGGCGCGGTAGCTATGGTCGCCCCGGTGAAGGTCGCAAGGGGATCAACGGCCCCGGTGCGCATTCTGGCGCTGGTACGCTAACCGGATACCATACAACTGCATGCCCAAAGTGAGTCCTAAGCCCTGTTTAAGACCTCAAACTAATTTCCTGTCTTCGGGCAACGAGTTTCGCCGGGTACATTGCGTCCGCGCACGGCGTCCGTTGGGGACAACCTCGGACAATTCCTGGGTGTAGAATCGCCGTGCTCCTCCAGAAACACAGCAGTAAGCACCCAAATGCCGCTGACAGGAGGTTCAATCTGCTCGGCAGCACGCTCTCTCACTATCGGATTCTCTCCGCAATCGGCGCCGGCGGTATGGGCGAGGTCTATCGCGCCACCGATACCAAGCTCGGCCGTGACGTGGCGCTTAAGGTGCTGCCTGCCGAGATGGCTCACAATCCCGAGCGGCTGGCGCGCTTCCAGCGCGAAGCTCGCGCCGTTGCTGCCCTCAACCACCCGCACATCGTCACCGTATTCTCGATCGAGGAATCCGACGGCATCCACTTTCTCACCATGGAGCTGGTTGAGGGACAGACGCTCGACCGCCTGATCCCCCAGAGCGGCCTTCCCGTCCAGCAAATCGTCGACATTGCCGGTGCGTTGGCCGACGCGCTCGCAGCGGCGCACGACAAAGGGATCGTGCATCGCGACCTCAAGCCCGCCAACGTCATGCTGACCCCGGAGGGTCGCGTTAAAGTGCTGGACTTTGGCCTGGCCAAGGAGATGCGCGGGAGCGATCCTGCCGGCGCCACGCAGACATTTGCGGGGCAGACCGCGATGGGCGTCGTCATGGGGACGCCGGCCTACATGTCGCCCGAGCAGGTCGCTGGTCGGACACTGGATCACCGGACCGATATTTTCTCGCTGGGCATCATTCTCTACGAAATGGGAAGCGGCCGCCGTCCCTTCGAGGGCGCCTCGTCGGCCGAACTGGCCTCCGCCATCCTGCGCGACACGCCGCGGCCGCTGAGCGAGCTCCGGGCCGACCTTCCGGAAGAGCTGGAGCTGCTGATCCGGCGATGCCTGGAGAAGAACCCTCAGAACCGTTTCCCCTCGGCGCGAGACCTCCGCGACGGACTGCGCGGTTTTACAGGCGGCGCGCCATCGATGATCCGGGCGGCAATGGCACCCGCCTCGCGTCCAGTAGCAGAGGTCAACTCGGGCGCTGCACGGGCCGACGAGGGATTCTGGGTTGCCGTGTTGCCGTTCAAGTACGGTGGCGCCGACGCCGAGGTCACGGCTTTGGCCGAAGGCCTGTCAGAGGACATCGTGACCGGCCTTTCGCGTTTCTCTTATCTCCGAGTCATCGCGCGCAGCTCCACGCTGCACTATGCGCAGGGGGCGGGCGACGTTCGGACCGCCGGCCATGAGCTCGGGGCGCGCTACGTCATGGAGGGAAGTCTTCGCCAGGCGGGGCCCAAGCTGCGCATCGCGGTGCAGCTGGTTGATGCAATTTCAGGTGTCCATCTTTGGGCAGAGACCTACGATCGCCCCTTCCGTCCGGAAGATATCTTCGCCCTGCAGGACGATGTTGTCCCCAAGATCGTCTCGACCGTTGCCGACACCCACGGCGTTCTGCCCCACACCATGAGCGAGGCCCTGCGGGAGCGGGATCCCGAGGGGCTAAGTCCATACGAGGCCATGCTCCGCAGCTTTGCGCACTTCCAGCGACTCAAACCCGAAGAGCACGCCGCGGCCAGGGCCGGCCTGGAGCGGGCGGTCCAGCAGGCGCCCGGTCATGCTGACTGCTGGGCCATGCTGTCGATGATGTATAGGGAAGAGTACACGCACGGATTCAACCTGCGGCCGGATCCGATCGGGCGCGCCCTTGCGGCTGCGCGGCGTGCGGTCGAGCCTGCGCCGTCCAATCACCTGGCCTACCACGCGCTGGCCTCGGCGTTGTTCTTCCGGCGTGAGCTTGGGGCCTTTCGGAGCGCTGCGGAACGAGCTATCGCACTGAACCCGATGGACGGGTTCACCATGGCTTACCTGGGTTTCCTGATCGCCTACTCTGGCGACTGGGAGCGCGGCTGCGCTCTGTCGGAGCAGGCCAGAGCCCTCAACCCGCATCATCCCGGATGGTACTGGTTTCCCTCGTACTTCAACGCTTACCGGAAGCGCGACTATCGCGGCGCGCTGGAAGTCGCCCTCAAAGTCAACATGCCGGCCTTCTGGCGTACGCACGCCGCGTTCGCGGCGGCGTATGGACAACTTGGCGAACTGGAAGCGGCCCGCAACGCCGGACGGGATCTGCTGGCCATCAAGCCGGACTTCGCCGCGCTCGCGCGCCAGGAACTGGGGAAGTGGTGGGATGCAGAACTCGTCGAGCACCTGATCGAGGGGCTCCGCAAGGCGGGATTGGAGATCGCGTAGTCGACATTCACTGGGCCAGGCGGCGGGTTTCTAGCGTTTCTGCCCAAGCCATAAAATTGCATCCTCAAACATGACATTTTGTTCCGCGTCAGTGAATATCTTGTCGCCGTGCCCCATATTCATATAGATCATTCTGTATTTGGTATTCGTCCACACCACGGGAAGGTCTCCCCCGGTAAGCGTATCCTTCAGCCCTAAAGGGAAATTGGCGGGGTCGAGCGTGACGAGCACTTTCACATCGTTACTCAATCGTGGACTGGGCTTCCAGATGTACCACTCGTTCGCAGGTGAAATGAAGTGCGCGGGAAGACGCCCGGTAGCGGGGTGGGCCCGGTCGTCCACAACGAGCCGGGCGGGAAGTGGAGGCCAATTGTTGCCGTAGAACACAGCGCCTCCCAGAAAATTAACGAACCACGGCCACCCCGAATCTTTGTCGTTATACGCAGCCACGTGGAAGCCCAGCCAGCCCCCATCATGGTCCATGTACTGTTGAAAGGCCGCACGCTGCTCCGCGGTGTGAGGAAAATCATTGAGCCACACGATCGCCCGATACTGCTTGAGCGATGCCGCATTCAGATCATCCCAGCGGGTTGTCGACTGGAAATCGAAGTTGCCCCTTTTTGCGGCGTCGGCAAAAAATTGCAGCGCCTGCTGCGCGAAGGCAACATGATCGGGTTCCTCATGGGTTGAGTAGAAGGCAAGAACGCGAAAAGCAGGACCCTGGCCAAGCGCCACCGTGGACAAGGACATGACCAAGCTGAAGAAAATGGAAAGGAGCCGGCAAGTTTTCAGTGAGCCGCTCATAATCAACTTTTGGGAGATACTCTGTAACCGCTGAACGAGAGGTATCCCGGCGTCATATACACTCCCAAGCAGGGAGGGCGCGCCTTCTCTGTCAGGTGCGACCATAGTCTCACAAATGAGCAACCTCAAGCATGGAGCGTTCGCTGCCGCGGTGCTGGCCAGCATCACCTTCACTTCTCTTTCGCAAACGACGCTCGCCCACGGCAACCTCCCCTCAACTGCATTACTGAGTAGCCGGGCTATCGTGTTCAGTCCGGCAACACACAAGGTCTATGCCGTCGATCGGGATCGAGGCGCCATCTTCATCATTAACGAGTCGGCAAACTCGGTTTCGAGCGTGAAAGTCGGCTCTGAACCCGTGGCCATCGCCGTCAACGCGTTCAGCGGACGAGTTTACGTGGCCAATTCCGGCAGCGGCACAGTCAGCGTGCTCGATGGGCAACAGGATTCCATCGTCGCGACCATCAGCGTGGGTCCCCTTCCTTACGTACTCGCGGCGAGTGAGGCCACCAACAGGATCTACGTTTCAAACACATTCAGCGACCTTCTTACAATTATCGACGGAACCACGAATGCGACTACAACCTTAAAAACCGGCTCTGCCGATGCGATCGCGATCGATCCGAAGGCCGGCAAGGTCTATCTTCTCGGATATCAGGACAGTAATCTCATCGTGCTGGATGAAAAGAATGGGGAACAATCCAAAGTTCCGATGGGCATGCATCTCTGGGGCATGGCACTGAGCGAAGATAGCCATATGCTCTACGCAACCCTGTCCGGCAGCGCGGCCGTAGTGGCCCTGGATGAGAATTCTCGCTCTCTGACTAACATCCCAAGCGGAGAAATCCCGTGTGCGGTGGCGGTCAATCCTTCTACAAACACCGCCTACGTCGTCAACTACCGCGACAACAGCGTAACCGTCATCGACGGAGCACGGGGCCTGGCGATCTCCAAAGTGCCTGTCGGGGACCATCCCCAGGCCATTGCCGTCGATCCGAAAGCCAATCTGGTTTATGTTGCCAACACTCATGGCAACAGCGTCTCGGTGATCGATGGGACCAGCAATACGGTGATTGCGACCCTCGATGCGCCTGACCATCCATACGCGGTTGCCGTGAATCTGAACACCGGCAGAGTTTATGTGGCGAATCTGGGCGAACGGCCTTTTGCGATTCTTGACCGACCGAAGATTCGGTCTCAGTCTCAGTAAGCGTGCCCTACTCTGTCCCGACCCTCCCAGCGTGGAGTGGGCCGGTAGGCCGTATTCTGAGACATTTGTAGACACCATCTGTCTTTATTTCTCCCCAATGATCATGATTCTCCGTTGATTTTCTCGAGCCTTTCGCGTTTCCTGTATCAGGTTGTGTGGGGCGGGCGCCCTCGCCTGCCAGCTTTTCAGGAGGAATTTCAGGAGAGAAGAGATGAGCGATCCGCGTTATCCCATCGGGAAGTTTGCCTTCGACGCTCCGCCGGATGAGAAACAGCGCCAGAAATTCATCGACGATATCGAGCAGGTTCCCGCCAACCTGCGGGCTGCGGTACAAGGTCTCTCGCCGAAGCAAATTGAAACGCCTTACCGCGATGGCGGGTGGACGGTGCGGCAGGTCGTCCACCACGTGCCTGAGAGCCACATGAACGCCTACATCCGCTTCAAACTCGCGTTGACCGAAAACGGCCCGACCATCAAACCCTACAGGGAGGACCGCTGGGCGGAACTGCCCGATGTGCAATCCACGCCGCTGGAAGTTTCGCTGAATTTACTGGAATCACTGCATGACCGCTGGGTGCGCCTGTTGCGCTCATTGCAGCCGCAAGACTGGAAGCGCACTTTCCATCATCCCGAGCTGGGTATTATGCCGCTGGAGAAAAACCTGGCGCTTTATTCGTGGCACGGAAGGCATCACACGGCGCACATCACGGAGTTGAAGAAGAAGATGGGATGGTAACGGTGTAAACGTCGTGTCATCCTGAGCGGAATCGAAGGACTCCTGAGAGCTTATCGAGGGGCGCTGCGCTCATTACGCCGGAATATGCAGCCGCCAGGCCACGTAACCCGCCGCCTCCCGCAGCACCGCCAGGGCTCGCTGCCAAAAGAAACGCGGGCGCGAGTCGGGACGCGGCGCCACATACACCTGCACGCCTTCGTGCTCCAGCAGCTTGCGGATGCGAAACACATGGTAGGCATCACTGACCGCCACGCAGCTGTGCATCCGGTTGGCGCGCATGATGACGGCGACGCGCGCCGCGGAGGAGGCCGTATCGGAGCCCTGGGTTTCCGCGATCAGACTGGGCTCGGGGATGCCGCGGTGCATGAGATAGTCGTGGCCGACTCCGCCTTCGCTGAAACTGGGGTCGGCGGCAGCGCCACCGGTAGTAATGACCACGGGCGCAACCTGGCGCTGAAACAGATCGTAGGCGTGGTCGAGCCGGGCGCGAAAGACAGGGGATGGGCGTCCTGCGTACTCGGCGGCGCCGAAGACCACGACGGCCTCGGCGGGGTGAAGCTCCTGCAACCCGGCTTCGCGCACAATCTGGACACTGACGAAGACCAGCCACGCGCCTAGTGCCAGCGCGGCCAGCGCCACCAGCTGCAATAGCCAAAGGCCCCGCCGGCGCTGGTTGGCTGCGGCAATCATCCCTGGGCGAAGAACTCCGAAATCTCCTGAGCAGAGATGGCGCCCTCACGCATGATGCGCCAGCGGGCCTCCTCGTCGGTAAGGTCGACGATCGTCGACGCCACTTCGCGCGGCGAGGTCCCGCCATCCACAATGATCGCGATGCGGTCCTTGAGCTGGTCGCGGACTGCCACTGCAGTGGTGCACTCGTTTTCTCCGCTGAGGTTGGCTGAAGTCGCGGTAATGGGAATCTGCGCCGCCTGCACCACGGCCAGAGGGATCGCCGCTTTAGGCACGCGCAGAGCCACGTTGCCGGTGTTGGCGGTCACCTTGAGCGGAAGCCGCGAGGACGCCTTGACGATGATGGTCAGCGGTCCGGGCCAGAAGCGGCGCGCCAGGGCGTAGAACTCCTCCGGCAGGGGCTGGGCCAGCTCTTCCGCCTGGTCTACGTCGGCGATCAGCAACGACAGGGGTTTGTGGCGGGAGCGCGACTTGATGTCGTAGACGCGGTCCACGGCACGCAGGTTGAAGGGATCCGCGGCCAGCCCATAGAACGTGTCCGTGGGCATGCCCAGTACTTCGCCCGCGCGAATCTGATCCGCAGCATAGCGGATGAGCGACGCTTCCGGGTTGTCACTGTTGATTTTCAGGATTTCCGCGCGCACAGCAGGTCCTTCCGGCCAAGCTCTTAAAATCGCGAAACCTAACATAACATGGGAAAGCTCTGCAAGCCGAACCGAACAGGTATGATTCTCGGTGGCCGAGTGAAACATGAAAGAAGCCGCGAAAGCCAGCCACCAGGAATCGAGCACCCGGTTGCGCCGGGTTGAGGGACGGCACAATGCTCTGGTCAAAGAGCTGCGCCGGGCTTTCGCTCGAGGTGAACCGACCGAAGATGGCTACGCCGCGCTTGAAGGCTTGCGGATTCTGGAAGAGGCAATCCGCAGCGGGGTGAAATTTCGGGCGGTGTTCCTCAGCGAATCAGCGGCCATGAAGGCTGAACGCCTTCTTCCCCAGATCGGCGCCCACGTCGAAACCCTGTTGCTGCCCGACAAACTATTCGCCAGCGCGGTTCCCAGCGAGACACCGCAGGGCGTGGCGGCCCTGGCGCGATGGAAGGAATTCTCTCTTGACGATGTTCTGGGCAAGGCCGGGGCCGGGCCGCTGCTGGTCATTGCCGGGCTGCAGGATCCGGGAAATCTGGGTACGATCATGCGGTCGGCGGAAGCCTTTGGCGCAGGCGGTATCATCCTGGGCGAAGGCACGGTGAGTCCGTTCAATCCTAAAGTCGTGCGGGCTTCGGCAGGTTCAGTATTCCGCTTGCCGCTGGCGCGGAGCAAGCTCGCCGATGTCATCGCACACATGAAAGCTCGCGCGAAAGGAGAAGGCCTGCGACTGGTGGCCACGTCCGCCCACAAGGGGACGCCGCTCGATCAAACCAACCTCTCGGGGCCGCTGGCTATCTTTATTGGCAGCGAAGGCGCAGGTTTGTCCCGCGATCTCATCAAAGCGATGAACCAGGTCGTGGCCATCCCGCAGGCGCCACAGGTGGAGTCGCTAAACGCCGGGGTGGCTGCGAGCATTGTGTTGTACGAAGTGGCGAGGCAAACGGCATTGACCACCAAGGACACGAAGGCACACGAAGGAAAGCTCTTACCCCTCCCGACCTAGATTGTTTTTTTTCGTGTGACTTTGTGTCCTTCGTGGTTCATGCTCCTGATGCTGGTGTGATGAATTTGTTCCCAACCAATCCGATCCCGGATAACCCCGGCGACCGCACTCGTCCTCTTGCCGACCGTATGCGCCCGCGCACGCTGGATGAATTCGTCGGGCAAGAACATCTGGTTGGGCCAGGCAAGCCCTTGCGTACCCAGATCGAGCGCGACGATATTGGTTCGCTCATTTTCTGGGGACCGCCCGGCACCGGCAAAACTACGCTGGCGCAAATCATCGCGCATATGACCAAGGCTGAGTTTGTGGAATTCTCCGCCGTGCTTACCGGGATCAAGGAAATCAAGCAAGTCATGGCCGATGCCGAGCGGGCGAAGCAGTACGGTACGCGGACCATTGTTTTCATTGACGAAATCCACCGCTTCAACAAGGCCCAGCAGGATGCATTCTTGCCCCACGTGGAGAAAGGCAACATCCGCCTAATCGGCGCGACCACGGAAAATCCGTCGTTTGAAATCATTTCTGCGTTGCTCTCGCGCAGCCGAGTATACGTACTCAAGCCGCTGACGGAAGACCAGATTGTCGAACTGCTGAAGCGTGCCTTGAGCGATGAAGTGCGCGGGCTGGGACCCATGAAGTTACGGGCTTCCGACGACGTCCTGAAAAAGATTGCCGCCTATTCCAGCGGGGACGCGCGCAGCGCCTATAACGTGCTGGAAGTCGCCGCCTCGCTCGCCCGGGGGCGCGATGGCAAGGAAACAGGCGCGGAAATATCCGACCCGATCGTCACCGACGCGCTGCAGAAGCGCGTGCTGCTCTACGACAAGGCGGGTGAAGAACACTACAACCTGATTTCCGCGCTGCACAAATCGGTGCGCAACAGCGATCCCGACGCCGCGCTCTATTGGCTCGGGCGGATGCTGGAAGCAGGGGAAGATCCTCTCTACATCGCGCGGCGCGTGGTGCGAATGGCGGTCGAGGACGTCGGCCTGACCGATCCCAATGCCCTGCCCCAATGCATGGCTGCGCGCGACGCGGTCGACTTCCTGGGCATGCCGGAGGGAAACCTGGCGCTGGCGCAGGCAGTGGTGTATTTGTCCGTAGCGCCCAAATCCAATGCGTTGTACACGGCTTACGGTGAACTTCAGGGCGATGTGGAAAGCACCGCTGCCGAGCCTGTTCCGCTGCACTTGCGCAACGCGCCCACCGGGCTGATGAAGGGCCTGGGCTACGGCCGGGGCTATCAGTACGCGCATGACCTCGAAGACAAAGTGGCTGACATGCAGTGTCTGCCAGAAAACCTGAAGGACCGGGTCTACTACCGCCCTACCAGCGAAGGTGTGGAAAAGCGCATTGGAGAGCGTTTACAGGAGATCAAACGGCGGCGATCCCAGGCCGGGAAGGTCGTTCCTCCGGTAACGAAAACAGAATCCGGCACTTAGGGCTCCGCATCTTATACCTAGTATCTGATAGTTCCCCTGCTGACGTAGGTCAAGGAGTCGGTCCCATGGCTACAGTCCCGCGAACCGCCATCCCGGATGCCGGCCAGCTCCGTCCTGTCCCCCTGGAGCAGGTCGAGCACCTCCTCAAATTGCAGAAGTGGGCGCGAAAAATCAATTCCATCCTCGACTTGGATGAACTGATCGATCAGGTCGTGAACGACGTGGCTAGCGCATTCCATTGCGTGGAAGCGAATATCTATCTCCACGACGAAGACCATGGCGAGCTGGAGATGGCCGGCGTTCATGGCTGTACCATTCACGGGAAGGGATCGCGCTTGAAAGTCGGCAGAGACGGCATGGTGGGTTACGTCGCATCCACCCTGCAGATGCGTTACGCGCCTGATGTGCGCCAGGATCCGTATTACATCGGCTGCGAGGAATCCACGCGTTCGGAGGTGGCCATTCCGCTGCTGGTGGACGGGCGGCTGGTGGGCGTGTTCTCGGCTTCGCATCACGAAGTGGATGCCTTTCCCCGCGAACAGCTGCGATTGTTGCAGGGGTTTTGCGAGCACCTGGCGGTGGCCGTGCACAATGCACGACGCTTCGAACACGAACGCCACGAGCGGCGGAGAATGACTCGCGAGGAGCACGAAGCGCGCTCCATCCAGCAAGCCTTGTTGCCCAAGAGTTCGCCCTATATTCCCGGTTTCGCCATCTCCGGCCTGTCCATTCCGGCAGGCGCGGTCGGCGGAGATTGGTACGACTTCATTTCTTTCGACGATGGCTGCTGGGGACTGGTGCTGGCTGATGTTTCGGGGAAAGGGACCGCGGCGGCCCTCCTGATGTCCGCCACCCGCGGCATGCTGCGTTCACTGGCACAAACCTGCAGCGGTCCGGGAGAAGTGCTGACCCGCCTCAATCGCCTGCTGGTGGAGGATTTCCCCTCTGGCAGGTTTGTCACCATGCTATTGGCCGTGCTCAATCCGTCGACTCGGGAATTGACATTTTCCAGCGCCGGCCACTTGCGGCCGCTGCTGGTGGATGACCAGGGGGCGCGCTTTCTGGATAGCGAACGCGGAATTCCGCTGGGGCTGGGCATCGGGGAATTCTCTGAGAGCCGGATCCAGCTTTCGAAGGGCGCGCGGCTGGTTTTCTACAGCGACGGCATTACTGAAGCCACCGGTCTGTCTGATGAAGAGTACGGTGCGGAACGGATGCGGGACCATGTCCTGCAGCCGGAAGCGTCGGCCGAAAGCATTCTCGCCGACGTGCGAGCCTTCGCCAACGGCGAGGGTCTGCATGATGACGCCACGGTAATTTTCGTGCGCGCCTAAGAGCATAAACCACGAAGGACACGAATCACGAAGGAGATCTTACACAGATGGATTTCCTTCGTGGTACTTTGTGTCCTTCGTGGTTTATGCCCTGGACTTACCCGAAGCGCGCCCGGTGCTGCTTGAGGATGCACTGGTCCATGACTACGAAGATGCCCGCTTTGCGCGCCTTCTGCGCCGCCTTTTCATGAATCACCGTCTCCTGCATCCAGATCGCAGGAACCTTCAACTGGATGGCCTGGTTCACCACTTCTTCCACGTATTCGGGGCGGCGGAAGATGTTGACGATATCAATTTTTTCCGGAACCTCCAGCAGTGATGGATACGCCTTTTCACCCAACGAGCCGTGAATCTTCGGATTCACCGGGATGATGCGATAGCCATGGCTCTGCATGTAGGCCGACACGCCGTGGCTGGGGCGCAAGGGACTGTTGGAGAGGCCGACCACGGCGATGGTTCGGGACCGGTGGAGCAGGTCGGCGATGGGATCCTGGTCAGTTGAGGAAGCCATGGCGGAATTGTAGTGCGCCGCTTGCTCAGAAAGCCAGTGTTGCAAGAATGGACGCAGCAACAGCCGCCGGCCTCCGGCGGAGCGAGGCTTCGCTGCCGGCCTCCCGCAAGGACTTGTCGAGTTACACTCGTCCGGACAGCCGAGGGCGGCCGTCCCCACGGGATACTGATGGGCTTCAGCGTTTGCCGCTGCTCTCCATCTTCTGCTTGAACATCTTTGTAGCCAGCTTGCGAACCGTGTCCGAAATTTCCTTGTTGTTCGAGAGGTTGCGGAGATCGCCCACCAGCATGTTCTTCATGAGCGCGAGTGAAACATCCAGCGGAGTGCGCGGGTTGAAGACCAGATTGCGCAGGATCGCGTAGTTCTTGGCGAATCGACGCTTCATCGGAATGCCGCGCAATACGGCTTCCAGCACATTCTTCTGGCTGGCAAATCTCTCCACTTCACCATCGCCGACCTTGGGCGATTCCAGGACTGCCAGAGCCACGATCTTGGTGCCATCGCGGATGAGCAGGGATCGTTCTTCCTTGGTGCCCTTCATGGCCAGTTGAATGCGGCCCTTGATGTCCAGCTTGGCAATCTTTTGCAGGGCGCTGCCCCGTTCTTCCTGGTGACTCAAGCGCGCCTTCTTTGAGGGCGCCTTCTTGGCGGCGGCGGCGGTGGGGTGGGCTCCGGAGGTGGTCGTTTCCGTCAGAGGTTCCTCGGCTCCGGGAACCAGTTCTTCGTAGAAGCCCCCAATCGGCTGAAAGGATTGGTCGGGCAACGTGTCGATCTCGGCGGCATGCTGCGTGAGATAAGCCAGAACGCCTTCCTCCAATACTTCGTCGGTCTCCTGTAGTTCCCCGACTGCCGCTGCGAAGACTTCATCCTTTCCGGTTTCTACTGTTTCCGGAACTGCTGTCTCTGACTCGGGTTTAGCCGCGGGCGCCGAATCCTCCGTCGGTGCGGGTTCGGCTGCCGGCGTGGTCTCAGCCGCCGCAGCCGGAGGCTCAAGCGAATTTTTGATGGTCTCCGCCTGGATTCCGGTCAGCTTGGGATTTACCAGCAGCGCGCTCATCAGGGCGGGAGACCCTTGGGTCCTTTTGCTCTTTAACATCATGTCGGCCTGATCCCGATCGAGATGCGGCGCCAACTCGACCAGGGCGGCTTCCGATACCGAAGGATTCTCGATCAGAGCGTGCAGCAGCATCGGCCGCAGATTCTTCGGCGAGCTCAGGTAGTCCAGCACTTCTCTTGACGCGGAGGGGTCGCACGCGACAGCGCGGGAAGAGGCCTCGTCCCAGCCCGCGAGCGTGAGCTGCGCCTGCTCCGCGAAAACTTTATTGTGCAATGCGAGGTGCACCAGAATCTCAATCATCTCCGCTGGAGGGACGGAGAGGGATCCCTTCGCAGCCGATTGCATGAGATTGGAAGGCACGGCCGAAGCCCGAATAAGATCGATCATGCGGGACATGGTGGTTATGTTCCGGCTTTCGCAGGTTGCTAATACAGAATCACGCAGAGCCCGGCGGATTTCCAGCTCTTTCGTCGGAGGTAACGTTACCTAAGGAACCACTGATGTCCTAGCTACTGGACTTCTCTCCCCGCCGCATCCGCAAATAGGCGCGGATGAAGGGGTCGAGGTCGCCATCGAGCACCCGGTCGACGTCGCCGACTTCCATCTTGGTGCGATGATCTTTGATCATTCGATAAGGCTGCAGGACGTAGGAACGGATCTGCGAGCCAAAGTCGATATCCAGCTTGGAGTCTTCGATCTTGCGGCTGGCCTCCCGCTTTTTCTCCATTTCATATTCGTAAAGCTTGGAACGCAGCATGCTCATCGCCCGGTCCTTGTTCTTGTGCTGCGAACGCTCGTTCTGGCAGGCGGCCACGATTCCGGTCGGAAGGTGGGTGATGCGAACGGCGGAGTCGGTGGTGTTCACGTGCTGCCCGCCCTTGCCGCTGGAGCGGTAAGTATCGATGCGCAAGTCTTCCGGTTTGATCACGATTTCAATACTGTCGTCAATTTCCGGCGAGACGAATACGCTGGCAAATGAGGTGTGGCGGCGTTTGGCTTGATCGAACGGGGAAATGCGCACCAAGCGGTGCACACCGATTTCGCTGGTGAGCAGGCCGAAGGCATACTCTCCGTTAACCGCGAAGGTCGCCGACTTGAGCCCCGCCTCTTCTCCGGGCTGGTAATCGTAAAGCACGGTCTGCAGGCCGCGCCGCTCAGCCCAGCGTAGATACATCCGCAGCAGCATGTCGGCCCAGTCCTGAGATTCGGTTCCTCCCGCCCCGGGATGGATGGTTACGATGGCGTTGCGGGCGTCATTCTCTCCCGAGAGCAGGGTTTCGGTTTCCAGTCGGTCCACCAGGTCGCGAAGGGAATCCATCTCGCGGCGCAGGTCGGGCTCGACACTCTCTCCCTCGCGCCCCAATTCGAAGTAGGCGGAAATGTCTTCGCTGCGCCGGACCAGGTCGGCCTCGGTCGTCAGCATATTTTCCAGGCGTTTCTTCTGACGCATCACCTGCTGGGATTTTTGAGGATTGGACCAGAGATTGGGATCCGCGGCCTGCTTTTCGACCTCATCCAGTTGTTGGCGCAGCTTGCCTGCGTCAAAGGTACTCCCGGAGGTCGCGGACTTTGTCCCGAAGTAGAGAAGATTCCTTTTCCAGCTCATCAAGCATGATTATTTATTCGTCCTGGGGTCGAGGAAGAACCTCTGCAGCAACCCCCCAACAGAAATTATCGCACACAGATAAGCGAACCAGTCGCCATGCCGGGTATAGAACGTGGATACGTCGGACAGGCCGTAGTTGGCATCCATGGCGGCGCGGATCTTGCGCGGAATAGTGGATACGACGCGCCCGTAAGGATCAATCGCCGCAGTGACTCCAGTATTGGTGGCGCGCAACAGCCAGCGGTTGTTTTCCACGGCGCGCATGCGGGCCTGTTTCAGGTGTTGCGCGTAGGCGCCACTGTCCCCGTACCACCCGTCGTTGGAGGTATTCACAAAAACCTGGGCCCCGCCCGCCGCCAACTGGCGCACTTCATCCGGGAAGATGGACTCATAGCAGATGAAGACGCCGAGCTTGCTGCTGCCCGCGTGCAGAGATGCGCGGGAAGTGCCGGGAGAAAAATCCCCGACTTCCTTGGTGAGGCCACCGGCAAAGCCGAACACGCGTTTGAAAGGGACATACTCGCCGAAGGGAACCAGATGCATCTTGTCGTAACGGCCAACCCATTCTCCGGCTGGACTCACCAGACTGGCGGAGTTGTAGAGTTCGGTGGCGCGGGCTGGCGTTTCGCCCGCATTGCGAATGCCCAGGCTTCCCGCAAGCACCCAGGTTTGCGCTGTGCGGGCCATGTTGCTCACGCTTTCGCGAAAGCTGGGATCGGTGGTATAGAAAGGTGCGGGCGACTCCGGCCAGACAATCAGATCGATATGCGGTGACGCGGCGACAGACGAGCCCGAGCTGGATTGGTCCTGGGGTTGACCACTCAGTCCCGGACTACTCACGCCGGGGCTATTCGGGCCCGGAGTGTTCGAGCTGGGACGATTCAGGCTGATCCAGCTCAAATCTCGCAGCGTGCCCTCAAAATATTCTTTGGTCCAATCGCTGCCCTCCAACACCGGAACATTCTGCTGCACCAGGCGCGCAGTATGGTCAACCGGCGTCGCTGGCGGGCTGATCCACCTTCCCGCCTGGAGCACCGCGGCGGCCGCAACCGCGGCAAACAGGAGGGGCTTGCGTCTGCTGCGCTGCCCCCGTTCCTCCCGGATCACGAATGCGGTGGCCAGCGCTGTATTGACCACCATGATTTCGAACGACAGGCCATAGACGCCGGTCAGCGTGGCGATGCGCGCCAGCGGGATATTGTCCACTTGCGTGATGCCGAGCATGTCCCACGGAAATCCGGTGATGCGGGTGCGAGCGAGTTCGACCGCCACCCAGGCAAATGGCGCAAGAAGCAGGGCGCGGCGGTTGAAAAGGTTCAAGGGTCCGCCGTCTGTTTGGATTGATCGTGCCTGGTTTGATTGTTCGCGGGCCCCTGCGGGGGCCCCATTCGCCAGGATGCTGATCAACACGCCGAAAGCGCCGTGATAGAGGGCAAGATACAGGCAGAAAAGAATCAGGATGCCCAGCGCGCCGGCCGCGCTCAAGCCACCGTACTGGCGCATGGTGTTGTAGATCCAGTAACAATTCCCGGCGTACCAAAGAACTCCGCAGGCGTAGGCCAGAACAAATGCCTGGCCGGGTGTGGCGGGCCGCAACTGGACGGCCGCCCGAAGCTGCAATGTATCCGGCTTGCGGGTCCGCAACAGCGCGACCAGCAACGGCGCCACCGCAACCCAGCACAGGAAATACTGATCGGGCAGGGGAAAGATCAGAATCTGCGAGCCCGCGGATAGAAGCACGAGCAGCCAGGCGCTCTTGTCGATTCGCAACACCGGGCAAGCATAACAAAACCGCCGGGAGCCATCTCCAGCGCGAGGCGGCAGCCCGCATTTACTTTTTCCGCCCATCCCTTCCCCCCTGATGGGCTAACATTAGTGGCCGTATGGGGCCCCTTCTGGGCGAAGCAATCCATCTGCTACAGTTCATAGTCACCGTTAGGAGAACCTGCCTCGACGATGGCACCCGGGCCCGAGCGGCGCCGCAAAACACGGACGCCGCGAGACTTCGATGATTCCGGCCCCATGATCGGTTAACCCGCCTCGGAATGGCATCCTTTATCCAACCCGCCGGCTCCACCGCCAACCGCGTGCGCATCGTGGTCGCCACCTCCGTGATGCTGACCTTCATCTCCTACTGGCGGGCGGCGGCCATCGTTTTGAATGACCTCGGTTCCTCCGCCTTTTACGCTGCCGGCATCGCCGAGCAGGCGGTGGGTAAGTCCGCGCCCTGGTTCATCGTGGCGGTCATGCTGTTCTCGTTCACCGTACGCGCAGTCTATGTGGAGAGCTGTTCCATGTTCGTGCGCGGAGGCGTTTACCGCGTGGTCAAAGAGGCTCTGGGCGGAACCCTCGCCAAAGTCAGCGTCTCCGCCTTGATGTTCGATTACATCCTGACCGGACCGATCTCAGGCGTTTCCGCGGGGCAATACGTCGCCGGATTGATCAATGACATTTTTGCCGCCGCCGACTCCCACGGCTGGATCCCGCGAGCCATGCACAACCTGTTTCACGGGACGCCGCATGTCGAGGTGAATTGGACTTCCGTCGTCTTCGCGGTGCTGGTGACACTCTACTTCTGGTGGCAGAACACCAAGGGAATCCAGGAATCCAGCGAGAAAGCTCTGCGCGTGATGCAGATCACCACGGTGATGGTGGTCATACTGCTGGCCTGGTCCGGGCTGACGCTTCTGAAGCAGGGATACCAGACTGTGCCCCTGCCCACGCCTGAGAACCTCAAGTTTAGTCCCGAGGCGCTGGGGTTTCTGAAGCACACCGCCCTGGCTCGTGATCTTGCGCATAAGTTCGGCCTTCTCGGCATCCTGATTGCGTTTGGGCATTCCGTGCTGGCCATGAGCGGAGAGGAATCGCTGGCCCAGGTCAATCGGGAACTGGCTCATCCCAAGCTGAAGAACCTGAAGCGGGCAGCCATCATCATCGCTATCTTCAGTTTTGTGTTTACCGGGCTCACCGCGTTGCTGTTTGTCATGATCATCCCCGATGCGGTGCGGGTGCCGGTCTACAAGGACAACCTGGTTGCCGGACTGGCCATGTATCTGTGGGGGCCGCTGCTGCTGCGGCTGTTTTTCCGGGCCTTCGTAGTCGTCGTCGGCTTTCTCATCCTTTCGGGAGCCGTTAACACCGCGATCATCGGCTCGAACGGGGTTCTGAACCGCATTTCTGAAGACGGCGTTCTCACCGACTGGTTCCGCCAGCCCCATCCCCGTTTCGGCACCACTTATCGCATCGTCAACCTGGTGGTGTTCCTGCAGCTCTTCACCATCCTGATGACCCGCGGCAATGTGTATCTCCTGGGCGAGGCATATGCCTTCGGCGTGATCTGGAGCTTCACCTTCAACAGCCTGGCCATGCTGGTGCTGCGCTTCAAGTACAAGGGCGCCCGGGGCTGGAAGGTGCCGCCCAACCTCACCATTGCAGGGTGCGAGCTGCCAGTGGGATTGGCTTCCGTGTTCCTGGTGCTGTTGTGCACCGCGATCGTGAATTTGTTCACCAAGTCAATCGCTACCGTCGCGGGCGTTTCTTTTGCCGCTGGGTTCTTCGCGATTTTCTCCATTTCTGAGCGCCTGAACCGGAGCAAGCATGCTCTGGCCGAGCAGCACATGCAGGAGCACTTCCAGCTGTTGCAGAGCGACAAGGTGGAGCGCGCCGAGCTGGGGATTCGCCCGGGAAACGTGATGGTGACGGTCCGCGACTACAACACCCTGAATCATCTGAAGTGGGTCCTGGAACGCATCGATATCAAGGAACAGGACATTGTGGTCATGTCGGCGCGGGTCAGCCAGTTCGGCACGGCCGCCTATGATCTTTCCACCGAGCAGATCTTCAGCGACTACGAACAGCAGTTGTTCACCCGCGCGGTCTCCGTCGCCGAGGGCTTTGGCAAACACGTCTCACTACTGGTCGTGCCGGCCCGGGACCCGTGGTCGGCGATTGTGCAGACCGCGAACAACATCGAAGCTTCCGCCGTAGTTTCAGGGCTCTCGAGCAAGATGAGTTCCCAGGAACAGGCCTTCTACCTGGGCCGCGCGTGGGAAGCGATGCCGGAGCCTAAGCGGCAGTTCATTTTCCAGGTTGTCCGGCCCGATCTAAGTGTGGACACATTCCACATCGGGCCCCATACTCCTTCGCTGAAAACCGAGGATGTGCATCTCGTACACCGGCTCTGGCTGAACATCACGCGCGAACCCGGCCTGGAAAAGCTGCATCACCACGAAATCTTGACCGAAGCGCTTACCCGCTTTGCCCGCGAGTACGCCGGCCGTGATCGGCAGGAGATTCTGCGGGAGCTGCGCCGGTCCTCGGGCACGACGGTAACGACTCGCGCCCTGGGCGATGGTGGCGAGGCCGCCCGGCCGCAGCCGCTTGCGTCTCCTCCTGACCCAGACCTCGATCCGGACGAAGATGAGGCCGACGGGCCACCCACACCCCCAGTAGTGGGACCGTAGGGCAGGTCCAAGTACGTCGGTGCCTTGCCCACCGCATTGCCCTCTTCTATGATCGAAAGCGGGCACGATGCGTATGGCCGACAAGAAGCCTCCCAAGCCGCAAGTTGCGGAAAGCCCGATCGCAGATGTGTTTGAAGGACGGCAACCCTCGGAGGGGGAGAAGGCCTGGGCGGAAAAGACGCTCCTGCCGACGCTGGAAAAAGCCCCCGAAAAACCGATCGGGGCACCCACGGGGGTGAATCGTGACCCGCGCGGCCATGCCCGCTTCACCACGATTTCCGGCACGCCGGTAAGGCGGCTCTATACCCAGGCCGATTTGCCCGCGGACTGGAGCCCGGAGAAATCTCTCGGATATCCCGGACAGCCCCCCTTTACACGGGGCATTCACACCAGCGGATATCGCGGCAAACTTTTCACCATGCGCCAGTTCTCGGGTTTCGCCTCACCCGAGGAAACCAACCAGCGGTACAAATATTTGCTCGAGCACGGCGGCGGTGGACTCTCCGTGGCCTTCGACCTTCCCACGCTCATGGGCTACGACTCCGATCACCCCGCCAGCGAAGGTGAGGTCGGCAAATGCGGTGTGGCGATCGATTCACTCGAGGACATGGAGATTCTCTTCGGCGGCATCGATCTGGAAAAAACCACCGTCTCCATGACGATTAATTCGCCGGCCTCGGTGCTGTGGGCGATGTATCTCGTGGTGGCGGAAAAGCAGGGCGCGGACTGGAAGAAAATCTCCGGGACGATCCAGAACGACATCCTCAAGGAATACATTGCGCAGAAGGAATACATCTACCCCCCTGCGCCTTCCATGCGGCTGGTGGTGGATACCTTCGAGTTCGGTTCCAGGTTCACCCCAAGGTTCAACACCGTCTCGATCAGCGGATATCACATCCGTGAAGCAGGTTCGACCGCGCTGCAGGAGCTGGCGTTTACCTTGTATGACGGCGTCGAATATGTAGTGTGGGCACAGCGTCGTGGCCTCGATGTGGATGAATTCGGCCCCCGGCTCAGCTTCTTCTTCAACGCGCACAATGATTTTTTCGAAGAAATTGCCAAGTACCGGGCCGCCCGCAAGATCTGGTACCAGGTGATGAAAGACCGCTTTCACGCCAAGAACCAGCGTACCTGGCTGATGCGTTTTCATACCCAGACAGCGGGAGTCTCGCTGCCGGCGCAGCAGCCGTTGAACAACATCGCGCGCGTGGCTCTACAGGCCATGGCCGCAGTGCTGGGTGGAACGCAGTCGCTGCACACCGATTCCTATGATGAAGCCCTGGCCCTGCCGACCGAAGCAGCCGCCCGGATCGCCCTCCGCACCCAGCAGATCATCGCCTATGAGTCAGGAGTGACTCAGACCGTCGATCCCCTGGGCGGGTCATATTTTCTTGAAACCTTAACGCTCGAAATGGAAAAAGGTGCGCTCGACTATTTCGCAAAACTCGACGCCATGGGTGGCATGGTCAAAGCTATCGAGCGCGGGTACCCGCAAAAAGAAGTTGCTGAGGCTTCCTATCAATACCAGCGCGCCGCCGAAGCCAAAGAAAAAATCATCGTCGGCGTGAACGACTTTGTGATTGAGGAAGAATCGCCTTCCATTCTGTACATCGATGAAAGAGTGGCGCAGCATCAATCGACGAAGCTGAAAGCGTTGCGCGCACGGCGGTCCAACGAGGAAGTCCACCGCCGCCTGGAAGCGCTGAAAAAAGCGGCAGCCCAGGAACCAAGAGCGGCGTCAAATGGGGAAATTTCGCCGTTCAACACGATGCCGTACCTTGTGGACGCGGTGCGGGCTTACGCGACCGTAGGCGAAATCTGCGAGGCGCTGCGGCAGGTGTATGGAACCTATACCGAGGTCAGTGTGACGTAAGAGCCCAGCCCGCGCTTCTGGGCTGGAGCGGAAATCGGATAACAACGCCAGCCGTTCCCGCATACGCAGGTACTGGTTCTGCGGCGCAGGCACCAGTCTAGCCCTAGTCTCCATCGATATTTGTGGCTGTTCCAAAATGGGACTTGCGAGTATTTTCAGGGTCACACGTGAACTCTCATGGCCGCCGATGAGTATCATGATTTGAGATCACAACTTGGGATCGCCAAAACAAGAATGTCATGCTCGTCAAAATGCCGAAACGCCGCGTCGTCCCCGTCGTCAATGTGGAGTCGCGAATCCTGATCCTGCGCCAGCAACGGGTAATCCTCGACAAGGAACTCGCTCAACTCTACGGCGTCTCTGTGAAACGAACAGCTAAAACGTAACCGCGAGCGCTTTCCAGCGGATTTCATGTTTCGTGTGACTACCTGAGCAGGCCCCGTCTTGAGGTCGCAAATTGCGACCTCAAGAACGAGACACGGCGGGAGCCGTTATCTGCCCTATGCATTCAGCGAGCACGGAGCCATCATGGCTGCAACAGTGCTCAATTCCAAGCGCGCAATTCAGATGAGTGTCTTTGTGGTTCGCGCCTTTGTGCGCCTGCGGGAAATGCTGGCCAACAATCGACAGCTGGCCGCCAAGATCAATGAACTGGAAGATCGTCTGGAAACTCACGACTCTACAATCCAAGACCTCATTGGAGCCATCAACGACCTGATGATTCCGCCGGGAGCGTCGCGGCGCAAGATCGGTTTCCAGCGTCCACCACCGAAACGAGATGGTGTCGTGAACCGGCGTCCAGCACTGGCCCGAGAGTTCCGGCGCGCGGGGTAATGCGCCTGCTTCTTTCGGACTTACTTTTTCCGCTGCCGGTAAAGGCTCTCGTCGACCTGTTTGGCCATGGCCTCGATGTTCAGTGGAACCTCCAGAAAGCTGGCCACGCTCTGTGCCGTCTCTCTGGGTTCGCGTAGGACGCGGTGATATTGCACCCGGCTCACGGTCACGTTCGGTTTGCCATTCAGCCAGGCGTAGACGTCGCTCAAGTGATCCTGGAAGGCCCGCGCCACCACGGAACGGTCCTCGTTCGGGTCGAAAGTCCCCCGTCGCCGCAGCATCTCCTCCTGCGACGCCATAATTTCGGGCAAGGGGCGTTGCATAAAAATTATCCGGTACTGGTGTTCGGAGGGCAGCGAAAGCAGCAGCTGAGAGATCACCTTCACCACCTTTCCCTCCGCTTCGGCAATGCATCCCGGGTTCTTGGGAAGCTGCTTGATCCGCTCCCATTCAAGATAGCCCTTGGGGTTATCGACGTCGGCGCGGCGTTCGCCGTCGGAGAGGACGAGCATGCCACCCGCGGCCAGCATCTGCATCATGAGAGATGTGCCCGAACGCGGGAGCCCGGAAACGATTGTGATCATGAAGGCCTTTCCCGAACCTGAAGAACAGACGGATGCAGTTCACCGCTGTTTTGTAGCGCTATCGAGTAAACACAAAGTTCAGGATAAAATCCAGAGGCCGTGCTCTGCGGGTCTGCTATCCTTTTTGCCCGGAGTGGCGTCAAATTCGCATGCGTAAAGCCATCCACCATCTGAAGAAGTCCGACCCGGTGCTCTCCGCCATCATCGAACGTGTCGGCCCCTGCCGGATGGAGTTCGGCCCTCCCGAGTTCCACAGCCTGGCCGAGGCGATCGTCTATCAGCAACTGAACGGGAAGGCGGCAGTCACTATTTTCAAGCGCTTTGCCGCGTTGGCAGGAGACCCCGTAACCGCCGAAGGCATTCTCAAGCTTACTGACGCACAAATGCGCACCGTGGGGTTGTCGAAGCAGAAAACGTCCTATCTGCAAGACATGGCTGAACGCGCGGCACGCGGCGAACTCGACTTCAAACGCCTGCCTCAAATGACCGACGCTGAGGTCATTGAGCATCTGACGCAGGTGAAAGGCGTGGGTGTCTGGACAGCGCACATGTTCCTGATGTTTACGCTGAGGCGGCCTAATGTGCTGCCCACGGGGGACTATGGCGTGCAGGTGGCTATAAAGAAGCATTACAAGAAGCGCAAGTTGCCCAAGCCCGTCCAGATGGAGAAAATCGCCCGCGCCTGGGAGCCCTACCGGTCGGTTGCCTGCTGGTATTTGTGGCGCAGCCTGGATATCAAAACCCTGTGACCATGCAGGACAGCGAATAGAACCGGGGAACGAAAAAAGGGTCCCTCCGTGTTCGCCCTGTGCGCGCTGTGGTTAAATAGAAGTGATGGTCGAGCAGAAAATCCGCGTGCTCGTAGCCAAGCCCGGCCTCGATGGACATGATCGTGGCGCAAAAGTCATCGCCCGGGCGCTGCGCGATGCCGGCATGGAAGTCATCTACACAGGCCTGCGGCAGACGCCGGAGATGATTGTCAATGCTGCGCTGCAGGAAGACGTCCATGTCATCGGCCTCTCGATTCTTTCCGGAGCGCACAACGTCATCGTTCCTCGTGTGATGGACCTGCTCAAGAACAACAAAATGGACGACGTGCTGGTCGTGCTGGGTGGAATCATCCCCGACCAGGACATGGACAATCTCAAGAAAGCCGGCGTGGCCGCCATTTTCCAGCCGGGAACCGCGATGGACGAGATCGTCCAGTTCATCCGTGCCAACGTCAAACCGCGTGGCGTGCCCACGGCCAGTTGATGGTTGAGATCCACACCTCCCGTCTCAGAGAAACTCTTCAGCGTACCGTCGGACCAGCGCCGTGGTACTGGAAGACGTTTCCCGCGTTCAATTCTGTATCCGGCCAGCGCTTCGTGTGGACGCATCACGGCAGTGACGGACCGCTGGGCTATCTAGTCTCGCTTGGTGTGGAGCAGGAACCCCAGAAGCCGCGATTGGCATTGAACACGTATTGCCGGCCGTTTTTCGCGCCATCGCGCCTGGGCGTCTGGTGTCCGGAAGGCCGCGGTATTCGTCTGGCAGTTTTTGATCCAGATCAACTCCAAGGCTTCGACTTCGCGGAAATTGCGGGCTGGTTCAAGCAGTCCAACGAGCGCATGTATGCCGTGACCGCGCCTCTAACCGATCTTGAAATCCCTCTCGGCCTCGCAGCCGGAACGCACAAGATCGAGGCGCCGGCTGAACTGTGCGGAGTGGACGAATTAATTCTCCCCACCAGTTATCCGGCAAGTAATCCTGAGGACCCGGCGTTCGCGCTCTATGTGGTCTACGTGCAGGCCGGGTTGGTGGAAGTCCTGCCGCAGAAGTGGTTCACGGCCAGCCAATATCAGGTGGGGAAACAATGGATCACGCGGGCGGCACGCGATCCGGAGTCGCAGCGCATTTTTGGCGAGTGCTTCGGAATGGGGAGCTTCCTGCTGGAGGAAGATGGTTGCCGGCTGGACCGGTGGCTTGAAAAGAGCGCATAGAGCGGGCTGTCGATGCGGCAATCTGGCGTCCTTTTCGAAATCTGCTGCCGTGAATCCAGGAATCGACTTACGCGGGCCAGTCCGATAAATGCGTTTGCACGCCCCCTCTCGGCTGTTATACCGTAAACGGTTTCCCACGTTGACTCATGAACGAACGCGCCGATCCCGGAATGCCTTCCAGTTCCACCGTTCTGGAGTCGCGCGTGGACGCCACCTCCAGCCGCTTCGAAGCCAACATGCGCTTCCTGGCCGACCTGGTTTCCCAGGTACGCAATGAAGAAGAGAAGATTCGCGAGGGCGGCGGCTCCAAGGCCATCGAGAGCCAGCACAACAAAGGAAGGTTGACGGCACGGGAGCGGATTCAACTCCTGGTCGATCCCGGAACATTTTTCGAGCTGGGCGCTTACGCGGCGCACGGCATGTACGAAGAGTGGGGCGGAGCTCCGGCGGCGGGAGTGATCACGGGACTCGCACGTGTACACACCAGGCTGGTGATGGTCATCGCCAATGACGCTACGGTGAAGGCGGGCGCATTTTTCCCGATGACTGCAAAGAAAGTAATTCGCGCCCAGAACATCGCCATTGAGAATCGCATTCCGACGGTCTATCTGGTGGACTCAGCGGGCGTGTTCCTACCCCTGCAAGAAGATGTTTTTCCCGATACCGATGACTTCGGCCGCGTATTTCGCAACAACGCGGTCATGTCCGCGATGGGGATCTCGCAGATCGCAGCCATCATGGGCATGTGCGTCGCCGGAGGCGGGTACCTTCCCGTGATGTGTGACCACGTGCTGATGACCGACGGCAGCGGGCTGTTTCTCGCCGGTCCCGCGCTGGTGCAGGCGGCTATCGGGCAGAAGATTTCTGCCGAGGAGCTGGGCGGCGCTGCCATGCATTCGGCGATCAGTGGAACAGTGGACTTCCGCGAGCCCAATGACGAAGCCTGCCTGGCCCGCATTCGCGCCATCGTGGAAAAGTGGGGATACCGGCGGCAGTCTCCGTGGGACCGCAAGAAACCGCAGCCGCCGGCGCTGGCGGCCGAGGAAATCTACGGCATCTACGATTCGTCTCCGGCCCGGCCCTATGACACGAAAGAGATCCTGGCACGAATCGTGGACGGTAGCCGCTTCGACGAGTACAAGCCCGAATATGGCAAGACGCTGGTCTGCGGCTATGCCCGCATCGGCGGTTTTGCCGTGGGCATCGTCGCCAACCAGAAACTGCATGCCCAGCAGACCGACCATGAAGGCCACAAACGCATTGAATTTGGCGGCGTCATCTATACCGAGTCGGCGGAAAAGGCCGCGCGCTTCATCATGGACTGCAATCAGAATCTGGTTCCGCTCATCTTCTTGCATGATGTGAACGGCTTCATGGTGGGACGGGATGCGGAATGGAGCGGCATCATCAAGGCGGGAGCAAAAATGGTGAACGCGGTCTCGAACTCGGTGGTGCCCAAGATTACGGTGATTGTCGGCGGATCGTTCGGCGCGGGACACTACGCCATGTGCGGCAAGGCCTACGATCCGCGCCTGGTGTTTGCCTGGCCGACCGCGCGTTACGCGGTGATGAGCGGCGATTCCGCCGCAGGCACGCTGGTGGAAATCAAAATCAAGCAACTGGAGCGCAGCGGTAAGAAGCTGAGCGACGAGGAGCGCAAGGAGCTGTTCGAATCGGTGAAGAAAACCTACGACGAACAGACCGATCCGCGCTACGGGGCGGCCCGCTTGTGGATCGACAAGATCATTGACCCGGTGGAAACGCGCGAGGCCATCACTCAGGCGTTGGAGGCGGCCGCACTGAACCCGGATGTGCCCGAATTCAAGGTCGGGGTGCTGCAGACATAACTTCCTTAGCCACAGATGAACGCGGATCAACACGGATCAGAGACAGAAGATTTGATCCGTGAGAATCTGCGTTGATCCGTGGCCCTGAATTTAAGATGCCTGATTCCGTCAAACTGATCGAATGTCCGCGCGATGCCTGGCAGGGGTTGAAGGGGCAGATTCCTGCTTACATTAAGACGGACTATCTGAAAGCCCTGATCAGCGCAGGATTCAAGCATATTGATGCGGTCTCGTTCGTTTCCCCCAAAGCAGTACCGCAGATGGCGGACTCGGAGGAGGTGTTGAAAGAACTGGACCCGCCGGATGACGTGGAGATCATTGCCATCGTGGTCAATGAAAAGGGGGCGGAGCGCGCCATTAAAACCCAGGCTGTCCGTACGCTTGGCTTCCCCTATTCGGTTTCACCCACATTTCTCAGCAACAACCAGCGGCAAACTCTGGAGGACGCGGTCGACGAACTGGAAAAAGTTAAGAACAAGGGTGGCGATGCCGGCCTCGATGTAGTGGTCTATATCTCAATGGCGTTTGGCAATCCCTATGGCGATCCCTGGAACGTTGGAGAAGTCGTGGACGCGGTGGACTTGCTGGAATCGTTCGACGTCAAGATGATCTCGCTGGCCGACACCGTCGGGATGGCCGGCCCGGCGCAGATTCGCGACCTGTACTCCGCGGTGCACGGCCGGTTCGATTATCTGGAGATCGGTTTGCACCTGCATAGCCGTCCCGATCAGGCAGCGGAGAAGATCTTGGCCGCGTATGATGCAGGGTGCCGCCGATTTGATTCGGCGCTGGGCGGACTGGGTGGCTGTCCGTTTGCGCAGGACGCGCTGGTGGGAAATATTGCTACCGAAACAGTCGTAGAAGCGCTGAAACAAAGGGGCGCCGAGTTGCCGGCGCTCAAATCCCTGGATACTTTGCTGAGAGTGACGACGGAGCTTGGAGTGAGATACACGACATCGAACGCGGCTGATTGAGCGCGAAACAATCTTGGGTAGGTGATCTATCTCTGCAATGAGCTACAAGACCATCAAACTTGCCAATGAGGCCGGCATTGCCACCATCACTTTCAATCGGCCTGAGAAGCGGAATGCCATCAGTTTCGCCCTGGTAGAGGAGTTGCAGGCGGCATTGCATGAGGTCGAAGCATCAGCCGCGCAAGTCGTGATTCTTACGGGCAGCGGGAAAGCTTTCTGCGCGGGCATGGACCTGGATGAACTGAAAGGTCTGGTGGGCAAGCCTCACGATGAAAACGTGAAGGACTCGCTGCGGATCGCAAGTTTGTTCCGCGGCCTCTATGACTTTCCCCTTCCCACGATCGCCGCGGTGAACGGCGCGGCCATCGCCGGCGGCACCGGCATCGCCACCATGTGCGATTTCACCTTCGCGGTGCCCAACGCCAAATTTGGCTACACCGAAGTGCGCATCGGATTTGTGCCTGCGATCGTGTCTTCGATCCTGGTCTGGCAGGTGGGACACAAAATCGCCCGCGACCTCTTGTTGACAGGCCGCACCTTCGACGCCGAAGAAGCGTACCGCTTTGGTCTGGTCAATGAAGTCGTCGACCCGGACCAGCTCATGCGGCGTGCCCAGGAACTCGCGACCGAGTTGATGCAGTGCAGTCCTTCTTCGCTGCGGGCGACAAAGAAGCTGATCAACAGCTTCATTGCCCCACAGCTTGATGAACAGATCGCCGCCGCCGTTCAGGACAACGCCCGGATCCGAGCCACGGAAGACTTCCGGGAGGGCATCACTTCGTTTCTGGAAAGACGCAAGCCGCGCTGGAGCGGTAAGTGACACCGGATCCCAAGCAACATCCTGTGGTCAGCGAGAGCCGGCTTCGGGTGCGCTATGCCGAGACCGACCAGATGGGAGTGGTCTATCATGCCAATCACTTCATCTGGTTCGAAATCGGTCGGGTGGAACTGATGCGCCAGATGGGATTCTCCTATCGGGATATGGAGCGGGACCACGGCCTCTTCATCGCGGTCGCGGACGCGCGTTGCCGGTACAAGGCGCCGGCCCGTTACGACGATGAAATTATTGTGCGAACCTGCCTGAAGAACGTCCGCGAATCGGTAGTGCATTTCGGATATGAACTGATGCGGGCGGGGGATGGCGTGCTCCTGGCCGAAGGCGAGACCACGCATATCGTGACTGACGCCCAGATGAAGACCACGGCGCTGCCGGAAAAGTTTCTGAAGGCGTTTCGAGAAGCGGTGGGGAAGTAAGGCATCTGGAACCAGGAAACCCGAAACTGGAAACTTTCTTGAAAGCTCTTCACATCAACGGAAACGATCTCACTCTCGAGGCGGTGTGGGAGGTTGCTGTCGAACGCCGGGCGGTGCTGCTCGATCCCGACGCGCGGGAATCGGTCAACCGCGCGCGCGCAGTCGTGGATGCGCTGGTCGCACAGAACCAGTTGTCCTACGCCATCACCACGGGCGTGGGCAAGCTGAGCGATGTGCGCATTCCGCCGGAGCAGATTCGCGAGCTGCAACTGAACCTGGTGCGCTCCCACGCCGCTGGTGTGGGTGAACCGCTCGCCCCTGGCGAGGCGCGGGCCATGATGCTGCTGCGCGCGAACTCGCTTTCCAAGGGACATTCCGGCGTGCGCGCGGCCGTGATCGACACGATTTGCGAAATGCTGAATCGCGGCGTCACTCCCATGGTGCCGTCACAGGGCAGCGTCGGAGCCAGCGGCGATCTCGCCCCGCTCGGGCATCTGGCGCTGGCGCTGATCGGCGAGGGTGAATGTCTGGACGAAAAAGGGACGCGCGTGCCCGCCGCCGATGCTTTGCGCCGTGCCCAGATCAAGCCTCTGGTGCTCGAGGCGAAAGAGGCCGTCTCTCTGATCAACGGTACGCAAGCCATGCTGGCGGTAGGCGTCCTGGCATTGCTGGCGGCAGAGACGCTGGTGGATTCTGAGGATGTAATCGGCGCGCTCTCACTGGACGCGTTGCGAGGAACCGACGCGGCCTTCGATGAACGCATCCACCGGGCTCGTCCGCACGCCGGCCAGATCACCACCGCGGCCAATCTGCGCAAGATGCTGGAAGGCAGTGAACTGCGCGAGTCGCATCGGGATTGCCAGCGGGTCCAGGATGCGTATTCCCTGCGCTGCATGCCGCAGGTGCATGGCGCGGCGCGTGACACGCTGGCTTATTGTCGCGAGGTGATGGAGATTGAAGCCAATTCGGCGGTGGATAATCCGCTAGTGTTCGTAAACAGCGCCCGGGACGCCGGCCAGGCTGACGTCCTGTCCGGCGGCAACTTTCATGGCCAGCCCGTGGCCTTCGCCCTGGATTTCCTGGGGATCGCATTAAGCGCGCTGGCAGGCATTTCCGAGCGGCGTCTCGAGCGGCTGGTGAATCCCGCGCTGAATGAGGGCCTGCCGCCATTCCTGGCCCCGGGAGCGGGGCTGAATTCCGGATTCATGATGGCGCAGGTTGCGGCCGCATCACTGGTCAGCGAGAACAAGGTGCTGGCTCACCCCGCGTCGGTCGATTCAATTACCACTTCAGGAAACAAGGAAGACTACGTTTCCATGGGCATGACCGCCGCACTGAAGCTCAAGCGCATCGTAGAGAACACGCGCAACGCCATGGCGATTGAGGCCATGGCAGCGGCCCAGGCGCTGGATTTTCTGGAGCCACTCAAGACCTCGAAACGAGGACAGGCGGCACACGCCGCGATCCGATCAGTGTGCGCGACGATGGACAAGGACCGCGTCATGTATCAGGATTTCGCCCGCCTCTCGGAGCTCATCGCAAGCGGGAAGATTGCCGCCGTGATTCGCTAGCCCCGCGCTTCGGCAGGGGGTTGCCCTGGCTGTTACGCTTTCTTTCCCACTGCCGCCTTCTGTGCCTTTACTCGGATGAAGGCATAGTTCAACGCCGGCAGGGAATTGAAGTCAGCTGCCTTCTTGAGGAAATCCTGCGCCTTCGCGCTGTCCCCTTTGGCCTGGCAGGCCTGGCTCAAACGATACAAGTTGCGCGCGTCTTGCTGGTTGGCCTGCTCCAGTTCGGAGATGGCCTTGTCGTAGTCCTTCTGGGCGAGCGCGATCCTGCCGGCCAGTTCATGCGCCAGCCTGATCTGCACCGGATTCTTCGTGGCCTCCGCCCCCTGGCGGAATTCGTCCGCATGAGTCTTGGCCCCGGCGTAGTCCTTCTTGGCGATGGCGATGGCGGTCAGATTGAAGTGATGCAGCAGCTTGGCATTGTCCTTGATCTCCTGCGACAGGGTTGAGCCCTGGATCAGCTGAAAGGAATGTTCGAACTGCTGGGTGGCCGCGTCATATTTCTGTGACTCCAGGCTTATGTTGCCCTTGGCCTGCAGATCCGCCGCCATCGCGGCTACGTCGTTTTTCTTGTCGGCTACCGCATATTCCTTGTCCATGGCCTGCTGGGCCTGATCGAACTTGCCTCCATCCGAGGCAACTACCGCCATCCCAAAGTATGCGGTGCGGAGCTCGCCATCGTTGCGTGCCTGATCGGCCATCTTCTGCAGTTCGGCCTCCGCTTCCTGCGGCTTGCCCAGGTAGGTCAGCGCCGCAGAGATTCCGAAATGTGAAGGAACGAAGTGCGGGTCGATCTCGAGCGCCTTGTGGTACTGCGCGATCGCGTCGTCGAACCTGCCCATTTTCAACAGCAATTCTGCATAAGAATCATAGGGATTCGGATCGTTGGGGATGAGCTCGACATACTTCTTGAACGCCTGTTCGGCGCCGGGATAGTCCCCTGCCTGCCGGCAGGAGTAGCCGAGCATGTTGTACGCGGGGGAATGGCTCGGGGCGATCTCCGTGGCTTTCTTGAGCTCCGTGATCGCCTCCGGGAATTCCTGTTGACCGAAGTGATAAACCCCCAGGTTGAGATGGGCGCGCTCATCATTGGGATAGGCAGCGACCAATTTCTCGAGATAGTCTTTCTGTTTCCCCACCTCGCCGTTGGTTCCGGCCTGGTTGGCGAGAATGAGCAGTTTTTCTCCCTCCGAAGCCTTGTCCGCCATGCTCACGGCCTTGTTCTGGTGTTCGAAGAATTCCTTAGCCGTGGGCGAATTGGCGGCCCGGGCTAACTCGGCCGAGGCAAAATCCGGATCCAGCGCGATCGCCTTGTCAAAATGCTGCAGTGAGTCCTGTCCCAGCAGCCGCTCGGAGAGGTCGCGTCCTTGCAGAAACTCCTTGCGCGCATCGTCCGACTTTGTGGTGATGGGAATCTTGCCGTCGGACGCGGCTGCCGGTTGCCCGTTACCGCCTGACTGGTTGCAGGCGATCGAAGTGATAACCACCAACCCCACAATTACGGCCAATACAAAACGTGTGGACTTAGACAGGCGCATGGCAAGCTCCTTGAAATCTGTGATGGGCGGAAGTCCGCGGTTCAGTCACAACTTCCAGCGTTTCGCTGCAGGCCCTGTCGATGCTAGACGTTGAACAGCGGGATTTGGATAGCGGATTTCGATAGCCGGACTGCGTTATTTCTTAAGAGCGTCAACATAACAGCAGACAATTGATTTGCCATTATGCACGGGAACTCTGGCCCGACGCTGCAGCAGGCGTCAGGCAGTTTTTGCGGCGCTGCCATCCAGCCCAAGCTGATCCGCGACTCCCTTCAGTGCCTCGATGCAGAAGGCAATGTGTTCCTCCAGGTCGACGCCAAGGTCGGCGGCGGCGTTTACGATGTCCTCGCGCTTCACACTGCGGGCGAAGGCTTTGTCTTTCATTTTTTTGCGCACCGACCTGGCATCCACTTCGGCCAGCGACTTTCCCGGCTTCACCAGGGCGACCGCGGTGATGAATCCCGCCAGTTCATCGCAGGCAAAGAGCGCTTTTTCCATCGGGGTGTCGCGGGTCACGCCGGAATATTCGGCATGCGACAGGATGGCGCGGCGGATTTCATCGGAGTAGCCGCGTTCGTTCAGGATTTCGTTGCCTTTGTAGGGGTGGTCGTCCAGGCTGGGATACTTCTCATAGTCGAAATCGTGCAGCAGGCCGACCACGCCCCACAACTCCTTTTCCCCGGCAGAGCCATTCGAAAGCTTTTCCGCATAAGCTCGCATGCAGGCCTCCACCGCCAGCGCATGCTTGCGCAAACTTTCTGATTGGGTGAACTCAGTTAGTAACCCCCATGCCTGCGCGCGATCATCCATGGTTTCTTACCTGTTTTCTCCGGTTTTTCTCCGGATAACTTTGGTTTTTTCCATAACATATCTCGTGTTTAACCCTGAATTTGTCTTGACATCCACAGGTGTTGTACCGCAGATTACGCTGCAGGTTGGAACCGGAACAATCGGGTTCCAGGAGAGGCCCCCGCTCTGGCAGCTCCCACACCTAGATGGCCACTACCCTTGCTCCTGTAGATTCAAGGGAAGTAGTTCGCTGCGATCGCTGCCTGTTGGTCCAATTTCGCACTTCCAACGACCTTTGCCGCCGCTGCCATGCCTCGCTCGACGAGGAAGAGCCCCAAGTAGCAGCGGCGCCGCCGCCCCCGCAGATGATGCCGGCGAACGGGAATGGTCGCGGACACCTGAACCTGGCGACCTCCATCCGCTCTCTGCGTCTGCGCAACGGACTCAGTCAGCGGCAACTGGCAGCCCGCATGTCGGTTCCTCGAACCTACGTCTCGAAGATCGAGAATGAAAAGGCTACCCCGACCCTTTCCTCACTGGAGCGGCTAGCGCGCGCGCTGGAAGTGACTGTGCCCGATCTGCTTTCAGGCGGCGAGCGCAACCGCCAGGAAGAAATCGCCGAGCTGATGAAGGATCAGTTTATCGCAGAGCTGCTGCCTTTCATGTCACAACTGAATGGCATGCAACTCTCGAGCGTCCTGGCGCAGGTACGCGACCTGACCTTGCGCCCGCGACGCAGCGCGTAGCCTTCATCGAAACAGGTTTATCCGGGCAACCACCAACTGCAACCGGGACCGCAAGGTCCCGGTTTTTCCTGCGCAGGACGAACCCTTCTTCATTGCCGGAAAACGCTCAGGCCGCGAAGTCTTCTTCGGGCGGCACGGGCACAGCCTGGGGCAGGCGGTCGGTCACCTCGGCCAGTGCAGCCAGCCTTTCGGTCAGGCCGGCGGCGGTGAGTGCTTCCGGCTCGTAGCGCCAGCGAAAGTTGCCTTCAGACACGCTGGGCGTATTCAGTCGGGCCTCGCTGCCCAATCCCAGCACATCCTGCAGCGGAACCACCGAAAGGCTGGCCACTGAGGCCTGCGCTAGTCGAATAAATGCCCAGTGGATGCCATCGCTGCCCGGCCCCACGTAGGCCTCAACCGCGCGGCGTTCGTTCTCCGATGTTATCGAGTTCCACCAGCCCAGCGTGGTGTCATTGTCGTGGGTCCCGGTGTAAACCACTTGATCGGGCGTAAGCCGGTGGGGCAGATAAATATGTGCTCCCGGATCCCCGAATCCGAACTGCAGCACCGCCAGCCCCGGAATCTGGTGACGTTCCCTCAGCGCGTGAACTTCAGGCGTGATGTAACCCAGATCCTCGGCGAAGAAAGGCAGTCCGCCCAGGGCGTCGCGGAGCTTGTGGAACAGTTCGTCCTTGGGACCATCCACCCAGCGCCCGTGTTCCGCAGTCGGCTGGCTGGCCGGAATCTCCCAGAACTGCTCGAATCCGCGAAAGTGATCGAGCCGGATGTAGTCGCAAGTCTGGGTGGCCCAGCGCAGGCGGTCGATCCACCAGTCGTAGCCTCGGGTCCGGAGCGCATCCCAGTCGTACAGCGGACTTCCCCAGCGCTGCCCGGTGGCGCTGAACGCGTCGGGCGGGACTCCAGAAACCACTTCTGGTTCCAGATCATCCTTCCGGAGACGAAACAGCTCGGAATGGGACCAGACGTCAGCGCTGTCGTAATCCACAAAGATGGCGATATCACCGACCACGCGGATGGAGCGCTGCGCGCAATAGCGCCGCAGGGCGTGCCACTGCTCGTAGAAGAAGAACTGGATGACCCGGCGAACCTGCATCTCGGAGGCCAATTCCTTGCGAACCGCCTGCATCGCCCCGGGCTCGCGCGTGGCCAGGGCGCGCGGCCACTGGTTCCAGTATTGCTGCGCGTGGCGCTCACGCAGCACGTCGAACAGGACAAAATCCTCCAGCCACCATGCGTTCTCGCTGCAAAAGCGCTGGAAGCGGTCGCGAGGTCCGCCTGGCGCACTCTCCAGGAACGTTCGTGCTGCTATGGTCACCAGCGGAAGCTTTTGCCGGTGGACTTCCTCGTAGTCAACGGCGTTCGCCTCGCGCTCAGGCCCGGCGCGCTGGGACGATTTCATCCAGCCTCGTTCAGCCAGGCGTTCCAGGCTGATCAGCAGAGGATTGCCGGCAAACGCGGAAGTCGAAGAGTAGGGGGAATCGCCTTTGGCGGGGGGACCGAGCGGCAGCACCTGCCACAAGCCCTGGCGGGCGGCGGCAAGAAAGTCGACAAACTCATAAGCGGCCGGGCCAAAATCCCCGATCCCGCCGCGCGAGGGCAGGGACGCCGGGTGCAGCAGGATGCCGGTGGCGCGGGGGAATGACATCGGTCTCGACTACATGATGCTACCAGCAATGTTTGGAAGGGGCGATTTCCGCGGCTTTACTCTCCCTGTTCCCCGCCGGCGGACCGCGTCAGGTTCTTCATCTCGTCCTGATTGATCTTGATCTTGCCAGCCTTTTCCATCTGCGCCCGCAGGTTGAAGACGAAGATGTTGAACATCTCCAACTGGCGGTTCTGCAGAAGCGAGTCTCGCACCTGGTCTTTTCTGACGTCAAAATCCTGCGGAGCCGGTTCCTGCCGTTCCAGAACCGAGAGCACCACGCCGGTATTGCCGTTGTTGATCGGAGTGCTAATCTCTCCCGGCTTCAAAGTGAAAGCCACCGAAGCGCTTCCGGCCATGGAACCGATGTCGGGCACCTGGCCGTCGGGTAGCACGAACTCGCTGGTCTTCAGGGCCGCACCGGCTTCCTTAGCCGCCTTTTTCAGGTCGTGCTCGGCTTTCGCCCGATCCGCCAGTTCCTGGGTTTTCTGCGACAGCAAGGCGGCGACTCTCTCATTCTTGAACTCGTTTTCCACCCGGCGGCGAATTTCATCGAACGTGGGCGTAGCGGGAGGCTTGATGGCCAGCACTTCGAAGACGGCATATCCCGGGGCAATTTGTACCTGGTCGGGCGGGGCCTTTTCGGCCTGGCTGAAGACCGCGCCCATGAATTGCGGCGAGCTGCCAATGCCGGGCAATGTGTCGGTGCGGCTGATGAAGTCCGTGTTGACCACGGCAATGCCTCGCGTGGCTGCTGCCTTCTCCAGCCCGGCGGAGCGGGCCTGGGCCAGCAACGCGTTGACTTGGCTCACCGCCACGCGTGCCGCCTTATCCTGCTTGAGAAGTGGTTCGATTTCGTCCTTTACTTCATCCAGCGTCTTCACGTGCGCGGCCTGCTTGTCATCCACTCGCAGGATCACGAAAGCGTAGCCGGCATTAATGACGTCACTGGCGCCGCCCTTGGAGAGGGAAAACGCGGCTTTTTCGACATCTGGAGAAGGAAAGCGGCCGCGCTGTATCCAGCCCACGGAACCGCCGCTCTTGGCGCTGGGGTCTTCGGAGTACTTCTTCGCCAGTTCTTCAAAATTCCCGCCCGCTTTCAACTGCCGCAGCACATCGTCGGCCTTCTTGCGGGCTTCTTCGACGCCTTTGGGGTCCACCTTGCCGTCGGAACCGGGCAGCGGAGTCTTGATCAGAATCTGCCGGACGCTGACTTGCTCCGGCACCCGGTAGTCATCGCGACGCTGGTCGTAATAGGTTTGCATCTCTTCGCGAGACACGGTGGTCTCGGCCTGCAGTTTTGCCGTATCCAGCACGGCGTAGCGTACCTTGCGCTCCTCCGGAATCGAGTTGTTGTAAGTGGCTTTGCTGCGGTCGTAGAAAGCCTTAAGTTCAGCTTCTGCGGGCCGAATTTGTTTCAGCAAGTCATCTTTGCGGATTACCGCATAGTCGAATTTGATTCTCGTGCTTTGCTTCTCGAATTCGGTGCGCACCTCGGTGTCGGTCACCGAGACGCTGCCGGTGACCAGATTGCGCAGCTTGTCCAGAAGCAGTTGTTCCTTCATGGACTGTTCGAAAGTCTGCACGCTCAGGTCGTTATTCTGCAGAAGGTTCTCGTATTGCTGCTGGCCCACGAAGGTGCCGCCGGGAAAAAATGTTGCCGCGTAGCGTCCGTGCTGCAATTCGTCGCGCAACTCGTCATCCGACACCCGCAGACCCATTCTCTCGGCTTCCGCAACCATGGCCTTCATGCTGATCAGGTTTTGGGCGGAGCGAGTGGCGAAATAAGGCAGCAACATGGCCATCTGTTCGCCCCCGCGGGGAAACTGCTGACGTAGCGCCTGCCGGGCCTGACGCTGTACTTCGAGGGTCGTGACCTGTTCGCCCGCCACCGTGGCGACTACGCCTTGTCCAGGGCCGCCGAGGCCGAGGCTGGAAGAGGTGCCGGTCGGCACCAGGTACCACACCATGGATACGCAAATCAGGGTTAACAGGCTGCCCAGGACAATTCGTTTGACGGGGCCAGGGGTCTGCAGAAATCGGATCATTTTCTAGTGACTCCAGAGTTGGAAACCGAACCCGTAATTATAGACTAGTGAATCGCGAGATCAGGTCAGGTGAGGGCATTCGTCCCGTTTCTTCCAGCCGAAGCACGACCCACCGGGCATCGTCTATTGAAACGTATTAATACAACGTGTTATTAACCTAGAGCCGTCTGCCCCAAAAACCGTGGCAGGGGTCATAATGGAGCGGCCTCGAAAAATGAAATCCCCGGCAAAGGATCTCTGGATGAGCAAGAGCAGCCTGCTGTGCGCCATACTGCTGTCATTCTCCACCCTGATTGTTTCCCAGGAAACCAAATCACGTCCGGAAGCCACGATCTCTCTGAAGGAAGGCTGGTCATTACAATCTTCAGGCAAAGTCGATGCCAGGGGCGAGATGGTTTCCACACCAGCGTTCCAGCCCAAGGACTGGTACACGGTAACCGTGCCCACCACGGTGGTGGCGGCGCTGGTTGAGCACAAGGTTTATCCCGACCCAGGTTTTGGGATGAATCTGCGATCCTTTCCCGGTGTCACCTATCCCATCGGGGCGAACTTTTCCAACGTTGCCATGCAACAGGACAGCCCTTTTATTGTGCCCTGGTGGTATCGCAAGGAGTTTGTTCTGCCCGCCAGCTTCAAGGGCAAGAGCATCTGGCTGAATTTCAGCGGGATCAACTACCGGGCCAACATTTGGCTCAACGGAAAGCAGATCGCCAAATCCGACGATGTGGCCGGGGCGTGGCGAACTTACGAGTTCAACATCACCGATGCAGCTCTGACCGGCAAACCCAACGTGCTGGCGGTACAGGTCTTCTCGCCCACCGAGAACGATCTCGCAATCACGTTCGTGGACTGGAATCCCGCGCCTCCGGACAAGAGCATGGGCCTGTGGCGCGATGTAACCATCACCACCAGTGGACCGGTAGCTCTGCGCTATCCCACCGTGATTTCAACAGTGGAGCCGCCGCCCGCGGATTCGTCCGCGGACTATAAGGCCCACCTGACGGTCACGGCGCGGCTCACCAATGCCACCGGCCAGCCGGTGAAGGGAACGCTCAAAGGACGGATTGAGAAAGCCGAGTTTTCCCAGGAAGTTGAACTCGGTCCGGGCGAATCGAAAGATGTGGCTTTCGCACCGGAGCAGTCTTCCCAGCTGAATCTCGACCATCCCCGCCTGTGGTGGCCGGCCCAGATGGGCAAACCCGAGTTATACAGCCTCAACCTGGAATTCGCCGTGGATGGCAAGGTTTCCGACCGCTCCGAAACGCGCTTTGGCATTCGCGAAATAAAGTCGGAGGTGCTGGCGGCGAACCGGCGCCTGTTTTCGATCAATGGCAAGAACATCCTCATTCGCGGAGGCGGCTGGTCGTTTGACATCCTGCTGCGCGAAAACTCGCAGCGGCTGCGGGACGAGTTCCGCTACGTACAGGACATGGGGCTGAACACCATCCGGCTGGAAGGCAAGCTCGAAACCAAGGAATTTTTCGATCTGGCCGACGAACGCGGAATTCTGGTCATGGCGGGCTGGTGCTGCTGCGATCATTGGGAACACTGGGCGAACTGGAAGCCGCAGGACTTCGCTATCGCCGAGCAGTCCTTGCGCGACCAGATCTATCGCCTGCGCAGCCATCCCAGCCTGGTGATGTGGCTCAACGGCAGCGACAATCCGCCGCCGCCGGATGTGGAGCAGACTTATCTCAAGGTGGAAAAGGAACTGATGTGGCCGAATCCGGTAGTGTCCTCAGCCACCGCCAAGCTGGCGGGATTCAGCGGCCAGAGCGGTGTGAAGATGACCGGGCCTTACGAATACGTGGCGCCGTCATATTGGCAGACCGACAAGACCGATTCGGCCCGCCAGTGCAACCAGGGCGGATGCGGCGGCGCATACGGCTTCAACACCGAAACCAGCATGGGACCGGCAGTGCCCCCGGTGGAGAGCATTCGCGCCATGGTGGGCAAAGATCACATGTGGCCCATGGACGACTGGTGGAACTATCACGCCGGCGGCGGCGCGTTCAAAGATCTCCACGTCTTCACCGACGCTCTTAACGCCCGTTTCGGCCCTGCCGCCAGCGTGGACGATTACGCCCTCAAGGCTCAGATGCAGACCTACGAAGGCGTGCGCGCCATGTACGAGGCCTACAGTCGCAGCAAGTACGTTTCCACCGGAGTGATCCAGTGGATGCTTAACAACTCCTGGCCATCGATGATCTGGCACCTGTACGACTACTACCTGCGGCCCGGAGGCGGCTACTTTGGAGCCAAGAAAGCTCTGGAAGCGTTACATCCCGTCTACGGCTATGACGACCACGCGGTCTGGGTGGTCAGCAGCCAGTACGAAGACGCCAAGGGGCTCAAGCTCACTGCCAAAGTTCTTAACCTCGATATGACCGAGAAATATTCGCAGCAGGCTTCACTCGATGCGGCTGCGGACAGCACCAGCAAGGTTTTGGATCTGCCTCCGGTCGACGGCCTGACTCCAACATACTTCCTGGCGCTTCGGCTGGAAGATTCCGCCGGCAAGTTGGTGGGATCGAATTTCTACTGGCTTTCCACCAAGCCGGAAACTCTCGACTGGGAAAAATCGAACTGGTACACGACTCCGACCGCTTCGTATGCGGACTACACTGCCCTTTCCCACTTGCCCAAGGTGAAACTGAAAGTTTCGGAGCGCACCGAACGCAAGGGGGAGGATGCCCTCACTCACGTGATCCTGGAGAATCCCAGCAAGAGTCTGGCGTTTTTTGTGCGGCTGAAAGTGAATCGCGGCAAGGGAGGGGAGGAAATCCTGCCCGTGATCTGGCAGGACAACTACATTTCGCTTTTGCCCGGCGAGAAACGTGAAGTGAGCGCGACCTACCGGGCTCAGGGCCTGGGAACGGCCCAGGCAGCAGTGGAAGTCAGCGGCTGGAACACGGAGTGAGCGGGCGAGGAATCTGCATTTCAAATCAAAATGCAGAGCTGAGGAATGGTTACTTCTTGCTTCCCGGCCGCCGCAGTTCGCGTATGGGCCGCTCGTTCTCCGAGTCCTCGATGAGTTGGGCAAGCCGCTTCAGTCGAGTTTCTTCTTTCTTCGCGCTGATGACCCGCCAGCTTGCGGTCCGCTGATACCACGGTGGCTGGGCCTGGAAGAATTTCCAGGCCTTCTTGTGCGCGCGAAACTGTTTTCCATACGCACCGCTAAGCTTCGCGCCTTTTCGCTGCTCGTAGGCGTAGATTTCGGATCGGTTCCCGGTTCGCCTCTCAAAGGCCTGCAGACCTGCCGGATGCATCAGTTCCAGCCTGGTGAGTTCAGCGACGCGCTTGATGTTGATCGCGCTCCATGCGCTGCGGGGTCGGCGCGGAGTAAACCGAATCACATAACTGATCTCGTCGAGAGATTTGCGCACGCCATCGATCCATCCGAAACAAAGCGCGCCATCCACCGCTTCCGGCCAGGTGATGCTGGGCTTGCCCGATTCCTTTTTGTGGAACCCGACCCACAGTTCCTCGTGGCTTTGGTGATGTTGCTCCAGCCAGGCGCGCCACTCGGCGGGTGACGGAAAGAATTGGGGCTTCATGGCCGAATACGCGACCGATCAGGCTTCCTCTGGCGGCAGCTCGAAGTCGATCAGATTGCTGCGGAAACCCCGAGTCTTGATGGCGCCGAAGAGGATACCAACGCCCATCCAGACCGCACCCGCAATCTTGGCGGGCCGGCTCAGATTCAGCCAGAGCAAGAGGCAGATGAAGAAGCCAGCCAGGGGCGGGACGAAGTGTGAGATTGTTTTCTTCTCTCCCCGGACAAAGTAACGCACGAAAGCCGCCAGGTTCACGCCCATGAAAGCGATGAGGGCGCCGAAGTTGAGCATCTCCGCGCCCAGGCCGTAGCTGATGATGAATGCTCCCGCCAGGGCAATGACTCCAACGAAGATGACGTTGTTGCGGGGAACGTGGCGCTTGGGGTCGACCGCGCCGAAGAATGACTTGGGAAGGGCGCTGCTGCGTCCCATGCCGTAAAGCAGGCGGGCGGCCCCCAACTGTGCTCCCATCCCGGACCCGAAGTTCGCCACCACCAGCGTGAATCCCACAACCGCGAAAAGCGGCTTCCAGGCGCGGCCGGCAACAAAGGTGAATGCAGTATCGATGTTGGGAAATGGCTCGGAGGCCGGCCAGATCAGCTGCGCGGCGTAAACTTCCACCGCGGAAAGAATCCCGATCACCAGGCAGGTGAGCACCGTGGCCAGCAGAATATTGCGGCGTGGATTCTCCGCCTCTTCCGAAAGAGTGGATATGCCATCGAAGCCGATGTAGGTGAGGACGGCGATGGAGGTTCCTCCCAGAACCGCCCGCGTGTCCCAGGTCTGGGGATCGTAGAAAGGCCGGGTGAAGAAGCCGGGATCCTGGGGATGGCCAAAGACGTAGCGCGCGGCCGCGACGAAAAAGATGGCAATCACCACGGCCATTCCCGCAGCCAGACCGGTGTTCAGGCGGGCCGAAGTCTTGATTCCCTGGATGTTCAACCCGGTGAACACTAAAGCGAAGAAAACCGCCCAGGCTCCGTAGGGCACGCCGGGAGCGAACACATGTGCCTGCTGGCTGATCCAGATGATGCAGATCATGGGATTCAGCATGTAATCCATCACCATGCTCCAGCCCGTAATGTAGCCGACGGCAGGATTGATTTCCTGGCCCACATAGGTGAAAGCCGAGCCCGCGCTGGGATAGGCGCGCGCCATCCGCCCATAACTGAACGCGGTAAACATCATGGCCACCATCGCGATCAGCAGCGTGGTGACTACGTGGCCATGGCCGCGATCGCTGAGCACTCCGAACACAGACATCGGAGCCACAGGCTGGATGACGATGATGCCGTAAAGGATCAGATCCCAGAGGGTCAGAGATCTGCGAAGGCGCGGGGCGGAGGAGGCGGTGGAAGTCCCGGTCGGAGTGGTTGCCATTCCCGCGTATTGGATTATGCCGCGTGAGGGAATGTCAACATTAAAACGGTTCCGTGCTGTGGGAGTAGTCGAAACGGTAGCTGCGCGGCTCGTTTCCCGAGAGATGGCGCGTGTTGTAATTCAGGAAATAGTTAACATGCGCGTCGTCCTGCGGGAAGCTCACACCCTTCGCGTAGGGATACGTGCCCATGGCGCGGAAGGGCAAAGGATGCACGGTATTGGCCTCGGCGGCGTAGAAATCCATATCTTTTTCGTAGCCGTTGGCCATGAAGAAATAATCCCGCACCCAGCCTTTGGGCAGCCCGGGCAGTTTTGCGGGATCGAAGTCCAGGGCGATTTCATCGCCCGATCCGAACACCGCCAGCCGGTCGTCGCTTCCGGTGAGCAGCGGAAGCACATCACCATAGCGGGTGTAGGTGCCGGCAGGCCGCGTGTAAGGGCCGGTGGCGCTGGCCTTCTCATAAACGTAAAGCACGTTGCCGGGTGGACGATTCTCGATTTTCAAGGGAAAACCGTGGAAGCGAAGGTCGGCTCGCGCCAGGGGGACGGGCGTGAGGCGCGCATCCTGGTCCTGCGCAGCGCGATTCAGCAGAATGTTGTCCCAATAAATCTGCAGGTTGGTGGTGATGCGGATACGCTGCGTTCCCTGCGGCAGTTTGTCCGTAAGATTGGCGGTCATGGTGCGAGCGCCGCCGGCAGGAAAACCCATGTCATCCAGGACGCGCACCCACTTACCATTCGCGTCTTGCGCCTCCACGTAGGGGGCAAGGGCCTCGAGTCCGGACTGGTAAGCGGCATACATGCTGGTGGCAGAGAAATATTCAATCTCGCCGTGCAGCAACAGCCAGAGCGGGCCGCCGCCATAAGGCGCGCCCAGATCGAGCTCGAGGCTGTGCGTCTTGGCGAAGCCCTGGAACTGGGTCAGTTCGAAGTCGCCGAAGAAACGATGGGCAAGCAAGTCGGGCAAAACGTCGTGCCCGTGCTCATCCCGCGCGCCCGCCGGGGGCTGGGCGTCATGGCTATAGACCACCTTGAACGGCGGATAAGGCGGGTTGCTGGCGAAATATTCGTTGGGAAAAGCCTCAATACCGGCGGGATGATCCACCGCCAGCAACTTTACCTGATCGAGATAAACGGCCTCTTCCAGCGGCTCCATGAAGCGGAAGCTGAGCTTGCCGTTCTTCTCGCGCACTTGGTCGCGGGGCACCTTGATGTATTCGATGGGCCGGGGAATATCACGTTGGCCGGGCCCGACCCAGTGGCCGATCACTCCCGCGCCCAGCATGTCACCCACCAACTCGTAGTGAGTGCCGTCCCAGACGAACAGCGTGGGACAGGAACTGCCGCGGCGGTCCATTTCCAGGAAACTGTGATCCTTCATTCCGGCAATCTGGATTTCATCCTGCAGCACGCCAGAGGGCCAGAGCATGCGTACGACATCCGCCTCCCTGGCCTGACCCAGGCCGACCACGATGTCGGTCGAGTTCTGTCCCAGATACCCGGACGACCCGGCAATTTCAAACTTCTGGCGATTGGCTCCGGCAAAAACCTCAACCTTGGTGCCGATCGCGCTCTTGTTGTCCGCGAGACCCTTGAACGAAAGCCGCAGCCAGTTGTTTTTGTTGCCGCCTTGGTTGCGCAGCAGCATGGCCGGGCCGTGGTTTTGCGTGATAAGCAGGCCGGTGGCGCCGTCGCCGTCAAAGTCACCGGTGATGACGGCTCGAGGATCTTTCAGCTGGATCTTGTCGAGGCCGACATCGGTGGTGACATCTTTGAAACCGTCCGGGCCAAGATTGCGGAAGAGGCGGACTTCACCTTTACCGTCGGCGGTTTCCCCCACCGCGACCAGATCAACCCAGCCGTCGTTGTCGTAATCGAAGGCGGCGACGCCAAAGGCACGAACCCAGTTGGTGGCGGGGAGTGGCACTTTCTCGAAGTCCTGGGCATGATTGTTCCGCCAAAGGCTGATCCCGCCCCCACTCGTCTGGGTGAAGGCAGTATCCATCCAACCATCGTGGTCGAAGTCGAGGACGGCAAGCCCGATGGTGGCAGCATCGGATCCTTTCCAGATTGAGCGAGTTATGAATTTGCCTTCCCTGGGATTTTCGAACAGTGTAACGACCTTGTACGGTCCAGTAACAATCAGGTCTATCGCTCGATCATTGTTGTAGTCGCTCCCAACTGCAGCCATCGTAGGAACTCTATGGGCCAAGCCGGCCGCCTCAGTCTGGTCCGAAAAGGTGCCATTACCGTTGTTGCGCCATAGGCGGTTTAGTTCAGGAACCGGTATCTCACCTTCAGGCCAATCGCCCTTGCGACGCAGATCGAAAAAAGGATGCATGCTTTGCTGGGTTATGAATAAATCCAGATCACCATCGTGGTCGTAGTCGATGAAGGTCACGCCGAAATTGAATTTTCCCTTGTCGTCAACAGGCGTGATCCCCGCGGCCTCCGTTACGTCCTTGAACGTGCCATTCTTCTCGTTATGCAAAAGCAGAATGCGATCTTTCATGCTCACAGCCAGATCGGTGAAGCCGTCGTTGTCGTAGTCTCCTGCTGTGCATCCGATCGCATGAACGGTTGGGTCGAGCCCGGCTTTCCTGGTCACATCCTCAAATTTGCCGGCGCCTAGATTGTGGTAGAGCGCCATGCCGCCCTGCGGACCATTGTCGGCAAGGAAAATGTCAGGCTTGCCATCGCCGTCGTAATCCAGGAAGCAGGCGCCCGGCCCAAGAAATGATGCGAGGTCGGTGGCTGCGGCAGAGGAAAGCTTTGACAGCAGCCCGGCCTGATCGGTCACCGCGACAAAGCGTACTGGAATCTGCGCCAGAACCTTTTGCGGCGCGCCCGGTGATTCTTCGACCAGCGAATATTTCCCCTGGTCTCCGTAGGCCAGGCCGATGGGCGAGCCCAGCTTGTTTTGCGTGATGTGCTGGAAGCGCGCCAGATGCTCGCGGGCGTGAGTTGCATCGCCTGACTGCTGGTAGGCCCGGGCGAGGCCAAACTCGGCCGAGGCATGCAGCGGATTCACCTTGAGGGCGTGCTGGAAGGCCTCGATGGCCTGCGGATATTGTTTGACCTGCGCGGCCGACGCGCCCAGAAAGTACCACGCGTCCGCATCATTCGGATCAATCCCGGTCACATGGCGGAACGCGTCCACGGCTCCCTGGGGGTTGTCGGAGTTCTTGTAGAGCAGTCCCAGGTTGAACCAGGCGTGAGGATCGCTGGGACTGTTCTTGACCGCGTCCTCGAGCAGCGTCTTCGCCTGATCGATGCGCGTCAGGTTGAGCAGCGCTATGCCCTGGTTCAGGGACGCCACGCGCAACTGCGGATCGAGAGCGGCCGCCTCCTCAAAATTCTTCAAACCCTTTTCAAACAACTGCTGGTTCATGTAGGCAGCGCCGAGATTGTTGAGGCGGGCAGCTTCGGCGGACTTGTCCGGCGCGGAGCTCGGGGAAGCATTAAAGAAAAGAGCGGTGCAGACGGCAATCCCGGCGAGAACGAGAAATCGTCGAATCATGGGATAGGAAGATTTAACCACACAGGGCCCGGAAAAGCAGTGGTCAATGGCTGGTGATCGGGGGTTAGCGGTCAGTAAAACGCAAAAGCATCAATTTTTCGGACATCTACGTGTCCTGTGTGTCCTCTTCGGTTCGCCTTATTTCCGTGAGGTCCACGACTTGGCGTAGGGCTGGCTCGCGACGACTCCTTTGCCTTCTTCGATGGTCACGGTCTGGCCGGCGTTGAGGTTGCTCAGTTTGTCCACCTCGCCGCTGGGCCACTGCACTTCGACGGAATCGGCTTTGGCCGCGCCGCCGAGACCGAACGTGGCCACCAGTTCGCTCTGCGACAAATAACTGGACCCGCTGCGCAACATTTGCCACTGGCGCTCCTGGCCGGAGACCATGCGAATCACGGCGCCAATGCCATCCCGGTTGGACTTCGTGCCTCTCAACTTGATCCGAAGACTGTGGTTCGTCCCGCCTTCGTTATGAAACAGGTAGGCCCGGCCACCGTTCGTGGTCACAAGCACATCCAGCGCGCCATCGTGATCTACGTCGGCATAAGCCGTGCCCCGCGCCACTTTCGGGCTGGAAAACACTGCGCCGAGAGTCTGGGTGACTTCCTGAAATTTTCCGCCTCCCAGATTGCGGAACAGATGCGGGGGCTCGGCATAGCTCACCCGTTTCTGCACCCGCTCGATTTCATTTTCGATGTGCCCGTCGGCCACAAAAATGTCCGGCCAGCCGTCGTTGTCATAGTCGAAGAAAAAACAGCCGAAGCCGAGCGTCACCAGGCTGGCCCGGCCCACTTCGGAGCGCGGAGCTTCGTCCACAAACAAGCCGTTCCCTTCATTGTGGTAGAGCGACAGCATCTGGTTGGCAAAGTTGGTGATGATGATGCTGGCATGGCCGGAGCGGTCGTAGTCGGCGGCGTCCACGCCCATGCCGGCGCGGGCCACCCCGTCTTCGCTGAAGGCGATTCCGGCCGAGACGCCCCTCTCCTCGAAGGTGCCGTCGTGCTTGTTCAGGTAGAGCTTGTTCGGCTGGGTGTCGTTGGCCAGCAGGATGTCAGGCCAGCCGTCATTGTCGTAGTCAAGGATCGCGACCCCGAGACTCTTGGAGGTGGGGTCATAGAACTTGGCTTTCTGGGTGGCATCTTCAAACTTGCCGTTGCCCAGGTTGTGCCAGAGCCGTGCCGACGATCCCTTGTAGGATTCGGGCGTGCAATAAGACTTGCGCGTGCCGTCCAGAGTGCAGAAAAGGTCGCCGGCAATGGACCATTGCACATAGTTTGCCACCACTAGATCGAGTTTGCCGTCGCGATCGTAATCCACCCAGGCCGCGCCCGTGGAAAATTCGTTGGGGCCCCACAGCCCGGCGGCCTTGGTTACGTCGGAAAACGTCCCGTTGCCATTGTTGTGAAAGAGGTGGCTCTGCCCCAGCGCGGTGACGAACAGATCGTCGAAGCCGTCGTTGTCATAGTCGCCCACGGCGACTCCCAAACCGAACATGGGGACGGCCAGACCGGCCTTGGCCGTCACGTCAGTAAAGCTCCCGTCGTGATTGTTGTGATAGAGCTTGAGAGTAGTGGGTGTGCCGGGATGGCCGGGCCAGTTCTCGCCATTTACCAGCACGATGTCGGGCCAGCCGTCGTTGTCATAGTCGATGAAGGCACAGCCCGGGCCCATGGTTTCGGGCAGATATTTCTTTCCGAAAGCGCCGTTGTTGTGCACGAAGTGGATTCCGGCCTGGGCCGTTATGTCGCGAAACTGAATGGTTTGCGCGGCCACACCCAGCGAGCAGAACAGAAGGACAAGGAACGGAAAATTGCGCATTATCGAGAAGCCCCCGCAGAGGCGATTTTGTAGCCTGCCGAGTGGGGCTCGGCCGGACGGCCGGGGGCGGCCATCCCCACATATTTATTGCGAGACTCAGGCAGTGGGACCGACACGTGCTCGTGAATCGCCTGCCGCTCGTTGTTGTCTTCGGGATTGAGCTGGCGGTAGGGCCCGGTGATGGCCTGAGCGGATTCATCCGCCTTGAAGCGCAGATAGCGGACCTGGTGTTCGTGCGCCTGCTTCTCGTTGCCCAGCCCGTTGTAGCAGAGCATGAGGTTGTAGTGCGCCTGCAGATCTTCCGGATCGACGGTCAGAACCGACTCCAGCACTCTCACCGCATCGGCATATTTGCGTTGCAGAAACAGGACACGGCCAAGATCATTCAGGGCCACGCGATCGCGCGGATATTGCGCAATGACTTTGCGCAGGTGGTCGGCGGCGCCGTCGTAGTTGCCGTCGCTGCGCAGAACTTTAGCGTAGAAGAAATGGGCGCGGGCGAGATCGGGGCTAAGTGACAAAGCTTTTTCAAGCACGGTGCGGGCGCGGTCCATGTCGCCCTCCTGCACCGCGGCGCGGCCGATGTTTACCCAGCCGTCCGGATTTTGAGGCACAATCTCCGTTACCTTGCCGAAAGCCGCCTGGGCGCCCTTCAGATCGCCCTGCAGAAAAAGGCCGATTCCGTAGTCGTTCCAGCGTTGCCAGTCATCGGCCTGCAGGATCTGCTTCGGCTGCGGCGAGGGCGCGTTTTGCGGGATGACTTGCAGTGTGACTTCATCCTGTGCGATCGCCACTACGGGAAGATCAGGAATCTTTTCTTCTTTGGCCGACACGCCCTTCAGGGGAGCGGTGAAGACGAACTTCCGGTCATCGAAATCGGGCGTCACCTGAGACTCGCTGGGATCGGGAATGCCGGCAAAGGAAAACTGGGTATTCCACCAGGCGAACTTGCGATAGCACAAGCGGGCGTGCAAGGTGATTTTGCCTCCCGCATTTTCCGGAACGTGGAGCCGATAGTGAACCGTGTCGGCCGCTCCCGGCGGGATCAGGTGCACATACACCACCGCGCGCGTGGCCCAGGCGTTGCGCTTATTGATGCGATTGCCATGCGCGTCCACCTGAAGCGATTTGTAAAAATGAGCGCCCTTTTCGACTGGACCTTTGCCACCGTTCTCGATCATGCCGCTCCAGAAGATGGTCTGGCCCTTGTCGTCGGTGCCCTTCAGCTCCAGCCAGGTATCGTAGGCATCGACAGTTCCCCCGGGGAAAAAGTGGCCGATCTTTTTTGTGCGCACCACCACATCCACGCGCACCGTGTCACCGCGCCGGACCACGGGCTGCACGCGGCTCAGGGGCGCGGTCACGGGAGCGAGTTCGGTTTGCGCTACGGGCGTGATCTTCGTTTCCGCCTCTTCACCGACCGCAAAGGTGGTGGAAAGCTCGGACTGATTGGCCGCGCCCGGTTTCAATTCCGTCTGCGCCGGAGACATGGCGAAAATATCTACGCTCAGGATCTTGTCTTTGAGGAAGTCCTCCGTGACCTTAAGCTGCTCCGCGTCTTGATTTGCCGTAGGCAGCGCGGTGTTTGCTCCCGGAAAGCGGTGGGAGTGGACGAAGCCATTGACGTTGCCGAAATCCGCGGATCGAGTCAGGGGCATATGGCAGTCGGCGCACTGCGAGGCTTTTGGGGGATAGTAGAACGACCTCGCGCCCTGTCCCGAAACTCCGCTGGCCTGCCAGTTGTCATACTCGTTGAACCCGCGAATCCAGCGATAGTGATTCACCGGCACGTCGAGATGAACTTTATGGCAACTGGAGCAGAACTCAGCCGTCTGCTCCCGCATGAAAGGTTTCAGGAACACGCGGCGGTGAGGCTCGGGATTCAGCTTCACCAGAAAGTCGTGCAGGAACCGGCCAACCGGACTCTGGCTGGCCGCCAACTCATGCAGCTTCGGATATTCGAGATAGAAATCGCCCTGGCCCATGGTGCTTTTCACGTTGGCGATGGAATGACACATCATGCAGCCCAGCCCGGCCTGAGACTCGGGGCGGTGCACGATCTCTTTGATCGGAGTGTCCATCAATCCGCTATAGAGAACTGCGGGATCGTGGCAGCCGCCGCACCACTTGGAGGGCTTGGTGCCGATCGTGTCCTGCATGTACTCGATGCTCTTGCGGTACCACTGGTTGTTGAACGACGAAAAGTGGTGCACCGAGCTGAACCACTGGTTGTAAATGTCCTGATGGCAGCGCTTGCAGGAGTCGGACTCCATGAAGTACTTGCTGGGAATTTTCTTCTGGCCATAGACCTGGGCAGAACTGGGGAAGAATGCGCCCTGTGGGCCGTCGCCTTCTTCATTCATGGTTGCCGGGGGCATGGAGGGATTTTCTATCAGTGCGTGGCTTAGCCAGCGCGATTCGCGCACATAGCGGGCGCCACATCCAAGCCCAGCCAGCAATCCCAGGCAGATCACGGCACGGACAGCCGCACCGGCCGCGCTTGAGGTCAGCCAGCCCCGCCGTCCGGCCCAGTCCGCCAGCAGCAATCCAACGCCGGCGAGGGAAAGGACGATATGGAGATACAGCCAATTCCATTCCGCGCGGGAAGTCCCGATTCTGATCAGGGCCAGACCGACAACACCCCCGACCGCCAAAAGCGCCCAACCCAGGCGAGAGCCGACAGGTCCGGTTCGCAACAGGCGATACAGCAGCACCATCAGCCACGCCGTCGCAATGCATCCCGCCAGAGCATGGAGCAGCACCACTCCGGCATAGAAAACATTGGGCTGCGGAAAGGTATACAGGTAGGCCGCGGAAGCCACGAGAAAGATTAGTAGGGCTGCGAATGCGCGATGGGTGGAGGAACCGGCGGACATTTCAGCGGTAGTGCCTGGGCCAAACCGTTCGGTGAGAGTAGGCTATCTTCCTCGCGACAGTTGCTGAATAATATAAAAGCACTAGGCGGTGGCCAACTCCTATAAGAGCGGGGGCTGGCGCCATTTTCCAGTCTGGCTTTCGAGCGACAAGGCCACTGCCAGTACGAGTTCTTCCTCCCACGGCCGCGCAACGATCTGCACTCCGATAGGGAGGCCTTCCTGTGATTGGCCCACCGGCACCACCGCGGCGGGAGTGCCCAGCAGGTTGAACCACACGGAGTAACTCCACGCGTCGAGATATCGCACGGTTTGACCATCGATCCGCCAGCTGCGTTCGCCGTGCCGAAAGGCGGGAACGGCAGCAACCGGACACAGCAGCACGGGATATTTACGCATCTGGGCGAATACTTGTGCGCGGACCACATCCCGCTGGAGCCAGGTTTCCAGGAGCGATTGTCCGGTATGGGATGGCTCGGCGGCTGGCCAACCGGAGAACTCTTTGAGGATTGGGCTGATTTCTGCCTCGCGTCCCCGGATCATGGGGCCGAGGATCATCCCTCCGGCCACGCCAAACAGCTTCCACCACAACTGGCGGGCCAGTTCGAGTCCCTCGGGACGGAAAGCCTCCACATGAAATCCGGCGCGTCGTAGGGCTTGCGCGGCGGTCCCAATCGCTGCCCGCGTTTCCGGAGTCACCGGGGTGCGTCCATCGTCTTCAAAATAGCCCACGCGCATTCGCTTGAGATCGCTCCTCTTTGGCCAGCGGACCAGCACCGGGGCTGCCGATGGATCTCCGTCATCAGGGCCCTGCATGACCTCGAACAGGACCTTCAAGTCAGCGACCGTACGCGCCATCGGTCCCACCACCCCAAGCAAAGCGAACGGCCCCGCTGACACGGGAAAGTGTCCGGTTGCGGGAATGCGGCCGGGAGTCGGCTTCAGCCCGCAGATCCCGCTGAAGTGCGCCGGCACGCGAATGGATCCTCCGCCATCGCTGCCGACTCCCCCCGCCGACATGCCGGCCGCGATGGCCGCGGCTTCACCGCCACTCGAGCCGCCCGGAGTGCGGGAAAGGTCCCAGGGATTGTTAGTGCGGCCGTAGAGGAGGTTGTCTGTCTCCCACGCCATCAGCAGTTCAGGGGCGTTGGTTACACCCAGAATGATGGCGCCGGCGCGGCGTAAGCGGGTCACCAGCGGGGCATCCTGCGACGCCACAGTCCCGGCGCGCAATTTTGATCCCGCTTCGCAAGGCAGGCATGCGACCTCGATCGAACTTTTGATACTCAGCGGGACCCCGTGCAGCGGCCCCAAATCTTTGCCCTTTTTGACGGCGGCTTCGGCCGCCCGTGCCTGCCGCCGCGCACCCTGAACATCCACCTGCACAAAGGCGTTCAACTTCGGATTCAGGTTCTCGATCCGGTCCAGGTGCGCTTCGACGAGTTCAATCGGGGACACTTTTCTCCGCCGGATCATCTTGGCCAGGGAAACAGCAGGAAGGAGAGTCAACTCTGGCATGAGGGCCTGAGTCTAGCATGCGGAGTGGGAAAGGCTGGGCTGGGGGAGTCTGCAGGATGAACTGCGGGTCTCTAGTGCGAACCGGCTGCAGCGCGACGAGCTTTCTCGCCTCGCGACGCGCGCACTGCGGTTTTCTTTCCAGCCCGTCGCTTCGCGAACCATTGTTTCAGGTACTTCCGGGAAGCAGGAGTCAAGCGGGAGAAGAGCATTCCGGCGCGTCCGCTATCGTCCGCCCACATCACTTCGCCGGTCCCTTCAACCATATTGTCCGTGCCCGGCAGGACAAAGCGCAGCGGCACCTGCTGCACTGGCGGCAACGGCTCCGGAGCCTGCAAGGCCAGACCGCCCTGGTTCAGATCCAGCACCATGGCCGGCAGCGCGGCGATACCGAACTGCAAGTAGACCAGCGACTCCACCGGTTGGCGGGGTGAGCGCCGCCGGTCCGGCCGCATGAACCCCCGGCCCGCGCGCAGGCAGCGGACAATCTGTTCGAAAGCCAGCGGCTTATAGAAGATGAAATTCGCCCCCGCCTGAAAAGTTTCCGCAATTTCGGTGGACGCGCCGATCATGGCAAAGATCACCGGCCTGCGGCGGGCTGGAGCCAGACGCGCCATGCGCGCCACAGTGGCAGCGTCGGGCAGGTCGAAATCCAGCACCAGCGCCGAGTAGTGCCTGATTACGGTGAGATCCAGAGCCTCCGGCGCTGACAGGCAGACTTCCTGCTCCATCGACACCTCATCCAGGGCTGTTCCCAGGACTCGCAGGGCGGGTTGCTCGCGGCACATCAGCAGGGCATTGAATGCCATGGGCCGCAGCTTAAGGCTGCGCTGCACACAGGTAAAGTAACCCCGGTAATCGGCGGCACTTACCGAGGGACGGGGGGTGCGACGTATCGGGAGGCGAATACAAAACGAATATCCGCAGTAACTGGGCCGCACTCTTTCGTAATCTGCCCCAACCGGAGGGCGCGTGTCATAGTGGGAAAACGCATGGCCCAATCGAAACAAACCGATAACGCCCGGCGCGCACCAAGGGTGAAGCTGGCAGGCACCATCCTGGCCTTGATCCGGCTGGAAAGCGGGCGGGAGATTACATCGCGCCTGCACCAGCTTTCCTTTACCGGTGGCCTGTTGCATCTGGAAAAGCCGCTGGACGAGGGAATCAAAGTAGAAGTTATATTTCACCTCGGCGGGAGCACGGTACGCGGGCGGGCGGCGATGCTGTTTCCCATGTGGGCCACCCAGGGCTGTCTGCAGCCTTTTGAATTTGCCGATCTGGGAGAAGAAGACCGCCAGAAGCTCGAAGCCGATTTGCACCAGTTGCTGAGCTGTCCCACCGCCGATCTGGAGGAGCCTCCCGAGCAGGCCTCTGAAGCGGCCGCCGGTTCCGGGGAGTAGTCAAACCCAGGTTTGCCCGAAGTGCAGTCTCCGCGTGGACACACCGATTTCCGCTAAAATACTCCTGTTCGCTGCATCTCATCATCCGGTTAGCGCTTTCTCTGAACCTCGTACCCGGAGTCCCATGGCACATCAGCATTCCGCCCGCTTCCTGCGAATCGTCGATGACGCCCGGAAGCGAATTCGCGAAGTGGAGATCGACCAAGTCAAAGCGATGCTCGACCGCAAGGACAAGTTTCTTCTGATCGATGTCCGTGAGGAAAGCGAATACGCCAAAGACCATTTGCCCGGGGCCATTCACTTGGGCAAGGGCATTATCGAACGCGATATTGAAGAGCGCGTGCCCGACCTGAGCGCGCCCCTGGTGCTCTATTGCGGTGGCGGATATCGCTCGGCCCTGGCCGCCGACAATCTCCAGAAAATGGGCTATACCAGCGTGCTGTCCATGGACGGCGGCATTCGCGGCTGGCGTGAGAAAGGCTTTCCGCTGACCAAGGGGTAAGACGGTCCCGCCCATTCTCCCGGTCTCTACTGCTTCTCTCATCGAATTCCATCGTCAATGAGCAGGTTCGAGTACCTCCGTAACTTGCCCGAAGGGTTACCTGGCGTCAGCATGGTAGGAGACAGGAAGTTTTTCCACGTGGAGTAGGCATGCCGCGAAATAAAGGAACATCGGATCAGGGTACGGCGGGAGCGGCCACCGCGCCTGCCCTGGCCCATGAAGACTTGGAACACCGGCTCGCGCAAGCCGGAACTGTCCGGCAATGCGGTGTGGAGCTCTCCAGGATTTTCCGCGTGCGGCCCGACGAAGTCGCGTTGCTTCGGCTCGAAAAAGGACTGCTGAAATTCCTCTTTCCCGAGGAGCTCACCACCGCGGGATCGATCCCGATTTCCAGCTCGACGGCAGTAGCTGCGCACACCGCGGTCACCAAGAAAGTTGAGTTGTTTAACAACTTCACTCGAGTGAAGCATGCCAGCATTTTCGAGAGCATTAAGCCCAGCGGAGAGAGGACGGAGGAAATGCGTCCGGCCACGATCCACAAGCTGATGTCAGCGCCGGTGCTCAGCAAGACGGACCAGGTCCTGGGGGTCCTTCAAGTCTGTCATAAGGGTTTTGATCTAGGCTCGGCCGGGCCCGACTTCACGCTCGACGACCTGCAGCGTCTTGAGCACGCCGCCAAAGCGCTAGCTCATATTGAGTTCATGAGCGAGAACCGGTAGCCCCCGAAGCGCAATCCGCGCCGCTGGCCACTTCCAGTTAGCTCTCCAGTTTCTCAGTCTGTTCCTGCATCGCCCGGTCGATGGCGCGTTTCTCGCTGGCGCTCAGGGGACGAACGCCGCCCTTGGGAAGCTCTCCCAAGATCAATGGCCCGATCGCGACCCGCAGCAGTCGCAGAACCTCGACTCCGAGCTGCTGCAGCATTCGCCGGATGTGACGATTCCTGCCTTCGTCCAGCACAATTTCAAGCCAGGTGTTCCGCTTCCCGCCACGCAGGATGCGGACGTTACGGGCGCGGAGCATATCTCCCTCGGGCGTCCGGATTCCGCGGCGGAGGGATGCCAAAAGCTCCGGGTCGGCAACCTTCCCAATCCGCACGTGGTAAGTCTTGTCGAGATGGGTGGCCGGCGCCAGGACGCGCGCGCCCCATTCGGAATCGTTCGTCAATAGAAGCAGGCCCTCGCTGGCCTTGTCCAGGCGCCCCACTGGGGCCACCCAGGGCAGATGAGGATCCAGAAAAGCAAATACCGTTTGTCGCTCTTGTTCGTCTGATGCGGTGGTAACCGCTCCGCGCGGCTTGTTGAGCATGAGATAGACCCTGGCCGCCGTGGCGACCGGCTGGCCATCCACTTCAATCCGGTCTTTCTCCAGACACACGGGCGCTTCGGGATCGCGGCGGCTCGCGCCGTTCAGACGTACTCGTCCTGCGCGAATCAGATCGAACGCGCCGGAACGGGAGCAGTAACCCAGCTTTGAAAGCGCGCGCGCCAGACCGACTCGCCGGGATCGCGGAACCTGGCTCACGCCTCCATGCTAAACGAGGACACAGGTTCGTCCTTGCACCATTTACACCTTGCACCATTTACACTTTGCCGCATGAGCATCGAGCCATTTTCCCTGCCCTATTCCGAAGCGGCTGTCGAAGATCTGCGATCACGGCTCACGCGTACTCGCTGGCCGGACGAGATTCCCGCTTCGGGCTGGCAGTACGGCGCCAGCCTGGATTTCACCCGCCAGCTGTGTGACTACTGGAAACATCAATTCGATTGGAAAGCGCAAATCGAGAAGCTCTCTGTATTCCATCACTACCGTTGTATTCAGGGCGGAGTCGGCATTCATTTTATTCACGAGCGGGGCCACGGACCCGCACCGTTGCCCTTGATCCTTACCCATGGATGGCCGGGTTCTTTTCTCGAGATGCGCAAGATCATTCCGTTCCTGACCGATCCGGCGAAGTACGGGGGCGATGCCGCGGATTCGTTTGACGTTGTTGTTCCATCTCTCCCCGGCTTTGGTTTCTCAGACCGTCCCACTCAGGTCGGCATGAACACATGGCGCATGGCGGAGTTGTGGGACGGTTTGATGAATGAACTCGGCTACAGCTGCTTTGCCGCGCAGGGAGGCGATTTCGGCGCGGCGGTGAGCACGATTCTGGGACTGCGTCATTCCGCGCGCGTGGTCGGAATTCATCTCAACTATATTCCGGGATCCTACCGGCCTTACCTGGAGCCGGGCGCGAAGCTCGCAGCCGTCGAGCAAAGGTTTCTGGACGATTCCGACCGCTGGTATGCGGACAGCGGCGCCTACGCCCACTTGCAGCGAACCACGCCCCTTACTGCGGCCTACGGTCTGAATGATTCTCCGGCCGCCCTGGCCGCCTGGATTGTAGAAAAATTCCGCGACTGGGCCGACTGTGAGGGCGAAGTGGAGCGCCGCTTCAGCCAGGACGAACTGCTCAGCAACGTCACTCTTTATTGGATGACCGAGACCATCCATTCTTCATGCCGCCTTTACAACGAGACCAGTAAAGCGCCACTCCATTTCGGCCGCGGCGACAAGGTTCTTGTGCCCTGCGGCATCGCGCATTTTCCCAGGGAAGCTCCGTTCCCCCCGCGGGAGTACATCGAACGTGGTTACAACATTCAGCACTGGACAGAAATGCCGAGTGGAGGCCACTTTGCCGCCGCCGAAGAGCCCGAACTTCTGGCCCGCGATATAGCTGATTTTCTTCGTCCTCTGCGTCCCGCCTGAAGTTGGTGAGCAGTGCCGAGACCGAAGAATCAATAGATCGAAGAATCGATAGACCGAAGAATCAATCACTTAGCTGGATACGCGCAAGCCGGAGTGGGCCACCGGCGGGGCATTCAGCCCTTTTTCCTCGAATTTCCTTCCCTGCGCCGCCAGTTCATCTAAAATCCCCTAGGCCTGAGATAGGCACCTCAATTGGTGCATCCCCCAAGGCGGAGGAGCAGCCCATGAAAGCTGCACAAACGGAGAAGTCTCCAAGAGTTCTGGTTGTCGACATCGGCGGCACCAACGTCAAGATGCTGGCGACCGGCCAGAAAGAGCCGCGAAAATATCCATCCGGTCCCACCTTGACCCCGCAGAAGATGGTCAACCTGGTCAAGAAATCGGTTCGCGATTGGAAGTACGACTGTGTGTCGCTGGGCTATCCCGGCCCCATCATCAATGAGCATCCTCTTCGCGAGCCCCACAACCTGGGCGAGGGCTGGATGGGATTCAACTTCCGCAAAGCTTTTGGTTGTCCGATAAAAATCATCAACGATGCTGCCATGCAGGCGCTGGGCAGTTACAAAGGCGGCCGCATGCTCTTTCTCGGATTGGGCACCGGCCTGGGCTCGGCCATGATCGTGGATGGAATGCTCCAGCCCATGGAACTGGCCCACCTTCTCTACAAACACGGCAAGACCTACGAAGACTACCTTGGCTTGCGCGGGCTGGAACGATGCGGCAAGAAAAAGTGGCGGCAGAATGTCGCCGACGTTACCAAGAAACTCAAAGCCGCGCTGGAGGCCGATTATGTGGTGCTGGGCGGCGGAAATAACAAGAAGCTGAAGGAACTGCCTCCCGGCGCGCAGCTCGGTAGCAACGAGAACGCCTTCCTGGGAGGCTTTCGCATGTGGGAGAAATGATCGTATCGCTTGCCCATCTTTTTTCCTGGTCAAATGATAACGATGCAAGCGCTCACGGCATGGGTTGCGAGGGGCGCAGGAGAAAAGAGAAAAGGGAAAAGCCGCAGCGAACTCTGCGGCTGTTCCCAACTCTGATCCGGTTGAACAGAGGGCTTTGCTTTAGTTGTGCTTGTCCTTGTAAATGCTCCTGCTGATGTGGTTCTGGCGCTGATTCAAGCGGCGTTGTTCGGCCTTGGTCAGGTGGCCGTTGTGCTTGGCCATGTCAGCCTGCTCCTGCTTCTGCACGCTGGCTTCACGGCGTTCCAGATTGGCAGTTTCCTTCGGACTCAATGAGCCGTTCTTGATGCCATTGGCGATCCGCTTCTGCTGATTCTCTTCGCGGCTGTTTACTTCATTCACGCGCGGATGACCTGGATCGACCACACCGGGTCCGGCGCCTGAGGTGGTGGTTGCGGTTTGAGCAGCAGCAGAGCCGACGAACATCAGCCCCCCTACTGCCAGGACGATAAGCGAGTTGGTAACTTTGCTGATCATGCGTACGTAAACCCCCCGTGAAACAGAATAGTTGCCGGGATTATGGAAAGGGAGGTTACGGAAGGAGCAGGCGTCGATTGCCCCTTAGAATCGTCCGGGCGGGTCGCCCGTTTACGTCAACAACGAATTACTCCGTCCTGGCCGTCGTTCACCGTTTGGTGCTAGGCTGTCTGCGGTTCAGACAAAGCTTCATGCGAGACTGCCTTGCGTAACACCTGGAAAGAAGTTGGACTTGGCTGCTTAAACTTGGTGCTTCTCGTCGCCATGATCATTCTGGTGCAGCCTTGGCTGCGCAAGCACACTGCGCCACTGCTTGGTGCCGCGATTCTGACGCTGCTGTGCTTTGTGGCTTATGTGGCGGCGTCGAAATGGATTGAGCGGCGCTCTCCAACCGAACTGGCGGCCGATCGTGCTCTGCCGGAAGGCATAGCTGGCATAGCTCTGGGATTCGTCCTCTTCTCTGCCGTGATGGGAATATTGTGGGCTACGGGCGTTTATCATTTTGAGGGCAAAGGCACCGCCGACCAGCTTGCGAAGGGTTTCGTGCTGGCTGCATTGGCCGGAGTTCTGGAAGAAATCCTATTTCGTGGATTGCTGTTTCGCCTGAGCGCGAAGATTTTCGGGACTTGGGGCGCGCTCCTGTTGACGGCTGCACTCTTCGGGGCGGCACACGCTGCGAATCCCGGAGCCACAGTCAGCAGTTCGCTGGCAATCGCGTTGGAAGCGGGCATCCTGCTGGGTGCACTCTATGCTGCGACGACCCGGCTGTGGCTGCCTATCGGTGCGCACATTGGCTGGAACTTCACGGAAGGTTCGCTGTTTGGCATGTCGGTCTCGGGAGGGACGGCGAACAGCGGAATCATTCGAGGGACGGTGCGCGGTTCACAAGTTCTCACCGGCGGGCAATTTGGACCGGAAGCCTCGATTGTGGCGGTGCTGGTGTGCCTGGTGGCAGCTCTGTATTTTATTCGGCGTATGGTTAAGCTAAAGTTGGTTCAACCGCCGGTATGGAGCAGGGGTTAGGTGGTGAGCCCGGAAGGAATCGAACCTTCAACCTACTGATTAAGAGTACCTGTGGAACGACAAATCAACAACTTGCACTGAACGCCACGAATTGCGACCAAGTGCTACGAGTGCCATGCCCAGCAAGGCTTTCCAGCGATCCCCTATAACTCGGTCGCACTTAGTAAGGTTTGGTGGTGGGCACCAAACTGGGCACAGTCAGAACCGATCCAAGCGGCCAAAAACCCCGCCCCGGCTCTTAAAAGTTATGAGAGCCCATAAAATTTTTGCCAAATTTTGGCGTTTTGGCGAATAGCTGGATGATTGAGAACATCAAGCCGGAAGCCACCGCCGATGACGCAGCAAAAGTTCAAGGTCAAGCTACTCGGTCAGGCAGGTTCCGAGGTAGCCGCACTCAAGCCGTCGTTTGATGTAGTCGCATTCTTCCAACGCAAAGGCCGAGTGCCATTCAAAGGCACGATCAACGGCTTTCCCTTCCGCAGTTCGCTGATGAATATGGGCGAAGGACACATGATGGTGGTCAACGCGCAAATGCGTGCCGGAGCCAAATGCAAGGCCGGTGATACCGTCGCCGTGCTTATGGAACTCGATGAGGACAGGTGGACGGTAGCGGTGCCTGGTTATCTGAAGAAAATCATCTACAGCGATCCTAAGGCCAAGGCGTTCTGGCCAAAGCTCTCCTTCACCCATCAAAAGGAATATGTGCGGGAGATTGAGGGCGCGAAGAAACCCGAGACCCGAGAAAAACGCATTGCCGCTATGATGGACGCGCTCCGCAAGAACCAGCGCAAGAAGTGACCATTCCACTTGCGCGGACAATTTTTCGAGAATTTTCGACGACGTGCCTGGGATTATGGGGATGGCCTTGTTGCATGATTTCTGACTCACCCACCCGAGTGAACTGCAAGAAGCCGGGGCGTCTACTTGCACAAGTAGGCTTTGCGAAGTGCCCTGAACACCGTAGTGTGACCGGTTTCGTGCAATGTCGTAGGATTGTCTGCGAAGGTTAGCCTGCTGACAGCATTCGGAGACCACCCCATGACCATGCAGTCCCACACGGGCAAGGCTTTAGTCGAACGTTTGTGGACCCATACGGTCGGGATTGCAAATGCGGCAAGAGAAGTATGGGGGAAAGACCCAGTATCAGGTATGCCCGCAAGAGAAGAAGAATCTCCGGGTACGGGCGTGGCAGCAAAATGGGGTGAGCACCACTTCATCCTGACCGCGAAGCATGTTTTGGAAGACGCTCAACTTGCCAACTTAAGTTTCTTTGCCCGCCCTACCGGCTCTTTCAAAGAGGCGGACGTAATCACTAGTCAAGATGCTATGTTGCCTCTCCCATTGAATGACCCGAACTCAGTCATACATCGTTACGAATCGGACGACTTGGCTTTGATTACGTTAAAGCCAGATGCACTAGGCCCGTACTTGGAGTTCTTCGACATCGAGACCGAATGGGTTGACCCAGCGGTTGAAGACATCGTTATCGGATTCGGCTTTCCCGTTTCCGCTGCGAAGATATTCCAGGGCCCGAAGGTCGGAAATGTCGTTCCCAAAGCGGTTCTCCTTTTAGTTATGCCGTTCAAGGGAAAGGTACTCCCGCCTACAACGGGAAGGTTTTACGGTGGGTTCGACGCAGACAGGCACTATTTAATCCTGTTCGAACTCGCCAAAGACGGGATGCACCCAAAAGGGATTAGCGGAGCCGCCACTTGGGTCAAGTCTACCGATGAGAGCGGCTTGTGGACTCCAAGATTCAAGTTTTGCTGGTATCTGTTCCTTATGCTTCGACCAAGGAAACATCGAACAGGTCATCAGGGCATCGGTCGTGCGAGAGTTCCTCACACAAGTGCTTGGAAAGCCCCACACGGATTGAATGGGCCGATAGCGAGTCAGTTCCCGACCATCACGTCAACCTTCTTCATGATCAGAGTCGCCCAGTGCACAGCCGCTGCAATCATCTTGTCCGTTCGCGGGCTTCCCTGCGGCTCACCAAACAATTCGTCCGCATGGTCGAGATGGCGGGCCATGAGAATCCCGGCAATGATGTCCCTCTGACCTTCAAGAATTTGAATGGGCTGGTGAGCGCATCCGCAAGCTGTTTGCTGAATTGGCGCAGTTGAACAAGGCAGCGTGAACACCTATTGCCAGATCGAACACGGAGCAAGCGACAGCGACGTAGCGATGCCCTGTATCAATCGTGCTGTTGCTCAATGCGCTGACTGCGGAGTGGCTATTTGCGCCGACTGTCGCATGTGGTGTTGCGGGCAGTCCTTCTGCGAGTGGTGCGGCGATTATCACGTAACCTACATTTGCATGAAGAAGCCCGTCCAGAGCGTTCGACCCGAATTTAAAGCAACGTTTCGCATCGAGGAGTAAGAATGCACCGTCCTTCGCGGAATTACTATCAAATTTACAAAGTTGACCACAAGCGAAATCAGGAGCAGATGGTCGCTGAGGTCGAAGGTCTGCACGAAGCGGAAAAGTTGGTTGAACAGTACCTGCGAAATATGACGGCATCTGAGGTAAAGGATGAAATCAGCTATTACCGAAGCACTCTTTCGAGCAGCGTACCCAAAATTCTATCGCAAGCCAGCTAATCCGCTTCCAGTGACAGCGACGTAGGAACGCCAGCTCGCTGTGGCTAAATGTGCTGACTGTGGAGCTTCGATTTGCTCAGGTTGTCGAGCGGAGTGCTGCGGGGATTCATTCTGCGGGCAGTGGCTACGACTATCACGTCACGCATTCCTGCATGAAAAAGCCCATTCAGAACGAACGGCACTCCCTTAGCATCTCCCCAGAGAAGGTTGCTCAGCGCACAGTGCTATAGGCGCACCCCACCATCGAACTGGCTGGCCCAAAGGCACTTTATTTCTTCGGCTGTGGCTGGACCGCCGGCTCGCTGGTTGGAGGAACGATGTTCTTCAGCCGCATGTAGGTGACCAGGTTGCCGTAGTGTTCCATGTTGTGCATGTTGTTGACAGTCAGCACGGCCAGTTTCGGTGCGTCGTTTCCAAAGAGCTTCACCATTTGAGTAGCGGACGCGTCGGTCATGCCGTCGTAGGCCTTGTCGCAGTAGGCGAAGGAGTCTTTGAGTGCGGCGATGAGATCGGCTTTCGAGGTTTTGCTCTCCTCGATTTTTGGGCCGGGATTTTTCTCGCCGAGTTCGATGGAACAGAACAGGTACTGTGCGTCGGCCACGTGTCCAACGATCTGGCCGAAGCTGCGGACCACGTCTGTGGGCTTAAAGTTGTAATTCTCCTCGGGCACTTTTTCGGCGGAGCGGAGCAAGATATCCTTCACCCGTCCGTAGGCGACCTTGTTCCATGCGCTCAGCGGATTGTCCGGGGCCGGGGCGACAGCGGCTTTCGGCGGATTTTTCTGGGCCAAGGCGGCGGGCGCAAGAAGGCAGATCAGAAGTGTTCGCAGAAATGTTCGCATTGGTTCTCCTCCTCGACATTGTCGGGATTCGTGCCTGAACTCGGATGTAGTAGCGCATGCAGGGAGCTAGTTTAACCCAGCTCGTTGTTGACGTAACCACGCGTTCAAACTCAACCGGGTTGTTGGTTTACTGGCGATTTTACGTCAACAATCCTTTCGAGATACCGCCAACTTCTCGGCTTTCATTGACTTGCCCTCGTGCCGCACCTACCATGACTCAATTCCATGATCGGCCAAACCATTTCGCATTACCGCATCGTCGAGAAGCTCGGCGGTGGCGGGATGGGTGTGGTGTACAAAGCTGAAGACACGCGGCTTGACCGCTTTGTGGCCCTCAAGTTCCTTCCCCCAGACGTCGCTCAGGATCGCCAGGCACTGGAACGTTTTCGCCGTGAAGCCAAAGCAGCCTCTGCGCTGAATCATCCGAATATCTGCACCATCTACGACGTCGGCGAAGATGATGGACACGCGTTCATTGCTATGGAGTTGCTCGAAGGGCAGACCCTTCAGCGTCGTATTGCCGCCAAGCCTGTGCCGCTTGAAGAAGTGCTGGATCTCGGCATTCAGATTGCGGACGCGCTCGACAGCGCTCATGCCAAAGGCATCGTTCACCGTGATATCAAGCCTGGAAATATTTTTTTGACCGAGCGTGGTCAGGTCAAGATTCTCGATTTTGGTCTGGCCAAGAAAACTCGTCCCAAAATAGCCGAAGTTGGAGCAGCCACTATTAGCCTGAGCGAAGAGCACCTGACTACGCCGGGTGCTGCCCTCGGGACAATCGCTTACATGTCGCCGGAGCAGGCCCGAGGCGAGGAACTCGATGTCCGCACTGATCTTTTTTCGTTTGGCGCAGTGCTTTACGAAATGTCGACCGGGCGACCCCCATTTTCGGGCGGCACGTCGGCGCTGATCTTCCATGCCATCCTGGCCCTCGCACCGATCTCGCCAATCAGTGTGAATCCTGGGCTGCCCTCTGAGCTGGACCGAATCACAAACAAGGCGCTCGAGAAGGATCGCGACCTGCGCTATCAGATTGCTTCGGAAATGCGCTCTGACTTGAAACGCTTGAAGCGGTCCATGGAATCGCGAGGCAATGCCAGTGCACTGCCCTTTGTCGGTCAACCAGGTTCCACTGGGGAAACGGTCGGTCGCCAGAGTGCTGCTGCCCCGGTGCGCTTGGCACCCCGGCATTGGCCAATTGCCCTCGGCGGCATCATTACGCTGCTGCTGGTCGCCGGTGCACTCCTCTGGTTTACCAAGCGCCCTGCTCCGGGTTTGCCTGACATAGTGCAACGGCAACTCACCACCAATTCCAGTGAGAAGGCTGTCTCCGGGGGTGCGATCTCGAGGGATGGTAAGTATCTCGCGTACACGGACCCGAATGGGATTCATGTCAAGCTGCTCGAAACCGGCGAGACACAAACAACTCCTCAGCCGGAAGCCTTCCGGGGAAAGTCGGTAACCTGGGATGTTGTACCTACGTGGGTCAACGATACGAGGTTCATCGCCACTGCTTTTGTGCCCGGCGATCGTCCTAGCATTTGGACAGTCTCCGCAATGGCGGTCGCGCCCCGAAAGCTGCGCGATGATGCTTACGCCTGGTCCGTTTCCTGGAATGGCTCCATGATCGCGTTCACCACGAATCCGGGGAGGTTCGGTAATCGCGAGATTTGGCTGATGAGCTCGGATGGAGAGCAGGCTCGGAAGCTCGATGAGGCGGACTCGAATACAGGCGTTTTCCGAGTCGAGTGGTCGCCGGATGACCAGCGAGTCGCCTACGGCAAATTCGATGGCCAGGTCCAAACCATAGGCATCGAAAGCCGCGACTTGAAGGGTGGACCAGCCGTCACGATGCTTTCTGAGCCCAGGTTGAGGGATTTTTTGTGGCTGCCGGATGGACGAATGATTTATTCGCTCGCGGAGCTGCCCCCCAATGAGAGCAGCTGCAATTTCTGGGAAGGACCGATTGATGTACACACGAGCAAGCCCCTCGCAAAGGCCAGACGCTTGACCGCCTGGGCGGGATTCTGCATGAACTGGATGAGTGCGACGACGGACGCGAAGCGACTCACATTCCAAAGGTGGTACTTCCAAGATGGCGTCGAGCTTGCGGAGGTTGACAATGGTGGTACACACCTCTCCAACGTGCACCGCCTAACAGTGAGCGAAGACCACGCTTACCCTGTTGGATGGACGGCGGATAGTCGAGCCGTTGTTTTTGGATCCTTTCGCAATGGGCAAGTGCGTGTATTCAAGCAGTCTCTGGACGCGGATACTGCTGATCCCGTCGAAACCGGGCCAGGGGACGCCAATGATCCGCAGGTGAGCTCAGATGGCAGCTGGGTTCTCTACCACACTGCCCCGAAGGACGGACGCACCCAAGTCATGCGGGTACCAATGGCTGGAGGTCCTCCTCAGTTGGTATTCGTAGCGCCAGATCGATTGAATTGGCTGTGCTGTGCCCGCTCGCCCGCGACCATCTGCGCGGTTGCTGAGAGAGCACCCGACGGCAAGCAGCTCGTCTTCACCGCCTTCGACCCGTTACAGGGCCGCGGCCGCCTGTTAACCAACTTTGATGTCGACCCGAGCGCACAATACGCCTGGAACCTTTCTGCCGATGGCAGCCGCATATCCATTGTTAAACAGCCGGACGACCGAATTCACATCGTCCCCTTGGATGGCTCGGCGAGAAGGGAAATCAGGGTGCGGAGTTGGACTGGCCTGACGAGTGCGGTTTGGGCGTCTGATGGCAAGGGGTTGTTTGTTGGGGCTGATGTGTCAGGCGGTCGTGCGTTGCTTTACGTCGATTTGAACGGTAACCCCTCCCTACTGTGGCAACAAAAGGAGAGAGGCTCGCCCGTGCCAGTCTGGGGTGTTCCCTCGCCGGACGGAAGGCATTTGGCTATCCACGAGTCAACCCAAAACGGCAATATGTGGATGGTGGAGAACTTTTGAACGCAGAAGCGACGTCCTCGGCGGGTGGTCGTCCTCAGACATCAGAAGTCAAGCGAAACCGAAACCCTAAAGCTTGGTGTGCGGTGCTGGCGTGCCGCTCGAGTTCTTCGCCCCGTTGAAAGATGCCGACCCCGACATCCCCATCTGAAGGAAGCCAAGGCGGATGTAAACAGCTGGGATGAGAGGCCGGTCTCCGACGGGATGCGATAGGCTCCCAAGTTATCGCGCGCTTGAAGCACAAGAGATATAAAGAGACCGGCAATGAAGAAGATTAGCACCGCAGCGATGCCCATGATGGAAAAAGTTGCAGGGCTGACGCTGCCGAACCCCGCGCCGTAGTTGTGGTTCTCCTCTGAAGATTTACAAACAGCTTCCGTTTGTTAGAATTGTCCGCCATGGCGATTGCAATTAGAAAAGATGCTGCCCAGGCTAGCCTCAGGAAGCTCGTCGACAGATACACGGAAGAAGGACGGACTTACGTGAAGATGACGTGTCCCACGTCAAAATGTGGACAGGAATATACCGTCTATTACGGTCCCGCACTGGCGGAGGCCGAAGTACGAAGTGGTTTCGAACCTTACCTTCGGCGCGACCATCCAAATCATCCAGTTATCTACGAGATCGACGAATCAATACCCAAGATCTGAATAGATTTCCGTGCCACAATTCGCTCGTATGTGCCCAGGCTGACCCTCCGGGCGTAGCCGATGCCAACAACACCCCATCGGACAGCCTTGGCGGTGCCGCTGAGCTTTTATTCCCGGTCGGCCTTCGGCGAAAATTCTGCTTATGGGTTGAAACCGCTTGGCAAATCAGGACAAGTATGAGTCAAACTTTGGCTGAACTTCTGCTTTTTGTTTCCGTGGCGACCAATTGCGGCTCTGTTGATATTTATTGCTGGGGTGCTTCGGAAGGTTATGAATGATATGGATGAACCCGCATTTAAACATTTTCTAGGATCGCTCTATCGGCATTCCGCCAGGTCTCCATTCATGCATACGGTATTGACCATTCCTTTTCTCGGAGCGATCCCATATTTCTATCTCTACGGTTTCAGTAATCGGTGGATCACGGCAGGTCTTGCCCTTTGGCTGGTAGCCGGACGTATCTCAAAGATGATCAAAGTTCCGATTTATAAAACGGTTGCCGCGCTCGAAAGCGGTGATGTGGCTCGGCTAAGCGGGGAGCGCCAAAGACTAAATGCTGGAAACATGCTGCAGGCGATACTCAACTTTGTAGCTGCCGCTTTCATGACAGTTGCGTTCATCCGAAGGTAGAGTATTTACAGGGATGCTCCAATTAAGGTGCAGCAGGAGTTCACTTGATGACAGACTCAAACTCTCGTCAAGATGGGATCAGCGTTCGCTTACGTACACCAACAACCGGGTCAATGCATTATGAAAGAACGCCCCGCTTCAGAAGATTGAAGCTGCGTGTGCGTTGGCTGTGCTCGAGACTCAGGATGGTTAATGTCGGCTTCTAATAGGGCGGTCCTGAACGGTGGCATTTTTACCTTGGGGGAAAGATAGACGTTGGCACGAATGAGCTTCCCCCCAAGGAGGCAACTCACATGAGTCGTGACGTTAAGTATATCGGCATGGACGTACACAAG